>NZ_JBQJIL010000009.1:0-395777 GCF_052078715.1 Lysobacter sp. CA199 | reverse complement strand
ACCGCGCGCGGGCTGGGATGAGGAACCCGCCGACGTTGCAGGTGCGAACCGTATTGCAGGCGCTGGAACTAGCGAAGGTTCGCGGCTTGCCCCCCCCGATGCGGTTCAGTCCCAGGAAGGACCCGGACTTGTCCGGAAGAACACGGAAGAGGCCGGATCGGTAACGTTCCCTCGCCGGAATTGGCATTGGCTCCCGTTGACGACATTGCGCTCGGCGATTGCGCAATTCTCATTTTTTTGTCAACGTAGTTCGCAAGACCTGAAAGACGGATCGACCGGCGGCGCGCATGCGGTACAGACGATGGCCATCAGAACGGCAACGAAGGTGAGCGGGAGCGATTTCTTCATGGCGGGTATTCGTTCCAGAGATGAGCTTACGAATGGCCGTCAAAACACAGCGGTGTGTTAGTACGGTCACCGGTCATTACGGCAAAGCGCGGGGTCCGTCGCCGGCCCCACGCTGGCCGACTATCAGATAGACGCGCGTTCCGGAGGCGACGCCGGGACACCGGAACGGACCTCAATGTCGCCGGCACGCTGGCCGACAAACGTCGGATCAGTGGGGACAGTGCAGGCACTAAGTGTCAGGACGGCCAGGACAGCAAGGATGGATAGGAAGCGACGGGCGTGGCTCATGGTGCGATTCTCCGGTGTGTTGGTGACGACTGTGCTTGAGAATCGCCGATGTGAATGCGATGGGTCGCGCACTACACATGCTCAGGGCATGGCTTCGGCGCGCTCTCCATGCCCACTGACTCGGCCGCGACCGGCAGCTTTGCTAGCGTATAGCGCATCGTCCGCGTGCTTCATCAGTGACGACGCGGATTCGTGCGCACGTAACTGCGCGACCCCGATACTGACGTTCGCGTGAATTAGCGTGCCATCGATAGAAATCGGGCTGTCTGCTATCGCACACCGCAAAGTTTCGGACAGTTGCACCCCATCCGTCAGCGAAGTGGCTGGCAGAATCACGATCAGCTCATCGCCGCCGTATCGTCCCAGCAGGTCGCCAGGGCGTAGCCGATTGCGCAGCCGCATCGCGACGATGCGCAACACTTCGTCACCGATGGCGTGACCGTGATTGTCATTGATCGATTTGAACCGATCCACATCGATAAACGCAACCGATAGCGGATTGCCGCCGCCGACCGCCTCGGCTACGGATGCCGCCAGCGCATCTTCTAGCGCGGGGCGCGACAGCACGCCGGTCAGCCCGTCATACGTGGCGCGCTGGCGGGCTGAATCACGGTCATGGCTAAGCTGGCGCAGCTTGTGCGTAAAGCCCAGCAGCAGCCCCAGGCCACCAAACATTATCGCGCCCGGATATCCGTACTGCAACCAATCGTAGGTCGGCCACCACTGTTGCAAGCCACCGATCTTAACCACCAGCACGAACATGAGTGGTGTCCACGCCGCCAGCAGAATGAATGCTTCCCGTTGCCGGCGACGTATCGCATACACGCACGCCGGAATCACCGTCGCGATGACGGTGAGCAATGCCGCATTGCCCACGTAAGCAGTTGCCGCCCACACTTGCACCGTGGAGACTGCGAGCACGGCGCACAATACGATGCTGCACATGTCCAGAATACGGGCTGCGCGTGGCTGCGTGATCTCCAGGCTCAGAAAGAACATGAAAAACCGGACGCTCGCGAGCACGGCGCCAGTGTTCAACAGAATATTGGTTCTGCGATCCATCGCGAACACCGACAACCATTCGTTACCCCGGAAGTCCCCGCCCTCGATCGCCAAGCTAACGATCTGCGCCAATAGGGTGATCGCCAAATATGCATAGCCGCGTTGCCGCAGCGACACGGAGAAACCAATCGCCAAGAGCGCTACCAGCCCAAGTGCGGTCAGTACGAAGGTGCGGATGCGGTTGTATGCGTTGTCTTGCGCATACACGTCTCGGAGCGGGAGGATCGAGAATTGCGACGGCAAGTTGGCGTTTGACGAAATTCGGATGTACAGCGATTCGCCTGCGCGCAAACCGTTCGGCAAGGGAATGACATGTGCGAGCGCGGAATGACTCAGGTCGCTGTCGGGACCATAGAGCGTGCGGAGAACCGCCGCTGTTTCGCCAGGGCGCCACACTTCCAACTGTTTGAAGTGGGGTTGCGACATGACGAGTTGTGGCGTATCCGCTGCGCTAAAATCGCGCGTCGCGGTGAGCCGCCACCAGTGCGGTTTCTTGTCGCTCGACTCGATGGACTGACCGGGCACGGCGCGGAACAGGTGCCGATTTTCCGGCGAGCGGACAGAATCAGGCGAGGTATTGCGCACATCGGCGGGCAACGCCGAAAGCGTGAGCGCTGATTGTGGCGCGGCCGATGCCGTGAAGAACGATGCCAATAGCAAGGCCGCGATTTGTACGAACCGACGCGCAAAACTGTCCATGTCTGCCCCTATCTCACGTAGTAAGAATAGCTTTGGGCCTGCCCCCGGAGCCGCGGACGCGATCACGCTTTATTCTGGGAAATGAGTCCGCCGTCGCTTTTTGAGGGTGGCATAGGCCAGATGGCAATTCCCCGCGTTGGACAGGACGATGTCGGCGACGCTGCGTCAGGAACTGGTGGAGGAAGACATGCCGTTGCGGCGGGTCATTCGCGTTCTCGACGGCGTCGCGAAGCGGCCGGCTCCGTTCTGATCCGGACTCCCAACGCACGGACGGTCAAAAGTCTGTCGTGGATTCGTCCTGGGACATCCCAGGGCAGCCCGACCTTTCCGGGGATACGAATGGGGATACGGACTGAATTATAGGCATTTTGTTGTTAATTAATTCAATTACGTAGATCGACTTTGCGGTGCCGGCTCCGGGCACCATAAGCAAGGTTCGCGACGCCTTATCGGCCGGAAGCGTCTACGTTTCCCAGGGTAGTCCATGAGGCGGCGGCGGAAACGCTATCGAGCGGCTCATTGCGCGGTCGGCATCGGAATTCACCAATCGCGAGTCGCGATCAATTCCTCGATATCGGCCTCAAACCCATACGCCTGCGCGATCAAGGCGAAATCGCCGCCGATGCTTTCGCGCGCGGCGGTTTCGATTTCGCTGTCGTGAGCGTAGAACTCCTCGGCCAGATCGTTGAAACGATCCGTCGCCGCGTGAGTCAGCCGGTACAAGGCATCCAGATCGGCCGGGCGCTGGGCCTCGATCGCCTCGCACAGACCGATCAGGATCTGTTGCCCCTTGGTCACCAGATGCGGCGGGAAGTAAGCGTCGTTCTGCATGTCGCGCAGGAACACGTAGGTTTTCAGCTGTTCGTTGACGATCGCCACCTGAACCTCCTGGTGCGGCCGGGCCGGCATGACCCTTCCTGGACGCCTGGATAATATCGCCGCATGCGCGGCCAACCGCACGGACGGCCTCCCCACTACGCCGAAACGCGGGTAAGCAGGGCCAAGCTGCGCTCGGTGGCCTGGATTCCGCGGCCAGTTCCGGCCCGCTATCGACCAGCGATAGATCAGCGAGGTCTGGTGCCTGGCTCCGGCTTCGTCGCGGCGGACGCTGAACCAGTTGAACGCATACACGAAGCGATCGCGGTCGCCCGCGTCGCGCAAGGCATCGGCGCCGCTCTGTCAGCAACCTCGATACCGGCGATCTGATGCGTGTTCCGTATGCTCTGCTCGCACACGCCGTGCCGAACTGCCTGCGCGGCAGCGCCAACGCAGCGACAGCGGCGCTCGCACGACAACCGCGCAGCGCGCTCGGAACGATGCGGCCAGGCGTAACCGGCCGAGTCGGTCGGTCGCACGAAGCACGCGCCGCGACGCCGATGCGGGCGCCCGACAATATCGCGGGCAAGAAAAAAGGGCCCGGAGGCCCTTTCGGCGATTGCCGCGATCCGACCTGAGCCTGGACCGCGAGAACCGTATTGGAGCGGGAAACGAGACTCGAACTCGCGACATCTACCTTGGCAAGGTAGTGCTCTACCAACTGAGCTATTCCCGCATGAAACCTTGAACATCGGCGCTTTGCGCTACCGCTGTCCGAATTGGAGGCCGAGGTCGGAATTGAACCGGCGTACGCGGATTTGCAGTCCGCTGCATAACCACTCTGCCACCCGGCCGGTGACGTCGACACATACCGCAACAACGTATTGCCCAACACATACTGCCTAGAGCGACGAAGGCTTGCAATCTTTGGATCGCTGCATTCGTTTTCTAAAAAACAAAACCCCGCGAGGGGGTTTAGTTTCTAAGAAGATTCCGTCGCCGGAACTTTCTTGAATCTGGAGCGGGAAACGAGACTCGAACTCGCGACATCTACCTTGGCAAGGTAGTGCTCTACCAACTGAGCTATTCCCGCGGAGGAAGCGATATTTTAGGCATCGAAAGAAAACTGTCAACTGCTTTCTTCACGCCCCGGCGCCTTGCGGCCCGCGTCCGAACTGCCTGAGAAGCCCGCCCTGTAAGGGCTGCGGTGGCTTGCCAGGTTGCGTTCCGGCCCCGTTGGGGAGCAGTTCGCGCCAGCCGTTCCGTTGCCGGTCAGGCCGAAGGCTTGTTCGTATCGGCGCGCATTATAGGCCAAGCAGCGCGCAAATAGGCCAGCCCCGACCACAAGGTCAGCAACGCGGCGGCGGCCAACATCCACTCGCCGATCTTGAATACCGGCAGGCCCAGGATGTCTTCCTGATACAGCAGACACACCAGCGCGACCATCTGCACGATGGTCTTGATCTTGCCGATCGCGGCCACTTTCACCGCCGCGCGCTGGCCGAGTTCGGCCATCCATTCGCGCAGCGCCGACACGGCGATTTCGCGGCCGACGATGACCGCGGCCCACAGCGTCATCCACACGGTCGGGTGCTTCTGCACGATCAGCAGCAGCGCCACGGCGACCATCAGCTTGTCGGCGACCGGATCGAGGAAGGCGCCGAACGCCGAGTACTGGTTGTAGCGGCGGGCGATCCAGCCATCGAGCCAGTCGGTGATCGAGGCGAAGGCGAAGATGAACGCGGCCGCGAAGTTGGTCCACGGATAGTCCAGGAAAAACACCACCACCAGCACCGGGATCAGCACGATCCGCGCCAGGGTCAGCATGGTGGGTATGGTCAACTTCATCCTTCGCTCCGCTTGCGGTCCGACGGCGCCTGCGCGGCATCGGCGGGTTTACTGCTTTGGGTCCTGCTGCCCGCGGCCGCGGCCTTGGGGGTAAGTCCCGGAGCGGTGGGCGTGGAGGCTTCGGCCGGCGCGTCCAGCCCGTGCAGGGCGGCGTAGATGCGCTCGGCCAAGGCTTCGTTGACGCCCTCGACCCGGGAGATTTCCTCGATCCCGGCGGCCTTCAGACCGCCCAGACCGCCGAAATGCCGTAACAGATTAGCGCGTCGGCGCGGGCCGATGCCGGGAATGTCCTCCAGCCTACTGCTGTTGCGCGTCTTCTGACGACGCCCCCGATGGCCGGTAATGGCGAAACGGTGCGCCTCGTCGCGAACCTGCTGGATCAGCTGCAGCGCCGGAGACTCGGCGCCGGGGCGCACGATGCGGCCGTCGGGCAGCAGCAATTCCTCATCGCCGGGGCGCCGCGCCGGGCCCTTGGCTACGCCGACCAACGCGAATCCTTCCACCCCGAGTTCATCCAAGGCCGCGCGCGCCTGGGCCACCTGGCCGGCGCCGCCGTCGATCAGCAGGATGTCGGGCAACACACCGTATTCTTCCACCGCGCGCCGGAAGCGCCGCGAAATAGCCTGATTCATCGCCGCGTAGTCGTCGCCCTCGGTGATGCCGGCGATGTTGTAGCGACGGTACTGCCCTCGCACCGGTCCCTGCGCGTCGAACACCACGCACGAAGCCACCGTGGCCTCGCCCATGGTGTGGCTGATGTCGAAGCATTCGATGCGTTGCGGCAACGCCGGCATGCGCAGCAGATCGCGCAGCGCTTCGACGCGGACGAGTTGCGCGGCGTGGCTGGTCAGTTCGGTGCCCAGCGCCAGTTCGGCGTTGCGCTTGGCCATATCGACATAACCGGCGCGTTCGCCGCGCACATTGGTCTTGATCTGCACGCGGCGCTCGCCCGAGGCCGAGAACGCCTGTTCGAACAGTTCGCGGTCGGGAACGTCGCGGTCGAGCACGATCTCGCCCGGCGGCGTCTGTTCGCCGTAGTACTGCGAAATGAAGGCGGTCAGCACTTCCTCGGGATTGTCGCTGCCGTTGGTCTTCGGGAAGAACGCGCGGGTGCCGAGGTTGCGGCCGTCGCGGAACGCCAGCAACAGCACGCAGGCCGACACGCCCTGCATCGCGACCGCGAGCACATCCAGATCGGCGGCGCGACCGTCGACGTACTGGCGCGCCTGCAGGCTGCGAATGCCGGCGATCAGGTCGCGCAGGCGCGCGGCGTCCTCGAAATCCAGGCGCGAACTGGCCGCTTCCATGTCGCGGCCCAACTCGTCGGTGAGTTCGTCGCTGCGGCCTTCCAGGAACAATCCGGAGCGGCGCACGCTTTCGGCGTAGTCGCGCGCCGGCACCAGCCCGACGCAGGGCGCGCTGCAGCGGCCGATCTGGTGCTGCAGGCACGGCCGCGAGCGGTTGCGGAACACGCTGTCCTCGCAACTGCGCAGGCGGAACAGCTTATGCATCAGATTGAGCGTGTCGCGCACCGCGCCGACGCTGGCGTAGGGGCCGAAGTAGCGACCGGCGATCGCGCGCGGCCCGCGGTGCATGGCGATGCGCGGCCAGGCCTCGTTGGTCATCAGCACGTAGGGATAGCTTTTGTCGTCGCGCAGCAGCACGTTGTAGCGCGGCTTGAGCGACTTGATCAGCTGGTTTTCCAGGATCAACGCCTCGGCCTCGGTGCGGGTGACCGTGACTTCCATGCGCGCGGTCTGCGCGAGCATCGACATGATCCGCGCCGACTTGGGCGTGGCGTTGAAGTAACTGGAGACGCGGTTCTTGAGCGCGCTGGCCTTGCCGACGTACAGCACGTTGTCGTCGGCGCCGACCATCCGGTACACGCCCGGTGCGGTGCTCAGGTTCTTGACGAAGGCCTTGCCGTCGAACGGCGCGGGTTGCGCGGCGCTCATGCGCGAGCGCTCCCGTGTGCGTCCGCGCGCGATGCGGCGCGAAGGCATGAGCGGGCGGGCATGGTGGCGGGCGTCGCGTTGGGCAGCATCGGCGGCGGCTTGCGGCCGGCCTGGGCGCCGGCGGATCGGGGTGGGAACTGAATTGGGTCGATTATGCGCGAGCGCAAGGCTGGGGCAATGAGATCGCCGGCTGAATGCGTTCGGGGCCTGATCCGGGCTCGTTGCGACCGGGCCGAAAAGCGTCGGGGCTGAAGCCCCTCCCACAAAAGACTTCGCTGCATTCGAACGCTCTTGTCGGAATGGCTCAAATTCCCGGGTTCGGTAAGATCGCGACAGTCAACGAGGTGTTTTGTGGGAGGGGCTTCAGCCCCGACGCTTTTCGTTCCGACGCAGCGAACTGTCCGCACACCGTCGTCGGCCTCAGGATTTCCGCAGATCTTCACGCAAACGCGCGATCGCGCCGTCGGCGGCCCGATCCAGCAACTGGAACACATGCTCGAACTGGGCCGGCCCGCCGGTGTAGGGATCGGGCACTTCGCCGTCGGCGACGGTGCCGCACCAATCGAGCAACAGCGCGCTTTGCGCCGTCGTGCCCTTCGGCGCGCGTGCGCGCACGTCGCGAAGATTGGCGCGGTCGGCGCACAGCAGCCAATCGAACTGGCGATAATCGCTCGGCGCGAGCTGACGCGCGCGCAAGCCGGAAATGTCCACGCCGTGCGTGGCGGCATTGGCGATGGCGCGCTTATCCGGCGGTTCGCCGATATGCCAGTCGCCGGTTCCGGCCGAATCGAGTTCGACCCGGCCGGCCACCGTCGAGGCGGCGATGCGCGCGCGCAACACGCCCTCGGCCACCGGCGAGCGGCAGATATTGCCCAGACACACGACCAACAGGCGCATGGCTCAGGCGCCCTCGCCGCTTGCGGCATCCGCGGCGCCCTGATCGGCCTGCAGCAGATGCGCTTCGGCCCGGGCCAGATCCTCCGGCGTGTCCACGCCGGGCGGGAATGGCTCCGGGGTGATGCCGACCGCGATGCGATAGCCGGCCTCCAGCACACGCAGTTGCTCCAGCGATTCGATCTGCTCCAACCGTCCCGGCCGCATCTTGGCGAATTTGCGCAGGAATCCGGCGCGGTAACCGTAGATGCCGATATGCCGCAGCCACTCACCACCGCCGGGCATGCGCTCGCGGTCCTTGGCGAAAGCATCGCGCGGCCACGGGATCGGCGCGCGACTGAAATACAGCGCATCGCCGTTACCGGCGCGCACCAGCTTGACCGCATTGGGATCGAACAACACCTCGACCTGCGTCACCGGCGCGGCCAGCGTCGACATCTCCGCGCCGCTGTCGCGCAACGTCTGCGCGGTGGCGAGGATGCCCGCGGCCGGCGCGAAGGGCTCGTCGCCCTGCAGATTCACCACCACCGTATCGTCGCGCCAACCAGCCAGGTCGGCGCATTCGGCCAGGCGATCGGTGCCGGAGGCATGATCGGGCGAGGTCATCGCGACCTGCACTCCGCTGTCCTTGAGCGCCTGGGCGATACGCTCGTCGTCGGCCGCGACCCAGACCTCGCGCGCGCCGGCCGCCAACGCGCGCCGGGCCACGTGCAGCACCAGCGGCTCGCCGGCGAGCTCGCGCAAGGGCTTGCCGGGCAAGCGCGAGGCGGCATAGCGGGCGGGGATGGCGACGACGAAGTCCTGGCTCATGGTGGGCTCCAAAGCGGTGTACGGCATGCGGCGGAAGCGGGTTGTGCTGGCGCAGGTAACAAACGCCGTTGTTGCGGATTCGTGGTCGCGGCTTGCGCCGCTCCTACACCGGTTACCTGTAGGAGCGGCGCAAGCCGCGACCACGCCGATACAACCACGTCGCAAGCAATCCGACGCCACCAAGGCGCAAACGCCTCAACGCCGCGCAATCGGCTGCAGCTTATCCAACAACGACACCCAGAACGCCTCTGGCAATTCAGCGCGCACCGGGACGCTGTAGAAGGCGTCGGAGGCGAAGCCGCCCTCGCCCGTCAGCGGAATCTTGACCGCGTCCTTCTCGGTCATCAGCACCGGCAGTTTGCTGCCGAAGGCGAAGTCGGATTCGACGTAGCGGTGATGATCGGGAAACGCGTGCGGAACCACGGCGATGCCGAAGCCGCGCAGCATGGCGAAGTATCGCTCCGGGTCGCCGATACCGGCGACCGCGTGCACGCGCTGGCCGGCGAAGGCTTCCAGCTTGAGCGGACGCGCGCCGAGCAAGGGCTGGGCCTGGTCGGCGATCAGGCGCATCGGCCATTCGCCAAAACCGGCGCTCGCGGCCGGATCGGCGGTCGCCGACTGGGCCAGATTGACCACCCGGAAATCGCACAGCGCCGCGCGCTCGGGCGGTTCACGCAAGGGGCCGGCCGGCAATAACTGGCCGTTGCCGTAGCGGCGACGGCCGTCGACGACTTCGATCTCGATATCGCGCGCCAGCCGATAGTGCTGCAGGCCGTCGTCGCAGATCACGATGTCGCATCCGGCCTCGGCCAATGCCTTGGCCGCCGCCGCGCGATCGCGATCGGCGCGCAGCTTGACGCCGGTGCGGCGCGCGATCAGCACCGGTTCGTCGCCGCCCACGCGCGGATCGGTATCGCGTTCGATCCACAAAGGCGTGGCGATGTCGTCGCGGCCGTAACCGCGGCTGGCGACGCCGGGATTGAAACCTTCGAGCTTGAGCCGCTGCACCAGCGCGATCGTCAACGGCGTCTTGCCGGCGCCGCCGGCGGTGATGTTGCCGACCACGACCACCGGCACGCCGGGATGGATGCGGCGTTTGTAGCCCTTGTGATAAAGCGAGCGGCGAAACCCGGTGACCGCGCCGTACAGCCCGGACAGCAGCCGCGCATACGCCGGCACCGCGGTGTCGTCGTACCAATAGGCGGGCACGCCGTTGCGGCTTTCCGCGCTCATCGCCGGGCGCTCGCGGGCTGGGACGGCAACGCGGTATTCATGCGTTCGGGCATCGACGCGTCGGTGGTTTCGTTCATTCGGCTTCGCGGAACTGCATGCGGTGCAGATGCGCGTACAACCCGCCCTGGGCGAGCAGTTGCGCGTGCGAGCCGCGTTCGACGATGCGGCCCTGATCGAGCACCAGCACCTGATCGGCGTGCTCGATGGTCGACAAGCGGTGGGCGATCACCAAGGTCGTGCGATCGGGCATCAACCGCTCCAGCGCATCCTGCACCAGCCGTTCGGACTCGGTGTCGAGCGCTGCGGTGGCTTCGTCGAGGATCAGGATCGGCGCGTCCTTGAGCATCGCCCGGGCGATCGCCAGGCGCTGGCGCTGGCCGCCGGAGAGCTTGCCGCCCTTGGCGCCCACCGAGCTCTGCGCGCCTTCGGGCAAGCGGTCGATGAACTCGGCGGCGTTGGCGCCCTGCATCGCCCGATCCAGCGCGGCCTCATCGGCGTCCTGCATTTCGCCGTAGGCGATATTGGCCGCGATGGTGCCGTCGAACAGCATCACCTGCTGGCCCACCAAGGCGATCTGGCGACGCAGATCGGCCAGTTTGTAGTCCTGCAGCGGATGGCCGTCGAGCAGCACCTGACCGGATTCGGGATCGTAGAAACGCGGGATCAGTTTGATCAGCGTCGACTTGCCGCTGCCGGAACGGCCCACGATCGCGGTCACCGTGCCCGGACGGGCGGTGAAACTGATGTCCGACAACGCCGGCGCGGTTTGCCCGGGATAGCGCGCGGTGACCGCGCGGAATTCGATCAGCCCCTGGCTGCGCGCGAGTTCGCGTGTGCCGCCGTCGGGCTCCTCGGCCGCGTCGAGCACATCGAACAGACGCTCGGCCGAGGCCACGCCGCGCTGAAGCATGTTCTGCACGTTGGTGAGCTGACGCAGGTTGGGGATGATCGCCATCATCGACACCATCAGCACCACGAATCCGCCCGCGTCCAGGCGCCCGGCGAAGGCCTCGCGCCCGGCCACGAACAACAGCAGCGCCAGGCCCACCGATCCCATCAGCTGGACCATGCCCGAAGCGATGGAACGGGTGGACTCGACCTTGAGGCTGAGCTTGAGGTAGTTGTCGGCGATCGCGCCGTAACGGTCGAGCTCGGATTTCTGCGCGCCGTAGACCTTCACTTCCTGCTGGTTGGACAGCGACTGATCGGCGGCCAGCAGCAGTTGCGCTCCGCTTTCCTGAATGCGATGGCTGATGCGCCGGTAACGGCGGCCGACTTTGTCCATCACCCAGGCCAGCGGCGGCGCCATGATCAACACCGCGAAGGTCACCTGCCAGCTGGTCCAGATCATCACCGCCAGCAGCGCGATGGCCTGAGTGGATTGCTGCACCATGACCTTGAGCGCATCGACCGAGGCCTGCGCGACCTGATCGCTGTCCGAACCCAGCCGCACCAGCATCGACGGCACCGGCTCGGTGTCGAAGCGCGCGCCGGGCAGACGCAGGTACTTGCCGAGCACCTGCACGCGCAGATCGCGGGCGACGCCGCGGCCGGACTTGGCCATGTAGTAGTCGGTCAGGTAACCGGCGATGCCGCGCAGCACGAACAGACCGACGATCGCCAACGGCAGCCACACCGCCACGCCGGGGTTCTTGACGATGAAAGTCTGGTTGATCACCGGCTCCATGAGCTTGGTGAACCCCGCGCCGGCGACGGCTTCGATCAGCATGCCGAGCACCGCCAGCCACAACAGATTGCGGTAAGGCAGCGCGAATCGGAGCAACCGGCGGTAGGTCCGCCAGGGCGAAACGTTGGCGGTCGCCGTCACCGCGCGGACTCCGCAGCGGGCTTAGCGGCCGCGCCCGCGTTCTGCGGCGGCGCGGTCGCGCTCATGATCCTGCGGAAGCCCAGCTGGCCGAGCGCGTCGTACACCGTGACCACCGCCTGATACGGCGTGCGCGCATCGGCGCGCAGCATCACCGCGCGGTCGCGGTCGGTGCCTGCGACTTCGGCGATGGTGCTTTTGAGCGATTCCAGATCGTCGCGCAGCACCTCGCGGTCGCCGACGAAATAACGGCCTTCGGCATTGACCAGCACGATCAGCGCCTTGCTGGCGTCGCCCGAGGGTTCGCCGGTGGCGCGCGGCAATTCCAGCTTGAGCACCGAGCGCGCGTCGAAGGTCGCGGTGACCACGAAGAAGATGATCAGCACCAGGATCACGTCGATCAGCGGGACCAGGTTGATCTCGGGTTCGTCGTCGGCGCGATGGTCGCGAATACGCATTGCGGCGACCTCAGCCGGCCTGGCCGCCGGCCAGACGCACCGGCGCGCGCGCCGCTTCGGTCTGGCGCGATTCGGCGGTGCCCGGGGTCAGCACGTCGACCAGGGCGATGGCTTCGTGCTCCATCGCCACGATGTACTCGGCGATGCGGCCGCGGAACCAGCGGTGGGCCATCAGCGCCGGGATCGCCACGATCATGCCGGTGGCGGTGCACACCAGGGCCTTGCCGATGCCGCCGGCCAACTGGTTGACGTCGCCGATGCCGTGATCGTTGATGACCATGAACATCTGGATCATGCCGACCACGGTGCCGAACAGGCCCAGCAGCGGTCCGGCGGCGGAAATGGTGCCCAGCGTATTCAGGTAGCGCTCCATGCGATGGACCAGATGCCGGCCCACGTCCTCGATACGCTCGCGGATCTCCTCGCGCGGGCGCAGGCGCACGTCCAGCGCGGCGGCCAGCAGCGCGCCCAGCGGCGCGGTCGCGCGCAGCGACTCGATATGGGCCGGATCGAGCTTGCCGCTGGCGGCCCAGGCGCGCACTTCCTGGCCCAGCCGCGGCGGCAGCACCGCGCGCCGGCGCAGGGTCCACAGCCGTTCGATGATGATCGCCAGGGCCACCGCCGACAGGATCAACAACGGAATCATCGGCCAACCGCCGGCCTTCACCAGTTCCAGCACTCGCGAACCTCCGGCCCGTGGCCGACTTCAATCAGGCCGATAGGATAGCCCAGGGTCCGTGCGCCGGGTCGCATCCCACGGACGCGGGTGTGTCTGGCGTCGCGTTTCCACGCCGATGCCGGCCGCGCGCAGCCCGACCCGCACGGCCCCGTCGTCGGCCGTGTTGGACGGCCGCGCGCCGGCCCGGCGCCAGCGTTCCAGCACGGCCGCGCGCGGGTGGCCAAAGCGGTTGCCGTGACCGCTGGAGATCAGCGCGTGGCGGGCGCCGGTGGCGCGCACGAAGTCCGGATCGGAGGAACCGCCGCTGCCGTGATGGGCGACCAGAACCACGTCGGCGCGCAAGCGCTCGGCCTCCGATTCGGCCGCGCGGCGGACCAGATCGCGCTCCACGACCTCGCCGATGTCGCCAGTCAGCAAGGCCGTGCCGTGGCGGCTTTCGATCCGCAGCACGCAGCTGGATTCGTTCTTCAGATAGGGGAAATGCGCGGGCGGGTGCAGGAACCGCAGATGCACGCCGTCCCAGTCCCAGCCGGTACCGGCGACGCAGGGCCGAGTGCGCAAGCCCTGCACCGCTTCACCCTGGATATCCGCGGGCGCGAACGGCAGCGGCGACGGGAAACTGCGCAGCACCGCGGCCACGCCGCCGGCGTGGTCGTTGTCGCCGTGACTCACCACCACCCGATCCAGGCGCCGCACGCCCAAGGCGTGCAAGGCCGGCACCACCGCGCGCTCGCCCGCATCGAAACCGTCGCGCACCGCCGGCCCCGCATCGAACAACAGAGTGTGATGGGCAGTGCGCACCAGCACCGACAACCCCTGCCCCACGTCGATCACCACAAGTTCGGCCTCGCCCGGCGCGGGCAGGCGCCGTTCCGGCCACAGCAGCGGCAACCACAGCAACACCGCCAGCGCCTTGCCCGGCACGCCGCGCGGCAGCAACAGCCAGAACGCGCCGAGCAAGGCCAGCGGCAAGGCGAACCAGGCCGCTTCGGGCAACCACCACAATGCCAGCGGGCTTTCGGCCAAGGCGACGAACGCCGGCCAGCCCGGCTCGAAACAGGCCGCGGCCCAGCGCCAGGCGAACTCGCCAGCGCCGGCATGCACGGCTTCCAGACCGGTTCCGAGCAGCGCCAACGGAACCACCAGCAGGCTCCACCACGGCACCGCGATCAGATTCGCCAGCGGTCCGGCGAGCGAAGCCTGGCCGAACAACGTCGCGCACACCGGCAGCAATCCCACACTGGCCACGCCTTGAGCCGAGACGAAGCCGCGCAGACGTTCGCGCCAACCCCGCGAATCCGGCCCGGGCAGACACCACAGCAACCAGGCCACGCCGACAAAACTCAACCAGAAGCCCGCACCCAGCACCGCCAACGGGTCGGCCAGCAGCATCGCGATCGCCGCCAGAGCCAGCGCATCGCCCGCGTGCATCGGCCGCCGCGAAATCCTCACGCCGGCGATCACCGCGATCATCAGCCACGTCCGCACGGTCGGTAGCGCGAACCCCACCGCGGCGGCGTACAGCAATCCGCCGAGCATCGCCGCCACCGACGCGGCGATCACCGCCGGAACCCGCCGGCCCAGCGCCGGCGCCAACCACCAGCACACGCGCGCCAGCAACGCGAAGAAACCGGCGACCAGGCCGACATGGAAGCCGGAAATCGCGATCAGATGAGTCAGGCCGTCGGCCCGCAGCACGTCCCAATCGCGATCGCTCAGCCCGCGCGTGTCGCCGAGCGCGAGCGCGCGCACGAAACGCGCGCCCTGCGACGGTACCGCGACGGCGATGCGATCGCTGATCGATTCGCGCCAGGCGCCCAGGCCTTGCGCCGGCGACAACGCACGGGCGAGCTCGGGATTGCGTACGTAGCCGTTCGCGGTCAGCCGCTGCATCAACGCGTACTTTTCCGCATCCGCGCCACCGGGGTTGCGCAGCCCCCGCGGTGCGCGCACCCGCGCTTGCAAGCGCCAGCGTTGGCCGGTCTTGAGCGCGCTGCGCGCTCGCGGATCGTCGTCGTACCAGGCCAGCCGCAACCTGGCGCCACGCAAGGGCGCCGGTTGCGAGGCATCCGGGTCGACGCGGAACTCGAATCGGGTACGGCGCGCCTCGTGCACGGGCAGATCGACGATGCGGCCGCTGACCGTCACGTCGCGCTTTTCCCACGAGGCCGGCAATTGCATATGCAGCGCATAGGCCGCATGCAGGCCGGCGAGCGCGAAGCCGAACGCGGCGATCGCCGCCACCCGCCAGCGCAATCGGCGCCACCACGCAAACGCGGCGGCGATCAACGCCGCCGATGAGATCGGCCACGGACACAGCCACGGCAGGGCCAGCGCGGCGCAGACGCCGGCCAACAATGCGATCGCGGCAAGTTTTCCGAATGGCGGCGTCCTTGCCGCATCGAGCATGTTTACACCTCGGCGGCGTCCAGTTGCCGCAATTTGCCTTCGTGCAATTCCAGCACGCGATCCAGGCGCCGCGCCAGGCGGCGGTCGTGAGTCACCAGCACCAGACTGGTGCCTTGTTCGCGATTGAGCGCGAGCATCAGCTCGAACACCGTCGCCGCGGTTTTCTCATCCAGATTGCCGGTGGGCTCGTCGCCGAGAACGCAGGCCGGACGATTGATCAGCGCACGCGCGACGGCGGCGCGTTGACGCTCGCCGCCGGAAAGCTCGCCGGGCTTGTGCCCGAGCCGATGCCCCAGCCCGACCGACTCCAGCAACGCCTTCGCGCGCTCGCGCGCCTGCGCCACCGAGGGCGCATCCACGCTTTCGGATACCGAGCGCAGCATCGCGCAGGGTAGATCGAAGAAAACGTACCGCGGAATGTCGAACACCATGCCGCCCCAGGAACGCGGGCGCTGGGTGCGCACCGAACGTCCGCTGAGCAGGATCGGCAGCATCACGTTTTCCAGCGCGGTGAACTCCGGCAGCAAGTGGTGAAACTGATAAATGAAGCCCAGCGATTGATTGCGCAGAATGCCGCGCGACCGATCCGGCAGGTCGTTCATCCGATAGCCGCCGACGAACACCTCGCCCGCGGTCGGCGTATCCAGACCGCCGAGCAGATGCAGCAAGGTGCTCTTGCCGGCGCCGGACGCGCCGAGGATCGCCACGGTCTCGCCGCGCCGCACCGACAAATCCAGGCCGTCGAATACCGGCGTATGCAGATTGCCCTCCGAATAGGTCATCGCCAGACCTTGGCAAGACAACACGATTTCGGGGGACGATCGGCCGGGAACGGGTCCGCCTGGAGGCTTGATCGGCCCGGCGGCCGTTTGATCGCGGATATCACTCATAGCGCAGCGCCTCCGCCGGCGCCGTGCGCGCGGCGCGCCAGGCGGGATAGATGGTGGCCACGAACGCCATCGCCAAGGCGACGCAGGCGATGATGATCACGTCGCTGCTTTGCAGGTCGGTCGGCAGGCCGGTGATGTAGTAGACGTCTTCCGGCAGCAGTTGCACGCCGAGCACGGTCTCGATCGCCTTGAGGATGTGTTCCAGGTTCAAGGTCAGCACGATGCCGCCGATCACGCCGAGCACGGTGCCGATGATGCCGATCAAGGTGCCTTGCACCACGAAGATCCGCATCACGCTCATCGGGGTCAACCCGAGGGTGCGCTGGATCGCGATGTCGGCCTGTTTGTCGGTAACCAGCATCACCTGCGAGGAGACCAGGTTGAACGCACCCATCGCGATGATCAGCGACAGCAGAATCGCCATCACCGTCTTCTCCATCTTCAGCGCGCGGAACATGTTGGCGTTGTCGCTGCTCCAGTCGGAGACGCGATACGGCCCACCGAGACTCGCCGCCAGATCGCGCGCCACGCCATAGGCCTGATCCATGTCGTGCAGTTTCAGGCGCACGCCAGTGACGCCGTCGCCCATGCGCAGCACCCGCTGCATGTCGTTCATGTTGACGACCGCCAGGCCTTTGTCGTACTCGTTGTAACCCGCCTCGAAAATGCCGCTGACGGTGAAGCGCTTGAGTTGCGGCATCGCGCCCATCGGCGTGCTGCGGCCGTCGGCGGTCATCACCACCACGCTGTCGCCGACCTGCGCGCCCGTCCACAGCGCGAGTTCCTTGCCCAACACGATGTTGAAACTGCCGGGCGTGAGCGAATCGAGCTTGCCTTCGACCATCTTGTCGCCGAGCACCGAGACCTTGCCTTCCTCGGCCGGGACCACGCCGCGGATGATCGCCGGCTGTTGTCGCGTCGCCGACAGCAGGGCTTCCTTCTCCACGTACGGCGCCGCGCCGACCACCCGCGTGTCCGCCATGGCCTTGTCGACCGCCAGACGCCACTCGCTCAACGGCTCGCCGTAAGCGCTGACGGTAGCGTGCGCGGCCATCTGCAGCATGCGGTCGCGGATTTCGCGTTGGAAGCCGCTCATCACCGCCAAGGTGGTGATCAACGCGGTAACGCCCAGGGCGATGCCCGCTATCGAGGCCAGCGAGATGAAGGAAATGAAGCCGTTGCGGCGCTTGGCGCGCAGGTAGCGCAGGCCGATGGCCACGGAAAGGGGTTTGAACATCTATGGCGCCGGAAATGGGGATCGGGGAATGGGGAATTGCGGATCAGTCATCGCGGGTTGTCCGTCCTCGTGCCGGCTGGTTTTTGGATCCGCCGGTGGTGCTCGGTGGTGGGGCCGTCGCTTTGCGCATCCCAATCTCGCTCATGGTGCCATCGAACGCGGATCGCGCGCAGGTTCTATGACCGCCACGGCCAGCCTCAGTTCACGGCGCCCCGCAGCATCCAGGGTGTCCGGCCACCACGCCAGACGCTGGCGGCGGCCGTCCGGGCCGGTGAAATCGAGCCGGGCCAGCCAACCGCGCCACTGCAGGCGCAGATCCGAGATGGGGCCGCCGGCGAGCGTGGCTCTGCCGCCGGCGATCACCAGCAGTTGCGAAGGCCGGCGGGCTTCACGTCGGGCCGACCAGACGCCCCAGGCCAGAGCCACGGCCGCAAGCGGCAGCGCCGCGGGCCGAGGCAGTTCGCAGGCCAGTACCGAGAACGCCGCGAGCGCGCCCAACGCAATCAAGTACGCGCACAACCCTCCAGAGGGCCGCCATTGCAGGCGGCAGACGCCTGTCGATGGCGAGGGCTGCGTGCAGCCGCCCGCGTCTGTCTGCCGCTCAGGGCGGCAGCTGACGGATGAATCCGACGAGTTCTCGCAACTGCGCATCGTGGGCTTCCTCGTGGCCCATGAACCAGTGCCAGAGCTTATCGTCCTCGGTTTCCAGCAACCGTAGGAAAACCCCGCGCTGGGCTTCGGAAGCCTGCCTCCATTCGCGGTCGAGGTAACGCCCGAGCAATTGGTCCAACTCGCGCATGCCGCGACGGCAGCGCCAGCGCAGACGGCGTAGTTCGATATCGTCGCGCTCGTCCTGGGTGGTTTCGCTCATGGTGCGCCCTTATCGGTTGAAGCTTCATGGCCGCTCATCGCGCACAAACCGCTCGGACGGCGCCGGCAGTACGCGGCGATTTCGCGTTCCAGCGCAGGGTCGCGAGCCGTCGCAACGGCGATTGCCGCGAACAGATCGGGGCCGAGGGATTCGCCCAATACATCGCCGAGCGTGTTGTCGATACCCGTCGCCCTGAAATCTTGGTACGCCTGAAGCTGTACCGCGCCGCCTTTATCGCGAATGCAGGATTCGAGCACGGGTGCGCCTGCACTTTCGCGCAGGCAGGCGATTTCGGTACGGCCCGCGTCGCTGCGGAAATAGCGCAACGCGACGTCGATCTCCTCCGAATCGGCCGCGACGGCCAAGCGCTCGGCCGTGGCCGCGGCGATCGGCCGCAGTTGCGCGGCCGCAAGCCAGCGCTGCAACAGGGCCTTATCGCCGGGCGCGTGGGGCTCGCCGGGCAGCGTTTGCCCGTTGATCGACACGATCATGCCCCGCATGACGTCTTCGTAACCCAACGTATCGAGCAGCGCGCGTGCTCGGGCCACCGCCGTGCCGCTGCCGGATGCGCTATCGCCTTGCGGCGCTCGCTCCGCCGCATTCGCCGATCCTGCGCACAAGACTGCAGCCGTTGCGACGACCAAGCACCAGCGCCGTATGTCGGACAGCAGGCGACGGTCGAACGCGGGGCGAAAAATTCTCACGACATCAACCATCCGATCGCGATACGAATCCACAGCGTCCACAGCACGAAACCACCCGCGGCGTACGCGTAGAAGCGATGCAAGACCTTGTTGTAGCCACACTGGATGAAGCTATGGGCGACGCGCAGCGCGACGAACAACCACGCCAAGCTCAAAGTCACCGCATCGGTGAACCCGTTGAGCGCAGCCACGACCAGCGCCAGATAAAACAACACCGGCAGTTCGAACAGATTGCGAAAATTATCGGCGGTGGAGGACTCGGTAAACCGCACCATCGCCTGCGCCGACGTCGCCACCGCTTGCGGGTGGATGCGGTCGCGGCGCATCTGGCGGATGCGCACGTGGAACATGCGCAGCCAGACGATGCAGGTCAGCGCTGCCATCGCCAGCGCGGGCAGGAAGATCGCTTTCGAATCCATCGGTCGCCTCGTTCCTTAGGCCGCGGGATACGCGGCGGTTCGATATCGATGCGACGATTGTTGTCTCGCCATCAAGGGCGACTTCGTCGCGTTTGTCGTTGCAACCACTCGACTACTCGGCTTACGACGCTCGTTTTTTGCTCGTCATCCCCGCGAAGGCGGGGATCCAGGGCTTTATCGCGACATGGCTCTGAAGTCTCTGGATCCCCGCCTTCGCGGGGATGACGGGCTTGAGCGGGCGCCGCCCGCCTGTCTGATCGCGGCACATTCGCAGCGTCATCGCCCTTGTCCAGCCGCCAGCCGCCAGCCGCCAGCCGCCAGCCGCCCAAGCATCGCGCCAACCGCCCCATCCTGCCATCGCACCAATGGCCGAGGCCCTCTCGCGAAAACGCCGCCGCCCGGTTAGGGACGACGGCGTCGAACGCGCTTGGATCGAATCCGGATCGAAGCCTCCGGAAATCATTCAGATCCGCCGCGCCAGCATCAGCTTCTTGATCTCGCCGATCGCCTGCGCCGGGTTCAGACCCTTCGGGCAGGTGCGGGCGCAGTTCATGATGGTGTGGCAGCGATACAGCTTGAACGGGTCTTCCAGATCGTCCAGGCGCGTGCCGGTGTCTTCATCGCGCGAGTCGATGATCCAGCGGTAGGCTTGCAGCAGGATCGCCGGACCCAGGTAACGGTCGCCGTTCCACCAGTAGCTGGGGCAGCTGGTCGAGCAGCACGCGCACAGGATGCATTCGTACAGGCCGTCGAGCTTCTTGCGGTCTTCCGGCGACTGCAGACGCTCGCGGTCGGACGGCGTCGCGCTCTGGGTGCGCAGCCACGGGCGGATCGAGGCGTATTGCGCATAGAAGTGGGTCAGATCCGGAACCAGATCCTTGACCACGCCCATGCTCGGCAACGGATACACCGGCACGTCGTTCTTGGCGTCGCCGCAATCGGCGATCGCGCGCGTGCACGCCAGGGTGTTGGTGCCGTCGATGTTCATCGCGCACGAGCCGCAGATACCTTCGCGGCAGGAGCGGCGGAACGTGAGGGTCGGGTCGATCTCGTTCTTGATCTTGATCAACGCGTCCAGAACCATCGGGCCGCACGCCGCGAGGTCTACCTCATAGGTGTCCACGCGCGGATTCATGCCGTCGTCGGGGTTCCAGCGATAGACCTTGAAGGTGCGCGGCTGCTTGGCGCCGGGCGTCGGCCAATGGCGGCCCTTCTGGATCTGTGAGTTTTTGGGTAGGGCGAACTGAGCCATGCTGGCGATCTCTGGGCTGGCGGCGGTACTGAAGGGTGGGAATTACCGGCGCGCGAACGGGCGCGCGCCAGGGTCGCCGGTCAGTACTTGCGTTCCTTGGGCGGCACGTAGGCCACGTCGTCGGTCAGGGTGTAGTTGTGCACCGGTCGGTATTCGATGCTGGTCGTACCCTTCTCGTCGACATAGCACAGGCTGTGCTTCTGCCATTCGGTGTCGTTGCGCGTCGGGAAGTCCTCGCGCGCATGCGCGCCGCGCGACTCGGTGCGGTTCTCGGCCGAAACGATGGTGGCCAATGCCTGGCTGAGCAGGTTGGACAGTTCGTAGGTCTCGATCAGGTCCGAGTTCCAGATCAGCGAACGATCGCTGACCTTGACGTCGGCGAACAGCGCGTGGATCTCGCGCATCTTGCGCACGCCGTCGCTCAGGGTTTCGCCGGTGCGGAACACCGCCGCGTCGGCCTGCATGGTGCGCTGCATCTTGTCGCGGATCACCGAGGTCGGCGTGCTGCCGCTGGCGTTGCGCAGCTTGTCCAGGCGCGCGAGCGCGGCGTCGCAGGCATCGGCCGGCAGCTTGGCGTGCGGGCCGCCGGGCTTGATCGTCTCGGCGCAGCGATTGGCGACCGCGCGACCGAACACCACCAAGTCGAGCAGCGAGTTCGAGCCCAGGCGGTTGGCGCCGTGCACCGACACGCAGGCCGCTTCGCCGATCGCGTACAGGCCTTCGACCACCGCGTCCGGGTTGCCGTCCTTCAACTGCACGACTTCGCCGTGGTAGTTGGTCGGAATGCCGCCCATGTTGTAGTGCACAGTCGGAATGACCGGGATCGGCTCCTTCTCGACGTCGACGTTGGCGAAGATGCGCGCCGATTCGGCGATGCCGGGAAGTTTTTCGTGAATGACTTCCGGGCCCAGGTGGGTCAGGTCGAGCAGGATGTGATCCTTGTGCTCGCCGACGCCGCGGCCTTCGCGGATTTCGATGGTCATCGAACGGCTGACCATGTCGCGCGGCGCCAGGTCTTTCACGCTCGGCGCGTAGCGCTCCATGAAGCGCTCGCCGTTGCTGTTGCGCAGGATGCCGCCCTCGCCTCGCACGCCTTCGGTGATCAGGCAGCCGGCGCCGTAGATTCCGGTCGGATGGAACTGCACGAACTCCATGTCCTGCAGGCCCAGCCCGGCGCGCAGCGCCATGCCGCCGCCGTCGCCGGTGCAGGTGTGCGCCGAGGTCGCGGAGAAGTACGCGCGGCCGTAACCGCCGGTCGCCAGCACCGTGCCTTGCGCGCGGAACAGATGCAGGGTGCCTTCGGCCATGTCGAGCGCGAGCACGCCGCGGCAGGCGCCGGTCTCGTCCATGATCAGGTCGAGGGCGAAGTACTCGATGAAGAACTGCGCGTCGTGCGCCAGCGACTGCTGATAGAGCGTATGCAGGATCGCGTGGCCGGTGCGGTCGGCCGCAGCGCAGGTGCGCTGCGCCGGCGGGCCTTCGCCGTACTTGGTGGTCATGCCGCCGAACGGGCGCTGGTAGATCTTGCCCTCGTCGGTGCGCGAGAACGGCACGCCCTGGTGTTCGAGTTCGATGATGGCCGGGATGGCCTCCTTGCACATGTACTCGATCGCGTCCTGGTCGCCCAACCAGTCCGAACCCTTGACGGTGTCGAAGAAGTGGTAGCGCCAGTCGTCCTCGCCCATGTTGCCGAGCGCGGCGGAGATACCGCCCTGCGCGGCTACGGTGTGCGAACGGGTCGGGAACACCTTGGTGATGCAGGCGGTCTTCAGGCCCTTCTGGGCCAGACCGAAGGTGGCGCGCAGACCGGCGCCGCCGGCGCCGACCACGATCATGTCGAACTTGTGTTCTTGAATCTTGTAGGCAGAGGCCACGACTCAGGCTCCCAACGCGATGCGGATGATGGCGAGCACGCTGGCAAGAGCCGCGAGTACGCAAACGAAAACGATGGCGATCTGCGAAGCGGCCGCCAGGATCGGGCCGTGGACGTAGTCTTCGACAATCACCTGCAGGCCCAGCTTGGCGTGCCAGAACATCGCGATCACGAACGCGCTCAGCAACACGGCGTTGCAAGGGTGATGGACCGAGGCGCGCACCGTGGTGTAGTCGCCGCCGATCCACGACACGATCAGGCCGAGCACGTACAAGGTCAGGCCGACCAGCGCGATCGCGGTGACGCGCTGAACGATGAAGTGGTGAGTGCCGTCCTTCGCCGAGCCCAGCCCGCGCGCGGTCTTGAGCGGGTTGCGCAGGCTCTTGCCGCTTTCGCTTCCGATCTTGGTGCTCATGCGCCACCTCGCGCCATCATGGCGACGATCCAGATCAGCGCGGTCAGCACCAGGCTGCCGAAGACGCTGATCCAGCCGTTGCGGATAAAAGTGGCGACCTTGTAGGCATAGCCCGCGTCCTGGACCAGATGGCGGATGCCGTTGATCAGATGGAACGAAAACGCCCAGGTCCAGCCGAACAGGATCAGGAAACCCAGCGGCGAGCGGGCGCAAGCCGTGAACGTGGCCCAGGACTCGGGCCCGGCGGCCAGCGCGACCAGCGCCCAGGCGATCAACAATCCGCCGACAGCGAGGATCACACCGGTGGTCCGGTGCACGATGGAGGTCACCATCTGAATCTGCCAGCGGTAAACCTGCAGATGAGGTGATAAAGGTCGTTCGCGGTTCGCCATTAGCGTGGCAATCTCGGCTGGGCGGCGGCGCCGCGTGGCGGGGAAGCGTGGGAGCGCTGGGTGGGGTGCATGCTTGAAAAGCGGAGTCGTTGCCCGGATCTAGCCAGTCGTAACCGGCGAGCTAGAAATCGATGCAACGGCCGTTCTTTTCCCAGTCGCCGTAGCGGGTCGGTTCGAGGCCCTCGCGACCACCGTGCTCTTTGGGAGCATGCTCCAAAGGAGCGTCCTTGGCGGAAGGCGATTGGCCTCCCGTATCGGAAACGGGAGTCGCCGGGGTCTCGGACGTTTCGTCCGAACGTGCTTCCGGGGTGGTTTCGCCTATCATCACAGCGTTAAATATTAAGTCCCGCCCCCCATGCCTGACAACCCGCAAGCCTTGCCCGGACAGGCCTTCGCCCTGCCCGACCACCGTGTGATCGCCCTGGAGGGTCGCGATGCGGCGGCTTTCGCCCAGGCGCAATTCATGAACGACGTCAAGGCCTTGGCCGACGGTCATTGGCAATGGAGCGGCTGGCTGACGCCCAAAGGCCGGGTGATCGCGCTGTTCGCTTTGCTGCGTGTGTCGGATCAGTCGATCCGCCTGCTGTTGCCCGACAGCGACGCGGCGGCGATGGTCCAGTCGCTGAAACGATTCGTATTCCGCAGCAAGATCTGGATCGATTTGCGTGAAGATCTGGTGATCGAAGGCCGTTATGGCGTCCCGGAACAGGGCAAACGCGCGAAAATCGGTGGCGACGAGGCTTCGGGCCTGGAATTGGATGTCGGCGGCGAAGGCGGCGCGAGGACGCTGCGCATCGCGCCCGCGGGTCCGGCAGCCGAGACCGACGCGCAGGCTCTGGCGCGATGGACGCTGGACGATCTGCGCCACGGCCTGCCGCGGCTGCCGGCCTCGCAGACCGGGCAATGGACGCCGCAGCAACTGTCACTGGAACGGTTGAACGCCTTCAGCGTCAAGAAGGGCTGCTACCCGGGCCAGGAGATCGTGGCGCGCACGCACTTCCTCGGCAAAGCCAAGCGCGGACTGGTGCTGTTCGAAAGCCCGGTCGAGGTCGCCGCCGGCGCGGAGGTGCGCGGCGAAGCAGCGGTACTGGGCACGGTGGCTTCGAGCGCGAGCCTGGGATCGACCCATCTGGCGCTGGCGGTGTTGTCGCTGGATCGCACTGAAGGGCCGACGAGCATCGACGGCCATGCGGTGAGCGAACAGCCGCTGCTCGCGGGGCTGGAGCGCTGACGCCTGGCTGGAGTTCTGACGCTTCAGCACCGCGCGGGATTAGCCCTCTCGCCTCGCCTAACCCCGCCCACAACGCGGAAGCCCCACGCAGCTCCCTGTAGGAGCGGCGCGAGCCGCGACTGCGAACCTGCGACCGCCATCGTCGCGACCTGCAGCTGCGCGGTCGCAGCTTGCGCAGCTCCTACACCGGCGCTGGCCGACCACAACCGATCTCCACGCGACGCGAAAGCCACGCACGGCTCCCTGTAGGAGCGGCGCGAGCCGCGACCGCGAACCTGCGACCACCATCGTCGCGATCTGCAACTGCGCGGTCGCAACTTTCGCAGTTCCTACACGGACAACAGTCGCATCGCGGTCAGCCAGGAATCGAGCTACAACCCGCCCTCGCCATGCGAATTGCGCGCCATCGCGTCGCCGGCCAGGTTGCGCTGTTCGCGCCAATGCTCGTGCCAGGCCTGGAACATCAGCACGTTCCACAGATGGGTGTGCCAACGTTTCTCGCCGTCGACGAACGCGCGCCACAGGCCGCCGATCAACTCGGCGTCGAAATATCCTTCCGCGCGCAACCGCTGCGGGTCGAGCAACGCCTGCGCCCAATCGTGCAGATCGCCGCGCAACCACTGCGACACCGGCGCGCCGAAGCCGCGCTTGCCGCGATCGACCATCGCATCGGGCAGATACCGCTTGAGCACGCGCTTGAGCAGATGCTTGCTGCCGTCTTCGCCGCGCTTGTAGGCCAGCGGCAACGACCAGGCGAACTCGGCGATCGCGGTGTCCAGCAGCGGCGCGCGCGCCTCCAGTCCGACCGCCATGCTCGCCCGGTCGACCTTGCACAACAGATCGTCAGGCAGATACACGCTGTAGTCGGCCAGCATCATCGCGTCCGCCGGCGTGCCCTGCCCGTCCAGCGGTTCGGCCAGGTCGTACAGAGCCGGACGCAGTTTCGCGCCCGGCACCGCCGCTTCGGGGAAGCGCCAACGCACGATGCGGTTGCGGTAGACGTCGCCGATCCCGCGCGCGCCCATCTCGGCGGCGAACGCGGCGAAACCGCCGGCGCGCGAGGCTTCGCCATGGCCTTGCGCCGATCTGGCCAGCCAACGCCGCAGCGGCGCAGGCACGCGCTGGAGCATGCGCAGATTGCGCAACGCACGCTCGTAGCGCTTGTAGCCGAAGAATAATTCGTCGCCGCCGTCGCCCGACAGGGCCACCGTGACCAGACTGCGCGCCAGCTTGCACACCAGCGCGGTCGGCACCTGCGAGGCGTCGGCGAAGGGCTCGTCGAACATCGCCGGCAAACGCGGCACCACCGCCAACGCGTCGGCGCCGCTGACGTAGAGTTCGGTGTGCGCAGTGCCCAGATGCCGCGCCACTTGCAGCGCCAGCGGCGCTTCGTCGTGATGCGATCCTTCGAAGCCGATGGTGAAGCTCTGCACCGGTTTGCGGCTCAGCGCCTGCATCAGCGAGGTCACCACGGACGAATCGGTGCCGCCGGACAGGAACACGCCGACCGGCACGTCGGCGACCATGCGCAGGCCGACCGCGTCGCGCAGCAAGTCGTCGAGCCGATCCTCGGCCGCATCCAGATCGCCATCGAAAGGCTGAGCGATCGCCGCGGCCATGCGTTCGCCGGCCTGCCAGTAGCGCTGTTGATCGCGTTGCGGATCGTGCTCGGCCGCGCCGCGCGCGACGGTGCGCGCGTCCAGGCGCAGCAACGCGCCCGGCATCAGCTTGAACGTATCGACGTGGATGCAGTACGGCGACGGCACGTAGTCGTAACGCAGCAACAGCGCCAGCGCGTCGCGATCGACACCGTTGTCGAACTCCGGATGCCGCCACAACGCCTTGAGCTCGGAGCCGAACACCAAGGTCTCGCCGGCCCAGCCGTAGTACAACGGTTTCTTGCCGACCCGGTCGCGGGCCAGCCACAGCTCGCTGCGTTGCCGGTCCCACAGCGCGATCGCGAACATGCCGTTGCAGCGCGCGATCGCCGCCTCCACGCCCCACTCCACCACCGCGGCCAGCAGCACCTCGGTATCGGAATGACCGCGGAAACCGCGGCCGAGCTCGACCAGTTGCTCGCGCAGTTCGGCGAAGTTGTAGATCTCGCCGTTGTAGGCGATGACGTAACGGCCGTCGGCGGAGGCCATCGGCTGATGGCCCAGTGGCGACAGGTCGAGAATGCTCAGGCGCCGGTGCGCCAGCGCGATGCCGGTCTGCGGATCGGCCCAGACGCCGTCGTCGTCCGGACCGCGATGGCGCAACGCGTCGCCCATCGATGCGGCGAGCGCCTGCAGATGCTCGTGGTCGAGATCGTTGCGCGAGCGCAGCAGGCCGGCCAGCCCGCACATCGGCGATCAGCCCTTGGCCAGCGCGTCGGCGGCGCGGACGATGTCGTCCTCGCCGGGAATGACCAGAAACGCCGCGCCGGCCAGCGGGGTGTAGGTATCCACGCCGACCACGCGCTGCATCGGCACCGCACCCAGACCGGCCTCGGCCAGCGCGGTGATCACACCCTCGCCCACGCCGGCGCTGCGCCGGCCTTCGTCGACGACGATGACGCGCTTGGCGCTCTTGGCCTGCGCGGCGATGTAGGCGTCGTTGAGCGGAACCAGCCAACGCAGGTCGACCACGCGGGTTTTCCAGCCAAGGGACTGTTCGATCTGCCGAGCGGCGCGCAGGCTCATGGGAACGCCGTTGCCGTAGCTGAAAATCACCAAGTCATCGCCTTCGCCATACACCCGGCCTTCGCCCAGCGTCATCGCTTCGGTTGGCTGCGGATACGAAGTCAGCCATTGACCGTCGCCTGCTTCGTACAGGTCCTTGGTCATGTACAACGCAATCGGCTCCAGGAATACGGCCACCCGGCCGTCGACCTTGGCCAGCGCGGTCAGGGTGCGCAGCATGGTCGCCGCGTCGTCGCCGCGCGAAGGACAGCCGACCACCAGGCCCGGAATGTCGCGCAGCGCGGTGATCGAATTGTCGTTATGGAAATGGCCGCCGAAGCCGCGCTGATACCCCAGGCCGGCGATACGCACCACCATCGGGTTGCGGTACTGGTTGTTGCTGAAGAACTGCAGCGAGGCCGCTTCGCCGCGAATCTGATCGCAGGCGTTGTGGAAATAGGCCAAGTACTGGATTTCCGGAATCGGCAGCAGACCGACGTTGGCGAACCCCTGGGCCATGCCCAGGATCATGGTCTCATCGAGCAAGGTGTTGAACACGCGGCGCGGGCCGAACGCCTTCTGCAAGCCCTTGGTGACGGTGTAGACGCCGCCCTTCTGCGCCACGTCCTCGCCGAACAGCAGCGTCTCGGGGTACTTGGCGAAGATATCGTGCAGGGCGTTGTTGATCTGGATCGCCAAGTGGCGCGGCGGCTGGTTCTCGGGCAGTTTGGCTTCGCTGCCGAACACTTCCAGACGGCGCTGCGCGAAATCGGCGCGCGCGGCTTCCTTGGCGACCGCCTCGGGGCTGTACGGCGCCAGCGGCGCGATCACCTCGTCGAGCCGGTCCAGCTTGGGCCGACGGTCGGCTTCCTCGGCTGCGGCGAAGCACTTCTTGCGCGTGGCCTCGTACAGATCGAGCACTTCGTCCTTCGACATCAGCCCCGATTCGATCGCGATCGCCGCCGACCGCAACAGCGGATCGCTGGCCTCGACCGCGCACAGTTCGTCGACCGAACGCCATTCGATCTCGAAGTCGGTGCCGGCGTGACCCATGATCCGGGTGGTGCGCAGATGCAGGAAAGTCGGACGACGCGTGCGGCGGCAATGCTCGACCGCACGCTGCACATCGCCGTAACCGTTGGCCAGATCGAGGCCGTCGGCGGCGAAATAATCCAAGCCGTCCATGTTGCGGAAACGGTTGCCGATCCAGCCGCCCGGCGTCTTCACCGAAATGCCGATGCCGTTGTCCTCGCACACGAACAACACCGGCGCCGGCAGTTTCTGATACGCGGTCCAGGCCGCGGCGTTGAACGCGGTCTGCGCGGTGGCGTGATTGGCCGAAGCGTCGCCGAAGGAACAGATCGCGATGCTGTCGTCGGGGATCGGCAGCCCATGCCCCAAACGCCGGCCGGCCTCGATCGCGACCGCGGTGCCCAGCGCCTTGGGCAGATGCGAGGCGATGGTCGAGGTCTGCGGCAACACCCACAACGGCTTGCTGCCCCACACCTTGTGGCGGCCGCCGGACGCCGGATCGTCCTTGCTCGCGGCGAACGACAGCGCCGAATCCATCACCGGGTCCATGCCCGGCAGCTTGCGGAAACGCTCGGCCATGAAGCCGCCGCTGCGGTAGTGCAGGAACGCCGGGTCGGTGTGGCGAGTCAGGCGCGCGACCATCGCATTGCCTTCGTGGCCGCTGGAGCCGATGGTGTAGAAGACCTTGTTCTGTACCCGCAGCACGCGCGCCATCAGGTCGAGGTGGCGGCTGATCAGCTGCGATTCGAACAGCTCGCGGAACCCGCGCGCATCCAGCGCGCTGCCGTCGAGGATGGCTTCATCGGCGGCCGGGCGCGCGTCGGCGCGGCCGTTCCAGGCCTTCACGAACTCGACGAAATTGACGTCGCAGATTTCGGCCCGGTTGAGGCCCTTCATCCGCGCCGGGATCGGCTGGGCCACCGGATTGAAGTTCGGCACGCTGCTGAAGATCGGAGACTGCGGTTGCGCTGACATCGGACACTCCGCCGCCCGCATGCGGGTCGGCTCAACGGTGAGAAGGAATCAGGAGGTTTGCGCGATCCGTTGCGCGGCCTGCGCATCGGGTTGCGGCAAGGAGACGAAGCCCGGCGTAGCGCGCACGCGCGCCAGCCAGTCTTGCAGCGCCGGATAGGCATCGAGCGCGATGCCGCCGTGCGGGGCGACGTCGGTGTAGGCGTACAAGGCGATGTCGGCGATGCCGTAGCGCTCGCCGGTGAACCAGGGTTTGGCTTGCAGATGCCGCTCCATCACCGTCAAGGCCTGATGGCCGCGTTCGCGCAGCATCGGCAGGTCGGCACGACGCGGCGAATCCGGCGGCGTCCAGCCGGCGATGAAACGGGCCACGGCGATGCAGGGTTCGTGGCTGTACTGCTCGAAGTTCATCCAGCTCAACGCCTGCGCGCGTTGCCACAGATCGCCGGGCAGGAATTCGCTGCCGTCGGCGAGGTAGTACAAGATCGCGTTGGATTCGCTGAGCATGCGGCCGTCGCCGAAATCGACCACCGGCACCTTGCCGTTGGGATTGAGGGCGAGAAATTCCGGGGTGCGGGTCTGGCCCTGGCTGCTGTCGACTTCGACCCAGCGGTAGCGCTCGCCGAGTTGTTCCAGCAGCAACCGCAGCTTGTGGCAGTTGCCCGAAGGTGAAAAGCCGTGGACGGTGATCACTGCGAGGCTCCGGCCTTGCGGCGCACGCGCCATTCGTCTGCGGATTGGCCCCAGACTTCGATTTCTTTCTCGTGGAAGGGCTCGGGCAGACGGCCGTAGCGCAGGAAACGCGAACCCAGCTTGGCCGCGACGCCCTTGGAGGCGACGTTTTCCGGATCGATGGTGTGGATGATCTCGGTCCAGCCTAGCTGATCGACCGCCCAATCCATCGTCGCGGCCGAACCTTCGCTCGCGTAGCCCTTGCCGTTGACGTCGGCGACGATGCCCCAGCCCACTTCGGTGCCCGGCCAACCTTCGGGGTTCCACGGGCCGAGCCGGCCGATCCAGCGGCCGCTGCTCTTTTCGATCACCGAGAAGAAGGCGAAGCCCTGCACGGCCCAGGAGCCGATCACCGACATCATCGTGCGCCACGCCAGCGGACGCGGCTGGGCACCGCCGACGTAACGCACGTGGTCGCCATCGGCCATGAATTCGGCCCAGGCGTCGAAGTCTTCCCGGCACGGCGGCCGCAGGATCAGGCGCGGCGTTTCCAGTTGGATGTCGGGAATCGTCATCACGGTCGCGTACTCCTGCTGCGCATCGTCAAGCCCCTGTCCACCGATTGAAGCCCTCTCCCGCTTGCAGGAGAGGGGTTGGGGTGAGGGACGCGCGAGATCGCGTGTGTTGCCGCGGGCGATTGGTTGCCGCGCGCCCTCATCCGGCCCTGCGGGCCACCCCCGATCAAAAGCGTTTCGGGGGCAGGCTCTTCTCCCGCATGCGGGAGAAGGAATATCGTGCTGCCTGCGGCAGCGAAATTAGAAGGCGCTGATCCCGGTCAACTCGCGGCCGACCACCAGCTGGTGAATCGTCTCGGTGCCTTCATAGGTGATCACCGATTCCAGATTCAGCGCATGACGGATCGCCGAATGCTCGGTGGTGATGCCGGCGCCGCCGAGCAGATCGCGGCATTCGCGCGCGATGTCGATGGCCATGCGGCAGTTGTTCCACTTCGCCAGGCTCACCTGGGTCGGCTGCATGTTGCCGGCATCCTTCAGACGGCCGAGCTGCACCACCAGCAACTGCGCGAGCGTGATGCGGCGCGCCATCTCGGCCATCTTGATCTGCGCCGACTGGGTCGCCGCGACCGGACGGTCGAACAGGATGCGCTCCTTGGTGTAGCCCAGCACTTCGTCGAGGCAGGCGATGGCCGCGCCGATCGGGCCCCAGGTGATGCCGTAACGGGCCTGGGTCAGGCAACCCAGCGGGCCCTTGAGGCCTTTGACGTTGGGCAGGCGGTTGGCTTCAGGCACGCGCACGTTGTCGAAGAACAACGACGAGGTCACCGACGCGCGCAAGCTCATCTTGTGCTTGATTTCCTGCGCGGCGAAACCGGGCGTGCCCTTCTCGACCACGAAGCCCTGGATGCCCTCGTCGGTCTGCGCCCAGACGATGGCGATGTCGGCCAGGTTGCCGTTGGTGATCCACATCTTGGAGCCGTTGAGGATCCAGTCGGCGCCGTTCTTCTTGGCGTTGGTCTTCATATTGGCCGGATCCGAGCCGCCGTGCGGCTCGGTCAGGCCGAAGCAGCCGATGATCTGGCCGCGGGCCATGCCCGGCAGCCAGCGCTCGCGCTGTTCTTCGGTGCCGTAGGCGTAGATGGGGTACATGCACAGCGAGGACTGCACGCTGACGAAGCTGCGAATGCCGCTGTCGCCGCGCTCCAGCTCCTGACAGATCAGGCCGTAGCTGACTGCGTTGAGGCCGGCGCAGCCGTATTTTTCCGGCAGCGAGGAGCCCAGCAGGCCCAGTTCGGCGATCTCCGGCACCAGTTCCTTGGGGAAACGGCCTTGGTCGAAGGCATCGCCGATGATCGGAATCACGCGCTCGTCGGTGAAGCGGGCCACGGTGTCCTGTACGGCGCGCTCCTCTTCGCTGAGCAGGGAACGCACGTCGTAGAGATCGTAGGGATGCAGGGCCATGGCGGGCTTGGGAGTCCTGTTTGGGCAGAAAGACCGCCATTGTAATGGCCGCGCCGGGCCGGAGTAAGGCCGCGTCCGTTTTAAGGCGCTTTGTAAGCATTATCCGCAAGGCCGCGCCACGGTCGCGCAAATTCTCCGCTTTGCGGCGGCCTCGCGCGCAAAAAAGAACGGGGCCGGATCTCCGGCCCCGTTCTGGGTGCTGCTGGCGCGATGGGCGATCAGCCTTGGATCGGCGCCGCCGCCGAAGCGGTCTGGGTCACCACCTGGCCGTTGATGACCGGCAGGCGCTGGGTCGGACGCTCATCCATGCGGATGGTCTGCTCCTGGCCCTGATAACGGTAAGTCACGTCGTAACCGACCACCTTGTTCTCGTTGCCCAGGGCGATGCGGCTGCCGGGCTTGCTTTCGGTGCGCATGGTACCGGTGGTGCCGTCCGGGTTACGGAAGGTCACGTTGTAAGCGACCACGCGCGAGGACTGCGAGCTGTCGGAAACGGTGCGGCACTGGCGCTCGGTGCGGTTCACCACCCGGCCGCCGACATGATTGCGGTCGACCCGATTGCCGATGAAGCCGCCGGCCACGGCGCCGGCCGCGGTCGCGGCCTTCTTGCCGTTGCCGCCGCCGACCTGGTTGCCCAGCAGGCCGCCGATGACCGCGCCGGCCACGGTGCCGCCGACGTTGCCGTCGCGCTCGGGCAGGCGCTCTTGCACGACCACGTCGTTGCAGACTTCGCGCGGGGTCGAGACGGTGCTGGTCTCGCGGACCGGATCGGTGCCGATCACGGTGGCGTAGAGCTTTTCCTTCTGGTTGATCGGCTTGACGTTGACCACGTCGGCGTATTCGACCTGCGGCGCGGTGTTGATCGCGCCGCTGGCGGCCAGATCGCCGGCCGGGCTGGCGCCGTTCAGGGTGGCCTGCGCGTCGACCGGGGCCGGGCTCAGCGTCGCGGTGGGACCGGCCGCAGACGGGCCGCGGAAGCTCTGGAAGGCCGCTACCGCCACGCCACCGACCAGCAGCGACGCGATCGCGACGGCAATGATGTTCTTGTTCATTTGGAGCCTCCTGCAGCGGGGGAACCGCGGCAATGTTGAGCCTGCGGGGGTTTTGAGCCTGGCCGTGACCCGCGGATCGCTTCGTCGAAACCCGGCTGTGCAGCCGGCTTTCGGAAGCCTCTCCCCGAGGCGCGTCCAAACCGTGTGTGGACGGCGCCATTCCACCACTGGAATGCTGAACCAGTGCCTATTGATTTTCGCTAATCTGTCCCCTGTCTGAACCGTCACGCGGCACCGTGCTAGCGTGTTCGCCAACTGCGTCACAACCTCACCGACATGGCCAATCCGCTGCTCGCTCCCCTGATGGGTTTTCTCGGACGCCTGAGTTATCCGCGTCTGTTCGTGGTGACCGCGGCCTTGTTTGTGGTCGACCTGGTAATTCCCGACTTCGTGCCGCTGGCCGACGAGATCCTGCTCGGCCTGGGCACCTTGCTGCTGGCGAACTGGAAGAGCCGCAAGAATCCGCAACCGCCCAGCATCCGGCCGCCCGCCGCTTGAGCGCATGCCCGCGCTGATCGACAGCCACTGCCACCTCGACGCGCCCGAATTCGATTCCGACCGCGCCCAGGTGATCGAACGCGCGCGCGCCGCCGGCGTCGCCACGCAGGTGGTTCCGGCGATCGACGCGGCCGGCTGGCCCAAGCTGCGCGAGGTCTGCGCCGGGGACGGACTGCACCCGGCCTATGGCCTGCACCCGATGTACCTGGACTCGCACCGGCCCGAGCACCTGGACGAGTTGCGCGGTTGGCTCGAGCGCGAACGCCCCTGCGCGGTCGGCGAATGCGGGCTGGACTATTTCGTCGAAGGGCTCGATCGTCCGCGGCAGTCGTTCTATTTCGAAGGCCAGCTCGCGCTGGCGCGCGAATTCGATCTGCCGGTGATCGTGCATGCGCGGCATGCGGTCGACGCCTGCATCGCGGCGATCCGCCGGGTCGGCGGCCTGCGCGGGGTGGTGCACAGTTACTCGGGCAGCGAAGAACAGGCCCGGCAGCTGTGGAAACTCGGATTCCTGATCGGACTCGGCGGACCGGTGACCTATGATCGCGCGCAACGGCTACGGCGCATCGTGGCCGCCATGCCGATCGACTGTCTGCTGTTGGAAACCGATGCGCCGGATCAGCCGGATGCGCAGATCCGCGGGCAACGCAACGAACCAGCGCGTCTGAGCCATGTGTGCGAGGTCATCGCCCAGTTGCGCGGCGTGCCGCCGGCGGACATCGCCGCATCGACTTCCGACAATGCCCGGCGGCTGTTCGGGATCGCTTGATCGGGTTGCGGGTCGTTGCTCGGAAAGCGTCGGGGCTGAAGCCCCTCCCACAAAAGACCTCGTGGATGCCCTGGTTGATGTTCGGGAGACTTCAGCGTGGACGCTTCTCGAATCCGAATCCGAATCCGAATCCGAACCGGCTCCGGCTCGGCTCGGCTCCGGCTCCGGCTCCGGCTCCGGCTCCGGCTCGGCTCAGGCTCAGGCTCAGGCTCGGGTTCGGGTTCGGGCTCGGGCTCGGAATGCCGGAGCCGATCAAGACCTCACGAAGTCTTTTGTGGGAGGGGCTTCAGCCCCAACGCTTTTCGGGACCGATGTAGATCGGACTACGCCGCCTTCGCCTTAGGCTTGAGCACAATCTCCAACGCCTTTGCCACCGCGACGAACGCGAACACACCGGTGATATGCGTCGCCGCACCCAGCCCCGCGCCGCAATCGAGCTTGAGCGCCGCATCGCCGGCGACCTTGGGCCGCAAGCCGCACACCGTGCCGTCGGGCTGCGGATACTTCACGTTCTCCAACGAATAGATCGCCGAGACGCCGAAGTAACGGTCCGGGTTCTTCGGGAAATTGAACTCGCCGCGCAGCTTCTTGCGGATCAATGCGAGCATCGCGTCGTGCTCGGTGCGCGACAGATCGCGCACCCGCACCAGGGTCGGATCGGTGCGCCCGCCCGCCGAACCGACCGCGATCACCGGCAGCTTGCGCCGACGGCACCACGCAATCAGCTCGACCTTGCTGCGGAAACTGTCGCAGGCATCGAGCACCAGATCGAAATCGCGGTCCAACAGCTCGTCCAGATTCGACGGGGTCAGAAAACTCTGCACCGCGTCGACCTCGATCGCCGGGTTGATCGCGCGGCAGCGCTCGGCCATCGCCTCGACCTTGGCCCGGCCGTACTGGCCCTCCAACGCCGGCAATTGGCGGTTGGTGTTGGACACGCACAGATCGTCGGCGTCGATCAGAGTCAAATGGCCGATGCCGGTGCGGGCCAGCGCTTCCACCGCCCACGAACCGACCCCGCCCATGCCGACCACGGCGATGCGGCATTGGCGGAATCGAGCGACGGAACCTTGTCCGTACAAACGGTCGATGCCGGCGAAACGTTCTTGCCAGAGGCGGTCGGAAGATGCGGAATTCATGCCGCTATTGTAGTGGCCCGCCGGCCCGATTCCGCCGATTCCCACGGAAAGCTCCGGACCGCCGATGGTGTTGTCGGCGACGCGATTGTCCGCGCGCCCTGCCCGGCCGCGCGTGATCTGGACCTCACATCGCCGCATGTTATCGTTCGGCGATCTTGGATGGAGGCCAGGCAATGAGCGATACCCAGCCCACCAACGCCCCTGCAAAACGCAAAGGCAATGGTTCGAAATACTTGTTCCTGTTTTTGATCGGCCTGATCGGCGGCGTCGTCGCCACGGTCATGGCGGTACGCGCGCTGGAACAGCGCAAGGACCATTTCCCCGACAGCGTCATGCACGTGCAGGCGTGGCATCTGGGTCAGTTGGAAAGCCGGGCCAAGGAAAATCGTTGCGGCCCCACCGACACGCTGCCGCACATCAAGGCCTTGCGCACGATGGCCGACGACCTCGACCCGGCCTTCCCGGATCTCAAGGACGATGCGCGCTTCGCCCAGCATTCGGCCAAGATGCGCGCCGCGCTCGATGGAGCCATGGCCAATCCGCCGGTGAGCTGCCCCGGCGTGACCACGGTGTCGCAACAGATCGGCGAAGCCTGCAAGGCCTGCCATCAGGATTTCCGCGGCTGATCGGCGGCATCGCCCCGACACGATCGCGCCCAGCCGCGCCATCGTGATCGCCAGATCCAATCCAACGGCCCCGCGCATGCTGGGCCGTATTCGTTGGGCCCCGATTGGCCCTGATCGGCTCCGCATCGGCCACCGCCCTGCCGCCAGCTGAACACACCCGATGTGCGGCACATAAATTGAACACGCGTTCACGTGCCGGCTTATAGCTTGGCAGCGCGTGGCGACTGTCCGCCACTTCGCATGCACAAGCGCAGGAGCCTGGAATGAATATCAACAACATCCGATTGCTGGGCGTAGCGACCGTCGCCACGCTGGCGCTGGCCGGTTGCGCGACGTCGCCGGGTTACAGCGGTGGCGGTTACAACAACGGCGGCTACAACAACTATCCGCCGCAATCCAACTACCCCAATCAGAACAACAACTGCTACGACTGCGGCATTGTCACCCGCATCGAACAGATCAGCACCCAGAGCACGGCGCCCAGCGCGACCGGTGCGGTGTTGGGCGGCTTGGTCGGCGCGGTCGCAGGCCGCAAGATCGCCGACGACCACACCGACAGCAAGGGCCGCAAGAACAGCGCCACCGTCGGCGGCGCGGTCGCAGGCGCCATCGCCGGCAATGCGATCCAGAACCGGGTCGGCGCGCCGAGCTACAACGTCTACGTGCGCATGGACGACGGCCGCACCACCGTGGTCACGCAGAAGGATCTCAGCGGCATCCGCGAGAACACCTACGTGCGCATCTCCAACGGCCGCGCTTACATCCGCTGAGGATTCACGCCTTCGGGTGCAGCGGTGAAACAATGTAACGAAACACAACGGCCCGCATCGCGGGCCGTTTTCGTTGTACGCGCACATAGCGATTGGTTCATAACCCGCATCACGATTAGGCGCGGAACTGGAGCACCTATTGGGGTCTTCTTCGAACGAGCCTTGCGCTAGGGTCATTCGCGTCCGCCTCGCGGACCTAGCCATCGCAAGATCAGGAGATCGGAATGAAACTTCGCTTCGTGCATGTGGTTTCCGTGGGCGCCGTTCTGACCGGCGCCATCGCCGCCGCCGTCGCCACGCCACCCAGCGTGCAGAACAACCCACTGCGCGTCGGCATGGTCGCGATGACCGGCGGCGCCGACGATTTCCTCGGCGCGGTCGAGGTCAGCATCACCAACACCAGCCGCAAGGCCGTGCGTCTGCCGAAGTGGCAGCTGCCGTCGGATCAATTCGACGCCAAGCTTTTCTCGGTCAGCTACGGCGGCGCGCCGGTGGCCTATGAGGGCGCGATGGTCAAGCGCGGCCTGCCGCAAGCCGAGGATTTCGCAATCCTGCAGCCGGGCGAAACCCTGCGCCGCGTGGTCGATCTGTCCGCCGGTTACGACCTGTCCAAGACCGGCCAATACGTGGTGACCTTCCGCGCGCCGCTGCAGCACGCATCCACCTCCGACCGGACCATGCTGCACCAGGCCAACGGCTTGCCGATGACGGTGCAGAGCGCGCCGCTGAGTCTGTGGGTGGACGGGCTGGATCAACTGGGCGGCGCCAAGCTCGCCGCGGCGAAAAAGCCGATCGGTCCTACCGCCGTGGTCAACGGCGTCAACTACGTCGGCTGCACCACCGCGCGCACCAGCTCGGCCGGTCAGGCGGTCAACTCCGCGCGCACTTATGCCGAGAACGCCAAGGGCTATCTCAACAACGGCACCGTCGGTCCGCGCTACACCACCTGGTTCGGCGCCTATACCTCCAGCCGCTACAGCACCGCGCGTTCGCACTTCGCCTCGATCGATTCGGCGATCGACCAGAGCGGCGGCCAGATCACCATCAATTGCGGCTGCACCAGCAGCGCCTACGCCTACGTCTATCCGAACCAGCCGTACCAGATCTACGTGTGCAACGCGTTCTGGAATGCGCCGCTGACCGGCACCGACTCCAAGGCCGGCACGCTGATCCACGAGATGAGCCACTTCACCGTCGTGGCCGGCACCGACGACCACGTCTACGGACAATCCGGCGCGAGGAACCTGGCCAACACCAATCCGACCAACGCGCTCGACAACGCCGACAACCACGAGTACTTCGCCGAGAACACGCCCTTCCAGAACTGATCGCGGCCGCCGGCCCGTCCGCGCCCAGGCGCGGGCGGGTTCGTCCGCTCCACGGCCCGCTACGGCGGGCCTTTTTTTTGCGTGCCGCCAACCCCGTCGCCCGGGCGCGCACGTTGGATATCTGCGAGCCCGGCGCAGGAAGCGCGCAGCGATGCAGGAGGCACGCAGGCGCGGCGGGAGACGAGGCCCGCCGCGCAGCCGACGCAGGCTCTCCGCGCCCGGTCGTGGCGCGGGCGATCGAATCGGTGTGGGGCGAGGAATCGGAACACCGGTTCGCGGGTTTGCCGCACAAGGAGGTGAGCCCGGCCGAATCGGCCGGCACGGCCGCCGGGGGTCCTTCCGGACCCCCGTTTTTTATCGAATTGGGTATCTGCGACCGAGTAACTCCATTCGGCCGGCACCGGCAACGCGGCCCGCGATCGCGCCCGGGCGCCGATAATCCTCGATTTAAATCGATATAAACCCGAAGAGAATGTGCCAGGCCGGGTATGCGGGCGCGGTTTCGCAGTACGAATCGGATGGGGTCGCAGGCGACCGACAAGGCGCCGGCTGTGGTCGCGGCGAGTGAATATTCGTATTTGTGACAGGCATCAAAATTACACAAAAGAAAAACCCGGCCGAAGCCGGGTTTCTCTGACTCGACCGCTGCGCCTTGCGGCGCTGCAGCATCGAAGCCTACGTCTTTACAACGGCTCGACGGCGTCGGCCTGCAGGCCCTTCTGGCCCTGCACCACGGTGAAGGAGACCTTCTGGCCTTCCTTCAGGCTCTTGAAGCCCTGGGATTGGATCGCGCGGAAATGCACGAACACATCTTCGCCGTTTTCACGGCTGATGAAGCCAAAACCCTTGGCATCGTTGAACCACTTTACGGTTCCGAACTCTTTACCGGACATCGCTACTCTCTCCTTGGAACGTGGTTTTGTTAACGCGAATCATCGCGTGCTGGTTGCAAGGAGGAAGCGAGGTGCAACGATGTAGCGGATCGATGGATCTACCGCATCGGGCCACGATTCACGGTGACCCTTGGCAAACGCAGCGACCGCAACGTACCCCGACATGGTCCAAAATGCAAACAGCCCGGACAACCCGTCCGGACAGGGGTCCGGCATGGATTTAGATACGTTTTATTACATATTGGCGGGCGTACTGGTGGTGGTCGGAATCGTCGGCACGGTACTGCCCGCGCTGCCCGGCCTGCCCCTGGTGTTCGCCGGCATGGTGCTGGCCTCGTGGGTCTCGGATTTCCAGAAAGTCGGCTGGCTGATGCTGGTGGTGCTGGGCCTGCTGACGGTGCTGTCGATGGGGGTGGATTTCGCCGCCACGGCGATGGGCGCCAAGCGGGTCGGAGCCAGCAAGCTGGCGATCATCGGCTCGATCATCGGCACCTTCGCCGGACTTGCCTTCGGCCTGATCGGGGTGTTCATCGGCCCGTTCCTGGGCGCGCTGATCGGCGAGTTGATCCATACCCGCCAGCTCGACCAGGCCACCAAGGTCGGCGTCGGCACCTGGGTGGGCATCGTGGTCGGCACCGTGCTCAAGCTCGGCCTGGCGTTCGCGATGCTCGGCCTGTTCGCGCTCGCCTGGTTCCTGTGAGTCGCCGAGCCGCGCTCAAGCGGGCGTCGCGCCTGCTTGAGCGCATCGTCCCGACGCACTGATGGTTACCGAACCAGCCGCGCAAACGACGCCACCTGACGCCACCGACGAACGCATCGATTCACGTTTCGTTCGCAACCCAATGCAAGACTGCTGCGCGACGCCGCACCCGCCGGAACCCGCCCTGGAACCGTCCGACACATGATGAAACCAACCCTGCCCCACGCCTGCTCCGCTTTGCTGATCGCATTCGCGGCCGCGCCCGTGCTGGTCCACGCTCAGGCCGCGCCGACGCCGGCCACACCCGAAGCCTGCCTGGCGATCTCCATCGATGCCGATCGCCTGGCCTGCTACGACGCGGCGCTGGGCCGACACAGCGGCGGCGTGCGCGACGCCGACATCGCCGCCAAGGAGGCCAAGGCGATCCAGAAGAATCTGGAAGTCGGCGACGAGATCGCCGGCGAGCCCAAGCCGAGCGTGAGCGAACGCGCGCGCCGCGCGGTCAAGGGCAGCGTGTTCAGTCACGACGAGCCGCTGAATGATGCGATCGCCAACGCCGGCAAGGGCGGACTGCTCGACAGCCGCTGGGAGCTGGCCAAGGATTCCAAGCTGGGCGTGTTCAACTTCCGCGCCTACAAGCCGGTGTACCTGTTGCCGGTGTTCTGGAACGACGACCCCAACACGCTGCCGCACTCGCCCAACCCGCGCAACACCGTCGCCGAGCCGCAATCGCTCAAGGACATCGAGGCCAAGTTCCAGATCAGCTTCAAGACCAAGGCGGTGGAGAACCTGTTCGGCGACAACGGCGATGTATGGATGGGTTACACCCAGTCCTCGCGCTGGCAGGTCTACAACGCCGAGGATTCGCGCCCGTTCCGCGAAACCAACTACGAGCCGGAAGTGATGCTGGTGTTCCGCAACAACTACCGCATCGGCGGCTGGAACGGGCGCATGGCCGGGATCGGCGTCAACCACCAGTCCAACGGCCGCGCCGATCCGTTCTCGCGCAGTTGGAACCGGGTGATCGGCCAGATCGGTCTGGATCGCGAGAACTGGGCGATCGTCGCGCGGCCGTGGTGGCGGATCTCCGACGGCAACGACGACGACAATCCGGATATCGAGGATTACATCGGCCGCGGCGACATCACCATCGTGCACACCCGCGGCGGCCACGAGTTTTCGCTGATGGCGCGGCATTCGCTGCGCGGCGGCGACCGCTCGCACGGCGCGCTGCAGTTCGATTGGGGTTTCCCGATCCACAACCAGTTGCGCGGCCATCTGCAGATCTTCGACGGCTACGGCGAGAGCATGATCGACTACAACCACCGCGCGACCTACATCGGCCTGGGCGTGTCGCTGCTGGAGTGGTACTGAACGCGGCGGCTCTCATGCAAACGTAAAAACTGCGACGTCTGCAACCCGACACGTAATCGGCACGCGTTAGGCTTGATCGGATAGACGGAGAATCCGATGAAAATGCGGCGCATCCTCTCGCTGGACGGCGGAGGCATACGCGGCCTGGTGAGTTGCCACTGGCTGGCCGGCCTGGAACAGGCGCTGGTTCAAGCGGGAAAGGCCCAGGCCGGCAAGAACGGCATATTGAAGAATTTCGACTTGATCGCCGGCAGTTCGACCGGCGCGCTGGTCGCCTGCGGTCTGGCCAGCGGGATCACGCCGGATGCGCTGGCGCAGTTGTATCGAGCGCAGCGTCACGTGATTTTCCCCAATCTCGCCGGCCGTTTGTGGTCGCGCGCCAACCGGTTGATCAGCGACGGCATGTCGGCGCCGCGCTACGACGGCACCGGCATCGAGAAGGTGCTGCGCAAGGTGTTCGGCAAGACCACGCTGGGCCAGTTGAAGGTGCCGGTGCTGATCACCGCCTACGACACGATTTCGCGCACGCCGGTGATCTTCAAGAGTTTCGACGAGAAACATCGCGATCTGTCGGTATGGGAAGTGTGTCGCGCCTCCAGCGCGGCGCCGACCTATTTCCCGGCGCATCCGATGCTGGTGGAAGGCAAGGCCTGCGCGTTGATCGACGGCGGCGTGGTCGCCAACAACCCGACCGCCTGCGCGATCGCCGAGGCGTTGCGCAAGGACGCCAACGTCGACAACAGCCGCGACCTGGTGGTGTTGTCGGTGGGCACCGGCGAGCGCACGCGCAGCATCGATTTGGAATCGGCGCGCTCCTGGGGCGCGCTGGAATGGGCGGTGCCGATCATCGACGTGCTGTTCGACGGCAATACCGATTCGGTGGATTACATCGCCCGGCAGTTGGTCGGCGACGGCTACTACCGCATGCAGGCCGAGTTGTTGGTGGGCCTGGACGATCTGGACGACACCAGCGAGACCAACGTGCTGGCGCTGGAAACCCTGGCCAAGGAATACCTGACACGGCCGGCGACCAAGAAGATGCTGGCGCAGTTGGTCAAGAGGCTCTGAAAGCCACACCAACGCCCTGTAGGAGCGGCGCGAGCCGCGACTGCGAATCCGCAATCACTTCGAAAGTTTCATCGTAGTTGCGGATTCGCAGTCGCGGCTCGCGCCGCTCCTACAGGAGGACGTCGGAAAAATTTTCGGGGCGGAAACGACGATCAGGCCGGCTCGACCACCACCGGAATCTTACCGATCATTCCGCCTGAAATCCGTGCCTGCCATTCCTTCGGCCCGGTCTTGTGCACCGACTCGCCGGCGCTGTCGACCGCGACCGTCACCGGCATGTCCTGCACGGTGAACTCGTAGATCGCTTCCATCCCCAAGTCGGCGAAACCGACCACGCGCGAGGCCTTGATCGCCTTCGACACCAGGTAGGCCGCGCCGCCGACCGCCATCAGGTACACCGAACGGTGCTTCTTGATCGCGTCGATGCCGGCCGGGCCGCGCTCGGCCTTGCCGACCATGCCGAGCAGACCGGTCTGCGCCAGCACTTGTTCGGTGAACTTGTCCATGCGCGTGGCCGTGGTCGGACCGGCCGGGCCGACGACTTCGTCGCGAACCGGATCGACCGGGCCGACGTAATAGATGAAACGGCCCTTGAAATCGACCGGCAGCGCCTCGCCCTTGTTGAGCATGTCGATCATGCGCTTATGCGCGGCGTCGCGGCCGGTCAGCAGCTTGCCGTTGAGCAGCAGCACTTCGCCGGGCTTCCAACTGGCGACGTCTTCGGGCGTGACCGTGTCCAGGTCGACACGCCGGCCCTTGGACGAGTCGTACGTCAGTTTCGGCCAGTCTTCCAGCGACGGCGGATCGAGCATAACCGGGCCGCTGCCGTCGAGGGTGAAGTGCGCATGGCGGGTTGCGGCGCAGTTCGGGATCATCGCCACCGGCAGATTGGCGGCGTGAGTCGGGTAATCCTTGACCTTGATGTCGAGCACCGTGGTCAGACCGCCCAGGCCCTGCGCGCCGATGCCGAGCGCGTTGACCTTCTCGTACAGCTCCAAGCGCAGTTCTTCTGCGCGATTGCTGGCGCCGCGCGCCTGCAGATCGGTGATGTCGATCGGCTCCATCAGCGATTCCTTGGCCAGCAGCATCGCCTTCTCGGCGGTGCCGCCGATGCCGATGCCGAGCATGCCCGGCGGGCACCAGCCCGCGCCCATGGTCGGCACGGTCTTGAGCACCCAGTCGACGATCGAATCGGACGGGTTGAGCATCGCGAACTTGGACTTGGCTTCCGAACCGCCGCCCTTGGCCGCGACGATCACGTCGACCGTATTGCCCGGGACGACTTTGACGTTGACGACGGCCGGCGTGTTGTCCTTGGTGTTGCTGCGCTTGCCGGCCGGATCGGCCAGCACGCTGGCGCGCAGCTTGTTGTCGGGATGGTTGTAGGCGCGGCGCACGCCTTCGTTGACCATGTCCTCCACGCCCATGGTCGCGCCGTCCCAGCGCACGTCCATGCCGATTTCCAGGAACACCGTGACGATGCCGGTGTCCTGGCAGATCGGCCGGTGACCCTCGGCGCACATGCGCGAGTTGATCAGGATCTGGGCGATCGCGTCCTTGGCGGCGACGCTTTCCTCGCGCTCGTACGCGGCCGCGAGGTTCTTGATGTAGTCGACCGGGTGGTAATAGCTGATGTACTGCAGGCCATCGGCGATGGACTGGATCAGGTCGTCCTGACGGATGACGACGGGGCCGCTGGAGGCGGCCGAAGACGGGGTTGCGGTCACGGCGGGCGGTGGGCTGGCGGTGTGGGACGACTATTCTACCCGTCCGGCCCGGCTTGGGCCCTGCGTGAGCCGGCGGCTTCGAGGCCGCTTGAGCCAGTCCCTGCGAGCCCCCCACGAGCCGCCCCTTGCAACGGGCGGTGCGGCGGCGCCCGACGCCAGCCCACGCGCCGGCCGGGGCCGGATTAAGATCCCCCGATGCAAACGCCTCCAACCTCATCGCCCGCGCCCGCGGTGCCGTTCAATCCGGTGCTGCCGGGCATCGGCCTGTTGATTGCCTTCGCCTGCGGCATCGCACCGATCTGGGTGGTGCCGCAGTTCGAGCAAGTGTTCGTGAGCTTCGGTGCCGATCTGCCGGCGGCGACCCGGCTGATGGTCGACTATCCCTGGGTGCTGTCCGCCCTGCCCGTGCCGGTGCTGGCGGTATGGGCGCTGGCACCGAAACGCTGGCGCGATCTGCTTGCTTGCGTGGCCGGCGTGGTGCTCGGCATGGCCGCTGTCGGATTCACGGTGTGGGCCATGTACCTGCCGATCTTCATGTTGGGCGCGACCATCTGACCCGCCGCGGGCAACCGCTTCCCCGCGAACGGGGAAGCGGTACCGCTGAAACCCTGTGATGGATTATTGCGGGCAGGCGTCCAGTACGCACATCCGCCAGGGCATCTCGCACTCGGACCAACTGCCGCCGCCGGCCAGACAAGGCTGGCGCACCTCGGCATCGCAATACACGCCGCCGGCGCAGATGATCAGGTTGCGGGTGTTCGCGGTCGCGCCGAAGGCAAACGCGAAGGCGAATACGGCCAACGCCGCGGTGGAACGCCATCCCTTCAAAATCCCAAGCTTCATTCGAACTCTCCTTTTCGATGACAGATCGGCCGTCGCGGCCGAGCGCTCCTCTTGGAGCGCGCCCAACTTAGCGGCAGCGCCGTCGCAGTTCCAGCTGCAGTGCAGTATGTTCGCGCCAGCATTCGCACCGGCCGGGCCCGGACCGCGCCGGTCACGCCCATTCATGCCCGCGCCGCACGACGGTACCGGGCCGTATCGAGGATACCCGCATGATCACCTGCTACCTGCGCTACGTCGTCGATCCCTACCAGTTGGCCGAGTTCGAGCATTACGGCCGCCTGTGGATCGCGTTGGTGGAAAAATTCGGCGGCACCCACCACGGCTACTTCATGCCCTCCGAGGGCCACAACAACATCGCCCTGGCGATGTTCAGTTTTCCGAGCATGGCCGCCTACGAGGACTATCGCGCGCGCTCGTTCGAAGATCCTGACTGTCTGGCCGCGATCGCCTATGCGACAGAAAAGCGCTTTATCGTCAGTTACGAGCGCAGTTTCTTCCGGCCGGTGTTCGGCGACGGCAAGGCCGCGAAAGGCTGACCGCCCTCGCGCCGACGCCGGTTGCGACAGAAGGGCGGCGTTTCGGCCGCCCTTCTCCTGAGACTCCGGCCATGCGCATCGATGTCGATGCGCCCCGCTATCAGCGAATGCCAGGCGGCGCGTCGATCAGCCACAAGGTCGTGCTGCCTTGCGCGTCCGGATCGAACGGCGCCGATTCGAAGGCGATCGTGCTGCCGTCCGGGGACCAGCCCGGTGCTCCGTCGAGCCCGCAACTGCGGGTGACGCGAATGCGATTGCCGCCCGCGGCCGGAATCACGAAGAGGTTGGCGATCTCAATATCGGTATCGCCGGATGAATACACGATGTAGTTTCCGCTCGGCGACCAGGACGCGTCGGTGTTGAACAGCCCGCCGGCATTGGTCACGTTGAACACAGTGCCGGTGGCGACATCCAGCGTGAACACGTCCCACTTTTCCTCGCCGACCTGACGCTGGAACACGATCTTGTCGCCCTTGGGCGACCACTCCGGTTGTCGATCGTTATGGCCCTGCGTCAGAAGCGCCAACTCGGCGCCGTCGCTGCGAATCTTCCACAGCTCGCCGCCGGCGTCCGGATCGGCTTCGCTGTGCGACTCGAACACGATCCAGCGCTTGCCGTCGGCCAGCACCGGCGAGATCGACGGCTCCCACGCCAGGAAGCCGGCCCGGCGGGTAACGCGCGTCGCCGGGCTGCCGCCTGCCGCGGGGGCCAGATAGATTTCGTCGCGTTCCACGACATCGCTCGAATAGACCACCTCGTCGGTGGCCGCGGACCAGCATTGCCCCGGCAGGTTCACGCTTTGCGCGGAGGTGGGGCTGAGGGCGCGCAACACCGTGCCGCCCTCGGCGGATACGGTCCGCACCACCGATTTTCCCGTGTTGTAACGTTGACTGAAATTGGTGAAGGCCAGCACCCGTCCGTTCGGCGAGAAACACGGATTCTGGAAACTGGCGCCGAGCGCCGGACCGCTGATCGCGATCTGCCTGGCAGTATCCGAACGGCAGGCGGGAGCGGCCTGGGACCGGACTTGCGTGCTGGCCAACACAGGCCACAGGCACGCCATGATCAGCAGCGAGATCGTTTGCTTTTGCATAGTTGCCTGTCCTTTGAAATGAGCGGAGTCGTCGCTGCTGACTGACATCGGGGTGGCTTTCCGGCATCCGGTCCGGATTTTCGACTGCGCCAGATTCTGCGACGATTCGCGCATCACAATCGAGTCGCCGATGTTTCGCAGTGATGCGGGTCGCAATGCATCGATCGCGACAGGGTTTTGTTCCTGGGGCAACGCTTCGCGGAAAGTTCTGCGGCACCCGCCACGGCTACTTCATAGCCTCGAAGGGTCACAACGACATCGCCCTGGCGATGTTCAGTTTTAAGATCCCGAATGTCTGGCCGCGGTGTCCTGCGCGACGCACAAACGCTTCATCGTCAGCTGCGAGCGCAGCTTCTCCCGGCCGCTGTTCGGCGAACCCGCGGCGGCGAACTAGACCGCAGTGTCCCACCGCGGCTGCGAAAAGAACCAGTACAGGCTCTTCCATGCCACCGCGGTGGTCAACAACAGGCTGATCACCGCGTGAGGTTGCATGTGCTCGTGTTCGGACCAACCGAGCAGCGCCACCGCCGGCATGACCCAGCCGTCGGTGAATCCGGGCGCGAAGAACGCCGCGATCGCCACGGCCCGCGCCAGCCAGCGCCAAGGCGGACTCAGGAAGAAGCTGACCGCCCAGATCAGCGAGTACGCCAGGGCGAACAGCACGAGGTAGACCGCGAAAAACATCGCGAACATGCTGACGCCGGGATCGGAGGCCCAGGCCGGCAGGCTCACCGCGGCAAGCAGACACGCGACGATGGCAACTGACGGCCGCCGTACCCACTGATCCATGGACCGCTCCTTGGCATGATGGGCGGCGATAGCATCGCATGCGATGCGCACGCTGTCAGACGGCGGCGGGACCTCCACACACCTGCTCGCGCGACTTGGGCACAATCGGGCCATGAGCACTCCCAGCGACGCGGCGACACCCCGAACCGGATCTCCCGCTCCCGGCCGGAGCGCCGGCACCGACGGCAAACCCAGCCTGCGCGAACGCTTCGACGCGCTGCGCAACCTGCGGCCGTTCCTCCAGCAGATCTGGGCCACCAGCCCCTCGCTGACCTTGATCACCCTGGGCTTGCGTCTGGTCCGCGCCTTGCTGCCGGTGGCCACGCTCTACGTCGGCAAGCTCATCATCGATGAAGCGGTGCGCCTGGTCGCGACGGGGCACGGCTTCGGCTCGCTGCCCGAAGCTTGGGCGAGTGGTCGACTGGACACGTTGCTGACGCTGCTGGCTTTGGAGTTCGGCCTGGCGATCGGCTCCGACCTGCTCGGCCGTGTCGTCAACTACGGCGATTCGCTGCTCTCGGAGTTGTTCACCAACGTCACCAGCGTGCGCCTGATGGAGCACGCGGCGACCCTGGATCTGGAGGATTTCGAAGACCCCGATCTGCAGGACAAGCTCGACCGCGCGCGTCGTCAGACAATGGGCCGCATGAGCCTGATGAGCCAGTTGTTCGGCCAGGTGCAGGACACCATCACCGTGGTCAGCTTCGCGATCGGCCTGCTGGTCTACGCACCCTGGCTGATCCTGCTGCTGGCGGTGGCGCTGATTCCGGCCTTCGTCGGCGAGGCGCATTTCAACGCGCTGGGCTATTCGCTCAACTTCGCCTGGACCCAGGAGCGGCGCCAGCTCGAATACGTGCGCCAGATGGGCGCGAGCGTGGAAACGGCGAAGGAAGTGAAGATCTTCAATCTGCACCGATTCCTGATCACCAAGTACCGCGAGCTCGCCGACGGATTCTTCAAGGCCAACCGCGCCCTCGCCCGCCGCCGCGCGTTCTGGGGCACGTTGTTGGCCGGGTTGGGCACGCTGGGCTATTACATCGCCTACGGCTACATCGCCTGGCGCACGGTGCGGGGGGATTTCAGCATCGGCGATCTGACCTTTTTGGCCGGCAGTTTTCGCCGGCTACGCCAATTGCTGGAAGGGCTTTTGGTCGGTTTCTCGCAAGTCGCCAGCCAGGCGTTGTACCTGGACGATCTGTTCTCGTTCTTCGAGGTGGTCCCGGAAATCGTTTCGCCCGCCGAACCGGCGACGGTGCCCAAGCCGATCCAACGCGGATTCGTGTTCGAGAACGTGGGCTTTCGCTATCCCGATGCCGAACGCTGGGCGCTGCGCGGGCTGGATTTTGAACTGCGTGCGGGTGAAGTCTTAGCCCTGGTCGGCGAGAACGGCGCCGGCAAGACCACGTTGGTGAAGCTGCTGGCGCGGCTGTACGACCCCGACGAGGGCCGGATCCTGCTCGACGGCCGCGATCTGCGCGAGTACGACCTGGATCAGGTGCGTTCGAGCATCGGGGTGATCTTTCAGGACTTCGTCCGGTATCACCTCACCGCCGGCGAGAACATCGGCGTGGGCCAGATCGACGAGATGACCGACATCGCGCGCATCCGCGAAGCGGCGCGGCGCTCGATGGCCGATGAAGTGATCGAACGGCTGCCCAAGGGCTACGACCAGCCGATCGGGCGCCGGTTCAAGAACGGCGTGGACCTGTCCGGCGGGCAATGGCAGAAGATCGCGATCGCGCGCGCCTACATGCGCGATGCGCAGGTGATGATCCTCGACGAGCCCACTGCCGCGCTCGACGCGCGCGCCGAATTCGAAGTGTTCCAACGCTTCAAGGAATTGTCCGACGAGAAGACCGCGGTGCTGATCTCGCATCGTTTCTCCAGCGTGCGCATGGCCGACCGGATCCTGGTGCTGGCCGAGGGCCGGCTGGAGGCCAGCGGCACGCACGAGCAATTGCTGGCACAGGGCGGACGTTATGCGGAATTGTTCGAATTGCAGGCGGCCGGGTATCGCTGACTGCGGTCGTGGGTCGACGACGGTCGCGCGGGTTTCGACGTTGCTGTGTTTGCGCGGTCGCGGCTCGCGCCGCTCCTACATGGGCTACCTGTAGGAGCGGCGCGAGCCGCGACCACGAACTGGCGCAAACCGCGCAGCCCCGGCTGCGAGGCAATCGGCAAGCTTCGCCCGCGACGGACCGATAGACAGCATCGAATTGTCCTCGCCTGCCGCGCCGGCTATGGTGAGGCTACGTCCGATCACGCTTCTTCTCGTTTCCAGGAGCCACGCATGACTTCTGTCCTACGACGCGGCCTGCTGTGCGCCGCTTTGCTGCTGAGCCTGTCCGCCTGCGATCGCGGCGGCGGCGCCGAAGCCGCCACCTCGGCCAAGCCCGCGCCCAAGCAGGCCGTCACCCACCAGACGCCGAGCGAACTGGGCGAAATACGGGTGACCGAAATCGCCAGCGGACTGGAACATCCCTGGGCGGTCGCATTGCTGCCCGACGGCGGTTTCCTGGTCACCGAACGCCCCGGCCGGCTGCGCCGCGTCGCTGCCGACGGCGCGATCTCCGCGCCGATCGGCAACGTCCCGCAGGTCTGGGCCAAAGGCCAGGGCGGCCTGCTCGACGTGGTGCTCGCGCCGGATTTCGCCGCCAGCAAACGCATCTACCTCAGCTACGCCGAACCCGGCCCCGACGGCAGCGCCGGCACCGCGGTGGCGATCGCCACGCTGGGCGATTCGGCCTTGTCCGAGGTCAAGGTGATCTACCAGCAACAGCCCAAGCTGGTCGGCCCTAATCATTTCGGTTCGCGTCTGGCGTTCGACAAGAGCGGCCATATTTTCATCACCCAGGGCGAGCGCCAGCAGCGCATGGCTTCGCAGGAGCTGGACAAACTGCAGGGCAAGCTGGTGCGCCTGAACCTCGACGGCAGCGTGCCGGCCGACAATCCTTTCGTCGGCCGCAAGGAAGCACGGCCGGAGATCTGGAGTTACGGCCATCGCAACATGCAGTCGCTGGCGATCGATCCGCGCACCGGCACCGTATGGGAAGCCGAGCACGGCCCACGCGGCGGCGACGAGATCAATCTGCCGCAACCCGGCAAGAACTACGGCTGGCCGATCGTCACCCACGGCATCGATTACAGCGGGTTGAAGATTTCCGAAGCCGAGGGCAAGGAAAAACCGGGTATGGAAGCGCCCTACCACGTATGGGAAGTATCGCCGGCGCTGTCGGGCATGGCATTCCTGGTCGAGCAACCGGCCTCGGAATGGAACAACAGCCTGTTTCTAGGCGCGCTCGCCGACGGCAGCCTGATCCGGCTGACTCTGGAGGGCGACAAGATCGTCAAGGAAGAGCGTCTGCTCAAGCCGCTGGGCTGGCGCATCCGCGACGTACGCGTATCGGCGGACGGCAAGGTGTATGTGTTGACCGATGAGGACGAAGGCAAATTGCTGCGGTTGGATCCGCCTGCGGCGAAATAAGCTCCTCTCCGTTCCGCCCGCAACCAGGGTTGCTGCTGTTGGCGTTCTTGTGCGCACAAAATAAAAAAGCCGCTTCCTTGCGGAAGCGGCTTTTCGTTGCGGCGGCCATCGCCCGCGTTCGGATCAGGACTTCTGCTTGGCCCGCGCGAACGCATCCGCCAACGCCCCGCCCAACGGCGCCGAACCCTTGCCCTGCGGCGCGGTCGAACCGCCGCGCTGCGGCTGATCGCGACGCCCGCCCGGGTTCGGACGGCCGCCATCGCCGCGGCCGCCGCCTCGATCGTTGCGCTCGTTACGGTCCGCGCCCGGCGCGCGCGGCGCCGGTACCGCGTCGTCCAGACGCCGGGTCAGCGCGATGCGCTTGCGCGGGATGTCGACTTCCAATACCCGCACCTTGACCACATCGCCGGCCTTGACCACCTCGCGCGGATCCTTGACGTACTTGTCCGACAAGGCCGAGATATGGATCAACCCGTCCTGGTGCACGCCGATGTCGACGAAGGCGCCGAACGCGGCGACGTTGCTGATGACGCCTTCCAGGATCATGCCGACCTGCAGATCCTTGAGATCCTCCACGCCGTCGGCGAACTTGGCCGCCTTGAACTCCGGACGCGGATCGCGCCCGGGCTTTTCCATTTCCTTGAGGATGTCGCGCACCGTCGGCACGCCGAACTTCCCGTCGGTGTAAGCCTCGGGTTTCAGGCTGCGCACGAACTGCGGATCGTTCAACAAGCTTTTCACTTCGCGCCCGCACTGCTTGACGATGCGCTCGACCACCGGATATGCCTCCGGGTGCACGGCCGAGGCGTCCAGCGGTTCGTCGCCGTCGACGATGCGCAAAAAGCCGGCGCACTGTTCGAAGGTCTTCTCGCCCAGACGCGGCACTTTCAGCAACGCCTTGCGCGACACGAACGGGCCGTTCTCGTCGCGATGGCGGACGATGTTCTCCGCGACCGTGCTCGACAGGCCCGACACCCGCGCCAACAACGCCGCCGAGGCGGTGTTGACGTAGACGCCGACCGCGTTCACGCAGTCCTCCACGCGCGCGTCCAACGTGCGCGCCAGACGGTACTGATCGACGTCGTGCTGGTACTGGCCCACGCCGATCGCCTTGGGCTCGATCTTGACCAGTTCGGCCAGCGGATCCTGCAGGCGCCGCGCGATCGACACCGCGCCGCGGATGCTCACGTCCAGATCGGGGAATTCCCTGGAGGCGAACTCGGACGCCGAATACACCGACGCGCCGGCTTCGCTGACCACGACCTTGGTCAGCTTGGTGTCCGGCATGAGCTTGATCAGATCGCCGGCCAGCTTGTCGGTTTCGCGCGAAGCGGTGCCGTTGCCGATCGAAATCAACTCGACGCCGTGCTTGGCGCACAACGCGCGCAGCGTGTGCAGCGACTGATCCCACTGCTTGCGCGGCTCGTGCGGGTAGATGGTGTCGTGCGCGACGAACTTGCCGGTGGCGTCGACCACCGCGACTTTGACGCCGGTACGCAGCCCCGGATCCAGGCCCAGCACCGCCCGCGGACCGGCCGGCGCGGCCAGCAGCAGATCCTTGAGGTTGTCGCCGAACACGTCGATGGCCTCGGCCTCAGCTTTCTCGCGCGCCTGGCCGAACAGATCCAGCAGCAGGTGCAGATGCAGCTTGGCGCGCCAGGTCAGGCGGCAGGCCTCGAGCAACCAGCGGTCGGCCGGGCGGCCTCGATCGCCGATGCCGGCGTTGAGCGCGACCCGGCCTTCGCCGTAGGCGTGGCCCGATTCGGCATCGGTCCCCGGATCCAGTTCCAGAAACAGGATTTCTTCGCGGCGCGCGCGGAACAGCGCCAGCAGGCGGTGCGAAGGAATCTTGGCCAGCGACTCGGCATGGTCGAAGTAATCGCGATATTTCGCGCCTTCGTTCTCCTTGCCTTCGGCCACACGGGCGCGGATCACGCCGACGTCGATCAGCCAGGTGCGCAGCTCGCCGACCAGCTTGGCGTCTTCGCCCCAACGCTCCATCAAGATCGCGCGCGCGCCGTCGAGCGCGGCCTTGACGTCGGCAACCTGCTTTTCTTCGCTGACGAAACCGGCGGCGAATTCCTCCGGTTTGAGCATGGGATCGGCCAACAGGCCGTCGGCGAGCGGCTCCAGGCCCGCTTCGCGCGCGATCTGCGCCTTGGTGCGGCGTTTGGGTTTGTACGGCAGGTACAAGTCTTCCAGGCGCGACTTGCTGTCGGCGGCCTCGATGTCGGCGCGCAACTCGTCGCTCAGCTTGCCCTGCTCGGCGATGCTGTCGAGCACCGCGATGCGGCGGTCCTCGAGCTCGCGCAGATAGCGCAGGCGCGATTCCAGATCGCGCAACTGAATGTCGTCGAGGCCGCCGGTGACTTCCTTACGGTAACGGGCGATGAAGGGCACGGTGGCGCCTTCATCGAGCAGGCCGATAGCGGCCTGGGCCTGGGCGGTCTGGGCGCCGATCTCGGTGGCGATGAGCTCGGCGATCTTCTTTGCGATCCGCGGGGACTGCGCGTTCTTGTCTTGCATCGTTTCCAATCGTTTGGCCCCCACAGCGGGGACCGGGCGATTGTCGCAATGCGGGCGTGAAGGCGATACCCGTTGACAAGGGGCGGGAATGGGGAATGGAGGGAATGGGAATGGTTGAAGCGGTATGCGCGGGCCGGACTTCCAGGGCGCATGCGGTTTCCGTTCCCCATCCCCCCATTCCCTATCCCAGCCCCACCCAGATAAGAATCGCTCTCATCCATCAGGTACAATAGCCGCCCCGCTCCACCCGACCTCCCAGGCATGTCCTCCGCTTTTGGCACCGAGACGGTGCTGGACGTCCGTCACTGGACCGACGACTACTTCAGCTTCACCACCACCCGCGACGACGGATTCCGCTTCGAGAACGGCCAGTTCGTGATGATCGGACTGCAGGTTCCCAACGAGGCCGGCGTGTCCAAGCCGGTGCTGCGCGCCTATTCGATCGCCAGCGCGAACTGGGAAGAGCAACTGGAGTTCTTCAGCATCAAGGTGCCCAATGGGCCGCTGACCTCGCGGTTGAAATCGATCCGGCCCGGCGACAGCGTGCTGATTGGGCGCAAGCCCACGGGCACCCTGTTGATCCACGACTTGCACCAGGGCCGCAATCTGTACCTCTTGGGCACCGGCACCGGTTTCGCGCCGTGGCTGTCGGTGATCAAGGACCCGGAGACCTATGAGCGCTTCGACAAGGTCGTGCTTTGCCACGGCGTGCGCAGCGAGCAGGATCTGGCCTATCGCGATTACATCGTCAACGAACTGCCGCAGCACGAGTTCCTCGGCGAACAGATCGCCGCCAAACTCAAGTACTACCCCGCGGTGACCCGCGAGGACTTCGTCTTCGACGGCCGCGACCAGCGCGGCCGCCTGACCCAGATGATGGACAGCGGGCAGATGATGGAACAACTCGGGATCGAGCCGCTGGACGCCGAGCACGACCGCGCGATGATCTGCGGCAGCCCGCAGATGCTGGCCGATTTCCGCGACATCCTCGACCGCCGCGGCTTCGTCGCCGCGCCGCGCATCGGCACGCCGGGCCAGTACGTGTTCGAGCGCGCCTTCGTCGAGAAATGATCGTCCCTGCTAACCTGCCGGCTTCGACAGCGGGCAGGCGCGGGGCGGCGGAACGGATGGCATCGGCGATGGTTGGGTTGCGCGTGGCGGCCTGGTGCGGGCTGGCTGGCTTGACGTTGGCGTCGACGCTCTGGTTCGCCGACGCGGCGGCTTCCAACGCAAACGCCGACGGTTCGGCGACCGCCGCGACCGACGACCGGCCATCGGCCTCGCCGCAAGCCGGCGACGCACCGACGACACCGCACGCCGCCCGCACCCAGCCGCAGCCCGGCGATATCCCGCCGGATTTTCTCGGCGTGGACACCACCGGCGCTGCGATCAAGGTCAGCGATTACCGCGGCAAGCTGGTGGTGGTGACCTTCTGGGCCAGTTGGTGCGCGCCCTGCCTGCGCGAGCTGCCGATGCTGTCGGCGCTGCAGACCGCCGTCGGTCGCGAGCATCTGCAAGTGGTCGCGATCAATCTCAACCAGCCCAAGTCCGACTTCGAACAGTTTCTGCGGCTCAACGGCAAACTGGATCTGACCTATATCCACGACCCGGGCACCGCGGCCCGGCATTACGCGGTCAAGACCGTGCCGAACCTGTTCGTGATCGATCGCAACGGCGCGATCGTCCGGGTGCATCGCGGCTACTCGACGCAGATGGTCGAGCAGTTCGCCAAGGAACTGGCGAGCCTGCTGCCGCCGGAGGCGCTCAAGCAGCCGGCGCGCAAGCGCGACTGAGCGGCCTGTTGACCGCGAATCCGCGGCGATTGCGCGGGTTTCGACGTAGCTGTTCTGGCACAGTCGCGGCTTGCGCCGCTCCTACAGTCGGATGCGAACCAACGGCCTGCCCCGAAACCACGTAGCCCCTTGTAGGAGCTGCGCGAGCTGCGACCACGAATCCGCGACGATTGCGCGAGTTTCAGCGTAATTGCATTGGCGCAGTCGCGACTCGCACAGCGCCTACCGTCGGACACCGCCACTCAGGCCGCGCGACGCTCCTGGCGCAAGGCACCGCGATAACGGCGGCTGCAGGGAATCTTGCTGCCGTCGTGCATGGTGATGCGCGCGTCGCCGCTTTCCAGCGGTTCGATCTCGCCCACGCAGTCCAGGTTGACCATGTAGCTGCGGTGCACGCGCACGAATCGGGCCGGGTCGAGCTGGGTTTCGATCGCGGCCATGGTGGTGCGCAACGGGTAGTCGCGGCCGCGCACATGCAGGTTCACGTAGTTCGACGAGGCCTGCAGCCACTCGACTTCGCTGGCGGCGACCAGGAACTCCTTGCCCAGTTTGCGCACCAGAAAGCGTTCGGGACGCTCGGCCATGGCCGGCTCGGGCACGTCGTCCGGGGTCGCCAGTACGCTGGCCTCGCCTTGCCAGCGCCGCATCAACAGACGGTACGCCTCCATCCACAGCACCATGTACGTGTAGGAACGCACGTCCTTCAGGTATTCGTAGACCAGGTTCATGCCCCAGGGGCCGAAGTCGTAGCGCTCGCCCAGGCCGGTGTAGACCAGACTGCGCAGCGTGACCATGCCGACCACGTGCAGGACCGACCAGACCACGCTGCCGGCCAGGTGCAGGGCCAGCGCCTTGCGCCAGGTATCGAGGTGAAACGGGACCTTGCGCGTGTACCAGGCCAGAGCCGGCACCAACGCCAACGCGATCACGCAACTGCTGACTTCCCACACCGCCGGCGCCCAATCGGGGATGTCCAGGCCGTAGCGGTGGATGTCGATCACCGTGGTCAGGGTGCCGAAGATCGCGTTGACCGCGAACAGCAGCACCCAGGCCAACACTTCGACCGTGCGGCGCCAGGGTTGGTAACGGTCCCAGGCGGTCGGCGGAGCGGCGGCCGGGACAGCGGCTTGCGGGTCGGCGGCGCGCGCCGCGGAAACATCGTGGGTCATGCCGCGCATTCTCGCCTGCGCGATGGCAGGGACGGCAACCGGCCGTCCCCCGCTCGTCCCCGGGGTCCGCATTTCGTCCCCGCCGGGCCGCGTCCGGTCACCTGACGGTATCGGCCAAGTGCCCGTGGCCACAGGCTTTGCCGGTCCTCCCGCCGCGGAACCGCCATGCATCGCCGCTACGACATCGACGCCCTGCGCGCCCTCGCCTTCGCCCTGTTGATCCTCTACCACTGCGCCATGCTCTACGTCGCCGATTGGGGCTGGCACCTGAAGAGCTCGCACCTGTCGGAGACTTTGCAACTGCCGATGCTGTTCATGAATCGCTGGCGCATGGACCTGATCTTCCTGATCTCGGGCCTGTCGGTGCACTTCCTGCTGCGCAACGGCTCGCTGGGGCGGTTCGTGGCCCAGCGCAGTTGGCGCCTGTTGCTGCCGCTGACGTTCGGCTGCCTGCTGATCGTGCCGATCCAGCCCTACGCCCAGGGCGTGGCCAACGGCCTGGTCGAACCGGGCTTCATCGATTTTCTGATTCGTTACTACCGCTTCCAGCCGTGGCCCAAGGACGCCTTCGACGGCTGGGAATACGGCTTCACCTGGAACCACCTGTGGTATCTGGCTTATCTGTGGGTCTATACGCTCGTGTTCGCCGCCCTGCTGCCCTGGTTCCGCAACGCCTGGGGCCGGCGCCTGTACGGCGCGATCGCGTCCCTGCGCGGCTGGGCGCTGATCGCCTTGCCGGCGGTGCCGCTGGCGATCGGCTCGATCCTGCTGCAACCGCATTTCGAGGAAACCGGCGACCTGATCCACGACTGGTACCGCCACGCGATCTATTTCACCGTCTTCCTCTACGGTTACTGGCTCGGTAACGACGCCGGCCTGTGGCGGGAACTGGTGCGGCTGCGCCGGCGCACCCTGGTCCTGGCGCTGGGGCTGTTCGGCGTCTATCTGGCCATGCTCAAGCTGCTGCCCGAGGACGTGTCCGACCCGGTCCAATACACCCTCTGGGCCACGCGCAGCCTGTACATCTGGGCCGCGCTGTGCGCGATCCTGGGCTGGTCGCATCACCTGTTGAACCGGCCGTTGCGCTGGCTGCCGTGGGCGACCGAAGCGGTGTATCCCTGGTATGTGCTGCACCAGAGCCTGATCGTGTCGATCGCCTATTGGATCTTGCCGCTGAAGTTCGGCCCGTTGGCCGAACCGGTGATCGTGCTGTTCGGCACGCTGGCGGGCTGTTTCGTTCTGCACGAAATCATTCGCCGCGTGCCGCCGCTGCGGCCGTTGTTCGGGTTGAAGGCGCGGCGCGCGAAGGTTGAGTGGCCGGCGGTTGTTCCGACGGCGATGCCGGCTGTGGATCTCGCCTGAGACCGTAGCTCCGATACCGACTGTAGGAGCGGCGCGAGCCGCGACCGCGACATCGCAATGACGACGTAACCGTGATGTCGCGGTCGCGGCTCGCGCCGCTCCTACAGTCGAGCACCGGGGCCGCGTCGGATCTCAGGCCAGCGCCTTCTCGATATCGGCGGTGATCGACTCGGGCTTGTCGGTCGGCGCGTAGCGCTTGATCACCTTGCCGTCGCGTCCGACCAGGAACTTGGTGAAGTTCCACTTGATCGCGTCGATGCCGAGGAAGCCGCCCTTTTCGTCCTTGAGCCACTTCCACAGCGGATGGGCCTTGTCGCCGTTGACGTCGACCTTGGCGTACATCGGAAAGGTCACCTCGTAGGTCAGCGAGCAGAATTCCTTGATCTCGTTTTCGTCGCCCGGCTCCTGATGGCCGAACTGATCGCAGGGAAAGCCCAGCACTTCGAAACCGCGCGTCTGGTAGTCGCGCTCGAGCTTTTCCAGACCGGTGTACTGCGGAGTGAAACCGCACTTGGAGGCGACGTTGACGATCAGCAGCACCTTGCCTTTGTAGCGGTCCAGCGACTGGCTCTGGCCGTCGATGTCGGTAGCGGAAAAGTCGTAGGCGGTGGTCATGGGAACGGCGCTCGGTGTGGGTTGGGCGCACGATAGCGCGTCGGGCGTGACGGTGTCCGGCGGCCACCGCAGTTGCCCGGCAGCGCACGTACAGATATCCGCCTCGATCACGGTTTGCCCGGGTGACGGGGATTCGAAAGCAATAGAGACGCCCGGCTCAGTCGATGTCGGGATGCCACGAAGTCTTTTGTGGGAGGGCCTTCAGGCCCGACGCTCTTCGTTCAGACGCGGCGATCGGACCGGAAAGCGTCGGGCCTGAAGGCCCTCCCACAAAAAACCTCGCGGCATCAGCCAGATAAAAAAACGGCCCGCGCGAGGCGGGCCGTTCGAGTACTGCCTGACGAATTGCAACGATCAGAACGAAGCCTTGAACTCCACGCCCACGATCCGCGGATCGTTGACGAAGCCGACCAGGTTGTTGAAGTCGATGCCGCCGACCGCGCGCACCTCGTCGAGGATGTTGCGGCCGTACAAGGCCAGGTCGTAGCGGCCGTTGTCCCACATATAGCCCACGCGCAGGCCGCCTTCGACCAACGACTTGCCGCGGAACTCCTTGGACTCGTACAGGAAGAAATTCACTTCGCTGCGATAGGCCCAGTCGGTGTAGACGTAGAACTCATTGCCGTTGGCCAGCGGCAAGGTGTAGCGCGCGGTCAGGTTGTAGACCCATTTCGGCGCCTGCGGCAAGGGATTGCCGTCGATACGCGCCAACACGCCGCCGCCCGGTGCCGACACGGTCGGATCGGTCACGGTACAGCCGCCGCCGCAGGGTGCGACCAGCAGATTGGCATCCTGGATCTCGGTATCGTTGTAACTCGCACCGAAGGTGACCATCAGGTTGTCGGTCAGGTACGCGTCCAGATCGATTTCGAAGCCCTGGCCGAGGGTCTTGTCGGCGTTGACCAGGATCGTCTGATTGAGCGCGCCGCCGACCGCGTTGAGCTGCTGGTTGTCGACGGTATAGCGGAACAAGGCGAAACCCAGGCGCGCACGCTTGTCCCACAGGTCGGCCTTCAGACCGGCCTCGTATGAGATCACCTTCTCCGCATCGGCCACCGAGGGCTGCGGCGGGGTCTGGAACAACAAACGGCCCTGGATGCTGGGCGCGCGGAAGCCCTTGGCGACGCGGGCGTACAGGTTGATGTCGTCGGTCGCCTGGAACACGCCGCTGATATCCCAGCTGACGTCGTCCACATCGGTGGTGACCTTGAACGGGCCCGACACCGGCGCGCCGAACGGCGCGCTCTGCAGCACGCTGGCGCTGAAGTCCTTCTTGTCCTGGGTGTAACGCAGGCCGCCGCGCAGCTTGAAGCGATCGGTCACCGCGTATTCGAGCGAACCGAACGCCGCCCAGGCTTTGTTGCGCTGCTTCTGCTGCGCATGACCGGCCTGTACGCCGCCGTTGAGGGTGTCGTAATTGAGGCTGTCGACGGTGATGTCTTCGTCGAAGTAGAACAGGCCGGCCTGCCAGTTGAACGCGCCGCTGTAGTTCGATTCCAGGCGGAATTCCTGGGTCCACTGGCGGTGATCGGGCAGACCGTCGGCCGATTCGGCGGTGAACGGAATACCGACCGGGGTGCTGCCGCCGGGCAGGAACATCGCGCCGACGCCGCCGTCGATATCGCCACGGCTGAGCGAGTCGGCGGTCTCGTAACCGGTGATCGAGTACAGGGTCAGCTCGTTCGACAGATCCCAGCTCAGGCGCGCGCTGGCGCCGTAGGTCTTGAGATTCTGGAAGTTCCGGCCGTCGATACCGACCTTGTCGACGTCGAAGCCGTCGAACAGATCGTTGCTGCCCTTCTTGAACAACTGCGCACGGAACAGTCGCGCGGTGCCGTTGAGGCGGCGCGCGTGCAGGTTGAACAAGGCGTGGAAGGTATCGCTGCCGTCGTACTGCAACTGCAGGCGCGCGGCCGATTCGTCGTAGCCTTCCAGCTTGGGATTGCTGCGCGCGTTGGGGTTGGTGTTGTCGACCCAGTCGTCGCGGCGCTGGTACATCGCCGAAGCGCGGCCGGACCAGTTGGCGCCGAGCGGGCCGCTGATCGCGCCTTCGAAATTGGTGGTGCCGTAGGTACCGTAAGAAATCTGGCCGTAGCCTTCCAGGTCGCGGGTGGGCTTGGCCGATTCAAACTTGACCACGCCGGCCGGAGTGTTGCGGCCGAACAGCGTGCCCTGCGGGCCGCGCAGCAGTTCGACGTTCTCCAGATCGAATACCGGGAAGCCCTTGAGCAGCGGGTTCTCCAGGACGATGTCGTCGTACACCAGCGAGACCGGCTGGGAGGCGTTCAAGTCGAAGTCGGTGTTGCCCAGGCCGCGAATGTAGAAACGCGGGAAGGCGCGGCCGAAGGAAGACTCGATGTTGAGGCTGGGCAGACGGCCGGACAGGAAGCGGATGTCGCCGCCGCCAGCGCCGAGCACGTGCAGCTTCTCGCGATCGACCGTGGTGAGCGCGACCGGCACGTCCTTGGCGCGTTCGACCTTGCGCTGGGCGGTGACCATCAGCGCGTCGAGGGTCTTGGCCTCGCCTTCGGCGGGCGCGGTGTCCTGGGCGAAGGCGGTGGCGGAAACGAGGGTCAGGCCGATGGCGACCGCAAGCACATGACTGCGGGGGGCGTGACTGCGGGGAGCACAGAAGTGCTTGAGCATGGTCGGGTTTCTCGGTGGACGCGGCGCGGCAGGCGCCAGTGCTTGGGAAACCGCCGCGGCGTCATGCTCCCCTCGGGCATGGGCTGACGGCGATGGGCGATCGGACCGTCCCTTGACGGTCGGGATGCGGACCTGCCCGCACCGTGGTCGGCTCATTGACCGGCGAATGTTACCAAATCATTAAAGAGTCGGTGCTCAAATGGGCTTTCAGCTATCGATCCCAGGCTCCCTCTCCCGCTTGCGGGGTGAGGGGCCGTGCTTGCGAGCCACTGGCTCGCACGGCACCGAACGCCCGAACGCTATGCGTTCGGGCCGGGGTGGAGCTCGTTGAGTCGTCGGCGCCAGCGCCTTACTTCGCCGCCGTCACCTTCGCCGGCGTCGCGAACGCCTTCACGCCCAGCGCCTCGAACACCTCACTCGGGTAGTACGCGGTGTCGCCGCGCAACACCAGGGACAGCTTGCGGATGTCGCCGATGTTCTTGGTCGGATCGCCGTCGACCAGGATCAGGTCCGAACGCTTGCCTGGGGTGACCGAACCGCGGTCGTCGAGCACGCGCGCGACCTTGGCCGCATTCCAGGTGGCGACCTGCAGGGCCTGCGACGGCGTCAGGCCGGCGCGCACGTACAAGGCCAGTTCGTGCTGCAGGGTGAACCCCGGCAACTCGTCGGTGCCGGCCAACAACGGCACGCCGGCCTTGTAGGCGCGGCCGACGAACTCGACCAGCTTGTCGTAGGACTTGGTGTAGCGCGCCGCGGTGGCGTCGTCGGGAATGTTCATCTCGGCCGAACGGCGGCCGCGCTGCACGTCCGGCGGCAGGTGGTCGTCGATGCCGACGACGATCGGCGACAGCTCGCCGTCGCGCTGATGCAGGAACTCGAAGGTGGCCAGGGTCGGATCGATCGCGATCTGCTTCTTGGCCAAGGTCGCGATGAAATCCTGCACCGGCTTGGAATCCAGATCCAGATCGGCGGTCTTGTCGGCCACCAGATAGAACCGCTGCAAGGTGCGGGTATCGGTCTTGTCGTCGACGAAGAAATTCAGCATCAGCTGATTGATGTGCTGGATCTCGTCGAAACCCTGATCGACCACGTCCTGCGCGCGCAGGAACGCCGGCACGTGGCCGCTCACGCGCAGCCCCTTGCCGTGCGCGTAGGCGACCGTGTCGCGCAGCACCGCCTTGGGGAAGGAGTTGTAGATCTTGATCTGCGGGTAGCCGTGCTCGGCATACCAATCGACCGCTTTCTTGGCTTCGTCCAGGTTCTTGATGACGAAACCGTTGCGCGCCGAGTAGTTGCTCTCGCCCTCGATGAAACCGGCCGGCACCACGCCGGGCGACATCAACGTGCCGTTGTCGATTTCGGCGATCATCTGCTGCAAGGTCGCGTTGTCGTTGCCCATGTCGCGCACGGTGGTCACACCCGTGGCGATGTTGAGCCCGCCGTCCCAGCGCGACACGTGCCCGTGCATGTCGAACAGGCCCGGCATCAGCACCTTGCCGCCGCCGTCGACCGTACGCGCCGGCTTGAGGTTCTTGTCGGCCTTGCCGACCGAGACGATCTTGCCGTCGGCGATCACCACGTCGGTGACCTCGCCGAGCTTGGCCTGTTCGCTGTCGAACACGCGCACGTTGTGCAGCAGCGTGGTACCGGCGAAGGAGTGGCCGAGTTTCTTGCTCAGATCGACCAGCAGCTTGCCTTCGGCGGCCTTCTGCTGGGTTTCCAGCGCGTTGGCGTTGGCCTGCCAGCCTTCTTCGATCAACTGCAGGTAGCCGGGAAAGATGTAGGCGAACAGACGCGGCTGTGCGCCGGTCGTGGCCCAGACGAAGTTCGGAGTGAAGCCCTGGCCGGTCAGCGCCATCAGTTGCACGGTCTGGGTCTTGCCGTCGCGGGTCACCTGCGCCTGACCGAGCTTTTCCGCGCTCAGCGTGCCGTTGGGCAGCAGCGGCAGCTTGCCGTCGGAGCGCTTGGCCAGCGCGCTGAGCAGAACCGACATGCCGGCCGGCGTGCCGCCGACCGGCGAATACAGGCCGATCCCGGACACCGTGGCGTCGCCCGAATCGGACTTGGACTTCCAGCTCGCCTTGTCGCCTTCGCGCTTGAAGCTCTCCTCGACCTTGGCGCCGAAGGTCGACGTGCCGCTGACCTGGTAAGTGCGGTAAGTGCCGTCCTCGGCCAGGGTGTAGGTTTCCTTGAGCTCGGGCCCGCGGCCGTTGTCCTTGAACACGTAGTCGACCGAAACCGTGCCGTCGTCGGCGCGACTCACCACCTGCTGGCCGGCCTGCTTGCCGCCGTCGACCAGGGCCAGGTAACGGGTGGTTTCGGCGGCGAGCGCGCTGGCCGACAAACCCAGCAATACGCTCGGCAGCAGCGCCAGCGCGAATACGCGGCCGGCGGTGGATTTCAGACGCGGTGAATTCATCGGGTGCGGCTCCGGGCAGGAAAAAAGAAAAGGAACAGGAAAAGCAACATCAGTCGCCGTGGTGCGTGACCATCAGGACGTAACCGTCCGGGTCGCTGACGCGAAACTCGCCCTTGGGGCGGTAGAACGGATAAGCCATCTCGCCGGCCTGCACGCCGGCGGCGAGCACGCGTTCGCGCATCGCCGCGACATCGTCGCAATAGATGTAGAACAGCACGCCCTGGACGGTGTCGTCGATCGAGGTGTCGGCCTTGACCAGCATGAATTCGGCGCCGCCCGGGCTTTCCAGCCAGGCCCAGATCGGGTCTTCGCCGCTGCTGGGCTCGTGGTGGACATCGCCGACGCGGAAGCCGAACACCGCATAGAAGTCGATCGCCCGCGGCAGGCTGGCGACGTGGACCATCGGCACGAAAGCGCGTGCGTTCGCTGCGCTCATGGCGCATTCCCTGGCATGGCGCTGTGCATCCGTCTTCTCCTGGCTAAATATCGCCGGAGTGTAAACCGGCGGCCTCCGCGGTTACCGGGCGGATAGTCATGTGGGCCGGGAGTTGGGAGGCGGCAAAGCCGTCGCATTCCCGGATCCCGCCACTCCGCTTTTCCGACCCCGAATCCCGAATCCCGAATCCCCAATTCCGAATCCCAGCCCCCATGCCTTTCGTCAGGGGCTCCTCCGGCCCCCATCAGGTAGGCTTCCGGGTTCCTTTTGACGAGGTTCGTACGATGAAGCATCCCCTCGCCGTGGCCCTGGCCGTGGCCCTGATCGCCACCGTGCCGGGTCTGGCCCACAATGCCCAGGCCCAAACGAAGACCGACAAAGCCGTGACCCAGACCGCCGCCCCGACCGCCGCTTCGAACGCCCAATCCGGCGCGAACCCGTTCTTCCAGCTCAGCCCGCTGCCGCTGCACTTCCCGCAGTTCGACAAGATCAAGGACGCCGACTTCGCGCCGGCCTTCGATCGCGGCATGGCCGACCAGATCAAGGAAATCGAGGCGATCGCCGACAACCCCGAAGCGCCGAGCTTCGACAACACCATCGTGGCGATGGAGCGCTCCGGCCAGATCCTCGGCCGCGCGGTCTCGACCTTCTTCAACCTGACTGGCACCGACACCAACCCGACCCGCGAGAACCTGCAGCAGCAGTACGCGCCCAAGCTGTCGGCGCACCGCGATGCGATCTCGCTCAATCCCAAGCTGTTCGCCCGGATCAAGAGCCTGTACGAGCAGCGCGACAAGCTCGGCCTGGACCCGGAGAGCGTTCGCCTGATCGAGCGCTATCACTCCGACTTCGTGCGCAGCGGCGCCAACCTGAGCGAAGCGCAGAAGACCCGTCTGAAGGCGATCAACGCCGAACTGGCCGAACTGGGCGCCAAGTTCAGCAAGAACGTGCTCGCCGAGGTCAAGGAATCGGCGATCGTGGTCGACACCAAGGAAGAGCTGGCCGGCCTGTCGGAGGAGCGCATCGCCGCCGCCGCCGAAGCCGCCAAGGGCCGCAAGCTGGAAGGCAAGTACCTGCTGACCCTGCTCAACACCACCGGCCAGCCGCCGGAAACCGACCTGACCCACCGCGCCCTGCGCGAGAAGCTGCACAAGGCTTCGGTCGTGCGCGGCAGCCGCGGCAACCAGTACGACAACACCGGCATCGTCTCCAAGGTCCTCACCCTGCGCGCCGAGCGCGCCAAGATGATGGGTTATCCGAACTACGCGGCTTACGTGCTCGAAGACGAAACCGCGAAGAATCCCGAAGCGGTCAACAAGATGCTCGGCCAGCTGGCCCCGGCCGCGGTCGCCAACGCCAAGCGCGAAGCCGCCGACCTGCAGGCGATGATCGACAAGGAACAGGCCGCCAAGGGCGAGAAGAGCTTCCAGCTCGAACCCTGGGACTGGGCGTTCTACGCCGAGAAGGTGCGCAAGGAAAAGTTCGCCTTCGACGAGGCCGAGCTCAAGCCCTACTTCGAGATGAAGAACGTGCTGGAAAACGGCGTGTTCTACGCCGCCGGCCAGCTCTACGGCCTGAAGTTCAAGCAGCGCACCGACCTGCCGCTGTACCGCGACGACGTCACCGCCTACGACGTGTTCGATTCCAACGGCAAGCAGTTGGCGATCTTCATCGCCGACATGTACGCCCGCGACTCCAAGCGCGGCGGCGCCTGGATGAACTCCTACGTGGAGCAGTCCGAGCTGTTCGGCACCCTGCCGGTGGTGGCCAATCACCTCAATATTCCCAAGCCGCCGGCCGGCAAGCCGACGCTGATGACCTGGGACGAGGTCACCACGATGTTCCATGAGTTCGGCCATGCCCTGCACGGCATGTTCTCGAACGTGAAGTACCCCTATTTCTCCGGCACCAGCGTGCCGCGCGACTTCGTCGAGTTCCCCTCGCAAGTCAACGAGATGTGGGCCGACTGGCCGTCGGTGCTGGCCAACTACGCCAAGCACTACCAGACCGGCGCGCCGATGCCGAAAGAACTGCTGGACAAGGTCCTGGCCGCCTCCAAGTTCAACCAGGGCTTCACCACCACCGAGTATCTGGGCGCGGCGATGCTCGACCAGAACTATCACCAGATCGGCGATGCCTCCAAGGTTCCCGCGCCCAAGGACGTGATGGCCTTCGAAACCGCATCGCTGAAGCAGGACGGGATCTACTACCCGCCGGTCCCGCCGCGTTACCGCACCCCGTACTTCAGCCACATCATGGGCGGGTATGCGGCCGGTTATTACGCCTATATCTGGTCCGAGGTGCTCGACGCCAATACCGTGGAATGGATCAAGCAGCACGGCGGCCTGACCCGCGAAAACGGCGACCGCTTCCGCGCCACCCTGCTCTCGCGCGGCGGCAGCAAGGACGCGCTGCAGTTGTTCCGCGACTTCTCCGGCCACGAACCGCAGATCCAGCCCCTGCTGGAACGCCGCGGGCTGACCGCGCCGGCGGCCGGACAGGGCTCGAAGAATAAATAATTCAGCTTGACCCGATCGGCCTGACGAAAGGCCGCCCACCTGTCCGGTGGGCGGCCTTTTCTACGTTTACAGGCCACATGGGGCACACCGATTCCGTTATCTCGATCTAAATATCAATATTTATTTACACATAATCAGCATGCTTTTGGTGAAGCCCGATCTATGTCACATTAGGTTTCAAGGGAGCCCTATTAACCTGATATTGGATATCGACGGCACTGTTTCTATATAAGAAAACAGCTTGAAGTTCGACCAACAGGGGACATCAGGATGGCCGCCATCTCAGCTGCTCATACCGGTGCGGGCACGTCCAGCGCCGGCGCCGACAACCGCAACAACCGCCGCATCGCCGTCGTCGAACGCGACCCGCACCTGCGCCAGCAGATTCTGCATTCGCTGCAGATGCGCCAGTTCGCGATCGTCGAATGCGCCAATGCCGCCGCGCTGTACCGCAACCTGCTCAGCGCGCCTTGCGACATCGCCGTCATCGCCAGCGACCTGCCCGACGACAATCCGCGCTCGGTGGCGCTGCATCTGCGCCAGCACTCGGACATCGGCATCGTCATGCTCGACGCCGATGCCGGCCTGGGCGGCCAGCACGACTCCTACCACGAGATCGCCGACGCCTGCTTCAGCAAGCCGGTCGATCTGGACAGCCTGGCCGCGGTGATCACCGCCATGCACAGCTTGCAGCATCACATGCGCGCCATGCCCACCCGCGCCGCCGCCGGTCAACCCGAATGGGAGCTGGCGCTGGACGGTTGGACACTGCGCACGCCCGACGGCGCATCGATCGATCTCAGCGCGCCCGAACGCAGCGTGTTGTTGCGTCTGGTCAACACCGGTGCGGGCGGCCATCCGGTCTCGCACGACAGCCTGATCGGCTCGCTGACCAGCGACGTCTACGACTTCGATCCGCATCGCCTGGAAATGCTGATCTACCGCTTGCGCAAGAAAGTCGCGGTGATGAGCCCGCTGCCTCTGCCGTTGCGCGCGGTGCGCGGCATGGGTTATCTGTGCACGATTGTGCGGTCGAGCAACTGAGCCGGTCGGCGAGACCGATCGCCGCGCGCTACGAATCGAAAACGCAAGGCGGCGGCCTCACCGGCCGCCGTTTTTTTGCTCCCGCCTCTGTGATCGCGCGTGAGCAGAAGTGAGTGTGTTGTCTCATTTTCGCGCTTAGCCTGCGCTTGCCGACGAGCCGATCGTGCCAGCGAACACGACGGCCACGACGCCGGGGGACGGGGAACAAAACATCATCGCAGCCGCAACGGCCTGCACGCTTTCGCATGCGCTTACCTCCGTCCCAGACGCCGATCGGCCTACCGCTATCGCAGACGGAGGCTGTCATGACCATGCCCACCCGCAATTCATCCAAACACGCGTCCATGCGCTCCACGTCGGTGCGCGCACGGCTGTTGCGCGCATCGATGCTGAGCTGTTGCATCGCCATCGCCATGACCGCCCTGCCCGTCGGCGCCGCGGAGCCCGCATCGCCGACGCAGGCCAGCGACAGCCCGGACGTCGAAACCAAGAGCACCGACAGCGGCAACGAGGAGTCGACGACCGGCGACGAGGCGTTCGACAGTGAAGCGCCGCTGCTGCCGCTGGTGTTCGACGGCATGCCCAACAGCTCGACCTGGAACTCGGCCAGCGCCTTCGACGGCGGCATGGTCTCGCCGATGAGCGTCATCCAACCGCCGCCGGCGCTCAACAACACCCTGCCTGGCATCGTCCAATACCTCAACGACTGGCTGCTGGGCAACGATTACCGGGCCTGCGGCCTGCTCGGTACCGGCTGCCTGACCATCGACCGCGCCAACTTCAATTACTCCTATCTGTCGCTGATCCTCAACCTGGTGCAGGTGCCCAACGTGGTGGATCTGGACGGCAATCAGCCGGCCAATCACATGACCCTGATCGGCGCGGTGCAATCGGACAGCTACATCCAGTTCCAGGACAGCAACTACACCGGCAACAACAACAACGCCTCGTGCGTGATCATCGGCCTGGCCTGCACCTGGCAGACCAACGCGGCGCAGAACAACCAGACCATCATCGGCGACGGCAGCTACGCCAACGGCTCCAACACCATCGTGATGGGCACCAACGCGCGCCATCAACTGCCCACCATCACCGCCGCCGCGGCCGGCTTCACCGGCGGCCCGGACACCAACTACGCCGCGCGCCTGGGCAATTCGGTGGTGATCGGCGACAACAGCTTCGGCAACGCCGATCGCCAGACCATTCTCGGCTTCGGCGCGACCTCCACCCACGCCAACAGCGTCGCGCTAGGCGCCGGTTCTTCGACCGCGATCGGCGCGCAAACCGGCTATACCGCGTTCGGGCTCGTCGCACCGCAGAACTCTTCCGGCGAAGTCTCGATCGGCTCGGCCGGCGCGACCCGCAAGCTGACCAACCTCGCCGCCGGCAGCAACGGCAGCGACGCGGTCAATCTGGCCCAGTTGCAAGGCGCGCTGGCCAACGCCGCGGCCGATCCGTTCGCGGTCAAGTACGACGACCTCGGCGGCACGCCGGACTTCGCCAACGTCACGCTGGAGGGTCCGGCCGGCACCACGATCTCCAATCTGAGCGCGGGCGCGATCGCCGCCGGCAGCACCCAGGCGATCAACGGCGCTCAGGTCTTCGCGATCAGCCAGTCCAATGCGCAGCATCTGGGCGCCGGCGCTGGCGTCGCCGCGGACGGCACGATCACCGCGCCGAATTACGTCATCGAAGGCAACGGCTACAACAACGTCGGCGCCGCCCTGGCCGCGATCGACACCGGTCTGGCCAATGCCGATGCCTTCTCGGTGCAGTACAACGACGACGGCGCCGGCAATCCGAACTACGGCGCGATCACCCTGCGCGGCCCGGCCGGCACCGGCACCCTGATCGGCAACCTAGCCGCCGGCCAGATCGCCGCCGGCAGCCTGGAAGCGGTCAACGGCGGGCAGATCTTCGGCATCGGCACGTCGGTCGCCAATCTGCTCGGCGGCGGCGCGACCTTCAACGCCGGCGGCACCTTCGGCGCGCCGAACTACATCATCGACGGCAATACCTACAACAACGTGGGCGCGGCGCTGGCGGCACTGGACGGCGGCGTCACCGGCACCAACGCGTTCGCGGTGCGCTACGACGACGACGGCGCCGGCAACCCGGACTACGGCAACATCACCCTGCGAGGCCCGGCCGGCACCGGCACGGTGCTCGACAATCTCGCCAATGGCCAGATCGCCGCCGGCAGCCTGCAAGGCGTCAATGGCGGGCAGATCTTCGGCATCGGCACCGACATCGCCAACATCTTCGGCGGCGGCGCCACCTTCAACGCCGGCGGTACCTTCACCGCGCCCAGCTACGTTATCGGCGGCAATACCTACACCAACGTCGGCTCGGCGCTGACCGCGCTGGACGGCAGCGTCAGCGGCTCCAACGCCTTCGCGGTGCGCTACGACGACGACGGCACCGGCAATCCCGATTACGGCAACATCAGCCTGCGCGGCCCGGCCGGCACCGGCACGGTGCTCGACAACCTGGCCGGCGGCCAGATCGCCACCGGCAGCCTGCAGGGCGTCAACGGCGGGCAGATCTTCGACATGGGCAACTCGATCGCCACGGTGTTCGGCGGCGGCTCGCTGTTCAACGGCGGCGTGTTCGGCGCGCCCAGCTACACCGTGCAGGGCGGCAACTACAGCAACATCGGCGCCGCTTTCGCCGCAGTCGACGCCAGCCTGACCAACATCAACAACCGCATCGACAATCTGCCGCCGGCGACCACACCCGATCCGCGCGTGGCCATCGACGGCACCGGCAACGCCTCGGTGGCCGCGGGCTCGCGCGGCGTCGCAGTCGGCGCCAGCGCCAGTGCGGGCGGCAGCCGCGCCACCGCGATCGGCGGCGACAGTTACGCCGCCGGCGCCAACGACACCGCCATCGGCGGCAACGCCCGGGTCAACGCCGACGGCAGCACCGCCGTCGGCGCCAACACCAACATCGCCGCCGGCGCGACCAACGCCGTCGCGGTCGGCGAAGGCGCCAGCGTCACTGCAAGCGGCGCGGTCGCGTTGGGCCAGGGCGCGGTGGCCGATCGCGCCAATACGGTCTCGGTCGGCACGGCGAGCGCGCGGCGTCAGATCGTCAACGTCGCCGCCGGTTCGCAGGACAACGACGCGGTCAACGTCGCACAGCTCAAGGCCTCGCAGAACGGCACCGTGCGTTACGACACCAATGTCGACGGCAGCGTCAACAACACCCAGATCACCCTCAACAACGGCGGCGGCTCGGTCAACATCCGCAACGTCCGCGCCGGCACCGCCAATACCGACGCGGTCAACGTGCAACAGCTCAACGAAGGCGTGAACCGGGCGATCACCGTCTCCAACCAATACACCGACAATTGGGGCAACAGCCTGCGTCGCGAGATCGGCCAGCTCGACGACAAGGCCAGCGCCGGCGTCGCCTCGGCGATGGCGGTGGCCGGCCTGCCGCAGTCCTACATGCCCGGCAAGAGCATGGCGGCGATCGCGGCGAGCACCTTCCGCGGCGAAAGCGGCTTCGCGATCGGCGTGTCGACCATCACCGAGGACGGCCGCTACGTCTACAAGCTGTCGGGCAACAGCAACTCCAGAGGCGATGTGGGCGTCACCATCGGCGCGGGCATCGTCTGGTGATCGCGACGGCCGCCGCAGGCGCGCCGCCGCACAGGGACCTCCCCCGGCGATCCGCGAGCCCTCCGCTCGCGGTCAGCCAGGCCGCCCGGAGCGATCCGGGCGGCCTTTTTATCGCTTATCGCGGACCCGCTAAGATGACTCCTTCCGCCGACACCCCGATGCGCAACGCCAGATGATGTGGGTCGGCTTATCCGTCGAACCCGACCGCCGCGCGGTCGAGGCCGCGTTCGCTCGCCATGCGCCGGGCGCGACGCTGTATTGGGGCGAACGGGTCGACAACGAATGCTGCGACCTCTCCATCACGATCGAGCCCAATCCCAGCGAGTTTCCCTTCAGGCTGGATATCTGGCTGCCGCCGGCGTACGACGCCTACGAGATGGGGCTCAAGCTCGCCGGCGAGCTTTCCCTCGCGCAGCGATGTTCGACGATATGCGATGGCACCCGGCACGGGCCGACGCGGGCGCCGTTCTGGTCGATCGTCTGGGTCGAAGGTCAGGCTTTCCTGGCCGACGACTGCGACACCGTCTTCGCCGACTTCAGCGATGGTTTGACCGAACAAGAGCTCAGCCGGCTGGGTCCGGTCAAGCGGGTTCGGCCATTGCAGATCGAACCGGGCCCGCACCGAAGCGGCGACGGCGCTTTGCCCGGCGGCCGCCCTGCCCTTGGATCGTCCGCGAACGCCACCATTTCCTGCTCAGCCCTTCGCCGACGTCTTGGCCCCACCGCGCCGCATGACCGATCACAGCCTCGCTCCGTCCGCCGACACCGACGCCGCCCAGCGCCTGTACGACTGGCTGCGCCCGCACCGGCGCGTATTCGTGCTGACCGGCGCCGGCATCAGCACCGGTTCGGGGATTCCGCACTATCGCGACGAAAACGGCGCGTGGCAGCGCAAGCCGCCTATCGATTTCCGCGCCTTCGTCGGCGACGCCCGCGCCCGCTCGCGCTACTGGGCGCGCAGTTTCGTCGGTTGGCCGTCGTTCGCCGGCGCACGGCCCAACGCCGGACACCAGTCGCTGGCGCGCTGGCAGCAACGCGAGCCCGATCACGCAGTGGTGACCCAGAACGTCGATGGCCTGCATGCGCGCGCCGGCAGCGTCGGCGTGGTCGACCTGCACGGCTGCCTCGACGAGGTGATCTGCCTGGATTGCGGCGCGCGGCAACCGCGCGAATCGCTGCAAGTCGAACTGGCGCGATGCAATCCGCAGTGGGTCGGACTGGACGCGGCGGCGCTACCCGACGGCGATGCCGATCTGGAAGGCCTGGATTTCGAACGCTTCCGCACGCCGGTGTGCGGTCAGTGCGGCGGCATGGTCAAGCCCGACGTGGTGTTCTTCGGCGAGAACGTACCGCGCGCGCGGGTGGCCGCGGCGCAGCAATCGCTGGCGCAGGCCGACGCGATGCTGGTGATCGGCTCCTCGCTGATGGTCTATTCGGGATTCCGCTTCGCCCGCGCCGCGCGCGAAGCCGGCTTGCCCTTGGCCCTGCTCAATCGCGGCGTGACCCGCGCCGACCAGATCGCGACCTTGAAGCTGCAAGCCGATTGCGGCGCGACCTTGCAGGCGGCATTGAGTTGAGCATGCGATGCGTTCGCGGCGAATGCCGCCGCGCGGCAGTTGCATCAAACGCGTCGGGCCTGAAGGCCCTCCCACAAAAGACCTCGTCGCAGCGTCGATTGCGAGACGGCAAGCATCGGCACGGCCGCGAGGTCTTTTGTGGGAGGGCCTTCAGGCACGACGCTCTCCGCTCAAACCGCAGCGAAACCTGACCGGCGAAGATCACTTCGCCGGCGCGCGCCCGATCCGGCTTTGCTCCAGAAACAGCTTGCGCGCGGCCACGCCGATATCGGGCTGGTCGATGAAGAACCCCTGCACGCCCAACGCATACAGCTGCAAGGCTTCGCCGAGCGCGCTCTGATCCACGCCGTTCGCGGTCTGGGTCAGGAACGGTTCCTCGGCGCGCAGCGTGTACGGATGCACCTGCAGTCCCAACGCCAGCGCGCGGCCGAGCACGGGATGGACGAAGCCGGTGTTGCGCGTGCTCAGCAAAGCGTGTCCATCGCCGTCGGCGTCGCGCTTGGCCGGCAACGGCGCGCGCAGGATCACGCTGGTCTTGGACGGTCCGAGTCCGGACACGTAGTTCGCCTTCATCCACTGCAACGCCGCGGTTTCGGTCAACGCACCGAACTTGGTCTTGGCATCGATACCGCCGGGAATCGCCGCAATCAATCCGCCATAAATCGCCGGCAGATCGGCTTTACCGACGACGTTGTAGACGAAATCGTAAGGACGGTCGCGTTCGAAATCGCCGTACAGCTGCACCAGCGGCAGATCGATGCCGGCCTTGGGCATGATCCGCTGCTTGAGCTCGATCAGGTTGGAGACTTCGAAACTCTGGATGTAGACGCGCTTGGGATCGGTGAAACCTTCGGCAAGCAGCGTGGCGACCAGCTTCTCGCCGAGCGAGACATGGATCGGCGATCCGTCCAGATGCTTGCCCTGACTGGCGAACCAGGTCGGATGCTTGGTTTCCGGATAGATGCCGATGACCCGGCCGTCGCGGCTTTCCTGCTTGGCCAGCGCGATCACTTCCTTGAACGTCGCGATCTGGAACTGGCCGTCGAAGCGGGTATTGCCCGGCCGGATCTGCGGAATGCGTTCCCTGGCGCGCAGGGTCTTGAGTTCGGCGAGGGTGAAGTCCTCGGTGAACCAGCCGCTGAGGGTTTCGCCGTCGATGGTCTTGCTGGTCTTGCGATCGGCGAACTCAGGATGCGCGGCGACATCGGTCGTGCCGGAGATTTCGTTCTCGTGGCGCACCACCAGTTCGCCGTCGCGGGTGGCGACCAGGTCCGGCTCGATGAAGTCCGCGCCCTGCGCGATCGCCAGCCGATACGCCTCCAGAGTGTGCTCGGGCCGATAGCCGCTGGCGCCGCGGTGGGCGATCACGATCAGGCCCTGGTGGCCCTCGGCGGCGGATTGGTCGGTCATCGGCGTCTTCGCGGGCGTGAGAGCAGCAGCGTGGGCGGCGCTCGCGGCGCACAGCGCCAGCGCGGCCAGCGACCGGCGCAGGTTCGGCCGGATCGGGAGATGAAAGTGCGGCATTGCGGGATCCTACCTCGTCGTACAGGGCCAGGGAGCGGCGGCCGGGCGCCGCCGCTTCAGTCTGCCGTGACCGCATGACAGCCAGGCGGGATCCGGCGACGGCCCGCAACCGGGTCGCCGCCGCGCCGATCACTTGTGGCTGGCTTCGCCGACCGCGATCACGGTGACCGTTCCGCCGCCGGCGGCGATGAAGATGCGGTCCGGACTGACCTTGCCGCCCGGGTACACCTCGATCGTATCGACGCTGCCCTTGACCTTCTGCGCGACGATCCTGGCGCCGCTGAGCAGTCCCAGCCACTGATTGACCTGATCGCCGGCCACCGGCTCGGTCTGTAGGGTCAATTCGTAAATATCCTGGATTATCGCTTGCGCCTGCGCGGGATCGTCGAGCTTGTTGATCTTGTTGGGGCTGACGTCGTTGATGAACTTGTACGGCATAGAGCCTCCTGCGGTGTCCGCATTCGATGGCCGGGGCGCCGACGACGCCCGGCGCGAGGCGCGCCGCGTCGCGCCGTGCCCCGGCGCGATCGCCACGGCCGGCCTCGCATCCACCACAACGTCCGCCGGTCGGGGTGCGTGAACCGCCCGGCCCGCCGCCGCAGCCGATGTGGCGCCTCCATGCGCCGCCGTCCGCCGCGAGCCCGCGCAGCCGCTATGATGCGGCGGTCATTCGGAAGGAGCGCTCGATGAGCCTGGTCGCCAAGATCCTGCGGCACAAGTCGGTGGAACAGTTGCAAGCCGAAGCGGGCAAACGCTCGGACTTCCGGCGCGTGCTGGGGTTATGGCAACTCACCGCGATCGGCATCGGCGGCATCATCGGCGTCGGCGTGTTCGTGCTGGCCGGCCACCAGGCCGCGGAGAACGCAGGTCCTGCGGTCGCCCTGGCCTTCCTCATCGCCGGCATCGCCAGCGCCGCGGCGGCGCTGTGCTACGCCGAGTTCGCCGGGATGATCCCGGTCACCGGCAGCGCCTACACCTACAGCTACGCCACCTTGGGCGAACTGGCGGCGTGGCTGATCGGCTGGGACTTGTTGCTGGAATACGCATTGATCGTGGCGGTGGTGGCGATCGGTTGGTCGGGCTACGTGCAAGTGCTGCTGGTGGGCGTGGGGATTCACCTGCCCGTTTGGGCGCAAGGCGCGATCGGCACCGGCGAGGGCCGCGTGTTCAACGTGATCGCCGCCGCGGTGACGCTGGCGGTGTCGGCGTTGCTGATCTTCCGTACCGAATGGGGCGCGCGCTTCAACACCGTGATCGTGGTGGTCAAGGTGCTCGCGGTGCTGCTGGTGATCGGCGTGGGCGTGTTCTACATCGACACGGCCAACTGGACGCCGTTCATTCCCGAGCGCGTGATCGGTCCCGACGGCGTCGGCCACTTCGGCTTCGCCGGCGTCGGCACCGCCGCGGCGGTGGTGTTCTTCGCGGTGTTCGGCTACGACACCCTGACCACCGCGGCGGAGGAATCCAAGAACCCGCAGCGCGATCTGCCGCGCGCGGTGCTGCTGTCGCTGGGCGTGTCGATGGTGCTGTACCTGGCGGTGTCGCTGGTGCTGACCGGCATCGCCCACTACTCCACCCTCAACGGCGACGCGCCGGTGTCGGACGCCTTCGCCGCGTTGGGCCTGCCGTGGATCGCCAAGACCATCGCGTTCTCGGCGGTGGTCGGCATCGCCAGCGTGCTGTTCGCCTTCATGCTGGGCGCGGCGCGGATATGGTTCTCACTCGCGCGCGACGGCCTGCTGCCCGGCTGGTTCGCCAAGATCCATCCCAAGTACGGCACCCCGCACCGTCCGACCGCGGTGCTGGGCGTGTTCACCGCACTGGTCGCCGGCTTCCTGCCGATCGGCGAGGTCGCCAAGCTGGTCAACATCGGCGTGCTGTCGGCCTTCATCATCATCTGCGCCTCGGTGTGGGTGCTGCGGGTGCGCAAGCCGGACCTGCACCGTTCGTTCCGCACCCCGCTGGTGCCGCTGATCCCGATCGTCGGTATCGGCTTCTCGATCTGGCTGCTGTCCGAGCTGGCGGCGATCACCTGGCTGATCTTCCTGATCTGGGTGTCGCTGGGGTTGTTGGTGTATTTCGCCTACGGCATCCGGCATTCGAAGCTGGCGCAGGAGCCGCAGGGCTGATCGGCGCGCGGGTTGCGCCGGCGTTTGAAGCATGGCGGTCGCGGCTCGCGCCGCTCCTACAGGTAGCCCTTGTAGGAGCGGCGCGAGCCGCGACCGCGACATCTCATCTACGACGTAGCCGGCTACCCTGCCGCCGCCGCTCACCGCGGCGCGACATATCCACCCGGCACCCCATCGGGCGACAGCACCAGTTGCCACAACTGCGCATGCCGGCTGCGGAAAGTCGCCATCGAGGCGGCCAGATAGAACTGCCACATCCGCCGGAAGCGCTCGTCGTAGCGCGCGTCCAGCCGCTCCCAGGCGCTTTCGACGTTGTCGCGCCAGGCCTGCAGGGTCAGGTCGTAATCGGCGCTGAAGTTATGCCAGTCCTCGATCACGAACCGGCCTTCGACGTGCTCGGCGATCTGCCGTGCCGAGGGCAGCATCGAATTGGGAAAGATGTATTTGGCGATCCACGGATCGGTAGTCGCCACCGATTTGTTGCCGCCGATGGTGTGCAGCAGGAACAGACCGCCGTCGGCGCTGTCGCGGTCCAGGCAACGCAGCGCGACGTCGAAGTAGGCGTCGTAGTTCTTGACCCCGACGTGCTCGAACATCCCCAGCGAGAAGATCCGGTCGAAGCGCTGGTCCAGATCGCGGTAGTCCTGCAGACGGAATTCGATCGGCAGGCCCTTACATAGTGCGCGGGCGAATTCGGCCTGCTCGTGCGAAACGGTCACGCCGACGCCGACGATGCCGTAGCGCTCGGCGGCGAACTTCAACGCTTCGCCCCAACCGCTGCCGATATCGAGCACGCGCATGCCCGGCTTCAGCCCGAGTTTGCGGCAGACCAGATCGAGCTTGGCTTCCTGGGCCGAATCCAGATCGCCCAAGGGTCGCCCCTGGCGGTCTCGCCAATAGCCGCAGCTGTAAACCAGGCGCTTGCCGAGCATGGCCCGGTACAGATCGTTGCCCAGATCGTAGTGACGCTCGCCGACGGTGAAGCTGCGGCGGTGGCTCTGCAGATTGATCAAATGCGCGCGCAGGCCGTCGAGGACAGCCGCCCAGCCGTGCACCTGCTCGTCCACGTGCGCGCGCAGCAACCGCACCAGCAGTTGGTCCAGCGACTGGGCGTGCCAGATTCCGTCCATATAGGTTTCGCCGAACCCGAGCGAGCCCTGCGCGACTACCCGCGCATAGAACTCCTCGTCCTCGACCTGGATGTCCCAGGGCCGGTCGCCGCCGATGCGCACATCGGCCAGTGCCAGCAGACCTTCGACTCGTTTACGCAGCGACGCCAGGGGCATGACGGCCTCGATCGGGGTCGGTGAAGTGCGGTCTGTTACTGCTTGCGCATCGCCGATATGAAGCAGTGCGCGCTCGTCCTGAGACGACGTTCCTGTCGGGGCGTCCGCTGTTGTGGCGTCCTGCTGCGCGGTGTCTGCGCATGGACGCACGATAACAAATGCGGCGCGGAGCGATGTGCCGAATCGAGTTGTTTTTGGCGAACGCTGAGTTGCGTTTCTGATCCTTCCCGCTACGTGGCAGAGGGCCGGCCGAGTCGAACGCGGCTGCCCTCATCCGTCCCCCGCCTTCGCGGGGGCGGGCTCTGCGGGCACCTTCTACCGCAGGCGGCAGAAGGAAACACTCATGCCTCACAACGAAGGCGGAACTCAGGCCCCGCCGACGAACAGCGGCCGATACTCCGGCGCCAGATACGGCAACAACACCGACGCCGGCACTTCGACGGTCTGCGTGCCGTCCGAATACGGACCGACCTCATAGGGCGCGAACACGAACTTCAGGCCGCTGAGCTTGCCGTCGGCCGAGCGCATCGGCTCGAACATGGCGAAGTTGGCCGGATCGGCCGCGGTGCCGTCGTCGATCATGCGTCCGCCGGTCTCGATCTGCTCGGCGCGCACCGCCGGCGCCAGGTCGTCGGCATCGATGCGCTGCGACAGCGCCGAGTGCAGTTGCTCGCGCACGTAGCGCGAGACCGCGTCCCAGCCGGTCTTCTGCGGGATCAATTCTTCGGCCTTGAGCAGCTTGCCGTGCTTGGGCAACCAGACGAAGCGCGCGATCAGCGGCGAGGCGTGGGCGCCGCCGGTGTAGCTGCTGCCGTCGGCGGACACCGCGACCATGTCCGGCGAGTCCAGCACGTCGTCGAAGGTCAGCGACAACTCGTAAGGCGAAGGATTTTCCTTGGCCGTGCGTCCGCTGGCAGCCTCGATGAGCTCGGCGCGGGCGCTGTCGGCATAACGCTTGAGCTCGCGCGCCAGTCCCGGGTACTTGGCCGCCTGGGTGTCGTAGGTGATGCCGACCACGTAGTTGGGCGTGGTTTCCACCAATTCCTTGAGTTCGACCGGGCCGTCGTCGGTCGCGACCGGCGCGGGCAAGCCAGCGGCCGGCGTGGCGGCCGGGGCGTTGGCGGCCGGCGGCGGCGTGGCTTCTTTCTTGCAGGCCGCCAGGGCCAGGGCAAGCAGACAGACGGCGGTAACGCGCTTCATACAGCAATCCTTGTGGTCGGACGTCCATGGGATGTTTCGCGCGACATTATCGCGCAAAGCGTGACGTCCACATCTAGATCGCAGGCCGCCGGGCATCGCGGCCATGCCCGCTCAGGCGCGGGTTTGGGTTGCGTTCACCACTCGGTGCGTTGCGGCAGCAGGCCTTGCAGTTCTGGGTCGGTGAGATTGCGCCACTGGCCTGGCTTGAGGTGCCCCAGCTTGACGTTGCCGACGCGCACGCGCAGCAGTTGCTTGACCCGGAAACCGAAGTGCGCGGCCATCAACCGGATCTGCCGGTTCAAGCCCTGCACCAGCACGATGCGGAAGCCGAAGCGGCCCAGCTTGCCGGTCTTGCACGGCAAGGTGGTCTGGCCGTGGATCGGCACGCCGCGGCTCATTCCGCGCAGGAATTCGTTGGTCACCTCGTGGTTGACCGCGACCAGGTATTCCTTTTCCAGCTTGTTCTCGGCGCGCAGGATCTCGTTGACGATGTCGCCGTTGCTGGTCAGCAGGATCAACCCTTCCGAGTCCTTGTCCAGGCGGCCGATCGGGAAGATGCGCCGGTCGTGGCCGACGAAGTCGACGATGTTGTCCTTGACCGTGGACTCGGTGGTGCAGACCACGCCAACCGGCTTGTTGAGCACGATATACACATGCTGGCGCTTGCCCTTGACCGCCGCGCGCACGCGCAGGATCTCGCCGTCGATGCGGACCTCGTCGCCCTCGCCGACCTCGCTGCCGACCCGGCCGCGCACACCGTTGACGGTGACCCGGCCTTCGGCGATCAAGCGGTCGGCCTCGCGGCGGGAGCAGAAACCGGTGTCGCTGATGTGTTTGTTCAGGCGCATGGCGGGCAGCATGCCGGAAAACCGGCCGGCGGGAGATCGGGGGGCGCGTAGGCTGGCACAGACGCCGCGGATTGGCGAGCAGGGAGCGGTGTCGGGGGCGCTCTGGTGGGCGATCGATTCATCCGTCAGGCGCGAATCGGGCGATTTTTTGCGGCCTCACCACCACCGCACCCGCCCCTTCCAACCCACCCGAAGCATTCCTCCCTTTGAAAACGGGAGGTTAGGGGGACTTGCTTTTGCCCTCGTTCCAAGCGCAAAAGCAAATCCCCCGCGCTATCCATCAGCCCCGTCCCGGACTTGCGCCGGGCGCTCGCCCCCTTTTTCAAAGGGGGCAAAACTCGCGCGCTGCGTTCATCGTGGTTGCTACCGCAGAAGGCGAGCAGCCACCGCGCCTCACGCCAACAACTGCGAATACTCCGGATGGCGCTCGGCCCAGGCCGCCGCGTACGAGCAGGCCGGACGGACCTTGTAACCCGCGCCACGCGCGTATTCGAACGCGGCCTTGACCAGATCGCTGGCGATGCCGCGCCCGCCTATCGCCTCGGGCACGCCGGTATGGGTGATGACCAACTGGTCGCCGCGCATCTGGTACTCCAGCAGCGCCTGCACGCCGTCGACCACAGTGGTGAAGCGTTGCAGCTCGGGTTGGTGTTGTATGGAAACGGACATGGGGTTCCTGCGATGAAAGGGCGGCGACGCGAAACGGCCGGAACCGCGCGGGGCGGTTCCGGCCGTGCGGACGTCAGCGGTTGTCGCGCTTGCCCTGGTTGTGACGGTCCTGGGTGCTGTTGGAGCCCTGGATCGCGTCCATCCGGCTTTCGGCCGCATGCAATTCGCCGGCCTTCTGCGCCGCGCTCTCCGATTGCGGACCCGGCTGCGGCACGTGGCCCTGGTGGGCGTCGAGCTGCTGCCATGGCTGCGCTTCGCGGGCGTGTTCCTGCTTGGCTTCCAGCAGGCGGCGAGTGTTCTCCAGCGCCTGCTCCGGGGTGATGCGCGAACCGCCGCCGTGGCCGGACTCGCCTTCGCCGTCGTCGGTGCCTTCGTCGTCGGAACCTTCATCATCGTCGGCGTCGGCCGAAACGCTCGCCACGGCTTCATCGGCGGCGGCGTTCGCCGCCTCGTCCTCGCGCTGCGGCGACGCAGCTTCGGCCTCGGCCGCGGTTTCCGCCGCGGTTTCCGCCGCGCCTTGGGCCGCGACGCTGTCGGCCGCGCCCTGCGACTGCTGGCCGCGTGGCTGATGCGATTCGGACAGCAGCGCCGGTGCCGCCGATTCCGAGGCGACCGCCGCGGTCGCGAGCGAACCGGCCGGAACCGTGGAAGGCGCTTGCGCGGCCGGCTTGGCCTTGGGCTTGCGCGCAGCCTTGGGCTTGTCCGGTGCGGCCGCGGTGGGCGCGGTCTGGGACAAATCCGTTGCAGACGCAGCGGCCGCGGGCGCGACCGGCGCGCGCTTGGCGACCGGCTTGGACTTCACGACGGCCGGCTTGGTCTCGGGTTTGCCCGCAGTCGCTTGCGCAGCCTTGGCCGCCGGCTTGTCGACCGCCGTTGGAGCGACGATCTGCTTGGTCGGAGCCTGCTTGGTCGGAGCCGGCTTGACCGGTGCCGGCTTGGAAACCGTCGGCTTCAAAGCCGCGGTTACCGGCTTCCTGACGACCACCGGTGCCGCGATCTGCTTGTTCGTCGCCGGCTTGGCCGCCGGCTTGCGCGCGCTGGACTGGGCTACGACGCGCTTGACGGCGCTCTTGCCCGCTGCGGCCTTCTTCGCCGGGCTGCGAGCGGGTGCGGCCTTCTTCGCGACGGGTTTGCGAGCGACGGCTTTGTTGCCTGCAGCTTTCTTGACCACTTTCTTGGCCGTGGCTTTCTTGCCCGCGACCTGTTTGCCCACCGTCTTCTTCGCGGAAACCTTCTTGACCGCCTTCTTGGCCGAGGCCGACTTGCCCGCGCCCTTCTTTGCCACTGCCTTCTTGGCCACTGCCTTCTTGGCCACTGCCTTCTTGGCCACTGCCTTCTTGGCCACTGCCTTCTTACCCGCGGCCTTCTTGGCGAGCGGCTTTTTGGCCACGGCTTTCTTGCTCACGCTCTTCTTGCTTGCGAGCTTGTTGACGACCGCCTTCTTTCCGGCGGTTTTCTTGATCGTCGCCTTCTTGACCGCTGCCTTCTTGGCCGGCTTGGCGGCGGTCTTGCCCGCGGCTTTCTTCGCCGCGGCCTTGCTGGTATTGCTGCCCGCGGCTTTCGCGGCGACGCGCTTGGTCGCTTTTTTCGCGGGTTTTCCAGCGGACTTGCCGGCTTTCTTGATCGCCATACTTAACTCCTCGTCGAGTGTTCCGAATGTGCGAATGATAGCGGCTGCCCCTGTAACCACATCAGCCTGTGCGCTCACGCGTCATCCGTGTTAGCACGCGCAACCTTCATGGCGGGTGAGCGAGAGTGAGCATCGCCGCGTCGTGTCGCGGGCGAGCGGAAGTGAGAGTCGCCGCGTCGCGTCACGCGACTGATCATGACCGGCCTGTGTTGACGTCTCGCGTCACTTTTTCGCTCGTCAAGCCAGGGAAAACCCTGGCACGGAACCTGCTTGTAACTGTGAGTAAATCCACATCAAAAGCGAGAAGGGCGTTGCAGATGACTCGGCATATCGATCAGTACAGCGATGACGCCCATACCAACGCGGTCATCGCCCGCCTCTATGAACTGGCCCGCAAGGGCGAGGCCGACGGCAGCGAACTGCGCGAACTCAATGCCGAGATCCAGGCCGGGCTGGCCGCGGCTTACGGCGAAGGCGAGCACTTCTCCGAAAACCCGATGGCAGCCTGAGCCTCGGGCGCATCGCGGCGGCACGCAAAGAATCGGGCCCGAAGACCTGACGCGCCGATGCGCGAGGTCTTCGGGCCCATTGTTTTTCCGGCGACACAGCAGGCTACCGCTCTTGTGGGAGAGAGCTTTAGCCCCGACGCTCTACTGTCAGCTCAGAGCGATCCAGGATAAAAGCGTCGGGGCTAAAGCTCCCTCTCACAAAAGCCTGGGCAGAGGCCTCACTCTGCCCACGCCGGCCTCAGCCGAAGAAACTCGGCAAGCTCGGGCTGGCCAGTTTGCGCAGGAACAACAGTCCCACCCGCGGCTCCATCAACAGCATGAACAACAGTCCGTAGATCGCGCCGGACAGGTGCGCGTTGTGGTTGATGCTGTCGCGGCCGCGCTTGTCCATCCAGTACGAGTAGCCGATGTAGGCGATCGCGTAGACCACCGCCGGCACCGGAATCACGAACACGATGATCCAGCTCCACGGATCGACCAGCACGAAGGCGAACAGCACCGCCGAAACCGCGCCCGAAGCGCCCAGGCTGACGTAGCCGGTGTCCTTGCGGTGGCGCAGGTAGCTGGGCAGGATCGCGACCACGATCGCCGACAGATAGAACAGCAGGTACATCGCCGGGCCGACCAACTGGCTGAACACGCTCTCGACCGCGCGGCCGAAGAAGTACAGCGTGATCATGTTGAACAGCAGGTGCATCCAGTCGGCGTGCACGAAGCCGTGGGTCAGCAGCCGATCATACTGGTGAAAGCGTTCCACGCCGGGCGGCCACAGCACCAGGCGCTCAAACATGCGGCGTTTCTCGAACGCCTGCCACGACACCAGCACGGTCACGGCGATCAGGACGAAGGTGATCATGGTCGGGTCGGGCTCGTAAGGTTCACGGAAAATCGATCTTCAAGGCTGGTGCGGCGACTCAGGCCGCGCGGTAATGGTCCTGCATCGGATAGCCGCGCGCGTATAAGGCGAACGCGACCGCCGCGAGGAAGGCGAATCCGGCGAAGAAGAACATCAGGAAGGCGTTCTGGCTCAGGCCGGTGGAGGCGATATGCGAAGTCACCGCCTCGTTGCGCACCGCCGCGTTGGTCAGCATCACCCACAAGTTGCCGAAGGTGCTGGTCAGGTACCAGAACGCCATGATCACGCCCTTCATCGTATGCGGCGCCTGACTGTAGGCGAACTCCAGCGCGGTCGCCGAGACCAGAATCTCGCCGAAGGTCAACAGGATGTAGGGAAGAATCTGCCATGCCAGCGACATGGGGTGGCCGGCATCCATATACAACTGGATCACCGCTGCGCCGATCCACGCCAAGCCCGAAATCGCGATGCCGAACCCCATTCGCCGCAGCGGAGTCGGATTGAGTCCGATCCGACGCAGCGCCGGGTACAGCACCAGGTTGTTGAACGGAATCAGCAGCATCACCAGCAGCGGGTTGATCGCCTGCATCTGCGAAGCCGCCGCCTTGGCTCCGCCTTCGCCGGAGATCAAGAAGCTCGGCCACCACCACAGATCGGTCGGCACGATCATCTTCTGGCCCTGCAGCACCCAGGTCGAGGCCTTCTGATCGAACAGCGACCAGAACGGGGTAACGAAAGCGAACACGATCAGGATCCGCAGCACCGCGCGCACGCCATCCACCGCCGCGTCCGGATGCTTGCCGCGCGCGCGATCGAGCTGCAACGACACGCCGTAGCCGCCGAAGCCGATCAGCAGGCCCAAAGCCAGACAGGCGCTCTTGACGAAACCCATCCATGGCATCACCGCCAGGGCGCCGGCGGCCAGGGCGACACCAACCGCTGCCGCCGCCACGCCAGGGTTGCCCTGCCCCGCGACCTTGCCGCTCAGCGCGGTGCGGGCGACGTTGAAGAACGAATCCGGGTCCGGCGTGTAGCGGGTCGGCGGCACCATCACATAGCGCTTGCGGCCCAGCCAGAAAATGAAGGTCGCCAGGAACATCAGCGCGCCGGGGATGCCGAACGCCACCGCCGGGCCGTACTCGCGCAGGAAGATCGGCATCAGCAAGGAGGCGAACAGCGACCCGAAGTTGATCGTCCAATAGAACGCGTCGAAGACCAGTTTGGCCTTGTGCTTGTTGCTCTGGTCGAACTGGTCGCCGCAGAACGACACCACCAGCGGCTTGATGCCGCCGGCGCCGAAAGCGATCAGGAACAGGCCTGTGTAGAACCCGGTCTGGTTGTGCTCGAACAGGGCCAGGCAGGCGTGGCCGGCGCAGTACACCAGCGAGAACCAGATGACGGTGTTGTATTTGCCGAAATAACGATCGGCCAGCCAGCCGCCGAGCAGCGGAAAGAAATAGGTGCCGATCATGAACGTGTGGAACACGTCCTTGGCCATGCGCTCGCGTTCGGCCAGATCCTGGGTGGACGCCATCAACAGCGTGCCGACCAGGAACGAGACCAGGATGTTGCGCATGCCGTAGAAGCTGAAGCGTTCGGCCGCCTCGTTGCCGATGATGTAGCCGATCTGGCGGGGCATCTTGCCCTGCGAATCGGCGGGTACGGTGGCGGTGGCGGCTTGGCTCATCTACGGCGTTCCTCGGCGGGCAGGGTCGCGCGTTCCATGCGAAGCCCGGCGCAGCGGCGCCAGGGCGGTCCAGCCCCACAGACTAACCGATCGCCCCCCGGGCCGGCTTGGCCGGGCCCGGCCGGGCGCCGCGCCCGCCGTTCAGATGGCCGGCTCGCCGATCTGCAGCTCGTATTCGAAGTTCTGCACCATGCGACCGTAACGCCCGTCGCCGTCGCTGGCGTAGTTGGCGCCGATCGCCAGCCGGTGCTTGCCCGGCGGCAGCGGCGGCAACAGCAGCCAATAGCCGTCGGCGGCGGCGTGATAAGCGGCCTTGGCGTCCTGCACCGCGCCGCTGTCGGCCCGCAGCGCGAAGGGATCGAAACAACGCGAGATCCACCGCGCCGGACGGCCGAGCGGCTTGCCGTCGAGCAACACCACCGCGCTGACCAGGGCATCGTTATTGACCGCCCCCCGCGCCTTGAGCTCGGCGCAGGGCACGGCGTACTCGCCGACTCGCGGGGCGTGGTGGTACATGTTGATCACCGGAATCAGCAAGTGCTTGTCCAGCGGTATCTCGCAGCGGCGCTTGGCATCGAAGCGGCCGTTGGTGCCGGCCAGGAACCAGACCGGACCGTCCTCGTCCTGGCCCAAGGCGCAACGGCTGCCATCGCGGTCCAGGTACGGCGCCAGGCCCTCGGGGAAGCTGCGCACCCAACGCCACCAGCGCACGGTCCACTCGGCCGGAGCGACCCCGCCTACCGCGCGATCGATCGGCGCCGGTTTTGTCGCACCCGTCGCACCGGCGGGATCGGCGACGGCGGCCGGCGCGGCCCATCCAAAGGCGAGCAGGCCCGCGGCGACCAGGCCGGTCCGCGCAAGGCGGCCGGGCCAGGTCGAACGGGTCGTGGAAGAAAGCCGGTTCGCATCCATTCGATCGATATCCTTGATCAGGTGTCGCGTTATGCGCGGGCCGGTTCGGCGCCGCTCACGCCCATTCGCTCAAACCTTCGCGCTGATACAGCGTGGCGAAGGTCGGCCGCTCCTTCATGCGCCGGGCGAACTCGCCCAGGTGCGGCCAGTCGTGCGCGGGCTTGGGCATCTTACGGGTCCAGCGCATCAGCATGGTCAGGTAGAAATCGGCCGCGCTGAGGCGCTCGCCGAGCAGGTACGGCCCGTGCTGGGCCAACTGCGCGTCCAGGCGCTCGCAGGCGGCTTCGATCTGCGCCTGCGCGCCGCGGCGCACCGCTTCGTCGTCGGTTTGCAGATCCCACGGATACCACCACAGCCGCAGCGGCGTTTGCAGGGTGCTGGCCAGATTGAACATCCACTGCAAATACTCGGCGCGGCGTGGATCGTCGAGCGCCGGGGCCAGCCCGGCGTGCGGATGGCGATCGGCCAGATACATCGCCAGCGCGGCAGCTTCGTAGCGTGGCTGGCCGTCGACGATCAGGGTCGGCACCACGCCGTTGGGATTGAGCGCCAGATACTCGGCGCTTTTTTGCGCGCGCGCGTCGATGTCGACCAGCCGCAGTTCGTGCTCGATCTCCATCTCGATCAGCAGCCAATGGACCAGCAGGCTGGCGGCACCCGGGAAGTAGTACAAGGCGTACATGGCGGCGAAGGCATCCATACGGAAACGGAAGCGAAGTCTAGACCACTCACGGGCGCGGCCGTAGCCCGCCGGTCTTCGCGCGGGCGCCGACCATGACTCCTGTCATCTCGTATCAGTTAGCTAAAGAATCCATAAGCGCGGCCGCGGACGATCCCGTAAATTAGGCCCTCATCGATCCACCCGGACTCATCGCCGCCCGCTTTCGCCGCGGCGCAGACCAGGAACCGCCGCATGCCACAGCGTTCGCCAACGATGGTGTTTGCAGTCCTGAGCCTGGCGGCGATCGGGTGCGGCTGCGACTCGTTGAACCGGGCCACCGAATACGCATCGCGGCCGTCGCGCAGCGAGCCGTCCGACTCGACGCCCGCAACCGCTACGACGACACAAGCCTCAACGACGCCGATCGAACCGCGCTCCGTCGCGCCTGAGCCTTCGTCGACGCGATCGCCCGCGACCGCTCTGCCCGGAAAGCCCCGACTTCCCGAACTGCCGCGGATAGTGCCGGTGGAACCGGCCTACACCGGCCCGGAAGGCGAAGCAGGCCTTCGCCAAGGCGTGCGCGACGGGCATCTGCGCGAAGCGGGCGAAAGCGATCTGCAGCAATGGCGTGCGAGCCAGCGCAGCGCCGAGGTGGGCCGCGACGACTCGAATTCGAACCTGTACAACGCCTATGTGGTGCTCAAGCCCTATCGGATACCGCCCGGCTTGTACGGCGCGCACCGGGCCAAGTTCTACGTTCCGCGCGGCGTGCAACGCCCCACCGGGGAGTTGGGCCACTCGGTCCTGTACGACTTCAACACCCTGACCTGCGCGGGCTTGACCTGCGGCTTCGACTAATCTCTTTCCACCCGCCGCCTTTCCACCCGCTGGATTCCGCAATGACTCATCGCACGCTCCGCCCCACCCGTCTTTTCCGCAGTCTGCTGCCGCTGGCGCTGACCGCCGCGTTCGCCGCGCCGGCCTTCGCCGCCGCCGATCCGCTGACCACCGTGTCCGAGCGCAGCGGCTTCGTCAAAACCGGTCGTTATCAGGAAGTGATCGAACTGTGCGCGCAGTTCGCCCAGCGTTACCCCGATGCGGTGCGCTGCGAGGACTTCGGCACCACCCCGGAAGGCCGGCCGATGAAGCTGCTGGTGGTCACCCGCAGCGGCGCGTTCACGCCTGAGCAGGCGCAAGCCAAGAAGCTGCCGGTGGTGCTGATCCAGGGCGGCATCCATTCGGGCGAAATCGACGGCAAGGACGCCGGATTCCTGGCCCTGCGCCAGACGCTTGAAGGCGAGGCCGCCAAGGGCGCGCTCGACAAGCAGGTGCTGCTGTTCGTGCCGGTGTTCAACATCGACGGGCACGAGCGCTTCGGCCGCTGGAACCGTCCCAACCAGCGCGGCCCGGAGGAAATGGGCTGGCGCACCACCGCGCAGAACTACAACCTCAACCGCGACTATCTGAAGGCCGATGCGCCGGAAATGCAGGCCATGCTCAAGCTGGTCGAGCGTTGGGATCCGCTGGCCTATATCGACCTGCACGTCACCGACGGCGCCAAGTTCGAACACGACGTATCGATCCAGGTCGAACCGGTGCATGCCGGCGACACGCCGCTGCGCGCGGCTGGCACCGCGCTGCGCGACGGCGTGATCGCGCGCCTGTCCAAGCAGGGCTCGCTACCGCTGTCGTACTACCCTTCCTTCGTCGAGTCCGACAATCCCGCCTCGGGCTTCGAAGACGGCGTGCCGCCGCCGCGCTTCTCGAACGGCTATTTCTTCCTGCGCAATCGCCTGGCCATGCTGGTGGAAACGCATTCGTGGAAGGACTATCCGACCCGCGTGCGGATCACCCGCAACATCATCGTCGACGTGCTGGATCAGGTCGGCGCGCACGGCGCCGATTGGCGCCGCGAGGCCCTGGCCGCCGATCAGCGCGCGCTGGCGCTGGGCGGGCAGAAGGTCGCGCTGGACTACAAGGCCAGCGACAAGACCCGCACCGTCGCATTCCGCGGATACGCCTACACGCGCACGCCGTCGGACGTCTCCGGCGCGCTGATGACGCGTTACGACGAGACCAAGCCGCAGATCTGGAACATCCCGCTCAAGTACGACATCCAGCCCGGCCGTCAGGTCGCCGCGCCGCGCGGCGGTTATCTGGTGCCGGTCGCGCAGGCGGCCTGGGTCGCGGCCAAACTCGATCAGCACGGCGTGAGTTATCGCCGCCTCGATGCGGCATTGGCCAAAGCCGCGGTGGAAACCTTCCGTGCCGACAAGTCCGAGTTCGCCGCGCAATCGGTCGAAGGCCATCAGCGTGTCGCCCTGAGCGGCGAATGGAAGCCCGACACCCAGGACCTGGTCGCCGGCGCGCTGTTCGTGCCGATCGCCCAGCCTAAGGCGCGCTTGGCGATGGCGATCCTGGAGCCGCAGGCGCCCGATTCGCTGGCCGCCTGGGGCGAGTTCAACAACGCCTTCGAGCGCAAGGAGTACATGGAGGATTACGTCGCCGAGGATGTGGCGCGCGAGATGCTCCAAGATCCCAAGGTCAAGGCCGAGTTCGAGGCCAAGCTGCAAAGCGATCCGGCCTTCGCCAAGAGCCCGCAGGCGCGGCTGGATTTCTTCTATCGCCGCCATTCGGCCTGGGACGTGCGTTACAACCAGTACCCGGTGCTGCGTACCGAGTCGGTGCCGCGCTGATCGCCTGCGGCCATCCTGGCTGACCGACGCGAACGCGCGGAGCTTGGGCTCCGCGCGTTTTTCGTTCGTACACGTCCGGCGAACAGACGCGGGGTATCCTCGTATCGTCCGAGCCTGGCGAGATGTTCCGCATGCATTGGCGAATCGCTGTGTTGTCCGCCCTCACCGCGCTGTGGTCGACGGCTTGCGCGCAACCGCCCGCGGTGTCCACGCTCTCGGCATCTGTGCTCTCGGCATCTGTGCTCTCGGCATCTGTGCCCTCGACAGCGGCGCCCTCGGCCGCACCGCCTGCACCGACCGCCGAACCGGCGCTGGCGCTGCGCGCGGTCGGCACCGAACCGGGCTGGCTGGCCGAAGTGCGGCGATCCGAAACCAAAGCCGGCGCGCACGCGCAAATCGCGCTGCAGCTCGATTACGGCGAGCGCAAGCTGCAGGTGCCGCGCGCCAGCCAAACCGCCGACGGCTACGCCGGCCAAGCCGACGACGGCAGCGCGGTGGAACTCGGCTATCGGCGCGAGCGATGCAGCGACGGCATGAGCGATCGCGAGTATCCGGCCAGCGTGTCGTTGCGGGTCGGCGATAAACGCTACCAGGGCTGCGCGGAGTTTCCCGCGCCATGACGCCCCTGCGTTCCTTCGCCGGCGCCAACGGTCCGGCTCGCCGGCTGCGCCGCATCGCGCAAGCCGCGGCGCTGTTCGCGCTCGCCGGTTTGGCGATGGCCGCGCCGCCCGCGAAACTGCCGCGACGCCCAATCACGATCCCCACGGTTCCCGTGTCCGTGCTCACCCTCAACCTGTGGCACGACAAGGGCGACTGGCCCAAGCGCCGCGCGTTGATCGTCGCGGAAATCGAACGATTGAAACCGGACTTCATCGCCTTGCAGGAAGTGCTGCAACGCCCGGGCCTGCGCAACCAGGCCGAAGACCTCGCCGAAGCGGCCGGCTACCGGGTCCGTTTCGTCTCGGTCGATCCGCCCGACGCCGAACGCCGCTACGGCAATGCGATTCTGTATCACGCCCCGGCGACCGCCGAGGCGATGCGCAAACTCGAACCCTTGAACGATTACCGCACCGCCGCACACGCCGATAAGGTCTTCGACGCGATGCACACCGGCGTGGATTTCTATGCCACGCATCTGCACAACGAACGCGAGGGCGGCGACATCCGCCGCCGCCAGATCGCCAGCCTGCTCGACTTCATCGATACCAGCCAGCGCAACGGCGCCGTCGTCGTCGCCGGCGATTTCAACAGCGACGCCGATTCGCCCGAACTCAAGGCGCTGGCCGCGCGTTACCGCGACGCGTTCGCCCAGGCCCATCCCGATCTCGCCGCCGATGCCGCGCGCGCCACCACCCTCAACCCGGCCTACCTGCCCGCGCAGCGCATCGACCACGTGTTCTACGATCCCAAGCGCTTCGATCTGCTCGAAGCGCGCATCGTGCTGAACCAGGCCCGCGACGGCGTTTGGGCCTCGGATCATTTCGGCCTGTTCGTGCGTCTGCGCCCGACCCATCCGCTGGAATCGTCCGCCGGAGCCGGCGAGCGTCATTGAACTGACACACAGCGCTCCTAGCGTGGGCCGATTCCCTCGCCCCGCAGGAGCCCCGCATGATCCGTTCCGCCCTGACCGCGCTGCTGCTGAGCTGCGCCGCGCCGGCGCTGGCCGCGCCCGCCTCGACCAGCCACGCCCCGGCCGCGCGCTGGTCGCTGACCAACATCGTGGAAACTCCCGCGACCACCCGCGACGCGGTGCGCCTGCCGCCGGGCACGCCCGACCAGGCCAACCTCAATCGCTTCGGCTTCTATTCCGATCTGACCTATAACCCGCGCGACGGCTACTGGTACGCGCTGTCCGACCGCGGTCCCGGCGGCGGCGTGATCGATTACGCGACCCGCCTGCAGCGCCTGCGCATTCCCTACGACCGCCGCAGCGGCCGTATCGGCCAGCCGGCGATCGACAAGACCGTGCTGTTCAGCACCTTCCGCGGCGAGAGCTTCAACGGCCTCAATCCGCTCTTGCTCAACGGCGACGCAGCCAAGCTCGGCCTGAGCTTCGACCCCGAAGGGCTGGCGATCGGCCGCAACGGCCATTTCTACGTCGCCGACGAATACGGTCCCAGCGTGTACGAGTTCACGCCGAACGGCCGCTTGCTGCGCGCCTTCGCCACGCCGGCCAACCTGCTGCCGCGCAATGCGCAGGGCCAGCTGGACTACGTAAGCGATCGCAAAGTCGTGGTCAACGGACGCCAGGACAATCGCGGCTTCGAGGGCCTGACCCTCAACGCTTCGGGCGACAAGTTGTACGCGGTGATGCAGGATCCGCTGACCCAGGAAGGCTCCAACAACGACGGCCGCCGCAGTCGCAACGTGCGCATCATCGAGTGGGACCTGCGCAGCGGCCGTTCGCGCGCGCAGTACGTGTACCGGTTGGAACCGATCGCCGATCTGAACGCGATCGACCCCTCCACCGAGGACGATTTCTCCGCGACCCATCAGGGCCGCAGCATCGGCCTGAGCGCGATCCACGCGCTGAGCGACCGCGAGTTCCTGGTGCTGGAACGCGACAACCGCGGTCTGGGCGTGGAAGTCACCGCCGCACCGCTGCACAAGCGCGTGTATCGCATTTCCTTGCGCGGAGCGAGCAACGTCGCCGAGCGTTCGCTGGCCGGCAGCGACGATCTGCCCGCCGACGTGCACGCGGTCGCCAAGGCCCCGGAACTGGACATCCTGGCCGCGTTGCGCGACGCCGGCGCGCGCGACATCCCGGAAAAGCTCGAAGGCCTGGCGATCGGTCCGCGCCTGCGCGGCGGCAAGCATCTGGTGCTGATCGGCAGCGACAACGACTACAGCGTCACCCAGACCGGCGCCGGCGAGCAATTCGAGGTCTGCGTCGACCGCGCCAGCGGCGAGCGCGCGCAAGTCGCGCTGGACGCGGCCTGCCCCGCCGGCAAGAGCCGCATCCCGGGCACGCTGATCGGCTTCGCGGTGGATTTCCGCCGCTGATCCACCGTCAGATCGCATCGATACCCCGCGATCTGCCTGTAGGAGCCGCGCAAGCTGCGACCGCGAGGCTGCGGCCATTGCGAAAGTTTCGACGTCGCCGAATTGGCGCGGTCGCGGCTCGCGCCGCTCCTACAGGGGCCCCACCCAGCTCACCAGTATCAGCGGGCCGAGCTGTAGGAGCCGCGCAAGCTGCGACCGCGAGGCTGCGGCCATTGCGAAAGTTTCGACGTCCGCGAATTGTCGCGGTCGCGGCTCGCGCCGCTCCTACAGGGCCCCCACCCAGCTCACCAGTATCAGCGGGCCGAGCTGTAGGAGCTGCGCAAGCTGCGACCGCGAGGCTGCGGCCATTGCGAAAGTTTCGACGTCGCCGAATTGGCGCGGTCGCGGCTCGCGCCGCTCCTACAGGGCCCCCACCCAGCTCACCGGTATCAGCGGGGCCGAGCTGTAGGAGCCGCGCAAGCTGCGACCGCGAGGCTGCGGCCATTGCGAAAGTTTCGACGTCGCCGAATTGGCGCGGTCGCGGCTCGCGCCGCTCCTACAGGGGCCCCACCCAGCTCACCGGTATCAGCGGGGCCGAGCTGTAGGAGCCGCGCAAGCTGCGACCGCGAGGCTGCGGCCATTGCGAAAGTTTCGACGTCCGCGAATTGTCGCGGTCGCGGCTCGCGCCGCTCCTACAGGGGCATTCGCGGGGTCACTTGGCCTGATACTTCCAAAACCGGATCTTCCCCTGCTCCATCCATTCCACCGCCTGGACGAGCCGGCTTTTACGCGTCTGCTCGCGCTTGGCGCCTTCGATCCAATCCACGTAATCGCGCTTCTGGCTGGGCGAGAACGCTGCGTACGCCGCCCTCGCCCTGGCATTGAGCTTGAGCGCGGCGGCCAGATCCTGCGGCGTCACCACCGGCGGTTTGGGCGATGAGGTTTTGCTCGACGAACGCGTCGCTCCGGCCTCGATCAGCGCCATCGCCTGCTTCGCCTGCCGGGTCAGTTCGCGCGGACCGGGCAGGTCGCCGATGGCAGTCAGGCGACCGAATTGGCCCATGGCTTCGTTGCGACGCGATTGATCCGCGCCGGCGATGTTCGGCGCCTGCCAGAAACCCAAGGTGGCGTGCTGTTTGAACGCAGCCATGCCGCACAGGATCTTGCCGCGATAGACGAAGCTCGGCATGCCCCACTTGATCGTCTCTTCCACCTGCGGACAGGCCGCGTGCACGAGCTGCCGCACGTGCTCGAGGATCGGCTGGGCGAAGGCCTCGGATCGGGCGATGTAGTCGTCGATGCGCTGATCGTGCGATCGGATTAGGTCCGAGGCAAGCGATGCGGTCCTGGTCGCCGGCGCTTTCGGTTGGGTCGCGGCGCTTTTGCGCGTGCCCGCGGTCGAAGGCCGGGCAGCCGCGGGTTTCGTCGCAGCGGACTTTGCGCTGGTTTTCTTCGCGGCCGGTTTCTTTGCGCCGGAGGTTACTGAGCCGGGTGTTTTTGCCGGGCCGGATTTCGCCGATGCGGCGCGGGCCGAAGCTGCCTTCGCACCTTGTGTCTTTGCCGGACTCGCGGCCCCCGCCGATCCCGATTTGCGCTGCGCCATGACGACACCCGTGCTGAGGATGGCCTATTGTGCGCCGCTCACTCCGCCACAGGCCACTGCCCGAGCACGGTGTAGGCGTTGCGCGCGCCCAGTTGGCTGTGGATCAGGGCAAAATCGCCGACCCGCCAAACGATCGGCTCGATCGCCACCGGCGGATGCAGAGGGGCGACGGCGTCGCGGACGATGGTCACGTGCGGGGTCAACGAGTGTCCGCCCTCCACGCGCACGCCGCGCTTGGCCAGCGCCACGCCGAGCCGGTCGAACAAGGCCTGCAAGCCTTCGGGCGTGCGCTCGCAGCCCAGCCACCACGGAATCGAGCGATTGCGGAAGCTGCCGGCGCGGTCGAGCGGCAGATCGAACGCGGTCGCCGCGACTTCGGCCGCGGCCGATTGCGCGGCGGCGGCGCGGTCAGCCTGAAACTCATGCGCGTCGCCGAGGAATTGCAGGGTCAGGTGATAACGATGCAGCCCGATCAGGCGTCCGCCCGCATCGTGCCGCGCGCGCAGTTCGGTCGCGGCCGCGGCGATGCGTTGGCGCACGGATTCATCGGGCAGCAGCGCGAAGAACAGACGGTGGATATCGGTGGGCGGTGGCGGCGTGTCGCCGAACAAGGAGTTCTGTTGCATGTCCGCAGTTTAACCCCTGGGCCAGTGGCGACAGCCTATGGGTTCCGACGTGATCGGGCCCGAAAGCGTCGGGGCTGAAGCCCCTCCCACAAAAGGCTTCGTAGTTCGCGTGCGACCTGCAGTTTCTCTGGTTATGCAAGCGTAGTGAGATGAGACGCGAGTGAAGCGGCAGTTTCCCTCCGGGGCCAGGACGGCAACGCATGGGTTCCGGCGCGATCGGGCCGGAAAGCGTCGGGGCTGAAGCCCCTCCCACAAAGGGCTCCGAAGCCTGCACGAGAGGCGCAGGTTTCTCTCGCTATGCAAGCCTAGTCAGGGCAGCGCGAACGAAAATACCGCCGATTCCATGCGGGTGGCCCGAACGCGGATGGACGCGGCGCGCTCGCCACGCCCATCCGCTCGGATCACTGCGAAGCCTTGACCGCTTCGGTTTTCGCCGGCGTTTGCGCTTCGCGCTTGCGGGTGTCCTCGATCAACAGCTCGCGCGCGGCATTGCGCACGGCGATCGGATCGGCCTTGCGCAGATCGCTGTCGGCCGGCAGGCCGAGTCTGGCGACGATGTCGGCGATCAAGCGCTGGTTCGCGTAGGGATGCGGATGATCGGGTTCGTCGTCGCGGCTGCGGTAGAACTTGTTCAACACCTCCTGGTGGGTCTTGTCGGACTTGTACAGTTCGGTCAGCTTGGCCCGGTACTCCAGCGTCCACGACTGCATGTCCGGCCAACGCTTGAGGTCGGCGAAATGCTGGGCTTCGTGGCCGAGGAAACTGGCCTGGAAATCCTCACCGGTCAGATCGCCGTAGGCGGACGTCACCGCGTACAGGCCCTCGGGCTTGACCCAGCCGGCGGCGCCGCCGATCTCGCAGGCGGTGTAGCGGCTCCAGCCGCGGCTGATCCACTCGTCCATCAGGAACACCCGCACCGGCTGCTTTTCGCCCGAGGGCAGATCGACGGTGTAGTCGCGCTCGTCCTGCTTGGCCCACACGAACAGGTCGTACAGCGGCGGAGTACGCCCCTGCAGCGCGTGCAGGCCGCGTTCGCCAAGCTTGGCGCTGAGCCGGTCGCTCATCGCCTCGAATGCGTCTTCGTCGTCGGCCGGCGGTTTCTCGCCGATCAAGGCCGCCAGTTCGGCCTTGAGCTGTTTCTCCTGCGCCGGACGCTTGGCCGGATCGCGCACCGCCTGCCACCAATAGCGCTGGTAGGTCGCCAACACCCGCTTGGCCAGCGGGTCCGACGGCGCGCCGACCAACGGCGGCGGTGTCTTGCGCTCATGGCGTTCAAGCATGCAACTGCGGAACTTCGCGTCCTTGGCGCTGAATTGCTCCACCGGCGCCGACTTCAGCACGGACAAGGCCGTGGCGACGTCGGCGCGCAGCGTGGCGCCGCGCGCATCGTCGACGGCCTTCGCGGCCAAGGGACCGCTTTCCGGCGGCGGGGACGGCGGCTCGGCGGCGGGCGCGCCGATCGCCCATGCCAGCAGCAGCGGCAACGCCACCGCAACCGGCAGCGGCAACGCGGCGGTCAACGGCAACAACGGGATTTTCTGCGAGAAAGGGGCTGGCATGGGGGGAACTCCGGATACGCGAGAGCGCGTCGCAGCCATTAGGCCGCCGCGGCCGCGTCCCGGTCTTGTACGCACTTGATCTGTTTACGCAGCCGCGCCGGGGTGCAGCCGGCATGCGCCACCACGATGCGGTGCAAATGGCTTTGATCGGCGAAGCCGGCGGCGGCGGCGATATCGGCCAGCGACAGGTTGCCGTCCAACAGGCTCAACGCGCGACGCCAGCGCGCCTCGCGCCGCAGCGCCCGCGGCGACATGCCGTGGCTGCGGCCGAGCGCGCGGCTGGCGTGTTCGGCCGACACGCCCAGCTGGCGCGCGATCAGTTCGATGTCGTCGTCGCTGCGGTCCATCCGGCGCAGCAGTTCGCCTTGCCAATCGGGCAGCGCCTCGGCGGCTTGCGGCAGCGCCTGGGCCAGCAACTCCGGCAGGCGCTGCGGCGCGCGTTGGAACACTTCCAGCGCTTCGCGCAGATCGTGCACCTGCCAGGCGCTGGCGGCGAATCCGGCCAGCCGCGCGGCGACGGCATCGGGCAGTTCGAGATTGATCGCGCTGGCGCCGATGCGGCCGAAACGGTCGCCATGAGCGTGATAGGCCGGATGCAGCACCAGCGTCCCCGGCCGGCACGGCAACGGGCCGTCGAGGCTGGATTCGGTGTAATCGCCGTCCAGCACCAACGCCGCGTAAGCCTCGCGGTGGCGATGGGTCGCCAAGGTCGCGCCGCGATCGTGGCGGGTGCGGTAGGCACCGTGCGGATTCACGGCTTCGGCTTTCCTGGCTGCGCGCCGGCCGCGTCGCGCGGCTTGCGCAGGTAATCGGCCAGTCCGCCCAGTTGCAGGCCTTGCACCTTGTCGATCGCCGGCACGAACTTGCTCAGATCGTCGGGCGTGTAACCGCCGGCGCGGTAGTGCAGGACGATGCGGGTGCCGCCGTCCTTGGCCGGGCTCAGCCGGAACTCCATCGCGCCGGTGACGCCCATGCCCTGCAACGGACCCAGGCCGCCGAGCAGGCGGAGGGTCTTGCCAGGATCGACGAAGCTCACGGTCATGTGCAGCGCCTGCTGCTTGCCGTCGTCGCCGATCTCGCAAAAACAGCCGCCCGCACGCGGGTCGATCGACAATTCGGAAGCGGCGCCCCACCAGCTGTGGTCCTTCGGCCACCAACGATCGACGTCTTCGACCAGCGCCTTCCAGGCGGTGGCCGGATCGACCGGCATCACTTGTTCGTTTTCGATGGTGAAACCGTTGGGCGCCACGTCCTTGATCGCGGCGCCGGCTGCGCCGGCGGCGAGCGCCAGTCCCAGCGCGACCATGATTGCGGTGCCTGTCGATCCGATCCTGCGCATCGCCGCCCTCCCCCCGCCGGCCGTCCGGCATCGTTAAGGGAATTAGGAACCGGCGGGATGAGTGGGCGCAATGGTCGGAAGTTGGGTGGAGACGCGCATCCCCACGAGAGTTCGACGCCCCGCCTTTGCTCGTCATCCCCGCGAAGGCGGGGATCCAGGGCTTTATCGCGGCATGGCTCTGAAGTCTTTGGATTCCCGCCTTCGCGGGAATGACGGCTGGAAGGTTCCGCGAGCGCTCGGCCGTCCCTCCTCGCGGAACCTAACCGAACGCGATGTTTCACGCCCCGCTCGTATTCGGGCCCGACCGGTTTTAAGCGTCCAGCTCCGCCCATCGCGCATAGGCATGATCCAACTCCGTCTGCGTCTTGGCCAAAGTCGCGTTATGCGCATTGATCGCAGCGCTGTCGCGCTGGTAGAACGCCGGCTCGTTCATCTGCGCGGTCAGTTCGGCCACGCGCGTCTCCAACTGCTCGATCCGCGCCGGCAATTGCTCGAGTTCGCGCGCGTCCTTGTAACTGAGCTTGCGCTTGGGCGCGGGCGGCGCGGCCTCCGCTTCGGCCTTGGCCGGCGCGGCCTTGGCCGATTCCTTGGCGGTGGCCTTGGCCGCGGCGGCGTAACCGGCCGGGCGTTGGCGCTGCCAGTCGCTGTAGCCGCCGACGTATTCGCCGACCCGGCCGTCGCCTTCCATGACCAGGGTGGAGGTGACCACGTTGTCGAGGAAATCGCGGTCGTGGCTGACCAGCAGCAAGGTGCCGGGATAGTCGCCGAGCAGTTCTTCCAGCAGCTCCAGCGTTTCCACGTCCAGGTCGTTGGTCGGTTCGTCCATCACCAACAGATTGGACGGCTGCGCGAACAGCTTGGCGAGCAACAGACGATTGCGTTCGCCGCCCGACAAACGGGTGATCGGCGCGCGCGCGCGTTCCGGGGTGAACAGGAAATCCTGCAGGTAACCGATCACGTGCTTGCTCTTGCCGCCGACCTCGACGAACTCGCGGCCTTCGGACACGTTCTCCAGCGCGTTCCAGTCCTCGCGCAAGGTCGCGCGGTACTGGTCGAAGTAAGCGATCTGCAGCTTGCTGCCTTCGCGGACTTCGCCCTCGGCGGGCTGCAGCTCGCCGAGCAGAATCTTCAGCAAGGTGGTCTTGCCGCTGCCGTTGGGACCGATCAGGCCGATGCGGTCGCCGCGGAACACCGTGGTCGACAGCTCGCGCAGCAGCGGCTTGCCGCCGTAATCGAAGGACACGCCCTTGGCCTCGATCACCTTGCGGCCGGAGGCTTCGGACTGGGCCAGATCCATGCGCACGTTGCCGACCGTGTCGCGGCGCGCCTGGCGTTCGTTACGCATGGCCTTGAGCCGGCGCACGCGGCCTTCGTCGCGGGTGCGGCGGGCCTTGATGCCCTGGCGGATCCACACTTCTTCTTGCGCCAACAGCTTGTCGAAGCGCGCGTTCTCCTGCGCCTCGGCATTCAGGCGTTCTTCGCGGCGACGCTCGTAGTTGGCCCAATCGCCGGGCCAACTGGTGACCTGGCCGCGGTCGATCTCGACGATGCGGGTGGCCAGGGCGCGCAGGAAGCGGCGGTCGTGGGTCACGAACAGCAGCGCGCCCTGCCAGGACTTGAGGAATTGTTCGAGCCAATCGATGGCTTCGATGTCCAGGTGGTTGGTCGGCTCGTCCAGCAGCAACAGGTCCGGCGCCGATACCAGCGCGCGCGCCAACAGCACGCGCCGCTTCATGCCGCCGGACAGGCCGGCGAATTCGGCGTCGCCGTCCAGGTCAAGCTTGGTCAGGGTCTCGATGACGCGTTGATCCAGCCCCCAGCCCTGTGCGGCCTCGATCTTGTTCTGGACTTCGGCGAGCTTATCGGCGTCGTAATGATCGCCATGGGTGAGGTGGTGGTACTCGGCCAGCCAATGACCCAGATCGCCCAGGCCGTCGGCGACCACGTCGAACACCGTGCCGCTGGCGCCGGGCGGAACTTCTTGTTCGAGCCTGGCGATGCGGGTGTTGCCTTCGCGGCGGATTTCTCCATCGTCGGCGTGGATGTCGCCGGCCAACAATTTCATGAGCGTGGACTTGCCCGCGCCGTTGCGACCGATCAAGGCGATGCGTTCGCCCGGTTCGATGGACAATTCGACGTTTTCGAGCAGGAGCGGGCCGCCGACGCTGTAGTCGACGTTCTGGACGGTAATCAGAGGCATCCGACCATTCTATCAGGCGCGCTGTCGCCAGCGTCGGCAAGATTCAAGGGCGGACGCCTGAAGCCGCAGCGGGCGGGCGGCGAATACCTAAGGGGGACACTTAAACCTAGCGCACCGAGACGCAAACCTGGCTTTGGAACCACAAGTCGAACGCAATGCCGGCAACCGCCCATTTGCCCAACTCCAGGCCATGGTCGAAACTGCCGAGGTCTTTCGGCGGCCCCAGGTAAAACTCCACCTCGCTCAACTGCAATCCTGTCACCAAGGCACCGAGCGTCTTTCCGTCGATGGCTTGGCCACTATTCACCCTGGCCGACAACGCTTGCGCGCAGCGGTTGGCGTTTTCGGCGCTCGCCTTGAACTGCGCAAGCGACTCTATATAGTCCCCGGCCGTTACATATAGGTGGAGGCAACGGCAACAAACGGCGATCGCATCGCGCGCGAGCGCCCCGCAATCGCGTAAAGGGAAACCGCACACAAAACAATCGCGAACCCCGGATCCCCTTGCCATTGCATTCAAATCGATATCGAAACAACCAATATCCTGTACGCCTCGGGCCTGCTCGATCTTGCTGGCCAGCGAGTCGAAATCGACAATCCTGTTTTTCGGCATCGCCCTGCCCTCGCTTACTCAAGCCGCGGTTCGGTGCGGCTCCAATTCGATACGGCTCCGCCAAGCCGGCAGGTTACCCCCACAGGGCGCAAGCGACGACAGCCGCCCGCTCACGCAGCGGCCCGCGCGGGCGCATAATCGCCCCAGGCGCACGGCTCCGGCCGCGCTGCGCCGCCACCTAGCGAGGGACAGATCATGAGCAAGGGCATGGACCGCAAGAAGGACACCAAGAAGAAACCGGCCAAGACCATGAAGGAAAAGCGCGCCGAAAAGAACGACAAGAAGACCACCAAGGGCTTCGCCCCGGTCTGACCCGCGATGGGGCCCATCGGCCCCGATCCCGGTCCAGGCGGTGGCAGCGACGATCGCCGCCACCGCCGGCCCGGTGCGCTCAGGTCCGCGCCAGCAGCGGGAAACGGCTGGGCTGGGCGGAAATCGTCAGATTGCGCACGAACAGGCCGGCGTCGTCCTCCAACTCGACCGCCCTGGCCCGCGGCCACCAGCGCTCGGGCGTGAAGGCCAGACGCACACCATGGACCGGCCGGTCGATCAGGCGCGCGATCGCCGCCGGCAGATCGAACGCCGCGTCCGCGAAGACGTCCTCGATCAGCAGCACCCCGTCTTCGATCCCGGCGAACACCCAAGCCGCATCGTCCAGCCTGCGCAGCGGGCTGGCAAAAGCGTTGGCGGCGTACCAGCTGGCGATGCGGCCGTAGTCGCGGTCGCGGCTTGCGCCGCTCCTACAGGGAGACCATGGGAGTACGGCTGCTGGCTGTAGGAACTGCGCGAGCTGCGACCGTGAATCGGCGACCTTGCGCGGGATTCGCAGTAGTCGCGCTGGCGCGGTCGCGGCCTGCGCCGCTCCTACGGGGAGGTCGTGGGGGTACGGTCGGCGGACGTGGTTACGAGCTGCACGACAGCATCGAACATCCGGCCTTTTCTCGCGCCCAGTCGGGGCGCTTGGCGGCGAAGGCTTCGCGGCCGGGCTGATCCTCATAAGACCGACGCATGACCTCGAGCAGTTCGTGCACGCCGCCCGGATCGCCCTGTTCGGCGCGGTCGATCGCCTGTTGGGCCAGATAATTGCGCAGCACATAGCGCGGGTTCGCGGCGTTCATGCGGGCGACGCGTTCGCCATTTGGCCAGGCGTCGGCGCGTGCCCGTTCGGCATAACGCGCCAGCCAGTCGCGCAGAACCGGCGCACCGGCCTGGGCCTGGGCCGGGTCGTAATAGGCATCGGCGAACACCTCGGCGTCCGGTGTATCGGACTCGATCGCCACCCGCGACAAGGCGCGGAAGAAGATCGTCATATCCACTTCATGCCGTTGCAGCCAATCGCGCAACTCCTGCATGAGTTCGACATCGCCGTCGCCGCACTCGCGCAGCCCCAGCTTGGCGGCGATGCTCTCGCGTTCGGCCACGTTGTAGGCCTCCACGTAACCGCGCAGCCCGTCCTGCAGCGCTTCCACCGGCACCAGCAGGGACAAGGCGCCGGCCAGGCGGCTGAGATTCCAATACGCGACCTGCGGCTGCTGGCCGTAACGGTAACGACGGCGTCCGGCGTCGGTGGTGTTGGGGGTCCAGTCGGGATCGTAGTTGTCGATCCAGCCGTAAGGGCCGTAGTCGATGGTCAGCCCGAGGATCGACAGGTTGTCGGTGTTCATCACCCCGTGCACGAAACCGACCCGCATCCAATGCGCCATCAGCACCGCGGTGCGCTCGCACACTTGCGCGAACCAGGCCGCGTACAGGGCCTCGCCTTCGCCGTGCAGATGCGGAAAATCGCGGGCGATGCACACATCCACCAACCGTCGCAGCAAGGCGTTCTCGCCGCGCGAGGCCGGCAGTTCGAAATTGCCGAAGCGGATGAACGACGGCGCGACCCGGCATACGATCGCGCCGGGTTCGGCCTGCGGATGGCCGTCGTAGAACATGTCGCGGACCACCGAATCGCCGGTCCCGACCAGGCTCAGCGCGCGCGTGGTCGGCACGCCCAGGTGGTGCATCGCCTCGCTGCACAGGAACTCGCGGATCGACGAGCGCAACACCGCGCGGCCGTCGGCGCTGCGCGAATACGGGGTCGGCCCGGCGCCCTTGAGTTGCAGTTCCCAACGCCGGCCGTCGGCGTCGATCGCCTCGCCCAGCGATATCGCGCGGCCGTCGCCGAGCTGCCCGGCCCATTGGCCGAACTGATGGCCGCCGTAGTTGGCCGCGTAAGGCAGCATGCCCGGCAACAGCGCATTGCCGCCGAACACCTCGGCGAACTCGGCGCTGGCCACCTCGGCGTCGCTGAAGCCCAGGACCGCGGCCATTTCGGCCGAATGCGCCAGCACCCTGGGCGCGCTCACCGGCGTCGGATCGACCCGCGAATACGCCGCCTCGAACACTTGGCGCACGCCGGGACCGGTGTCCGGATCGCCCGGCAATTCGCGGACGAAGGCATTGTCGAATCGCAGTGCGTGCATGGAAGTCCGCTGTTCGGCCGTGCCGGCCGCTGAGCCTGAAATGGGTGCCGAGCGCCGGAAATCCAAGCCGTCGCCGCGTCCGCTCAACTCAACAGCGAATACGGCCCGCCCTTCTCCAGTGCGCGCTGATAGGCCGGCCGCGCGCGGATGCGTTCGACGAAGGCCTGCATGCGCGGCCGCTGACCGCCCGCGCGGGCGGCGGCGGCTTCCACCGGGAAACTCATCTGGATGTCGGCGGCGGTGAAACGATCGCCGGCGAACCAGGACCGCTGAGTCAGCTCGCTTTCGATGTAGTCCAGATGCAGCGCCAACTGCGGCCCCACGAACGTGGACATCGCCTTGTCGGCGATGCCGCGCGCGACCGGTTTGACGAAGAACGGCATCGGCGCCTGCTTCAGCCGCGAGAACACCAGGCTCAGCAGCAGCGGCGGCATCGCCGAGCCTTCGGCGTAGTGCAGCCAGTAGCGATAGCGCATGCGCTCCTCGCCATCGAGCGGATGCAGCGGCGGCGAAACCAGATGCTCGCTGTCGTAGCGCTCGGTCAGGGTTTCGATGATCGCGGCCGACTCGGCCAACACCTGCCCGTCGAGCTCCACCACCGGCGACTTGCCCAGCGGATGGATCGCGCGCAACGCCTTCGGCGCCAGCATGGTCTTGGGATCGCGCTGATAGCGGATCACCTCATAGGGCAACTGCAGTTCCTCCAACAGCCACAGCACGCGCTGGGAGCGGGAATTGTTGAGATGGTGGACCTTGATCATGTGCGGCCAGCCCGAATGCGGTGAGGCCATGGTACGGGATAGGGTGTGAGCGCAGATGCTGGGTCGCGGCTACGGGTATAGGCTTATCGCCCCCATCATTCCGTCGAAAGCCGAATCCATTTCGCTGTCGCTGTCGCTGAGATTTTGCTTTGGCTCTAGGCTTGGCGGCGCAACTGACTCGCGATGGCAGTTAGTCAACAGTGCTCACCCCTTCCGTACCGCAATCCGCGCGCTCGCCGCCACCACCACCAAGGCCACACCCAGCGCGGCGAACGCCAGCGGCAGACTGCTGACCTTGGCGATCCAGCCGATGCCGGCCGGTCCGACGAGAATTCCCGCATAACCCAAGGTGCTGATCGCCGACACCGCCGCGCCGGCCGACATCGCCTTCTGATTGCCGGCGGCGCTGAACAGGATCGGCACGATGTTCGAACAACCCAAGCCGACCAGGGCGAAACCCAGCAAGGTCGTCGACGTCCACGGCAGCAACGCGGCCAACAGGAAACCCGCGGCCGCGCAGGCGCCGCCCAAGGCCAGCACCGGGCGCGGACCGAAACGCTGCACGATGCGGTCGCCGTTGAAGCGGCCCACCGTCATCGCCAACGCGAACAAGGCGTAGCCCATGCCGGCCACGCTGGGCTGCACGCCGCGGCCCGACACCAGCAACAGCGCGCTCCAGTCCAGCATCGCGCCCTCGGCCAGGAACACGATGAAACACAGCACGCCGAGCAGGATCACGATGCCGTGCGGCAACACGAACATCGAACCGCCATGGCCGTCGTCGCCGTAACGCAGCAGGCCGCGACTGCCGAACAGCATCAGCAGCGCCAACACCACCGCCACGCTCATCGCCGCGACCAAAGGCGTGGCCTGCGCCCACAGCAAAACGCTGACCAGGCCCGCGCCGGCGATGCCGCCGACGCTGAAGAACCCATGAAATCCCGACATCAGCGCGCGGCCGCTGGCCTTCTCCACGATCACCGCCTGGATGTTGATGGCGACGTCGATGGTGCCGATCGCCGCGCCGAACACGAACAAGGTCAGCGCCATCGCCGGCAGCGTGGAAAAATGCGCGAGCAATGGCAGGGTCGCGCACACCACCGCGCTCGCCAACAGGATCACCCGCCGACAACCGTAACGCCCGGCGATCGCGCCGGTCAGCGGCATGGTCACCAGCGAGCCCGCCCCGAGAGCGAGCAACAGCCAGCCCAGCATGCCCTCGTCCACGCCGGTGCGCGCTTTCGCGTACGGCACCAAGGGCGCCCACGCGGCCATCGCCAAGCCGGCAATGAAGAAGGCGATACGGGTGGACAGTCGTTCGGCTGCGCCGATGGAAGCAAGATCGGCGCGTTGCGTCGGCGCGACCGTGCCGGCCGTCGCGTTGGACTCGGATTCGCTCATGGGGGTTTCGGACTCCGGTGCGGGATTGAACCTGTTGGGTTGAACCTGTTGGGTTGAATCGATGAAGCGATGGATCGAAGAATCGGTTGCGCGGATCGAAAAGCGTCGGGGCTGAAGCCCCTCCCACAAAAGACCTCGCGACGGCATTCCTTCCCCCTGAAATTTCGAATCCCCCACCAGACACCACGTACGAGGGCGGAACTAAACCTCAACGGCTTTTGATCTGACGCAGCGAGTGATTCAGCGCCACGAAGTCTTTTGTGGGAGGGGCTTCAGCCCCGACGCTTTCCTCACAGCCGCCGCGCTCACTCCGCCAACGCCCGCGTCACTCGCACACCCAGCTTCGCGAACGCCTTGGCCTGCGCCGGGTCCGCGCCATGCTCGATCACCAGCGCATGCAGATCCTCGGCCGGCACCACCGCATACGGCCCGGCGGTGCCGAGTTTTTCGTCGGTCGCCACCGCGACCACCGCGCGGCTCATCGCCGCGACCGCTTGCTTGAACTGCGCATCCTCGTAGCCCAGCGCACTGACGCCGGCATCGACGTCCACGCCGCACACGCCGAGGAAATACAGATCGCTGCGGATCGCCTCGGCATCGCGGATCGCGCCGCTGCCCAGGCTGGCACCGATACGCGTGTCAACGCGGCCGCCGATCACGATCAGTTCCAAGTCCTCGCGCTGCGCGATCACGACCGCGATGACCGGCGCGTTGGTCACCACGGTCAGGCCGTAACCGCGCGGCAGGGACTGGGCGATGGCGGTATTGGTCGAACCGGCATCCAGAAACACCACCTGCCCACGCTCGATCAGCCCGACCGCCGCGCGCGCCAACGCCGCCTTGCGCGCCGGCGCCTGGGTCTGGCGCACCGCGATGGGGCCGTTGTCCGGCGCCAGCGGCAGCGCGCCGCCGTAGACGCGCCGGCACTGCCCAGCCGCGGCCATCTCGCGCAGATCGCGGCGGATGGTGTCGTGGGAAACGTCCAGTTCGCGCGCCAGATCCACCGCGATCACCCGGCCCTGGGCCAGCAAGCGGTCGAGGATCAGGCGATGGCGTTGCTGGGGCAGCAGTTCTTCGGCCGACATGGCGGGCTCAATCGTTAATGATTGAGTCCAATTGTGCATAATCGTGCAAATAGAGCAAGCGACCTCGGGACGAACCGGCCGATTCGGCACAGCGGCGTGTGATTGGTTGCCGATGGTGAGCGCCGGGATGCAACGCGCCTAAAGCCGCTGGATTCCCGCATTCGCGGGAACGACGGCCTCATAGACGCGTCGGCGTCGCGCCCGGGCGACTGCGTGTTTCGCGCATTTCGCCGTTTTCGATGCGGCAAACGCGCATTGCCGGGTCGCTCGCGCAAGTGCAACCGCAACGCCGCGCCGCATGAAAACAGGCGTTTTCGCCGCTATCCTCGCCGGTCCGCCAGACCAAGAGCCATCGCTCCACATGCATGCGAGTAAACTGGTCGGTCTTCCGACCGGCCCCGCCGGCGCTGCTGGAGCCTCGTCATGAGCGCCGACATGCCCAATACCCCTTCCGAAACCCCGTCCGAGGGCCCCGCCTCGCCCAAATTCACCGATCTGGCCCTGTCCGCGCCGTTGCTGCGCGCGCTGGCCGACGTCGGCTATGAGTCGCCCTCGCCGATCCAGGCCGCGACCATTCCGCCGCTGCTGGAAGGCCGCGACGTGCTCGGCCAGGCCCAGACCGGCACCGGCAAGACCGCCGCGTTCGCGCTGCCGATCCTGGCCCAGATCGATCCCAAGCAGTTCAAGCCGCAGGCGCTGGTGCTGGCGCCGACCCGCGAGCTGGCGATCCAGGTCGCCGAAGCGTTCCAGAAGTACGCCACCCATCTGCCCGGTTTCCACGTGCTGCCGATCTATGGCGGCCAGAGCTATTACCCGCAGCTGCAGGCGCTCAAGCGCGGCGTGCACGTCGTGGTCGGCACGCCCGGTCGGGTGATCGATCACCTTGAGCGCGGCTCGCTGGATCTGTCCGAACTGCGCTGCCTGGTGCTCGACGAAGCCGACGAAATGCTGCGCATGGGCTTCATCGACGATGTCGAGTCGGTGTTGAAGAAGACCCCGGAAACCCGCCAGGTGGCGTTGTTCTCGGCGACCATGCCGTCGCAGATCAAGCGCATCGCCCAGACCTATCTCAAGAGCCCGGTCGAGATCGCGATCAAGTCGACCACCACCACCGCGGCCAACATCCGCCAGCGTTACTGGTCGGTCAGCGGCGTGCACAAGCTCGATGCGCTGACCCGTATCCTGGAAGCCGAATCCTTCGACGCGATGATCGTGTTCGCGCGCACCAAGCTGGGCACCGACGAATTGGCTGAAAAGCTGCAGGCGCGCGGCATCTCCGCCGCTGCGATCAACGGCGACGTGCAGCAGCAGCAGCGCGAGAAGACCATCCAGAACCTCAAGGAAGGCAAGATCGACGTGCTGGTCGCCACCGACGTGGCCGCGCGCGGTCTCGACGTGGACCGCATCAGCCACGTGCTGAACTACGACATCCCGTACGACACCGAAAGCTACGTCCACCGCATCGGCCGCACCGGCCGCGCCGGGCGCAAGGGCGAGGCGATCTTGTTCGTGACCCCGCGCGAGCGCGGCATGCTGCGCGCGATCGAGCGCGCTACGCGCCAGCCGATCGAAGCGATGGAACTGCCGAGCGTGGAGACGGTCAACGAACAGCGCGTGTCGCGCTTCCTCGGCCGCATCACCGACGCGCTGGAAAGCACCGATCTGGGCCTGTTCCGCGACATGATCGAGCGCTACGAGCGCGAGAAGAACGTGCCGGCGGTGGAAATCGCCGCGGCGCTGGCCAAGCTGGTGCAAGGCGACAACCCGCTGCTGCTGACCCCGCCGCCGGCGCAGCCCAAGTACGCGCGCGAAGAACGCGACGGTCCGCGCGAGCATCGCGGCCAGGCCACGCGCAAGTTCAACGAGCGCGACAACGCTTCCAATTCCGGAGCGCATCGCCAGGATTCGCGCTCGGACTCGCGCTCGGACTCGCGTTCCGATTCGCGTCCTGAGGCGCGTCCGCCGCGCGATTACGACCGCCCTTCACCGGCGCCCCGCCACGACGAGCGCCAGTACACGCCGCCGAGCGCGACGCGTCCGCCGGTCAACAACGCCGAATCCTTCTTCGACGACGAAGCGCCCGCACCGCGCCCCGAGCGCAGCGAGCGTTCGCACGAGCGCGGTGCGCCGCGCGAGGCCGAAGTCGGCATGGAGACTTTCCGCATCGAAGTCGGCCACAGCCACGGCGTGCAGCCGGGCAACATCGTCGGCGCGATCGCCAACGAGGCCGACCTGGAAAGCCGCTACATCGGCCGCATCGACATCCGCGACGAGTACACCCTGGTCGATCTGCCCGAGGGCATGCCGCGCGAGCTGATGGAGCATCTGAAAAAGGTGCGCGTGTCCGGTCACCCGTTGCGCATCCAGCGCGCCACGCCGGGCGATACCGAAGGCGGCCGTTCGCCGCGTCCGGGTGGCCCGCGCGGCCCAGGCGGCCCGCGTCCGGGCGGTCCGCGCCCGCACAGCGGCGCCCCGCGCCCCGGCGGCCCGCGTCCGCCGCACGGCGGGCCGAAGAAGTCGTTCAAGCCGCGTACGCCGCGGTAACAGCGCCAGGACGAAGTCGCCCTGGCGTTGCCAGCCGCCCTCGCGAATGTGCGGGCGGCCTGTGCACATTAACGATGACAGGCACGAGGTCTTTTGTGGGAGGGGCTTCACCCCGACGCTTTCCGGGCGGATCGCTGTGGTCCCAGGTAGAGCGTCGGGGCTGAAGCCCCTCCCACAAAAGACCTCGATTGCCGCGAGCAGGCTGGATGCTCAAGCGGGAGACCGAGCGCAGCTCAGAGCGAAGGCCATAAGCCCGACCTCGCGCAGCGGCGCCAGGATTTGGCATAGTCGCAGGCGTAATCCGCAACGCCGCCGCTCATGTCCCGCATCCTGGTCTTCCAACACGTCGCCGCCGAACCGCTGGGTACGCTGGATCCGCTGATCCGTCGCCGCGGCCATCGCATCCGTTTCACCAACTTCGACCGCGATCCCGATGCGCAACCCAACGTCGACCGGTATCGCGGCCTGATCGTGCTCGGCGGACCGATGAACGTCGAAGACCAGGCCGCGCGCCCGCACCTTCGCACCGAGCTGCTGGCCATCGAACGCATGCTCGAACAAGGCAAACCCGTGCTCGGCATCTGCCTGGGCGCGCAGTTGCTCGCGCACGTACTCGGAGCGCCCGTGCGCAAGCACCATCGGCCGGAAATCGGCTGGTATCGGCTGCAGCCCACGCAAGCCTGCGCCGCCGATCCGGTGCTCGCACCATTGGCGCAGGCCGCGCCGGTGTTCCAATGGCACCGCTACAGCTTCGAAATACCGCAAGGCGCGCAGCATCTGGCCCGCACCGACAGTTGCGAGCAGCAGGCGTTCCGCTGGGGCGAAAGCGCGTACGGCTTCCAGTTCCATCTGGAGATGGACGTACCGCTGATCGAACGCTGGCTGGCCAATCCGGTCTATCGCCAGGAACTGGCCGAACTCGGCCACGACACCAGCGAAGCGGCGATCCGCGCGCAGACCGCCGAGCATATCCAGGCCATGCAAACGCGCGCGGATGCGGTGTTCAACAATTTCCTGGACCTGGTCGGACGGCCCCAGCGGCGCTTCACCCTGCCTTCGCGCGAGTGGGTTTGAGCGAGCGGGTCGAAGCATGTTCGGCCAGCGTTGCATAACGGCAACCCGTTGCCGTGCCACGAACTCGCGCAATTCCCTCAAGTGCCCCCGTAGGAGCGGCGCAAGCCGCGACCGCGAATTCACAACGATTGCGTACGCTTCGACGCAGCTGTGTTGGCGCGGTCGCGGCTCGCGCCGCTCCTACAGGTAGCCCATGCGGTAGCCAAGGAATCTCGGGTATTCGAACCGACCACCGCGCTCCGCCATCGCACACCCGGCGCGCTACAAACTCAGCCCGCTTTCGAACCGCCGCTCGCTTCCGTCGATCGGATCGACGAACGCCAATCCGCGCGCCAACAGCTTCAACGGCCGCGAAAAATCGTCTTCAGCCTGCTCGGCCAGAGGATAGAAGCGGTCGTTGAGAATCGGCGCACCCAGTGCGGCCATATGCACGCGCAGCTGATGCTTGCGTCCGCTGACCGGCTCTAGCGCGTAACGCCACACATCCGCGCCGCGCTCGATCACATCGATACGCGTTTCGCTGTTCGCCTCGCCTTCGGCCTCGCGCATCAAGAAGAAGGGCTCGCCCGCGAGCAACCGCGTGCGCCGCAGCAGCGGGAACTGCCACTGCGCAAGCGGCCGCGCCAAGGCTTCGTAGCGTTTGCGGATGCGCCGCTCGCGGAACAAGGCCTGATAGGCACCGCGCGTGGCCGGATCGCGCGAAAACAGCACCACGCCGGCGGTCCCGCGGTCGAGCCGGTGCAACGCGACGAGATCGGCTTCGCCATACCGCCGCCGCAAACGCCCCAGCAGGGTTTCCTCGACGAAGCCGCCGGCAGGAACGACCGGCAGGAAATGCGGTTTGTCGACCACCAATAGGCGTTCGTCGCGATACAGCACGCGCTCTTCGAACGGAATGACCGGTTCTTGTTCGACTTCGCGGAAATAGCCGATCTCCATGCCGACGCGATAAGCGGTGTCGGCCGTCAGCGGCTCTCCCTGCGCATCGAGCACCCGGCCACGCGCGAAACGATCGAGCCAGACCTCGCGGGCGATCGCCGGAAACCGCGCGCACAGCCCGTCGAGCAAGTTCGTCCACGGCCCGGGCGGCAGTTGCAGACGGCTGGGCGCGGCGGCGGGAGCATCGTGACGGGGCATGCGCGCATTTTCGCCGATCCTGGGCGAAAACCGGGCGTGCGAGCGGACGAAAGTCCGGTCCACACGCCGTTTGCGCCGCTTTGCCCGCACCATTCAGGCCGCCTTGGCCCGAAACCGGGCGCCGGGCCCGCCAGGAGCTAGAATGCGCGCTGTTTTTCCAGCAGGCATGCCCATGGCGCCCAACGCCACCATCGTCAAGATCGAACTGCAAATCAGCGACATGGACCGGCATTACTACGCCGCCCATGCCCTCACCCTGGCTCAACATCCCTCGGAAACGCCGCAGCGTTTGATGGTGCGCATGCTGGCTTTCGCCCTGAACGCGCACGAGCGCCTGGAATTCGGCCCGGGGTTGAGCAGTGAGGACGAACCGGATCTGGCGCTGCGCGATTACACCGGCGACATCGAGTTGTGGATCGATGTCGGGCAGCCGGACGAGTCGCGCATTCGCAAGGCTTGCGGGCGCGCGCGCCAGGTCGTGGTGGTCAACTACGGCGGCAACGCGGCGAATATCTGGTGGGAAAAGAACGTCGCCATCCTGCGCCGCTTGAAGAACCTCACCGTGCTCGACATCGACGCCGCCTCGGTCGAAGCGATGGCCTCGATGGTCGAGCGCAGCTTCCGCCTGGACTGCCAGATCGCCGACGGCGAAGTCGCGCTCAGCAACGACAAGGCCAGCCACACGCTGACGCCGACGGTGCGTCAGGGCCCGGAAGCGCGAGCGGCCTGAGATGGCGGAGGTTTACGACGTCGTCATCGTCGGCGGCGGCGCGGCCGGACTGATGTGCGCGCTGACCGCGGGCCGGCGCGGCCGCCGGGTGCTGGTGATCGAACACGCCAACAAGGTCGGCAAGAAGATCCTGATGTCGGGCGGCGGACGCTGCAACTTCACCAACACCGGCACGACCCCGGCGAATTACCTCTCGGCCAATCCGCATTTCTGCAAATCCGCGCTGGCGCGTTATACGCCGTGGGACTTCATCGCGATGGTCGAGCGTCATCGCATCGCTTATCACGAGAAAGAACTCGGGCAGTTGTTCTGCGACGTGTCGTCCAAGCTCATCGTAAAGATGCTGGTGGACGAATGCCTCGCCGCCGGCGTGCGCATCCAGACCGATTGTTCGATCGACCGCATCGCCCACAACGAAGGCGACAGCGCGTTCCGCCTGCATACCGCGCAGGGCGCTTTTTCGTCGGCATCCCTGGTGATCGCCAGCGGCGGCTTGTCGATTCCAAGCATGGGCGCGAGCGGTTTCGGCTACGAACTGGCGCGCCGCTACGGCCACAACGTGCTGCCCACGCGCGCCGGACTGGTGCCGCTGACCCTCAGCGGAAAACATCAAGAACGTTTGCAGGATCTCAGCGGCGTGGCCCTGCCGGTCACCGCGAGCTGCAACGGCGTGGACTTCAGCAACCAGATGCTGATCACTCACCGCGGCGTCAGCGGTCCGTCGATTCTGCAGATTTCCTCGTACTGGCAGCCCGGCGACGATCTGCGACTGGACCTGCTGCCCGGCGTCGACGCGCTGGAATGGCTGCAAACCCAGCAACGCGAACGGCCGGCGGCGGAGCTCAAGACCGTGCTCGGCGAGACCATTCCCAAGCGTTTCGCCCAGCGCTTGTGCGAGCTGTGGCTGAGCAACAAGCCGATGAAGCAGTACAACCCGCCCGAACTCAAACAGATCGCCGCGACCTTGTCGTCGTGGCCGTTGACCGCGAGCGGCACTGAAGGTTACCGCACCGCCGAGGTCACCCTGGGCGGTGTCGACACCGACGAGGTGTCGTCGAGCACGATGCAGTCCAAGCGCGTGCCCGGTCTTTATTTTGTCGGTGAGGTGATCGACGTGACCGGCTGGTTGGGCGGCTACAACTTCCAGTGGGCCTGGGCGTCGGGCAATGCGGCGGGGTTGGCGGTTTAGTCGCGGCTTGTGGTAGCGCGGGTTTGATGGGGGTTGCGCCGTGGTCGGAGTGTCGTGGTCGCGGCTCACGCCGCTCCTACAGGGTGCCCTGGTAGGAGCGGCGCGAGCCGCGACCGCGAATCCGCGATAACGACGAACCTACAACGCAGCCGCTACATAACGGCCATGCGCCCCTCAATCCTCCAACACCGCCTCGCCGAACAGATCGTGCTCGTCGCTGCCCATGATCTCGACGTCGACGAACTGACCCACACGCAGTTGCGCTTCCAGACCGTTCTGGATCTGCACCAGACCGTCGATCTCCGGCGCGTCGGCCATCGAACGGGCGATGGCGAGATCGCCGTCGATCGCGTCGACGATGCAGCGCTGCACGCTGCCGATCTTGGCTTCGAGCTTGTTCGCGGAAATCTCGGCCTGGCGTTCCATGAAGCGCGCGAGGCGTTCTTGCTTGATGTCTTCATCGACCGGATCGGGCAGATCGTTGGCCTTGGCGCCGTCGACCGGCGAATAGGCGAATGCGCCCACGCGGTCCAACTGGGCTTCGTCGAGAAAGTCCAGCAATTCTTCGAACTCGGCTTCGGTCTCGCCGGGGAAACCGACGATGAAGGTGCTGCGGATGGCGATGTCCGGTGCGGTCGAACGCCAGCGCTGGATGCGTTCCAAGGTCTTGTCGACCGCGCCTGGGCGCTTCATCAGCTTGAGCACGCGCGGGCTGGCGTGCTGGAACGGGATGTCCAGGTACGGCAGCAGTTTTCCCTCGGCCATCAGCGGAATGATGTCGTCCACGTGCGGATACGGATACACGTAATGCAGACGCGTCCAGATGCCGAGCTCGCTCAGGCCTTCGCACAGCGCCTTCATCCGGGTCTGGTAGCTCTTGCCGCGCCATTCGCGCTGCGCGTACTTGACGTCCACGCCATAAGCCGAGGTGTCCTGCGAAATCACCAGCAGTTCCTTGACCCCGCCCATCGCCAGTTTCTCGGCTTCGCGCAGTACCTGATCGACCGGGCGCGAAACCAGATCGCCGCGCATCGACGGGATGATGCAGAAGCTGCAGCGGTGGTTACAGCCTTCGGAAATCTTCAGATAGGCGTAATGCTTGGGCGTGAGCTTGACGCCGATATCGTTATCGGCCAAACGGCGCGGGACCAGATCGATGAACGGGTCGTGCCTGGGCGGCAACACCTTGTACACCGCGCTCATCACGCTGCCGTAGTCCTGCGGGCCGCTGATCGACAGCACGCCCGGATGCGCCTCGCGGATCAGCTCCGCGCGCTTGCCCAGACAGCCGGTGACGATGACCTTGCCGTTTTCGGCGATGGCCTCGCCGATCGCGTCCAGCGATTCGGTCACCGCCGAGTCGATGAAGCCGCAGGTGTTGACCACCACCACGTCGGCATCGTCGTAGGTCTGGACGATGTCGTAGCCCTCCACGCGCAGTTGGGTGAGGATGCGTTCTGAATCGACCAGGGCCTTGGGGCACCCCAGGCTGACGAAACCGACTTTGGGATTGGCTGGCGCGGGGCTGGCGGAGGACATGCGTCGATAGACCTGAACGAGAGAATCCGTCCGCGGGCGGCGGCCCGGAGGCCGGCGGAACGGATGGGGGCGCGAATTATAGCCTCCGGGGCTAAACTGGCCCCGATTCGAGGTTCATTCGTATGTGGAGCGTCCTCATGGCTGATTGGATCGATCTGGACACCCCTGCCGGACCGGTGCGGGCCTGGCGCGCCGACCCCAGCGGCGTGCCGCTCGGCGCGGTGGTCGTCATTCAGGAGATTTTCGGCGTCAACGCGCATATCCGCGCGGTCGCCGAGCGCTTCGCCCAGGCCGGTTACGTGGCCCTCGCCCCGGCCCTGTTCGATCCGGTCGAACCGGGCGTGGAATTGGACTACGAGCAGTCGGCCTACGCGCGCGGCCGCGAATTGCGCGATCAGGTCGGCTTCGACCGAGCGACCGAGATCGTCGCCGCCGCCGCTCACCTGCTGCAAAGCGAAGGCCTGCGCACCGCCGCGGTCGGCTTCTGCTGGGGCGGTTCGCTGGCGTTCCTGGCCAACCGCCGCCTCGATCTGCCGGCGGTGAGCTATTACGGCGCGCAAACGCTACGGTTTCTGGACGAGCCGGCCCGCGCGCCGGTACCTGCGCCGATTCTGTTCCACTTCGGCCGCCACGACGGCAGCATCCCGCCGGAAGCGATCGAACAGCATCGCCAGGCGCTGCCGCTCGCACCGATCCATGTCTATGAGGCCAGCCACGGCTTCAATCGCGATGTGGGCGGCGCCTACGAGCCGGCCAGCGCGGCGCAGGCCTGGACCCGCACCCTGGATTTCCTCGCGGACAGCCTGAAATGAATCCCTGGCACCTGCATCCGCAATTGGCCGACGACACCCATCCGGTCGCCCAGTTCGAACTGAGCGAACTGCGTCTGATGGACGACGCCAACCACCCTTGGCTGATTCTGGTGCCGCGGGTCGACGGCGCGGTCGAACTGGTCGATCTGGTCGAGGACCAGCAGCTCACGCTGACCCGCGAAATCGCCCGCACCAGCCGCGCGCTGCAGGCCGCGTTCGCCCCGTACAAGCTCAACATCGCCGCGCTCGGCAATCTGGTGCCGCAGTTGCACGTGCACGTGATCGCGCGCTATCGCGAGGACATCGCCTGGCCGCGTCCGGTCTGGGGCATGGCGACGGCGCAGCCGTATTCGCCCGATGCATTGGTGCAACGCATCCGCCGGCTGCAGGACGCGCTGTCGGCGTGAACACCGGGCGACGGACCGTCGCGAACGCGGCGATCGAATTCGAAGCCCTGGCCGACGATGCCTGGTTGCTGCGCCTGGGCAGCGCGATCGACGAGACGATCAACGCGCAAGTGCACGCCTTGAGCGCGCACTTGCGCGCGCAAGCGCCGGCCTGGCTGCGCGACCTGGTGCCGGCCTACGCCAGCGTGGCGGTGTTCTTCGACCCGGCCGCGGTCGATGCGACCGAAGCGCGCGCCTGGCTGCAAGCGCATTGCCTGTCGATGGATGCCGTCGACGGCGCGGCGTCGGGCGAGCGGCGCACGGTTGAGATCCCGGTCGCGTACGGCGGCGAGTTCGGCCCCGATCTGCACGCCAGCGCCGAGCAGCTGGGCCTGTCCGCGCAGGCCTTGATCGCCCGCCACAGCCAAGCCGACTACACCGTGGCGATGATCGGTTTCGCGCCGGGGTTCCCGTATCTGTCCGGACTCGATCCGGCGCTGGCGCTGCCGCGCCTGGCCACGCCGCGCACCGAAGTCGCCGCCGGCAGCGTCGCCATCGGCGGCGCTCAGACCGGCATCTATCCGCGCCCCGGCCCGGGCGGTTGGCGCCTGCTCGGGCGCACGCCGGTGCGTTTGTTCGACAGCGCGCGCGACGCGCCCAGCCTGCTGCAACCCGGCGACCGGGTACGCTTTCGTCCGATCGACGCGAACGAATTCGCACGTCTGCAGGCTGCGTCGTGAGCGCGCCGGCAACGGCCGACGCGGCGGCCTGGATCGAGGTGATCGCACCGGGTCCGCTAAGCCATGTGCAGGACCCGGGCCGCAGCGGCTGGCGCCACCTCGGCGTCGCCCGCAGCGGCGCGCTCGATCCGGCCTGTGCCGCGCTCGCCAATGCCCTGGTCGGCAATGGCGCGGATGCGGCGGTGCTCGAATTCACCTTGCAGGGCCCGAGCCTGCGCCTGCAGCGGCCGCTGCGCATCGCGCTGATGGGCGCGGCCTGCGAAGCGCGCTTCGAAGGCCAGTGGCTGCCGTCGGCGCGCCCGATCGATCTGCCGGCCGGCAGCTTGAGCCTCGGCGGCATGCGCACGGGCGCACGCGCCTGGCTGGCGGTGCGAGGCGGGCTGGACGTGCGCCGGGTGCTCGGCAGTCGCGCCACCGATCTGCGCGGCGGATTCGGCGGCATCGACGGACGCGCCTTGCGCGCCGGCGACCGTCTGCCGGTCGGCGCGCACGATGCGGTCGACACGGCGGCGCCGCGGATGCCGTCGTGGTGGATCGATCCGGAGTTCGCCCACGACCCGCAGGCGCCGATCCGTTATCTGGCCAGCCACGCCCCCGGCCTGGGCGAACTCGCCGCCCGGTTCGGGCAACAGTCCTGGCGGGTCGATGCCGCCAGTAACCGCCAGGGCCTGCGCCTGAACGGCGACGCCCTCGCCGCGCCGGAGTCCAGCGGGCTGTCGGAACCGGTCGCGCCGGGCACGATTCAGTTGCCCGCCGACGGCCGGCCGATCGTGCTGCTGGCCGACGCGCAAACGGTCGGTGGATACCCGCGCCTGGGCCATGTGATCGCCGCCGATCTGCCGCGCCTGGCGCAGGCCCGGCCGAACGCGCCTTTGTATTTCCGCGCCTGCGACGCTGGCGAGGCGGCCGCGGCCGCGCGTCGTGCGCGTGCGGAACTGGCGCGACTGCGGCTGGCGATTGAGGCGCGGCTCGACCGCTGACGACGGTTCGGCCGAGCGCGCGGACGGGCCGGCATACGCTCACGCCTTCGGATTTGGAAACGACGCGGCAGGCGCGGCCCAGCGCAAACCCAAGCTATCCGACAAGCGGCGGTGGCGCTCGCGCCGAGACCCGACCGATCCGCCGGATTTCGGGTGCCGGACACTACCGATTCGCCCATCTTGCGGCGACACCGCTGCATCGCGCTCGACGGAGGATTGCGCCCGTTTACACGCCCGCTGAGCCGTTCGTCGCCTCAATCAACACAATAGATACAATTTGCGCATCATAAGTACGCACTTCACCACGCATGCATGTGCACTGTGACGCTGGACATCGCAAACACCCCGATCTAATGGACGCGGAAATCGCCAAATAAGGCAAAATCCGGACATGTCAGAAACAGATCGCAGCCGTCCCGACCCCTCCTCCGATCCCGGAAGCGCCGATATGGCGTCCTTGTCCGAGGCGGCTTTGGATTCGATCACCGAGCTTATCCATCAGGCCCAGAACGGACGCGCCGGCGCCTGGGATCGCGTCTACGCGGCGCTGTACCAGGAACTGCACCGGCTCGCGCGGATGCAGATCCGGCAACGCTGGAAAGGCGGCGAACGCTCGCCGACTTCGCTGGTCAACCGCACTTGGCTGCGTTTGAGCCAGGCCACCTTCAACGTCAACGACCGCGCCCACCTGATCAGCGTGCTGGTGCACGCGATGCGCTACGCGCTGATCGACGAAACCCGTCGGCTGCTCACGGAAAAACGCGGCGAAGGCCACCAGTCCGTGTCGCTGGACGAGGACGACGCCGGCCTGGCCTACGACGCGCGGCTGGAACAACTGCTGATGATCGACCAGGCCCTGGACCAGCTGGCCGCGGCCGAACCGCGCCTGGGCCTGCTGGTGGAGCTGCGTTACTTCGGCGGCATGACCGACGAGGAAGTCGCGCAGGCGCTGGGCGTCACCGACCGCACCGTGCGCCGCGATTGGCGTCGCGCGCGCGCCTTCCTGTCGAGCACCCTCGGCGAGCACGGCGAACAAGACGACTGACGACCTGCTCGCGCCGCAGCGCCCGCGCGCGCCTGGACTTTCAAGATGACGCAAGACGACAAGATCCGCGCGCTGCCGGTGTTCGACGAGTACCTCGATCTATCCGAGTCGGCGCGCGAACGCATGCGCGCGGATTTGCAACGGCGCGACCCGCAACTGCTCCGCGCCCTGGAAACACTGCTGCAAGCCGATGCCGCGACCAGCGCGTTGGACACCGCACCGGTCGAACTGCTGGCGCAGGCGCGCGCGACCGACCCGGCACCGGCGCGCGAGGATCCGCGCATCGGCACGCGCCTGGGCGCATGGCGGATCGACGGGCTCATCGCCGAGGGCGGCATGGGCACGGTCTATGCCGCCCATCGCGACGATGGCCAGTACCAACAACGCGCGGCGCTCAAATGCGTGCGCGCCACGCTGGCCACGTCCGAACTGCTGCAGGCCTTCGTCGCCGAACGCAATCATCTGGCGCGGCTGGAACATCCCGGCATCGCCACCCTGCTCGACGGCGGCGTCGGCGAGGACGGCCATCCCTGGTTCGCAATGCGCTATGTGAACGGCATGGCCATCGACGTCTGGTGCGATCGCCAACGCAGCAGCGTGGGCGAACGCGTCGACCTGCTGATCCAGGTGTGCGAGGCCTTGAGCTACGCGCATGCGCAAGGCATCGTCCACCGCGACATCAAGCCGCCCAACGTGCTGGTCAGCGCGGACGGACGCGCGCATCTGGTCGACTTCGGCATCTCCTCGCACTTCACCGGCGACGACAGCTTGCGCGAACCGATCGCGGTCACGCCCGACTACGCGGCGCCGGAAGCGCGCCAGCACGGCGTGCACGCGCCGGCAGCCGACCTGTATGCGCTCGGGGTGCTGAGCTATCGATTGCTGTGCGGGCAATGGCCGCTGCCGTTGAACCGTCTGCGCGACCTGATCCCGCTGTCGATCGGCGAGCCGTTGCCGATGGACGCGCTGCTCAAGGACGCCAGCGAAACGATCGCGCACCAGCGCGGCGCGCGCGACCTCGCCGTGCTGCGACGCGAGCTGTCCGGCGATTTGTCGGCGATCGCGCTCAAGGCGGTGGCCACCCGACCGCAGGACCGCTATCCCAGCGTCGACGAATTCGGTCGCGATCTGCGGCGCTGGCGCGAGCACCGCCCGATCGGCATCCGCCCCGGAGGACCCTGGTCGCGGGTGCGAAAGTGGCGGCGGCGCAATCCCGCCGCGGCGCTGCTGGGCACGGTGCTGATGCTGGCGATGGTGGCCGGGACCGGCCTGTCGCTGTGGCAACGGCGCCAGGCCGCGCGGGAAGCCGAGGCCACCCAGGCGGTGAGCCAACTGTTCGCATCCACCCTGGGCAGCGCGACCTTGTCGGGGCTGGGCAACACGCCGTTCTCCTCGCGCGCCTTGCTGGAGAAAACCGAGCGCGAGATGGCCAAGCTTCCGCTGGACGATCAGCCCGCCTTGCGCGCGCGCAGCCTGGCGACGCTGGCGCGCAGCTACGCGATGATCGGCGACTACGCCTATGCCGCGCGCCTGACCGAACAGGCGCAACGGATCGGTGCGGATCGCGACAACGACGGCTTCATCGCCGCAACCCGCGTGGCGATCCTCAATATCCGGTCCGACTACGCCGACGCCGCGTCCCTGGCATCGGCGCGGATCGCCGAGCTCGGCAACAGCGACTCCGCGCAAGCGCGCGTAATCCGCGTCACCTTGCTCGGCGAGCTGGCGATGGCGCAGTGGGGCCAGGGCACGACCCCCACGGCGTTGCGCACGCTGGACCTGGCGTTCGATCAGGCCCAATCGCTCGGCCCTGGACACGAGGAAATCCAGGCGCAGTTGTTGATCTTGCGCGCCCGTTTCCGCAGCCGCCTGTTGCGCTTCGATCAGGCCGAGGACGACGCGCGACGCGCGATCGCGCTGGTCGAGCACACCAACCCGATCCTGGCCGACGATGCGCGCGAACGCCTGATCTTCATTCTCAGCTGGAAAGTCGGCGCCGGCAGGATTCCGTTGGCGCAGCAGTTGCTGGCCAACCGGCAACGCACGCTCGGCGAGCGTCATCCCAAGACCGGCCGCGCCTGGGTGCTGCTGGCCTACAGCCAGTTCCCCGATGTGACGAAGGAAACCGTTCTCAAAGGGCGCGAGCTGATCGCCGCCGCCTACGGACGCGAGCACCCCGAGTACGTCGATGCGACGGTCATCGGCCTGCCGATGACGACCCACAATGCGCGCGAAGAATCCGAAGGCTGGGCCTGGGGCCTGCGTGTGCGCGAAAGCAAGTTCGGACCTGATAACGAGCAGGTCGTCGATGCGCGCCGCAACTACGCAATGTCCTTGTTTCGGATTCCGCCCGAAATGCGCCGCCCGGACGACATTCCACGGGCATTGGCCTTGTTGCGACAGACCTTGGACGAAAAACGCCGGGCCGGTATTCCGGCGCCGTTGGAGGAAATGTTCCTGGGCCATTACCTGGGGCACTTTGGCCGCGACGAAGACCTCGAGCAAGCCAGCGCGCTGCTGACTGCCGCCAGACAGGACATGCGCCGTTACTTCAAGCCTACCGACCTGTTTCCGACTCTGACCGAGTTGTTCTGGGACAGGCTGCTGTACCGGCGTGGCCGCTTCGTCGAGGCCGACCGCAACTTCGCGGCCCGGCTCCAGGCCAATGCCGATTGGCTGCGCAGCGACCGCATCGATCCCGAATCGCTGCACAAGAACGAGCGGGAGGCCATTCACGCGGCGCTGTTGTATCGCGCGTTCTATGCCTATCAAACCTGCGACCGTCCCCGCGCCGAGGCCTTCCTGCGGCAAGCGATCGATTTCTCGACGCGAGCGTTCAGCACCGATGCCGGCCCCGCGGATATAGCGAAAAATTTTCTCGACGATCTGCAAAAACGCGGACGGATATCCGGCGTCGATACCGGGGAATTGCTCGCACCGGCCGAGCTCGACACCATGAATCGGCTCGCCCAACGGTGCCCGGCACACTCCCGGCAGTAAATCCCGCGGGCCTGCGCGCGCTGGGTCCACGCACGTCTCGTCCGCACGCGCCTCGCCCGTACGACGGCTTGGGCCCAACCACGACCAAGGGCACTGGCCGTCCCGGGAAAACCCACCGATGATCGGTGCCCGTGCCGTTCCGGCCGCGAACCGTCCTCGCCACTTTCCCTCGCCACTTTCCGGAGAGATACCGCAATGCGTAGCCTGCGTCTGCTGTCGCTGTCTGCCTGTGTCGCCGCCGCGCTCGCCGCAGGCTGCACATCCGAAACCGCCGCACCCGCCGCGTCCGCCGACGCTGCCCGGACCGCAGCCGCCGTCCAACCGGCCGGCGCCGAATGGGGCGCGGCCGTGGACGCGTTCGTGCAAGGCTATTTCGAACATTTCCCGGTCGTCGGCGCCAACGCCGGCAAGCACGAGTTCGACGGCAAGATCACCGATTTCTCGCCCGAGGGCCTGCAGCGCAACATCCAATGGTTGCACCAGCAGCGCGACGCGGTCGCCGCCTTCGGCGACGATCGCCTGGACGCGACGCAGCGCTATCAGCGCGACTACGTGCGCGCGGTGATCGACGGGCAGCTGTTCTGGCAGGAGGAATCGGGCTTCGCCAGCAAGAACCCGAGTTTCTACGCCGGCGACCTGTCGCCGAGCATGTACCTGACCCGCCCCTACGCGCCGCTGCCGCAGCGCATGGCCGCGTTCGTGAGCTATCAGGAAGCCCTGCCCAAGGCCGCCGAACAGATCCGCGGCAACCTCAAGGGCCCGCTGCCGGCCAGTTACATCGAACTGGGCACGATGGTGTTCGGCGGTCTGGCCGAGTTCTTCAAGAACGACGTGCCGCAAGCCTTCGCCGAGGTCAAGGACGACGCGCTGCAGGCGCGGTTCAAGGCCTCCAACGCCAAGGCGATCGAGTCGATGCAGGCACTGGCCGACTATCTGGCCGCGCAGAAACCGCAGGCGACGCAGGACTTCGCCCTGGGCGCGGAGAAATTCTCCAGGATGCTCAAGGCCACCGAGGGCGTGGACCTGCCGCTGGATCAGCTCAAGGCCGCCGGCGAAGCCGATCTGCAGCGCAATCTGGCCGCGTTGAAGGCCGCTTGCGATGAGTACGCCAAGGGCCGCTCGCTCACCCAGTGCATCGACAAGGCCAACGCCGACAAGCCGGCCGGCGGCGCGGTCGAAGGCGCGCGCGCGCAATTGACCGGGCTGCGCCAGTTCCTGGTCGACAAGGATCTGGTCTCGATCCCGGGCACCGAGGAAGCCAAGGTCGAAGAAGCGCCGCCGTTCAACCGCAGCAACTTCGCCTACATCGAGATCCCGGGCCCGTACGAGAAGAACCTGCCTTCGGTCTACTACATCGCCCCGCCCGATCCCAAGTGGCCCAAGGCCGAACAGGACGCCTACGTGCCGGGCAAGGCCGATCTGCTGTTCACCTCGGCGCATGAAGTCTGGCCGGGACACTTCCTGCAGTTCCTGCACGCCAACCGCTCGCAGTGGAAGTTCGCGCAGTTGTTCGTCGGCTATGCCTACGCCGAGGGCTGGGCGCATTACACCGAAGAGATGATGTTCGACGCCGGCCTGGACGGCGCCACCCCTGAAATCCACATCGGCCAGCTCACCAACGCGCTGCTGCGCAACGTGCGTTATCTGTCGGCGATCGGCCTGCACACCGGCGGCATGACCGTTGCCCAGTCCGAGCAGATGTTCAAGGACAAGGCGTTCCAGGATCCGGGCAATGCGCGCCAACAGGCCGCGCGCGGTACCTACGACCCGGCCTATCTGAACTACACGCTCGGCAAGTTGATGATCATGCAACTGCGCGAGGACTGGACCGCCGACCGCGGCGGGCGCGCGGGCTGGAAGGCCTTCCACGATCAGTTCCTGAGCTATGGCGGTCCGCCGATCCCGCTGGTGCGCGGGCAAATGATGGGCGGCGCGGCGCAGGCCAAGCTGTGGACCGCGCCTCAGCCGGCCGCGGCGGGCGCTCCTGCCGCGGCGCCCGCATCGGGTTCGCCTGACAAGCCCGCGGAAAAATAATTCGCCGATTGCGATTCAGAGAAAAGGGCCGCATCGCGGCCCTTTTTTTGTTCGCCCACGCGCCCGACTCAGAAACTGGCGAGCAGACTGAACCCGAACGTGACCTCCGCGGTCGGATACCCGCGCGGCTTGTAGATCGGCGCGCCGGCGAATACGTCGTAGCTCAATCGGCCCCAGTTGCCGCGGATACCGAGTGCGCCGCCGGCCAGTTCATTGCCGATCAGTTCGGCCACCGAGCGCCCGCCGACCCGGCCGTAGTCCACGCCCAGATACAGCTCCGCACCACCCTGCAAGGCCCAGCCCAGATCGTTGCGGATCAGCCAGCCGCGATCGGAGAGCAGACTGGTCTCGCCGTCGAAACCGCGCACCGAGTAACGCCCGCCGATCGCGAAACGATCCTGCGGCGTCAACGGCGTGCGGTTCCACTGCCCGCGGATCAGTCCGACATAACGCAGACTCTGCTCGCTCGTACCGAGCTTGAGCTTGAACGGCGCATTGAGATTGAGTTCGGCGGTATAGAGCTTGAACCGCGAAGTGCCCTCGCCGAACGGCTCCTCCGGCGCATGCATCGAACCGAACGCGCCGGTGCCGTGCTTGTAGGCCAGCGTCGCCTCCAAGGTCGCCTTGCCCACGAACTCCTTGTGATTGACGCTCGCCTCCCAGCCCCCGACCACCCGGCGCTGCACCTGGACTTCGGTGTCGTCGACGAAGTTGTGCGAAGAACGCCGGAACGCCTTCACCGCCATCGCGGTCTTGCGGTGCTGGTCGCGGTAGAGCAATCGCGACAGCTTCACCTCGCCGTTGCCGCTCTCGCCCGAATACACATAAGGCTCGTTGAGACCGGCCACACTCTGGTGGTATTCGCTGCTGGAACCGGTCAGGCTCAGCGCCCAATAACCATACGGCAGCGAGTAATGCGCCGTGCGGCTTTCATTGCCCTTGTCCGCACCGTGAAACAGCGGACTGGCGATCGCGTGGTTGTAGCTGACGTAAAGCAGATCGTTGAGCCCGAACGGATTGTCCAACGACGCGGTCACTCCGCCCTGATTGCGACCGGTCGAATCGGTGCCGCTGTCGTCCGCGCTCAAGGTCAGACGCCATTTGCGCGACTGCACGTATTGCACGACCAGATCGCTGTCGCCGGGCTTGGCGTTCGCCGCCGTCGACGGCTCGATGCGGATATCGGCGTCGGCGGTCGGCGCGCGCTTGAGATTCTCCAGGCCTTGTTCGATATCGCGCAGATTCAACAGATCGCCGGCCCGTGCCGGAATCGCGCTGGCCAACAACGCGGTCGCTCCGAGCAGCGTGTCGGTGGAACCTTCCTTCAAGCGGATCGTCGCGATCCGTCCAGGAATCAAGGTCAAGGTAAGCGTTCCTTTGGACAAATCCTGCGGTGCAGCGAGCACGCGCGTGGTCACCCAGCCGCGTTCGATCACGCGTTGCTGGGCGCGAGCGATCACGACGTTGACGCCCTCCGTACCCAGACAACGCCCGATCGGCGAATCGTCGCCGTCCGGGCCCGACAGATCCTCGACCGCCCACTGAAACTGCGCCGCATGTTCGCCGGTCAACACCACACGATCGATACGGAAACACGGCGTTTCGGAACTCAGGATCTTTTGCGTCGGTGCAGGCGGCGCAGGCTGAGCGCGCTCATCGACCGCGCGCTCGTTCTGCTCTCGCAAAGCCCGTTCGCGCTCCTGTTGGCGTTGCTGTTCGATGATCGGTTGGGGAACGCTGGCTTGCTGCGCAAAAGCGAACAGCGGGCTGGCCAGCAAAGCCACGGCCAGCAGAGTGGTTTTCAAAATGAACTCCCTGATCTTTATCTGATGGTCAGCCCAATGGACATGACGGCTTGCGTTCATTGCAAAGCGGGGCTGCGCAGAACCGGCTGCCCGAAATCCGCCGACTTCTTTCCATCCGCCATCTGATCCGACTGAACCCATCGAATGGCGCCATTATTTTTAATGGCAGCTGCCCCATAGTAAATGCCCACAAAGAAAGCAAGAAATTTGCCTTCCCGGCCAACACCCAACTCCCCGCTTCGAATGCGCCCCGCCTTCCGAACAAGAGAATTGACTGATGACTTCATGATCAGTGGATAACAATTTTAATGCCTGCCGCTTTTAGCGCATCTTCTAATCTCTGAGTCGGCCCGATTTGCTTAGTAACCGGGCTCCTAAAAAAATGCCACTCCACCGCTTTCACAAAAGTCACTGGGTTGGCCGCCCCCGGATCCATCATTGCGTTGAGCAACTCCGTATCTTTCAGTATTTGCTTGGCCGTATCATCATCCAGATCCAGGTGCCCGACTTTCGATTCATGGGCGACACGATCCGTGGAAAGACGGTCAACTACACGGTTTCCGTAAGCGCTAGGAAACGGCTGCTGCGACACACCATTTATATTGGTATCCAACCAGTCTTGGCCGACGTTACCTGTTGAGCCAATACCCGACGGCGGGTTTGGCGACCCTAGTCTGGTCGCGCCGACGGGGGTGAGCGTGTAGTAGTTGCCTGATGCATCTCTGTATACCCGGTTGCCGGCAAAGTCCACGGCAGTGGTTGGCGCATAGACCCCATCCCTGGGACCTTGCACCGTGCCATCGGGGTTTCGGGTATATCCGGGAGGTAGATTGCATTGATTGTGGACCCAGACCCCCTGCTCACCGCTCGTGCCCTTGATGAAGTAGGTGTGATAGTCGGCGACCGTGAGGTTGAACGCGCGCAGCGGCTCCTGGACGATGCCCAAGCTTACGACGGTCTGCCACTGCCCTTGCTCGGTGAGCAATCTATAGCCGGTCTTCAGGTCGGCCGCATCGATCCACTGCCCGCCTTGAATCTCGCCCGCGTAACGATGGCCATCCGAGGATGCCGGAGGTAAATGACCCACTTCCGCACCATCCACGACCGGCACGGCAAAGAACGGATGAATCCTGTTCGAGACAATGGTCTGAGGCTTGCCGTCACGATCCTTTATCGTCAGATAGACCGTTTCCTTGTAGGGATTGCTGTACTGCGCCAACACCTGCTTATAGCCATAGCGGGCGGTCGCTTCGTCGCGGGAATACACCCAGTCCCTGCTGCTGATCGCCTCGATGGGTTTGTACCCTTCCTTGGTTCTGACCTGCATGTCGCCGCGGAAGGAGCAAAGGGTGGTGGGCGGCTTCGGTCTTGCGCCAGCTCTGTGGGCTTCGCCCAGCGCGCTGTCGAGTCTGGCCATTCCCAAGGCAAGGCCTACCTGCGAAAACGCGCAATTGACCCCCGGCATGCACGCGCCCATCACCTGCGCCTGGCCCTTCAGCCGCTCAGCCGCGTCATAAAGGGCCATTGCGTCCTGACCGCTTGCATCGCCCTTCAATGTATCGAGCGCTTGATATTGCTCGGTCATGCACGCAGTGGTGCTGCAGGCAAGCGCCGCTTCAATGGCGCCCTTCACTTTCAGGCTCATGGAGGGATAAGCCTTCGCAAGCACTTGCTTGTACTGATCGTTCGCGCTGCTTAAGGCGATGCGATTGGCGATTTGATTCGCATCGGAGTTTTGCAAGTGGTAAATGGCCTTTGTCGCTTCATTGGTCGTAAATCCAAACCCACCCCCGGAGTAACGAGCCAGCTGGCTAAAATTCGCACCCAGCTCGTCACTTCCCGCTTTGATCTCCGCGGCGATTTGCGCGCAGTTCTCCTTGCAGTTCGCTGAAGCGCGGCCCTGCTCCAAGCTCAGATCGGCGAAGATCTGAAGAATGGCGTTGCGCTGTTGCTGATCCTTAGCCTGCGCCAGAGCATCCATCATGCTCCTGACTTGCTTGCTGGTAAGGTAGTTGTTGGAAGCAGCGTTGAACGCCGACGCCGCGCCGGCATTTCCGCCGGCAATCGCGCCGATGGTCGTGCTCGCTACGACGACAAGCGCTTCCTTGACTGCCTGCGGCAGATCCGTCTGGCGAATCGAATCAGAGACAATTCCAATAGCACCCTGGCTTGTGGCCGCGCCCAAGGCACCGCCGATTCCGCCCGCCAAAGCACCCACACCGGCGTGCAGCGCCGCGCGACTGATCCCGCCTTCACGCCAATCGATGGACTCCTGCCGCCACTCGCTGACGGTCTTGCCTCCATAAGTTCCGTCAGCGGAGTTTGAAGCCCTGTTTTCATTCAAAAGCGCCTCTTTGTACCTGTCGCCCGCATAAGCACCCACGGCTTGCCCGGCCTGCTGCTGGAACTGCTGCGTGATCTGCGCCTGCGCCTGCACGTTTTTAATAATGGACTGCGTATTCCAGTCTCGCACCAGCGTGCCCGCGCTACTGAGATCTGCTGTCCTGACACTCTGGTCTCCAGCGATACCGCTGATTCCCGATCGGGTCGTGCTGGCCTGGTTGTTGCCGGTGTAGCTGCCCAACCCCACCCCACCGGGCCTGAGGCCTGGCTCCGAACTCGCGTCCCGCGCGGGGTTGGCATTGGGGGTTTGCCCTATGCCTACCGATCCACTCACTGAGTAGGCGCTGCCACTGGACTGGCTCAGGTTCTGCAGGTCCGTCATGGTCAGCGTGCCGCCAGTCCTGAAGCTGTTCTTGCCCGCGTCGATGGCCGCCTGCGTGGATTCGATGACGCCACCGACCAGCTTCGTGTCGCCTCTCACATTGACATTGAAGCCGCCGTCGCCTGCCTTGATACCGGACTGAACTGCCGGACTGATAAACACCCCATCCGCCTTGGCCCCGGCCGCGTTGCCGCCAACCGTTGCGATCAGGCCGGTGCAGAACGGCGGAATGCACAGGCTGAGATTGATGCCCGAACTGCTCTGCCGCGACTGCCCCACGCTCACATCCTGCAGGCTCTCGATGTTCAGGTTGCCGCCGACGTCGGCCATCACGCGGTTAGCCTCCACGGTGGCTCCGCGCAGGTTCAAGTCGCCGCCCGAACTGATATTGACCGCCCTGCCGCCTGTGACCTGGGTGGCGTTGTAGCTGACATCGTTCTGGTTGTCCCGGCCCTTGCCGCTGCTCACCCCGAGTTGGATGCTAAAACCGTTCTGCGCGCCGGCACCAAAGGTCACGCCCACATTGGCCCCGTTGCTGGAATTCCGGCCAGCCGTCACGCTGGAATTACGGCTGGCCTCCAAAGTGATGTCGTTTTCTGCCGCAAGATTGACGGTATTGCCCGCCGCGATGGTGGAACCCACCGCGTGGATATTGGAGCCCTTGCCTCCGCCGGTGGCGATGATGTTGACGTTGTTGGCCCCCACCACACTGGAACCCACGGCAGTGCTGCTGGTACCGAAACTCGTGCCTTGACTGGTATTTCGGCTCAGGCTGACGCTCACCCCGTAACTCAATGTCCCCAACTCGCTCATGCCGGTCAGGCTGGGCCCGCTGCCGCTCAGGGCGCCGGCCAGACTATTGGCGGCACCGAAGGCTTGCTTGCCCGCTATGGCGAGGTTCAACGCACCCAGCGCCATCATCCGGCCGTCGCCACCGGTGTTGGCCACCGCGCGGACGGTGCTTTGGGCATTGCGGAGGCTGTCCGTGCCGATGCCCATGAAGTTGGCGCTGCCGCCCAGTTGTGTACTGGAACTGCGCTGCACATCCACCGTCTGCTCGGTGTTGTAGGCCTCATTGATGACGACGTTCTTCGCAAGGATGTTGACGTTGCCGCCAACCAGCGGGCCGGCCTGCCCCGCGGCCATCACGCTGCTGGCGGTTTGGCGGTACTCATTGCCCGCCACCAGAGTCACATCGCCTGTGAGGCTAGCCACCTGGCTGGCCTGCTGGGTAGTGCGACTGGCCGCCTGGGCTCCGAACCCTTTGACGTTGCCCAATCCGGGCGCGGACCAGGAGCCGATGAAGCCGCTCCTCGCATTGGCCGCGGAACTGGCGCTGAGTTCGGTGTTCTGCGCACTCTCGATGGTGAGGTCGCGCCCGGCCACCATCGTGATGTCTCGATCAGCCACGACAGTGGCCGCTTGCAAGGTGGTGTCGCGTCCACTGACGGTCCGCAGACTGCCGGCCGAGATGGTGGTCCCCACGGCCTCGTTGCGTATTTCGGCGCTGGTGCTGTTGCCCGAGTTCTTACGGTTGCCGTAGCCGCCGATCGGCCCTCCGGCATCGGAGGCCAAGGCCCAGCCCCTGGCCAAAGCCGTGCTGCTGGTTCGTTGCTGGCTGGCGTGCAGTTCGGTACTGCTGCGGGTGGCGGTGGTGAGATTGATGTCGCGTCCCGCCGACAGGCTCATCCCATCGGCGGATTGAAGCTGCGCGGCCTGCAGGTTCATGTCATTACCAGCCACCAGCGCCATGCTCTTGCCGCTCAGGCTGCTGGAGAGCACCTCTGTGTTGCTGGTGCTGTCGAAGGTGCTGGAGCTGCTCTTCTTGAACAGACTCTTGGAAGAACTCTGCGTTGCCGTCGCAACGCTGGTCGTGGCCTGTCCAGAGGTGAGGTTGATGTCGTTCTTGGCGGTCGCCACCAATGCACCATCCACGCTGGCCACCGCCCCCGCGCGGATGTTGATGTCATTGCCAGCCCCAAGACTGACGCTGCCCTGCCCTTGGATGACCGAACCCACCTCTCGGCTCTCCGCCGCAATACCTGCTGCGTTCTTGCTCGCGATCGCGAGGGTATGACCCTCGGTCACGGTGCTCATGTTGATGTTGCGCCCGGCGCCCACCGATACGCCGCCGGCGCTGACCAAGGCTGCGGCGACAAGATTGGTATCGCGACCGGCGGAGGCCATCAGCGCGCCGCCCGGATTGGTCACGTAGACACCAGCCACACGGTCGACGGCTGTGCTGCTCCCGGCCGTGCTGCTCGCGGACGTGGTCGTCGTCTGCATGTTGATGTCGCGCCCTGCCGTCAGGATCGCCATATCGCGCGCAACGATGCTTCCGCCGATGTTGTTCAGGTCATTGCGGGCGTTGAGGCCGACGCTACCGCCAACGATACGGCCACCGAGATTGTTGATGTTCTCGGCATTGATCGACACGAGCGAGCGGCCGGCGATAGTGCCGGTATTGGTGACATCGCCGCCACTCTTGATCTTGATCGTATCAGCGCTGAGCAACGCTCCCGAACCATCGATATCGCCCGGCCGAACCCGCACATACACCTGCGGCACCAACACACGCTGAGTCCCGCCACCCGGCAACGCCACGGTCTGCTCGACCAGCCAGACGATATCGCTGGTCAGCTGCGCCATCTGCGCGGCGCTGAGCGCAATACCGGGAGTGAGGCCGTATTGCTTGGCGAACGTAGCGCCCGCGCTCATCAGCGAGGTGTACTGCGTTTCATCGCTGTTGAAGCCCTCGAGGAAGCGATACCCGGTGAGCTGCGCGATCTGCTCACGAATCAACTTTTGCTCGTAGAACCCATCGCCCAATCGCTTGAGCAGATTGTTCGGATTCAGGCCCAGACTGTTGAGCAGATAATCGCTGCTGGCCCACTGGCGATAATTGGCGAAGCGCGGATCGGTTTCGACCAGATAGCGGCTGCCCGCATCGGGGCGCAGGCCGAACAGGCTGGCGCTGGGAATCGTTGCGCCGGGCGTGCTGGTGCGCACGACCATGGGTACGTTCTGGCTGGCACCGGTGCCGTCGGAGCCGCCAGCACCGCTGGCTGCGCCGGCATTGGCGCCGGACGCACGCACGACCGCGCCGACGTTCGCCGGCACTTCCACGATGGTGGCCGGACCGTTGCCGTTGTTGACGCCGCCCGCACTGCCCGCCTTGGTGTCGACGTTGGCCGAACCGGCCGTGCCTGAGTCGTAACGGCGAACGGCGTTGGTGTTCTGTTCGTACCTGGACGCCCCCAATCCAATGCTCTTGGGCGGGATGGTGAGCGGGACGTTGGTGAACAGAACCTCGTTGAGGTGGTTAACCGCGTTGGCGAAACCGATCGCGGTGACCGTTCCCGTCATCGGGTCGGGCACATAATCGTTGGCCGTGATCGTTCCACCGGCGAGAACTTGGCTGTCCTGGTTGTACAGGCGGCCATTCACGTTCATATTGCCGCCCGCGACGATGCGAGAGGGGGCAAGATCGGTCGCGGTTTCCTCGGTGGTGGTGATGTAGTTGGTCCACACCGCGTAGCCGCCGATTCCGATCAGTTCTTCGGTGCCGTCGGGCTTACGCAGGAACATCCAACCGTTGATCGGGTCGAGTCGCAGTTGGTCGAGCGGATAGATGCCACCATTGCCGTTGCCCCACGGCGTCTCCGCCGCCGCACCCTGCACCACGCTCGGAGTGACCTTCGGTTCGCCCCTGCGAATATGCACGTCGCGGTTGTTCACCTGCCCCATCGACAACGACATGCCGCCCATCGACTCGATGTTCGCGCTCAGGTTATTGAGCGCGCCGCCCTGGCCGATAGCCAGGCGGTTGGCATCGAGTGCGCCGCCGATGTTCATGGCATTGGCGCCGAGGCCGCCGCTGAAGATCAATGCGCCTTCGCGATTGTTGATGGTGCCCGCGCCGATGTTCAACGTGTCGCGCGCGGCGATGGTGCCGACCTTGGTAGCTCCGTTGGCTGTTTCGACATCGTTGTTGATCGTACCCGCGCCGATGGAGATCGCATCGCCATAGATGCGGCCGGTGCCGACGTTGTTGACCGTTCCGGCATTGATCTGGGTGTTGCGCCCGTCGATGATGCCGCGATTGTTCAAGGTACCGGCATTGACGACGGTGACGTTGCCGGCGATATCGCCGCTGGCGGTGTTGTTCACCGTGCTGCCGCCGACGGTGAGCGTCTGGCCGGCGGCGAGTTTGCCGTTGTTGGTGAAGTTGCCGGTGGTGGTGTAGCTCACGCTCCCGTTGGCAGCCACTTCGCCGTTGTTGACGATGTCCTGAGTCAAGGCAATGCTCAGGTCCTTGCCCGACAGGGCACGTCCGTCGCCGCTGAAGCGTGCCGCGTCGATGTTCAGCAGCTTGTCGGCCACCAGCGTGCCGCCGGTGTTGATCAGGTTGAGCGACTTGGCGCCGGGATTGCCGGCGTTGGGGTCGACGATGGCGACCGTGTCGCCGGCCGATATCAGGCCGTTGCTGTTGTTGACGGTACCGCCGCTGGTGATCTTGGCGATCAGGTCCGCGCGGATCGCGCCGTTGCTGTTGTCGAGGTTGCCGACGCCGAGGTTGACGTTCTTGCCCTCGATGCCGCGCTCGGCCTTGTTGGTGTTGGCGTTGACGATGTTGCCGGCATTGAGCGTGGCGGTGCCGAGCGAGCGGATCAGCGCGTCGGTGTTGTCGACCGCGCCGGCGTTGAGGGTGAGATCGCTCTTGGCCAGCAACTGTCCGTTGCGATTGTCGAAACCCGCGCCTTGCGTGTTGATCGCGACCGTCGACTGACCCAGGACGAGGCCGCCGCTGGTGTTGGTGAAACCCTGCGTATTCGCGGTCAATGCCTCCTTCGCGCCGATGTAGCCCGCGGCGTTATTCACCGCGCCTGCGTTCAGCGCCAACGTGCCACCGCTGCTGATGCCGCCTTGCTTGGTGCCGTGGCCCGCCGCGTTGGTGTTGACCAGCGTCTGGCCGCGCGTGTCGATCGACATCGCGGTGCCGGATTGGATCAGGCCGGCGCTGTTGGTCAGCGCTCCGGACTTGAGGTCGACCGTCTTGACGCCGGCGATGGTGCCGCGCGTGTTGTCGAATGCGGCGACGCCCGAGTCGATGGCGATGCTGTCGCCGAAAATCTTGCCGTCGACGTTATTGAGGCCGCCATTGCTCAAGCGGGTAGCGCCGCCGGCCTGCAGGGTTCCTCCCGCGTTGTCGGTTGCACCGGTGGTGACGACATCGAGCGCGCCGGTGACGGCCGCGACGGTACCGCCGCTGTTGTCCAGCCTGGCCGCATTGAGCGCGGCGTTGCCGTTGGCGGCGATCGTGCCGCCGCGGTTGCTGGCTGCGCCGCCGATCTGCGCGTTCAAATCGCCGACCGAGGTGATGCGGCCGGTGTCGTTGTTCATGCTGCCGGCGTTCAAGCGCAGATTTCCGCCCGCGCCGATCTCGCCTTTCGCGCTGTTGTCCAGGGCGCCCGCGACCGTCAGATCGAGCTTCGACGTATCGGCCGCACGCAAGATGCCGTTCTGGTTGATCAGGCCGCCGGCAGTCACCGTGGTATCGCCGTTGCTGGCAATCGTGCCGCCGCTGTTGTTGATCGTGCCCGCGACTGCGATGCGGGTGGCGTCTTTGTCGGTCTGGACGATCTGGCCGCCGCGGTTGCTCAGCGAACCGGCCTCGATGGCGACGCGCTTGGCGTTGGCTACGCCGCCGTTCTGGTTGAAACCGCCGGTCAAGGCGACGTTCAAACCGCCGTTGCTGATGATCTGGCCGTTCGCACCGGTGTAGTTGCCGCCTGCGATCTTCAGCGTGCCCGCACCCGCATGTTCGATCTTGCCGCCGTTGTTGCCGATATTCGCCGCTTGTAGGGTCAGGTCCGCACCATTGCTGGAGATGCGCCCGCCGCTGTTGTCGAACGTTCCGCGCGCGACGAGTGTGCTGACACCGGTACCGGTCTGCACGATCTCGCCGCTCTGGCCGTTGCTCAGATTGGCGACTTGAATGTCCAACTGATTCGCGTTGAGCTTGCCGCCATCGTTGACCAGGGTCTGGGCCGCGTTGCCCGCGGTCGCGATGCGCAGCGTGCCGGCGGTGGCCACGGTGGCTTTGCGGGTGGCGATGTCGCCTTGCGTTGCGGTAAGCGCGATGTTGGCCGCGTTGGTCTGACTGTCCGACAGATCGATGCTGCCGCCCTGCAAGCTGGCGTTGCCCGCGGCGAGGTTGGTGCCCTGCGCGACCAGCGCGCCGCTGGCGGTGACTTGCAACGTTCCCGCGCCACCGAGCTTGCCGTCGCTCTGCACGCCGGCCCCCAGCACGCCGCTCTTGCCGCCTTGCACGCTGCCGGCGGCGATCGTCACGTCACGGCCCGCGGTAATGCCGCCGTCGTTGCTCAGCGCGCCGCTCACCGTGAGCGTGGTGTCGTTGCTGCCGCGCAAGCTGCCGCTGTTGGCCAGACTGCCGGCGCGAACGATCAGGTCCGTGTTCGCGCCGATCTGTCCCTGCGCGTTGTTCAGCGCTCCGGCTACGTTCAACTGCGTGCCGGCTTGCGCCGACTGGATGCTGCCCTTGCTGTTGTCCAGCGCGGCGGCATTCAAACTCACGCCGCGATTGGCGATCAAACTACCCGCGTTGTTGATCGCACTACCGGTGACATTGGCGGTCAGCACGCCGATGGCGGAGACGGTGCCGCGGGTGTTGTCGGCGTTGCCGCCGACGTTGACAGTGGCATCGCCGGCACTGGTGAGCTGGCCGTCGGTGTTGAAGAAATCGCCGCTGGCGGAGATGTTCAGACTGCCGGCATTGAGCTTGCCGCCGCTGTTATCGAAGCGTTCGACATTGGCGTTGAACGCGCGGCTGATATTGAGCGTGCCGCCGTGATTGTCGAAGCGCGGCTGGCTGACGGTGAGCGTCGACAGGCTCAGCGAGCCACCGTTGTTGTCGACATCGGCGCTTTGCGCATCGATATCGGCGCCGCCGTAAATCCGGCCGCCGTCGTTGCGCACCGCACCTGCCGCGGCGATCGCACCGGGCGACGGCGGAACGTAGGGCGGCGGCGTTATGCCGCCGCCGGGTTCACCCGGCGTGCCGCCTCCCGGGTTCCCGCCTCCCGGCGTGCCCGGGCCGGTACCTGGCGTGCCTGGCGTACCTGGCGTGCCCGGACCCGGCCCCTGCGCGATCGGCTCCTGGCCGATGACGCCGCCGGCGTTGCTGAGCCTGGGCGCGTTCAAGACCAGGCCCGCGCTGCTGGTCTGCCGCAGCGTGCCGCCGCGATTGTCCAGATCGCCGGCGGCGCTGTTCAATTCCAGCCGCGAGCCTTCGATCATGCCGCCCTTGCCGGCGGCGGTGTTGGCCAGGTCGGCCTGCGTGGCGATCTTGAGGTTGCCGCCGCTGGACACGCGGCCGCTGTTGGCCAACGCAGCCGCGCTCACGTTCGTATCGGCCGTGCCTTGCAGCGTGCCGAGGTTCTCCAGGCGTCCGGCGCTGGTGACGACGAGTTGGCCGGCCGCGGCCAAGGGCGCGCCGACGACGTTCGACGCCGCGGCCTGCACGGTGCCGGCGTTGCGCACGCCCAGGCCCGCTTCGGTGCCGATCAACACGATCTTGCCCGCGTACATGCCGCCGAGCGCGGCTACGTCGAGCGCGTAGACCGGCGCCGGGCCGTTGCCGGCGACGGCGTCGACGCGGGCATGGTCGGCCGAGACTTGATTGGCACCGGTCACGACCTTCAGTTCGCTGGCCCAGATGCCGGCGTTGGCCTGCACCGCGCGCGCCAGGATCGCCGCGTAATCGGTGCGGCTCAGGTCCAGGCCCTTGCCGTCGATGGCGATGGTGCCGCCGCGGACCAGGAAGCCGTCCAGCCCGCCGAGCGAGTTCAACTGCGGCGTGCCGGTGGTCAAGGTGGCGCGGCTGGCGTTGATGAAGCCGCCGCCGTCGACCGAAATGCCAGCCGGGTTGGCGATGATCACTTCGGCGCGCTGGCCGCCGACCTCGAGATAACCGCGCAGGCGGCTCGGATCGCCGCCGTTGACTTCGTTGAGCACGATCCGCGCCGCGCCGCCGGCCAGATTCGGATTGCCCTGCACCCAGCCGCCGAGTTGGGTCTGCACGTTGGTGCGGCTGTTGTTGAGGACCGCACCCTCCGGGCCGACGTTGAACTGCTGGTAGACGTTGCGGCTGACGCCGGCGGCCGACGGCGTCTGGATGTTCACCATTGGCAGGCCGTTGGGCGTGGTCAGAATCACCGGGCGCTGACTGCCGGGCACCTCGGGCGCACCGACGATCTGGCCGCGGCTGGGCGGCGCGGCCAAGGCCGCCATCAGCACGACCATCGCCGTCGCCGGCGCGGTGCCGCGATGGCCGGCGACCGCCGCGGATGCGCGCCGGGTCGGCTCGGCGTGCGCGTTCTGCGCAGATCCGGTTTCCGTGGGGAGAGGGCGGCGCGAATCGCGCCCGGCGAAGAAGGCGAGTCGGAACAGGGGGGCGGTCATCAGAATCGTCCTTGAAACACGTCGTACGTCGGGGCGCTGCGCGGTGGCCGGTTAAGGGCCGGTGGGAGCGATCAGATAACTGGACGCAGACGCGCCGCCGATCCCCCACGCCAGTTCAGGATTTTCGTAACGACATCGCCGTTTGGTGATGCAAATCACGCTATTCAGAACACCGCCGGGTACGCGAGGAACACATTGGTTACACGGGAAAACACCGTGAAATGGCGCTGCCGCGCGCGACGGGCTTGCGTATCGCCGCGACCTGGAGGCCGACGGACCGTGCCCGCGCCGGTTGGGCAAACCGGCCGTGGAGCACTAGACTCGTCCCCGGACCCCACCCGGCTCCGGCAACGCCGGGCCATCGACGTTTCGCGACATTCGAGAGAAACCCGCAAATGAAATCCCACGTTGTCGGCGCCCTGATCCTGATCGTCATCGGCACCTTGTTCCTGCTCAACAACCTGGGCTTCACCAATCTCAGCCTGACCCGGGTGCTGGTGACCTGGTGGCCGGCGATCCTGATCGCGGTCGGCCTGGGCCTGTTGTTCAAGCGCAACTAGCCACACGCCCGCCATGTCCGGACGCATCGACTTCAACTGCGATCTCGGCGAAGGCTGCGGCGACGACGCCGCGATCCTGCCCTACGTCAGCTCGGCCAACATCGCCTGCGGCGGCCATGCCGGCGACGAGGCCAGCATGCGCGAGACCCTGCGCCTGTGCCGCCGCCACGGCGTCGCCGCCGGCACGCATCCGGGCTACGAGGATCCGGAACATTTCGGCCGCCGCACCCTGCCGCTGAGCCGAGACGAAATCGGCATGCTGATGCTGGGCCAGATGGCGCGGCTGGCCTCGATCGCCGACGATGAAGGTCTGCGCCTGACTCACGTCAAGCCGCACGGCGCGCTGTACAACCTCGCCGCCGACGACCGCATCGTCGCCGAAGCCATTGTCGCCGCGGTCGCCGCCTTCGATCCGAACCTGATCGTCTACGGGCTGGCCCAATCCCGACTCACCGACGCGGCCGAACACGCCGGCCTGCGCGTGGCCCACGAAGTCTTCGCCGAACGCGGTTACGCGGCCAACGGCCGGCTGCTGCCGCGCGGCCAGCCCGGCGCGGTGATCGAATCGCTGCCCGACTCGATCCGGCAAGTGCGCGATCTGGTGCTGCACGGCGAAGTCGACGTCGCCGGCGGCGGCCGCATCGCCCTGCGCGCCGACACGCTGTGCCTGCACGGCGATCGCGAGGACGCGCCAGCGTTCGCGCGTGCGGTGCGCGAGGCATTGCAAGCCGACGGGATTCAGGTCGCCGCCTTGTGAGCGGCGACCTGGATCGTCGTCGCGCGCCATCGGCGGCGCGGTCGTGCAGCGTTTCCGCCCTCTTTCTCCGTTACCAGGACCCGGCATGAATTATTGGCCCTTGATCGGCGTCGCCGCGGTCGTGCTCGGCTTCGTGCTGCGGCTCAACCCGGCCTTGGTGGTGGTCGCCGCCGGCTTCATCACCGGACTGGCCTCGCAGCTCTCGCCGCTGGACGTGCTCGAAGTGCTGGGCAAGGCCTACACCGAAAAACGCTTCCTGCTGTTGTTCCTGTTGACCTTGCCGGTGATCGGCCTGCTCGAACGCCATGGCCTGAAGGAACACGCCCAGCATTGGGTCGCGCGCTTGCGCGGCGCGACCATGGGCCGCTTGCTGATCGCCTATCTGCTGATGCGCCAGCTGGCCTCCGCGGTCGGCCTGACCAGCCTGGGCGGCCACCCGCAGACCGTGCGGCCGCTGCTGGCGCCGATGGCCGAGGGCGCGGCGCAGAGCGCGCACGGCGAGTTGAGCGAAGACGAACGCCAGCGCATCCGCGCGATGGCCGCCGGCACCGACAACGTCGGCCTGTTCTTCGGCGAGGACATCTTCATCGCCTTCGGCGCGGTGCTGCTGATCCAGAGCTTCTTCGCCGAACACGGACTCGCGCTCGATCCGCTGCAGATCGCGCTATGGGGCATTCCGACCGCGATCTGCGCCTTCGTCATCCATGTGCTGCGGGTGCTGAGATTCGAGCGCACGTTGGCGCGGCGCGTGGAGCAGGCGCGCAACGCCCGTGCGGGCGACGCCGCCGATGCCGCCGCCGACGATCGGGCGCCGTCGCCATGATCACCCTGACCTTCGTCTACTGGCTGATGGGCGCCTACTTCGCCGCGCTGGCCTGGCGCGGCGTCCGCGACGCGGCCAATCCGCGCCGCTACACCACCGCGTTGTTCTGGGGCCTGATCGCGGCGCTGATGTTCCTGGCCGAACACCTGCCGAACAAAGCCGTCGGCGCCTGCGTGGTGGTGCTGGCGGTGCTGGCCGGTTTCGGCGGGCTCGGCAAGGGTCGTTACGCGGAAACCGACGGCGAAGAGAAACAATCCGAAGCGCGGCGCCTGGGCAACCGCCTGTTCTGGCCGGCGCTGCTGATTCCGGCGGTGACTCTGCTCGGCGCGCTGGGCCTGAAGTACGTAAAGATCGGCGACGCGCCGCTGCTGCAAAGCGCCAACGTCACCTTGATCGCGCTGGCCCTGGCCTGCATCGTCGCCTTGTTCGCCGCCTGCCGGCTGACACGGCAGACGCCGTGGAGCGGCGTGGAGCAGTCGCGGCGGCTGGTCGATTCGATCGGCTGGGCCGCGCTGCTGCCGCTGTTGCTGGCCGCGCTCGGCAGCGTGTTCGAGGCCGGCGGCGTCGGCCAGGCCGTGGCCGGCGTGGTGCGTTCGGTGATTCCGGTCGACAACGCCTTCGTCGTGGTGGTCGCCTATGCGCTGGGCATGGCCTTGTTCGCGGCGATCATGGGCAACGCCTTCGCCGCGTTTCCGGTGATGACCGGCGGCATCGCCCTGCCCTTGCTGATCCAGCATCACGGCGCCGATGCCGCTTCGCTGGCCGCGATCGGTATGCTGTCGGGCTACTGCGGCTCGCTGATGACGCCGATGGCTGCCAACTACAACCTGGTGCCGGCCGCGTTGCTGGAACTCAAGGACCCCTACGGCGTTATCCGCGCGCAATGGCCCACCGGCGCGGTGCTGCTGATCTGCAATGTGCTGTTGATGTACTGGATCGCCTTCCGATGACGTCCCACCGCAAGCCGCAAGGCACCGTGCTGTTGACCGGCTTCGAGCCGTTCGGCGGCGATCAAACAAACCCCAGTTGGGAAGCGGTGCGCCAACTCGACGGCGCCATCGTCGAAGGCCACCGCATCGCCGCACGCCGGCTGCCGGTGGCGTTCGGCGAATCGGTGCGCGAGTTGCGCGCGCACATCGACGCGCTGCGGCCGGAGATGGTGCTGTGCGTGGCCCAGGCCGGCGGACGCTCGCTGTTGTCGATCGAACGGGTCGCGATCAACATCGACGATGCGCGCATCGTCGACAATCTCGGCGCGCAGCCCATCGATATCCCGATCGTCGAAGGCGGCCCGGCGGCGTACTTCGGCAACTTGCCGATCAAGGCCATGCTGGCGGCGGTGCGCGCGGCCGGCATTCCCGCCGAGATATCGCAGACCGCCGGCACCTACGTGTGCAATCACGTGTTCTACGGGCTGATGCATGCCTTGAGCGAACCCGGTCACGTCGGCGTTCGAGGCGGCTTCATCCACATTCCGTATTCTCCCGCGCAAGCCGAGCGCCATCCCGGCGCAGCGAGTCTGGCCACCGACAGCGTGGTCCAGGCCCTGCGCGTGGCGATGCAGACCGCGCTGGCGACCTCGGTCGACCGCCGCATCGCCGGCGGCGCCGAACACTGACACCGATCGCGGCTCTAGCCGCTGGATGGAGCTCCCATGCACCGCACCTTGCTCGCCGTTTTGCTCGCCGCCGCGTCCTTCGCCGCCTCGCCCGCGCACGCCGGGCTGTTCGACAAGAACCCCGACCAGGTCGCGCAGGAAGCGGTGACCAAGAACCTGCGCGCGGTGACCTTGTGGGTCGACGCCAGCTGGGGCTTCCGCAATCAGGGCGCGGCCAACGCGCTCAGCCGCGCGCACCAAGCCTTCACCACCCGCGGTTACGACGTGGTCAGCGTGGAGCCGTACATCGAGAACGGCGACCTGCAGGGTTTCTTCGTGACCTACCAGAAGCCGTGAAGCGGGCGGCGGTTATCTGAAACCGCTCCTTCATGAAACTCGCCCCTTTGAAAAAAGGGGGCTGGCGCCTGCGTGGCTTGGGCCGGTGACGAATTCGGCTGCGCCGGGGGATTTGCGCTTGCTGTGGCGACGGCTAAGAGCAAATCCCCCCTGCCCCCCTTTTTCAAAGGGGGAACAGCAAAGGCGCGCGAAGCGGTTGCGGGCTGCGGGCTGCGGGGCTGCGGGGCTGCGGGGCTGCGCGTATCTGAAACTCGCCCCCTTTGAAAAAGGGGGCTGGCGCCTGCGCGGCTTGGGCCGCTGGCGAATCCGGCTGCGCCGGGGGATTTGCTTTTGCGCAAACGACGCCGAGGAGCGAGTCCCCCTGCCCCCTTTTTTCAAAGAAGGGAACGACAAAAGCAAAAGACGCTGACCAAAGAAAAACGCGCCGATGCCTGAGGCATCGACGCGTTTCGCTGAAGCGTACCGCTTAGCTTGCGCTCAGCGCGCGACCACCACGCGGGTGCCGGCGATCTGGTCGTGCAAGCAGCGACGGTCTTCGCGGAAGATCATCAGGATGTCGACCAGCGAGACCACCGCGCCCAGGCACGGAATGATGCCGATGCCGTTCTGGAACAGGTAGCGCTTGCCCAACAGCGTGCCCACGCTGGGCTTGTTGCCGTCGAGGTCGACGATCTTGATCTTCATGACCTTCTTGCCCCAGGTCTGCCCGGTCTGGCTCAGCGGCAGGTACTGCACCGCGAAGAACAGCAGCAGACCGACCAGGCCCCAGAGAATCTGCAGGCCGTAAGGCTGCGAGCCGGTCTGGGCGGCCTCGGTGACGGCGGCGAAATAGCCACCGACGAACATCAGCGGCAACATCAGCACCATCATGATGACGCCGTCGATGATCGCCGCGACCAGGCGGATGCCACGCTCGGCCAGCTCCTGGTCGCCGGTGTCGGGAGCGGTTACTGGCGACTGCGGGCTCTGATAAGGGTTCTGCGGGTCCATTCGTCTACTCCTTGCTGGTTGATAGGGCGTCCACGGTTTCCCCAACCGCGGCGCCTTGGATTTACCCGGCGAAGATAACAGGCGCGGGCGGTAACTGACGCATCCGGCTCGCGCCAATTTGCGTCCGGCCCTCGTCCGGATCGGTGCCTGGCGCGCGCGCGGCCTTGCCCCGGAGCGTGCCCGGGGGTGTCAAACCGCCAGATAGCCGGGACTGGCCCGGCCCACGGCCGGGCCGCGTCGCCACTCAGGTCCGCGGCAGGGTGACGCCGGTCTGGCCCTGGTACTTGCCGCCGCGGTCCTTATAAGAGGTCTCGCAGACCTCGTCGGACTGGAAGAACAACATCTGCGCCACGCCCTCGTTGGCGTAGATGCGCGCCGGCAGCGGCGTGGTGTTGCTGAATTCCAAGGTCACGTGGCCTTCCCACTCCGGCTCCAGCGGCGTCACGTTGACGATGATGCCGCAGCGCGCGTAGGTGCTCTTGCCCAGGCACACCACCAGCACGTCGCGCGGAATGCGGAAATACTCGACCGTGCGCGCCAGGGCGAAGGAATTGGGCGGGATGATGCACACGTCGTTCTCGATGTCGACGAAGCTGCCCGGATCGAAATGCTTCGGATCGACGATGGTCGAGTTGATGTTGGTGAACACCTTGAACTCGCGCGAGCAACGCACGTCGTAGCCGTAGCTGGAGGTGCCGTAGCTGACGATGCGCTGGCCGTCGGCGGCATGCTTGACCTGGCCGGCTTCGAACGGCTCGATCATGCCGCCGGGTTGCTCGGACATGCGGCGGATCCAGCGGTCGGACTTGATGCTCATGCGGTGTTCCCATCAGGGCGCGGCGAGGCCGCGCGTACGGACAAAATAGAGGCAGCGGGCGATTGTAAGCGGCGCGGACGCCGAAATCGGCGCGCCCGCTCAGCCGAGCAGCGAGGCCGAGATCGACGGGGTCACCCGCGGCCGACGCGCCAACTGCGCGGCCAGCCGGCGCGCGGCTCCGCGATAGGCGCGCGAGGCGGCCGAATCGGGCTGGGCCACCACCACCGGTACGCCAGCGTCGCCCTGCTCGCGGATCGCGATTTCCAGCGGCAGGCTGCCCAGCAACGGCACCCCGTACTGGACGGCCATGCGCGCGCCGCCGCCTTCGCCGAACAGATGCTCGGCGTGGCCGCAGTTCGTGCAGATATGCACGGCCATGTTCTCGATCAGGCCCAGCACCGGCACCTGCACCTTCTCGAACATCCGCAGCGCCTTGCGCGCGTCCAATGTGGCCACGTCCTGCGGCGTGGTCACGATCACCGCGCCGGCGACCGGAATCTTCTGCGACAAGGTCAGCTGGATGTCGCCGGTGCCCGGTGGCAGATCGACGATCAGATAGTCCAGCTCGCTCCACTGGGTGTCGTTGAGCAAGGTGGTCAGCGCCGAAGTCGCCATCGGGCCGCGCCAGATCATCGGCGTGTCCTGTTCCACCAGCGGCCCGATCGACATCGCCTCGATGCCGTGCGCGCGCAGCGGCTCGATGTGCTTGCCGTCGGGGCTGTCGGGCTTGCCGTGCACGCCGAGCATGGTGGGCACGCTGGGGCCGTAGATATCCGCGTCGAGCAGACCGACACGAGCGCCGTCCAAGGCCAGGGCCAGGGCCAGATTGACCGCGGTGGTCGACTTGCCCACCCCGCCCTTGCCCGAGCCGATCGCGATCACGTTGCGCACGTTGCTCAGCGGCGACAGGTTGGGCTGGACCGCGTGCGAGACGATCCGCGAGTTGAGTTCCAGGCTGGCCAGGGTCAAGCCCTGTGGCGCCAGCAGCGCGCCGATCGCCGACTCCAGGCCGGCGCGCAGGCCGGCCAGCGGGTAACCGGCATTGATGGACACCGCGACCCGGCCCTCGGCGGCGCCGGCGCGGACGCGGGCTTCGCTGTCGGCCAGGCTCAGGTCGGTGTCGGGCAGAGGCAGCGCCGCGATCAGGGCTTGCAGGCTCTCGCTCACGCCGGTAATCCCGCCGGCCACGGATGATGCTTGCGCATTGGAAACTCGGTCTGGGTGCCGCGTCGCGGCCGGCATACATGGTAAGGCCTGGTGCCGCCGCTGGGCGCATTCATTTCGATCCAGCCCCCCGCAACACCCGAAACTACCGCTCGGAGCGGCCCGCGACACGGGGGCCTGCGTGCTGCGGGCCGGACCGCGGAACCTACCGTCGCCCCGATTCCATACGTGGGCGGATGCGGTATAAAGGCTGCAACTGCCGCCCACCGCCAACCGGTACGCGGCCCGTCACGCTCACTGTCTCTGGGAGGGGATACATGCGCATCAAACTGCTCGCACTGTTGTTGCTGGCGCTGCCGACGGCGGCGTTCGCCCAGGCCACGCCGATCGGCTCGTGGACCACCATCGACGACAAGACCGGCAAGCCCAAGTCCGTGGTCGAAATCTACGAGGCCAAGGACGGCAGCCTGGCCGGCCGGGTCAACGAAATCCTGCAGTCCGAACGCGGCCCCAACCCGCTGTGCGAAAAGTGCGCCGGCGAGCGCAAAGACAAGCCGGTCAAGGGCATGGTGATCCTGTGGGGCATCCGCAAGGACGGCAACACTTGGGACGGCGGCCAGATCCTCGACCCGGCCACCGGCAAGATCTACTCGGTCAAGGTCACCCCCGTCGAGAGCGGCAAAAAGCTCGAGGTGCGCGGCTTCATGGGCTTCTCGATGCTCGGCCGCACTCAGACCTGGATGCGTCAAGAATAAGCCTCGGCCGGTCCGTATGCTCACGGAAACCCGGCCTCGGCCGGGTTTCTTGTTAATGGGCTCCGGCCTTGGCCGGGTTTCTTGTTAATGGGCTCCGGCCTTGACCAGGTTTCTTGTTAATGGCTCCGGCCTCGGCCAAGTTTCTGATCGGCCCCGTCGCCGTTCACAACCGGAGTCTTTGTGGGAGGGGCTTCAGCCCCGACTGTCGGAGCGGTGCAACTCCATGAAGCGGCGCTGCGACCGGATCGAGTCGGGGCTGAAGCCCCTCCCACAAAAAACTTCGGACATCGCGCCGATCCCGACTTCCGCGGCCCCGGCCACACACCCGAAGCTGGCAACGGCCCCATGCCATAATTCACGACCACCCACGGCTACCCCGCTCATGTCCCGCGAAATCGTCGTCTCCAACGCTCTGCCCTACGCCAATGGCGAGTTGCACCTGGGTCATCTGGTCGGCTACATGCAGGCCGACATCTGGGTCCGCGCGCAGCGAATGAGCGGCAACACGGTCCATTACGTCTGCGCCGACGACACCCACGGCACGCCGATCATGCTCGGCGCGGAAAAGGCAGGGAAGACGCCGGAGGCGTACATCGCCGACATCCAGGTCCGTCACGAGCGCGACTTCGCCGACTTCGGCGTGAAGTTCGATCACTACGACTCCACCCATTCGGCGGTCAACCGCAAGCTGACCGAAGGCTTCTACGCGCGCCTGGACAACGATGGCCACATCGGCCGGCGTTCGGTAGCGCAATTGTTCGATCCGGTCAAGCAGATGTTCCTGCCTGACCGCTACGTCAAGGGCATCTGCCCCAACTGCGGCACGCCCGACCAGTACGGCGACAACTGCGAGAACTGCGGCGCCACCTACGCACCGACCGAACTCAAGGAACCGCGCTCGGTGGTCAGCGGCGCGACGCCGGAGCTACGCGAGTCGGAGCATTTCTTCTTCGAGGTCGGCCATTTCGACGCCTTTCTGCGCGAGTGGCTGGCCGGCGACGTCGGCACGCCCGGCATCAAGGCCAAGCTGCACGAATGGCTCGACGCCGAAGGCGGTCTGCGCGCCTGGGACATCTCGCGCGACGCGCCGTACTTCGGTTTCGAGATTCCGGGGCATCCAGGCAAGTACCTATATGTCTGGCTCGACGCGCCGATCGGTTATCTGAGCAGCTTCCAGGTATTGGCCGAACGAGAAGGCCTCGACTTCTGGTCGTATCTGGCGCGCGACAGCCAAGCCGAACTGCACCACTTCATCGGCAAGGACATCGTCACCTTCCATGGCCTGTTCTGGCCGGCGGTGCTGCACGGCGCGGGTTTCCGCGCGCCGACCCGCCTGCACGTCAACGGCTATCTGATGGTCAACAGCGAGAAGATGTCCAAATCGCGCGGCACCTTCATCATGGCGCGCACCTACCTCGACGCGGGCCTGGATCCGGAAGCACTGCGCTACTACTTCGCCACCAAGACCAGCGGCGGCGTGGAAGACATCGACTTGAACCTCGCCGACTTCGTCGCGCGGGTCAACGCCGATGTGGTCGGCAAGTTCGTCAACCTCGCCAGCCGCTGCGCGGGCTTCATCGAAAAGCGTTTCGACGGCCGCCTCGCCGATGCGCTGCCCGATCCGGCGATGTACCAGCGCTTCGTCGATCAGCTGATCCCGATCGCCCAGGCCTACGACCGCAACGAAGCGGCGACCGCACTGCGCCTGACCATGACGCTGGCCGACGAAGCCAACAAATACATCGACGAGTACAAGCCCTGGGTGCTGGCCAAGCAGGACGGCGCGGACGCGCAATTGCAGGCCGTGTGCACGCAGGGCCTGAACCTGTTCCGCGTGCTCGCCGCCGCGCTCAAGCCGGTGCTGCCGCGCGTGGCCGCGCAGGCCGAGGCCTTCCTGCAGGCGCCGGTCGCGCACTGGGGCGATCTGGCCTCGCCGCTGACCGCGCACACCATCGGCGCCTACGCCCCGTTGTTCACCCGTATCGACACCCAACTGATTGAGAACATGATCGACGCCAGCAAGGAATCCCTCGCCCCGTCCGCGGCCGCGGCATCTGAAAACACCGCTGCGAAGAGCGCGAAGGACGCTTCCGCCGCTGCCGGGGCTTCTGCGCCGGCTGTCGCGGCTCAACCTGCTGCCGCGTCCGCCGTCGCGACGGTTGCCATCGACGACTTCGCCAAGCTCGATCTGCGCGTGGGCAAGGTGCTGGCCTGCGAATTCGTCGAAGGCTCCGACAAGCTGCTGCGCTTCGAGCTCGACGCCGGCGATCTGGGCAAACGCCAGATCTTCTCCGGCATCCGCGGTTCCTACGCCGAACCTTCACTACTGGTCGGCCGCAGCGTGGTGTTCATCGCCAACCTGGCCCCGCGCAAGATGCGCTTCGGCCTGAGCGAAGGCATGATCCTCTCGGCCGGTTTCGACGGCGGCGATCTGTTCCTGCTCGATGCCGACGGCGGCGCCGAGCCGGGCATGCCGATTCGATAAGGCCGGGATTCGGGATTAGGGATTCGGAACTCGCTGCGGCTGTTTCCTTTCCATAGAGCGCCATGCCAATCCCGAATCACCCATCCCCAATCCCGGATCTGGCCGAACGCCTCGATCGGCTGCTGCCGCAAACCCAATGCGGCCAATGCGGCTACGCCGGCTGCCGGCCGTACGCCGAAGCGATGGCGCAGGGTGACGCCGGCATCGATCACTGCCCGCCCGGCGGCGATGCCGGCGCGCGGGCCTTGGCGCGCTTGCTCGACGTGCCGGCGCGGCCTTACGACCGCGCCCGCGGCCAGCACAAACCCACGCCGGTGGCGCTGATCGTCGAAGCCGATTGCATCGGCTGCACCAAGTGCATCCAGGCCTGTCCGGTCGACGCGATCATCGGCGGATCCAAGCACATGCACACGGTGATCGAGCCGCTGTGCACCGGTTGCGAGTTGTGCGTTCCGGCCTGTCCGGTGGATTGCATCGTGCTGGTGCCGGCGGATTCCGCCGCGTCGATGGCGCTCTGGCGGCCCTGAGCCGAACGGCGTTCGAGGCGAGTCGCCGAAGCGTTGCCTTGCTTTTGCCGTCATCCCCGCGCAGGCGGGGATCCAGAGACTTCGCAGCCATGCTGCGCTCGTCGCGGTTTTTCGCGCGCGACTCGAGCCGACTTACTTGCGCGTTTCGCGCTTGCCTTCGGCCGGCGGCTTGGCCGATTCCGGCGGCGGCGCATCCAGGGTCACGGTCGGTGCCGCGGGTGCCGGCGGCGGGGCCAGATCCGGCGTACCGCTGGCGCAGGCCGAGCACACGCGCTCGATCTTGTAGCCCTTGCTGCGCAGACGCTCGACCAGTCCGTCGTCGCCGAGCAGGTGCAGGCTGCCGACCACCACCAGGGTGTCGCCCTTCTTCGCCTCGTCGAGCAGCTTGCTCAACTGCGGCAGCCAGGCTTCGTTGCGTTCGGTGTTGACCATCCGGTAAGTCTCCGGGGTCTTGTCCTTCATCTCCCGCCGCGCCTTCTCGTCCAGCTCGGACAGATCGGCGGTGCGCCAGGCCTTGTGGATGTCTTCGAGCATGCCCGGCACTTCGTCGGGCTTGTCGAGGAACTCGCGCAGCGCCTTGATCTGTTCGGGCAGCGGGCCCGAATCCATGACGTCGAGCTGATGATCCATGCTCTCCAGACCGCCGGCGGTCTTGCCGGCTTCGGCGGCCTGGCGCATCAGGTACTGGTCCAGGCCCAGTTGCGGGCTGAAGCCCATCGACTGCGACACCCCGAGCACCAGCGAGAGATTGACGAACCACGGCTCCAGGGTGTCGACCTGGCTCAGCGAGCGACCGTTCTTGGCCAGCACGCGATTGAGCTTTTCGCGCAAGTCCGCCGGCAGCACCTGACTGAGCGTGCGTCCGTCGGCGTACTGCGCGCGCTGCATGAAACGCTGGCCGACGGTCGGATCGAACATCTCCTGCGGCGACACCTCGAACAAGACCTTGTCCGATGCGCCGAAGGCCTGATCGATGTCGGTCGAAAGCGGATAGTCGTCCGGGCGCAGCAGATGGAACGAGCCGAGCAGGTACACCGCGTTGTCGGCGTCGGAAACCTTCCACAACAACGGCACCGGCGGCGCCTTGCCGACCGGCGCCGCGGCGCGCTCGCCGCCGGCCAGCGCGGTGGCGGAAGTCAGCGACACGCTCAGCAGCGTCGCGGTGATCATCGGCAGAGCGAACAACTTCAGGAACCGCATGAGTCGGATGTGTCCTTGGATTCGGTGAGGCGGACCGCTGGGGACAGCGGCCCGGGAAGAGTTGGGATCATTGGTTGCGGCGCGCATGCGGCGGCTGCGAGCGTCGTTCAAGACGGCAGGTTCCCGCGTTGGCGCCGGCGACCGTTCACGAGGCGTGCGGCGGCGCGGTCGCGGGGGATTTGTAGGTCTTCTCGCCCGCGAGAATCTCCAGGTCCACGCGATTGCCCTCCGGCGGCAGCGGGCAGGTCGCGAACGCGGTGAACGCGCACGGCGGGTTGTAAGCCTTGTTGAAATCGACGGTGACCTTGCCTTGCAGGTTCGGCCGCGGCACGTCCAGGAACCGGCCGGCGCTGTAGCTGGTGTGGCCGCTGGTGCGATCGGCGAACACCAGCATGAGTTCGTCGCCGCCTTGGTCGAGCGCCTCGATGCGGTAAGTGCGTCCGTCGCGCTCGAACTCGACCGCGCCGGGATTGGGCGTGGCTTCGACGTGGCCGATGATGTTGGCCACCTCGATGGTCTTGCCGGGCGGATGGGCGACGAACTTGGCCGTGATCTTCCAGTCTTCCTGCGCCGGCCAGTAGTCGATGCCGTTGAACGCGATCCGCGCCGGCGCTTCGGCGTGACGCACGCGCAGGTAGTACTTGTCGCCGCGCTCGATCACGGTCAACACGCCCTTGCCTTCGTCGAAACCGATCTTGCTGGGACCGGCCGGATAGTCGTCGGCGAGCAGATTGACCGAACCCTTGAGCGGCTGATCGTTGAAGGTCAACGCCACGCTGCTTTCCGGCACGAAACGCAGGCGGTCCTTGTCCAGGGAAATCATGCCGATGTGCTCCGGCCCCATCGACAGGCGGATGCCGTTGTCGGGATCGCTGCCGAAGTAGTGCGAACCCTGCTCGACGGGATGCAGTCCGATCAAGCTGGTCCAGCCGTCGGGCTTGAGCAGCGATTCGCGGCGCTGTTCGCGCCACAGTTGCTCGTCGCGGGCGAAGTTGTCGCCGGCCTGGGCCACGCTGGCGGCCTGGCGCTGACGCGCGGCCTGCTGCTCGGGCGAATCGCAGCCGGCCAGCGCAGCCAGCAGCAATGCCGCGCCCAGCAGCGGCGCGGAGGAACGTCGGAACAACGGACGGACTGCGGACATCATCAACGCCCTCGCAAGAACCAGCGGTCGATTTCGGGCAGGCTGAAACGCGCCCAGGTGGGACGCCCATGATTGCATTGGCCGGAGCGCTCGGTCGCCTCCATTTCGCGCAGCAAGGCGTTCATCTCGGGCAAAGTGAGACGCCGGTTGGCGCGCACCGCGCCATGGCAGGCCATGGTCGAAAGCAGTTCGTCGCGGGCCGCGGCGACCCGGCGCGATTCGCCGTGCTCGCGCAGATCGGCCAGCACGTCGCGCAACAGCGCCTCGACGTCGCCATGGGCCAGCAGCGCCGGCACCGCGCGCAGGGTCAGCGATTGCGGGCCGCTACGGGTGACCTCGAAGCCGAGTGCGATCAAGGTGGCTTCCTCGCGCTCGGCGACCTCGGCCTCGCGCTCGGACACCGCCAGGCTGGCCGGCACCAGCAGGGGCTGGGTGCGCAGGCCTTCGCCGTCGTGCGCGTGCTTGAGTTTTTCGTAGCCGATGCGCTCGTGGGCGGCGTGCATGTCGACCACGATCAGGCCTTCGGCGCTTTCGGCAAGCACGTAGATGCCGTGCAACTGGGCGATCGCGTAACCCAACGGCGGCAAGGTGTCGTCGTCGCCGCGCGGCAACGCCGACAGCGGCATGCCCGGGGACGGCGAGGCGTAGGCGCTGCCGGAACCGGCATACAGTCCGGCGCCCGGCGCGGGACCGGACACCGTGCCGCCGCCGCTGCCGTACAACGCCGCATAACCCACGCGGGTTTCGCTGATCTGCAGACCCAGCGGCGCGGTCGGCCGGTACTGATACAGGTTCGACGGTGCGGCGCCCTCGCCGTTGGCCGAAGCGAACGGATCGCCGCCGCCCGGCACCTGCGCCGACGGCAAAGTGCCCGCGCGCGTTTGCGCCAGTGCGTCGTTGAGCGTGCGGTAGACGAAGTCGTGGATCAGCCGCGCGTCGCGGAAGCGCACTTCGTGCTTGGCCGGATGCACGTTGACGTCGACCCGGCGCGGGTCGAGTTCCAGGAACAGCACATAGGCCGGCTGACGCCCATGGAACAGCACATCGGCATAGGCCTGCTTGACCGCATGGGCGATGCTGCGATCGCGCACCGAACGGCCGTTGACGTAAAGGTATTGCTGATCGGCGCTGGCGCGGTTGTAGGACGGCTGCGCGATCCAACCGTGCAGGCGCAGACCGGCGCCGCTGTGGTCCACTCGCAACGCGTTCTTGGCGAATTCCTCGCCCAGGGCCTCGCCGATGCGCACGTCCGACAGGCCCATGTCGATCAAGTCGCCCTCGCCTTTCCAGCGCCGGGTGGCCTTGCCGTTGTGCGAAACGCGGAGTTCGACGTCAGGCCGCGCCAACGCCAGCTGGCGCAGCCATTCTTCGATATGGCCCAGCTCGGTGCGTTCGGCCTTGAGGAATTTGCGCCGCGCCGGGACGTTGAAGAACAGGTCGCGGACTTCGACCGTGGTGCCTTGCGGATGCGATTTTGGCGTGACTTCGCCGAGGCGGCCGCCGTCGATCTCCAGCACCGCGCCGCGGTCTTCGCCGATCCGCCGCGAGGACAGCGCGAAGCGGCTGACCGAGGCGATCGAGGGCAAAGCTTCGCCGCGGAAGCCCAAGGTGGTGACGCCCTCCAGATCGTCGAGCGAGGCGATCTTGCTGGTGGCGTGGCGCGAGACCGCCAGCGGCAGTTCGTCGGCGGCGATGCCGTTGCCGTCGTCGCGGATGCGGATCAAGCGCACGCCGCCCTCTTCCAGATCGATGTCGACCCGGCGCGCGCCGGCGTCGAGCGCGTTCTCGACCAATTCCTTGACCACCGACGCGGGCCGTTCGACCACCTCGCCTGCGGCGATCTGATTGATGAGGGTATCGGGGAGTTGGCGGATGCTCACAGGCGGCGTTTCGGTGCGCGGGGCGCCGTTGGGGAATGGGGATCGATGATAGCCGCTGGCCGAGGGTCGCCGCGATCCGGAGCTTGCGGTTTGGTGTGTTGCGCGGTGGTGGCTGGCCCCTCCAGCCCTCCCTCATCCGCTCTCCGGGCACCTTCTCCCGCAAGCGGGGTGAACGCGCGCAGCTTGCGAGCCACTGGCTCGCGTGCGCGTGGACGCCCAAACCGCTATGCGTTTGGGCCGGGGTCGGGCTTGGAGTGAGGACCAGCCCTCCCAAAACGAAGACGGCCCCGAAGAGCCGCCAATCAAAACCGTACCGAAGCGATACCAGAACCTCAGGGACTGCCACCACCGAACCCGCCCGGCGAAGCCTGCTGGGCCTCGGCACGCGCGGCGTACATCGTGCCCGGCGGCGGCTGACGGGTGAAATAGGTGTTGATCCCGCTCAGCACGGCGCGGGCGAGCGCGCGCTGATGACTCGGATCGGTCAGCCGGCGCTCTTCGTCCGGATTGGAGATGAACGCGGTTTCGACCAGCATCGCCGGCATGTCCGAGGTCCGCAGCACCGCGAAGTTGGCGCGCTCGATATGCGGCTTGTGGTTGTTGCCGACATCCTTGAGCCCGTCGAGCACGTGCCCGGCCGCGTCTTCGGAGGCCTTCATATGGCCGCTCTGGGTCAGGTCCAGCAGCACCGAGGCCAGGGTGTTGTCGGTCTGCTGCAGGCGCACGCCGCCGATCAGGTCGGAGGCGTTTTCCTTGTCGGCCAGCCAGCGCGCGCGCTGCGAGGACGCACCCTTGAGCGAGAGCACATACACCGAGGAACCCTTGGCGGCGCGGTTCTCGGCCGCGTCGGCATGGATGGAGACGAACATGTCGGCCTTGGCCTGACGCGCCAGGGCGGCACGCCGCGGCAGCGGGATGAACACGTCGCTGTCGCGGGTCATGTAGGCCTTCAGGCCCGGGGTGGCGTTGATCTGGCGCGCCAGCTCGCGGCCGATCGCCAGGGTTACGTCTTTTTCGCGCTTGCCGGTCAGGCCGATCGCGCCGGGGTCCTGGCCGCCGTGGCCGGGATCGATGGCGATGATCAACGGGCGCATGCCGCGGCCGCGCATCACGTCCTTCATGGTCTTGACCGCACCCGGCGGCGGCACCGCTTCGGGCGCCATCGCGGCGGGCGCCATCGCGGCAGCCGAACCGGGCACCGGCGCGGGAACACCGGTGGCGACGCGCGTGGGCACGCCGGTGGCGATACGGGTCGGCACGCCGGTCGCGACCGTGTTCGGCACCGGCGCCTGGGCGGCCTGTTCGAACACGGCCTGATTGGCGGCTTGCTGAGCGGTGTTGTGTACCGGCGCCGACGCGGTCGTCGCCACCGCGGCGGCGGGCGGAGCCGTTACGACGGAGGCCGGTGGCGGCGCGCTGGCGGGAGCCGTCGGCGCGGCCGCTGGCGATGTGGTCGGATGGGTCGCGGCGGCGCGTGCGGCCAATTCGGCGATCAGTTTCTGGGTTGCGGCGTTGGACGCGGCGGTCGCCTCGGCTTCGCTCGGAGCCGAGGCCGGCGGCTGGGCCGCGACGACGGCGGCAGGCGACGCGCTCGGCGGCGCGACCGCCACCGCCGCGGCGGTTTCGCTGCCGTCGCCCGGCCATTCCAGCACCAGACGCGCGCCCGAAGCGCCCTGCTCGATCCGCGGCTTGAGCACCGCGACCGGCTGGGCCAGGTCGAACACGATCCGCGCCGTACCCGGCTGCGGCTCGCCGCTGCGCACGGATTTGATGATGCCGGCGCCGGCTGGAAGCTTGACGCTCTTGCCCAGGCGCGAGGCGGGCAGATCCACGACCAGGCGATCGGGGCCCTTGAGGCTGATGACTTTGTATTCGCCGGCACCGTCGAGAACGATCTCGGCGCGGGTCCCGGTTGCGCCGTTGTGCAGCTCCAAGCCCTTGATTTCACTGGCGTGCGCGAGATTCCAAGCCAGCGCCGCGAGCAGCGCCAAGCCAAGCAGGAATTTCTGAACGGTGACCCCTTTTACTCGCATGGGTGTAAGTCAAGCACCGGAATTGATGAATTGCAAGTATTTTTCCCTTGCAAATCCGGTACCTGCCGCTACTTCCTATGGAATCATTCAGGAGTCGGTCGCAAACGCCCGCTAACCGGTCGCCCCGGCCAGGGCCTCCAGCCAGGCCGAACCGGCCCCAGTGACGGCGCTCAGTTCGGCCCGCCGCCCCGCCCCGTCGACCGCCAGATCGATGCGCAGATCCGCCGGCGGCAGCCAGCCGCGGCCGCGTTCGGGCCACTCGATCAGCCACAGCGTGGCCTCGCCGCCATCCAGGCCGAGGAATTCCAGCTCGCCCGCATCGCCGATCCGGTACAGGTCCAGATGCCAGGCCTCGCCGCCTTCGGCGAGCGGATAACGTTCGACCAGGGTGTAGGTCGGGCTGCGGATCGCGCCGCGCACGCCGAGTGTGCGCAACAACGCACGCGCCAGAGTGGATTTGCCCGCGCCCAGATCGCCGTGCAGATGCGCTTGCAGAGTCGGCATCGGCGAAAGCGTTGCGCGCGCGGCGGCGAGCGCGGCGCCCAATGCGTCGGTGGCCTCGGCATCGGCCAGGTTCAACACCAGCGATCGCGATGAAGTCGTCGAAGCGGATTGAGAAGGCGCTTGAGAGTTCATCGCATGCATCATCGCGTATCGGTGGACGGATTGGCGTGGCGGCGCAGCCACGGCATCAGGTCGCTCGGCAACAGACCGCGTTCGCCGCCGTCGCGCGCCGCCTCGTCGCCGGCGACCGAATGCAGCAAGGCGCCGCAACTGGCCGCATCGAACGCGTTCAATCCTTGCGCGCGCAATGCGGCGATCGCGCCGCTGAGCACATCGCCCATGCCGCCCACGGCCATGCCCGGATTGCCCGCGCCGATCACCCGCACCGCGCCGCCGGGCGCGGCGATCAAGCTGCCGGCGCCCTTGAGCACCACCGTGCAGCCGTAGTGTTCGGCGAGCGCGCGTACCGCGGAAAAACGCTCGGCCTGCACGCGCGCGGTGTCGCTGCCGAGCAGACGCGCGGCCTCGCCCGGATGCGGCGTGAGAATCGTATCGGCCGACAACCAACGCGGCTGCGCGGCGAGCAGATTGAGCGCGTCGGCGTCCAGCAACAACGGCTTGCCGCTGTCGATCGCCGCCGAAAGCAGCTGTTTTCCCCAGTCTTTCTGACCCAGTCCCGGGCCGATCGCGATCACGTCCGCCGCCTCGATCGCCGCGCGCAGATCCTCGGCGCTCTCCACCGCGCGCGGCATCGCCTCGGGCAGACGCGCCAGCATCGGCGCCACATGCGCCTCGCGCGTGGCCGCATCGACCAGCCCCGCGCCGCTGCGCAGCGCCGCTTGCGCGCACAGCAGCAGCGCGCCGCCATGGCCATGATCGCCGCCGACGCACAACACGCGGCCGTTGCGGCCCTTGTGGCTGTCGCGACGTCGCGGCCGCAGCCAGCGCCGCATATCCGCGGCCTGCAGCCATTCGGCGATCGGATGGGCGTGGTAATGCGCGGGCTCCAGGCCCAACGTCGCCAGACTCAGAGCGCCGACATGATCCAGCGCCGCACCGGTGCGCAATCCGCCTTTGCGCGCGATGAATTCGATGGTGCGATCGGCCACCACCGCCGCGCCTTCGACTGCGCCGCGATCGGAATCCACACCGCTGGGCGTATCCAGCGCGAACACCGGCGCGCCGTGGGCGTTGATCGCGGCGATCAGATCGGCGGCGGCGCCTTCCGGCGGCCGCTTCAGGCCGATGCCGAACAAGGCGTCGACGATCGCATCGGCCGGCGGCAGCGCGCCGTCGAACTCGACGGTGCGGCCACCCGCGGCCTCGTATTCGCCGGCCGCGCGTTGCGCGAGCTTGCCGCGTGGCGCGTGCTCGCGCAGCCGGATCGCGCAAACGCGGCGCCCGGCCTGGTGCGCGTGCAGCGCCATCACATAGCCGTCGCCGCCGTTATTGCCGGGGCCGCAGACCACCAGCAGCGAATAGGCCTGGCTCCAGCGCTCCAGCCATTCCCGCCACGCCGCCTCGCCGGCGCGGTGCATCAGCGCATAAGCATCGCCCAGTTCGGCCGCCGCCGCGGTTTCCACCGCGCGCAGGGCCGCCGCGTCGAACAGGCAGCACTGGGACAGGGGCGCAGCGGACGAGGTCACAGCAGATTCGCGGGTCGAGGACATGCCGCGATTCTATACTTGCCGCATCGTGAGCCAGCCCGACGCCCGCCCCGCCTCGCCCGACACCGCCGCCGCGCCCGACTACGCGGCGTTGGCCGCGCGCATCCGTCAGATCGCGAGAGAGTTCGGTTTCCAGCGCTGCGGCATCAGCGGCGTCGAATTGGGCCAGGACGAGGCCTATCTGCTGGACTGGCTGGAACAGGGCCTGCACGGCTCGATGGATTGGATGGCGCGGCACGGCGATCTGCGCGCCCGCCCCAGCGCCTTGCTGCCGGGCACGGTGCGGGTGATCTCGGTCGGGCTCGACTACGGCCGCCGCGACGACGAGGACGCCTGGGCCACCCTGGCCGATCGCGAACGCGCCTATGTCGCGCGCTACGCCCTGGGTCGCGACTACCACAAGCTCATGCGCCAACGCCTGCAACGGCTGGCCGACCGCCTGGCCGAACTGGTCGGGCCGTTCGGCCATCGCGTGTTCGTCGATTCCGCACCGGTGCTGGAACGCGCGTTGGCGCGCAACGCCGGACTGGGCTGGATCGGCAAACACACCTGCCTGATCGACAAGGACGGCGGCTCGTGGTTTTTCCTCGGCGAGATCTACCTCGACCTGCCCTTGCCGGTCGATACGCCGGCGACCGCGCACTGCGGCACCTGCACGCGCTGCATCGACGTCTGCCCGACCCAGGCCATCGTCGCGCCGCACCGGCTCGATGCGCGGCGCTGCATCGCCTATCTGACCATCGAACACGACGGCGCGATTCCGCTGGAACTGCGCGAACCCATCGGCAACCGCATCTTCGGTTGCGACGATTGCCAGTTGGTCTGCCCCTGGAACAAATTCGCCCAGCGCACCGACGAGCCGGACTTCCGCGCGCGCAACGACCTGGACAAGGCGACCCTGGCGCAATTGTTCGCCTGGGACGAAGCGGAGTTCCTAAGCCGCACCGAAGGCTCGGCGATCCGCCGCAGCGGGCATGAGCGGTGGCTGCGCAATATCGCGGTGGCGCTGGGCAATGCGCCGGATTCGCCCGAAGTCGTCGCGGCGCTGCGCTCGCGGCGCGAGCATTCCAGCGCAGTGGTGCGCGAGCATGTCGAATGGGCGCTGGCGCGGCATGGAATTTCGTAAAACCGCGCCGCAACCGGCCTGCAAAAACCTCGCAAGGTTTCGATGAATCACCAGGTCTTTTGTGGGAGGGGCTTCAGCCCCGACGCTCTTCGGCCGATTCACAGTGATCTGACACAAGAGCGTCGGGGCTGAAGCCCCTCCCACAAAAGACCTCGCGACATCCACCTCGTACCAGATCCGCTCAGCCTCGCAGCTTGCGCAACAGCTCGCGCGTCACCGGATCCTCGGCTTCGGCCTCGCCGGCCAGCGCCGGCAACAAACGGCTGGCGACTTGCTTGCCGAGTTCCACGCCGAACTGATCGAAGGCGTTGATGCCCCAGAACACCGATTGCAGATACACGCTGTGTTCGTACATCGCCAGCAACGCGCCGAGCGAGGCCGGAGTCAGCGCGTCGAGCAGGATCGTCGTGCTCGGCCGTCCGCCGGCGTAGGCGCGATGCGGATCGTCGCTGCTCTGGCCGTTGGCGAAGGCTTCGGTCTGGGCCAGCAGATTGGCGTGCAGCGCGCGATGGTTCTGCGGATACGGCGCGTCGGAGTGGATCACGCCGATGAAGTCGGCCGGAACGATCGAAGTGCCCTGGTGCAGCGCCTGGAAGAAGCTGTGCTGGGTGTCGGTGCCCACCCCGCCCCACCACACCGGCACGGTGTCGCCGCTGACCGGCGAGCCGTCCAGGCGGGTGGATTTGCCCAGGCTTTCCATCACCAACTGCTGCAGATAATTCGACAACAGCCTGAGGCGGTCGTCGTAAGCCAGCACCGCCTGGGTCGCATAGCCCAGGCCGTTGCGGTTCCAGATCGCGGTCAGCGCGTGCCAGGCGGCGAGATTGCGCTCCAGCGGCGTTTCCAGCACGTGCGCGTCCATCCGCGCGGCGCCGTCGAGGAATTGTTCGAACTGGTCCATGCCGATCGCCAAGGCGATCGGCAGACCCACCGCCGACCACAGCGAATAGCGACCGCCGACCCAATCCCACATCGGCAGGATGCGTTCGGATGGAATGTTGAACGCGCTCGCGGCGCGCTCGACATTGGCGCTGATCGCGTACAAACGCGAGTCGTCGCCGAGCCAATCGCGCAGAATCCCGCCGTTGAGCAGGGTTTCCTGCGTACCGAAGGTCTTGGAGATCAACAGCGCCGCGGTGCGCTTGGGGTCCAGCCCGGCCAGCGTGCGCTGGGCCGCGTGGCCGTCGACGTTGGACAGGAAATGCACGCGGAAGCGGCCGGGCGTGGCGCCGGTCAGCGCGTCCGCGGCCAGGCGCGGACCGAGGTCGGAGCCGCCGATGCCGACGCTGACGATGTCGGTGACCTCGCTCGCGGCGAGTTTGTCGATCACCGCGCGCATCTGCTTGCGCGCGGTCAGCGCCTGCTGATGCGCGGCGCGTGCGGTGTCGGTCGAGGACAGATCGCCGCGCAGCGCGGTATGCAGCGCCGGGCGGCCTTCGGTGACGTTGACGATCTCGCCGTCGAACAGCGCGCGCAGGCGCTGAACGCTGCCGGCGTCGGCGGCCGCTCGCTGCAGCCAGGCCAGTGCGTCGCGGTCGTAGTGCTGGCGCGCGAAGCTGGCGTAGAGCGGGCCGACCTGGATCGCGAAATCCGCGGCGCGGGCCGGGTCCTGGGCGATCAGTCGGGCCAGCGGGGTGACAGCGACGCGCCCGACCTCGGCGCGCAGCTCGTGAAGTCGGACGTCATCGCTCATCGTGCGAGAGGCTCTTGTTGAGGATCGATCAGGCGGCTTGAGCCGGCATCGAATGGTTGGTGTGGGTCAGCTGGTTGTGCCGGTCCACGTAGACCAGGGTCGGCTTGTACTTGGCCGCCTCGGCTTCGTCGCAGATACCGTACGCGCAGATGATGACCAGATCGCCGGGCTGGGCCTTGTGGGCCGCCGCACCGTTGACCGAGATCACCCCGCTGCCTTCTTCGCCGCGGATGGCGTAGGTGGAGAAGCGGTGGCCGCTGTTGATGTTGTAGATGTGGACCATCTCGTACTCGCGGATGCCCGAGATATCGAGCAGACGGCCGTCGATCGCGCAGGAGCCTTCGTAATGCAACTCGGCGTGGGTGACGGTGGCGCGGTGGATCTTGGCCTTGAGCAGGTTCAGTTGCATGGTCGTTACTCGTGGGTCCGCAGGCGCGCGGGCGCGAAGGGCCTGAAGTCTAGCAGCGCATGGCGCGCTGCAACATGGGCGGGGGCCATGGTCGGCGGAACGGTGCTTTCCCGTCCAGCCCGGCCGGCCCGGCCCTGTTCAGGCGGTGAATTCCAGGTTGTCGATCAGGCGGGTTCGGCCCAGACGGGCCGCGATCAGGGCCACCCGGGCCGCATTGCCCGCCGCCGCAGCGGACTCGGGCAGGGTCAGATCGGTGCGCCGGACCGCCGCGTAGTCGACCGCGAAGCCGGCCGCGGCCAGACGTTGCGCCGCTTCGGCCTCGACCGCTTCGCGCGGCCGGCCGTCCTGAACGGCCTCGCGCATGCCCTGCAGAACGCGATGGATTTCGGCCGCGCGCGGGCGCTCGTCGGCCGAGAGGTATTGATTGCGCGAGCTCAGCGCCAGCCCGTCGGCCTCGCGCTGGGTCGACGCGGCGACGATTTCGATCGGGAAGGCCAGATCGCGAACCAGATAGCGGATCACCGCGAGCTGCTGGAAATCCTTGCGGCCGAACACCGCCACATCGGGCTGGACCTGATTGAACAAACGCGCGACCACGGTCGCCACGCCGTCGAAATGGCCAGGACGGTGCGCACCCTCCAAGGTCTCGGTGACTTGCGGGACTCGGATCGACACGGTGTTGTCGGCGCCGTACGGGTACATGGTCTCGACCGAAGGCAGCCACAGCAGATCGCAGCCGGCCGCGCTCAATCCTTCGGCGTCGGCTTCGGGCGTGCGCGGATAGCGGCTGAAATCCTCGTTCGGGCCGAACTGGGTCGGATTGACGAACACGCTCGCCACCACCCGGTCGGCGCGCTCACGCGCCAACGCGATCAGCGAGTGATGGCCCGCGTGCAGATTGCCCATGGTCGGCACGAAGGCGATGCGCTCGCCGGCGCGGCGCCAGGTTTCCAGGGTCGAACGCAGGGCGTCCAGTTGATCGACGGTCAGCATGCGGTACTCGTGGTTGAACGGCGCCACTCCGTGCGCGACGAAACCCGGGCCAGTCCCTGCCGGAGGATGCTTGGATGGATGATGCTTGCTTCAAGCGCGATATCGGGTCGGGCGCCGAAGATTTCCAGCGCCCGGCCGCGATCAGTCGTAGGAGTGCGAAGCGTCCGGGAACGCGCCGCTGCGCACGTCGTCGGCGTAAGCGCGGAACGCGCCCTCGACCGAGCCGCCCTGCGCCAGGAAATCCTTGACGAATTTAGGCCGGCGATGGCCCGAGTTCACGCCGAGCAGATCGTGCAGCACCAGCACCTGGCCGTCGCAATGCGGACCGGCGCCGATGCCGATGGTCGGAATGGCCAGATCGGCGGTGATCGCGCCGGCCAGGCCGGTCGGCACGCATTCGAGCACCAGCAAGGCCGCGCCGGCCTGCGCGACCGCGCGCGCGTCGCCGCGCAATTTGTTCGCGGTGACGTCGTCGCGCCCCTGCAGCTTGTAGCCGCCCAGGCGCAGCACCGATTGCGGAGTCAGCCCCAGGTGCGCGCAGACCGGAATCTCGCGTTCGACCAGGAAGCGGATCACGTCGAGTTTGTGGCCCGCGCCTTCGATCTTGACCATCGCCGCGCCGGCTTGCAGCAGCGCGGTCGCCGCGTCCAGCGCGCGCTCGGGCGTGGCGTCGGATTGGAACGGCAGGTCCGCGACCAGCAGCGCCTTGGACAGGCCGCGCGCGACGCAGGCGGTGTGATAGACGATGTCGGCGGTGGCGACCGGTAAGGTGCTGTTGTGGCCTTGCACGACCATGCCCAGCGAATCGCCGACCAACACCACGTCGATACCCGCAGCATCCATCGTGCGGGCAAAACCCGCGTCGTAGGCGGTCAACATGACGAGCCTGCGGCCGTCGCGCTTGGCGTCGGCGAGCATGGGCACGGTCCAGGCTTTGCGTTTTTCTTGGGCGTTGGCGTCGGTCGGAGCCGAGGTATACATGGCGATTCGTCCGGTGGCGACGGACGTCGTGGGGAGAGCGCCATAACTTAACAGGTTGCCGCGCCGACGCGACCCTCACCGGCGGAACGCTGTCGGCCCGCCTTACGCGGACAACCGGGGCCGCCGCGGCGGTTCGCGCGAAGACTCGGCTGTGCCGATCCGGCTCGCGCCGGTCAACGATCGTCCGGCCCGAGCGCCTGGATCGCGCCGATATCGATTCCGGCCAGCGCCTCGCGCGCCAGGCCGACGCCGGCGATACGGACCTGCGGGGCGATCTCCAGCAGCGGCACCAGCGCGAACGCGCGCTCGTGCAAATGCGGATGCGGCACGTGCAGGCCGGGTTCGGCGATGGTCGCCTGGCCGTACAACAGCAGATCCAGGTCCAGCGTGCGCGGCCCCCAGCGGTCGCTGCCGTCGGCGCGGCGCGAACGCCCGGCGTCGCGTTCGATCTCCAGCATCGCCGCCAACAAGTCGCGCGCCGGCAAGGCGGTCTCGAGTGCGGCCACGGCGTTGAGGAAATCGGGCTGGTCGGTCTGACCCCAGGCCGGCGTGCGGTACAGCCGCGAGGCCTGGCTCAGACGGGTGCGCGGCAATGCATCAAGCGCCCGCAAGGCCGCGCGCAACACCGCGGCGCTGTCGCCGAGGTTGCTGCCGAGACCGACGTAGGCGGTCGTGGTGGGAGAAGAATCGATCACGCTCATCGTTCCGGCCAAGCGCAGAGCGCATCGGGAAAGTGAAGGCTGCCGCGGTGGAAGCCGCGCGCTGGACCAGCAGCCGCCGGGGCTTCGTGGTTCGAAGCGATCGGCTTTCCGGCGAGCCTGCCGCGAACCGGCCTGTCGCCGAACCGCCGATCCGAGGCCCGCCGGTTCCCGAACCGATCGCTCGGGAACCGACCCGGCGACTTACTCCGAAGCCACCGGAGCGCCGCGACGGCGACGGCGGCGCTTGCGCGGCGCGCGGCCGTCGCCTTCTTCGCCGTCCTCATCGTCGGCCGCGCGCGGCTGCGCTTCGGCCTGGGCCAGCAGCTCGTTCGGATGCGCCTGCGCTTCGCGCCAGAACGTCACGTCGCCGGCATGTTCCTCGGAGGCGGCCATGCGCAGCACCAGGAAATCGAACGCGGCGCGGAAACGCGGATGCGACAACAGGCGGAACACGCGCTTGCGCTGACGTTGCTGGAAACGCGACTGCAGCAGCCAGATCTCCTGCATCGGCAGCGAGAAACGACGCGGCAGCGCGATGGTGGCCAGCTGATGCAGGGTGACCCGATCGGCGGCGCGACGCTGCGCCTCGGCGGTGTGCACGCCCTGCGCCTGCAGGCCCATCAAGTCGCGGCAATACGCCGGCCACAGCAGCAAGGCGAACAAGAACGCCGGCGAGACCGGTTCATCGGCCGCCACCCGCGCATCGGTGCCCTTCAAGCCTTCCAGCAACATCCGGCGCAAGGCGCCGCTGCGGTTGGATTTGAGCGCGGCGGCGCTTTCCGGCAGCAGCGCCGACAGCAGGCCGTAACGCTCCAGGCCGAGGAAACTCTCCACCGCGTGACCCGACAGGAACAGCTTCAGGCACTCTTCGAACAAACGCGCCGGCGCAGCATCGGCCAGCAGCGACGCCAGGTGCGGAATCGGCGCGGCGGTCGCCGCTTCGATCTCGAAACCGAGCTTGGCCGCCAGACGCACCGCGCGCAGCATGCGCACCGGATCTTCGCGATAGCGCGTTTCCGGATCGCCGATCAGGCGCATCAGACGGTTCTGCACGTCTTCGAAGCCGCCGGTGTAATCGCGCACCGAGAAATCCTCGACCGCGTAATACAGCGCGTTGGCGGTGAAGTCGCGGCGCACCGCATCGTCTTCGATGCTGCCGTAGACGTTGTCGCGCACCAGCCGGCCGCCGGTATCGGTCTCGCGATCGCCGCTGCCGTCGTCGCTGTTGGCGCGGAAGGTGGCGACCTCGATGATCTCGCGGCCGTAGACCACGTGAGCCAGACGGAAGCGCCGGCCGATCAGGCGGCAGTTGCGGAACAGCCCCTTGACCTGCTCGGGCGTGGCGTCGGTGGCGACGTCGAAGTCCTTCGGATGACCGCCGACCAGAATGTCGCGCACCGCGCCGCCGACCAGGTAGGCGCCGAAGCCGCTGTCGCGCAGGCGGTAAAGCACTCGCAACGCGTTGGGGCTGATCTCCTTGCGCGAGACGTTGTGCTGGTCGCGCGGGATAACCCGTAGCGAGGTCTTGGGAGTAAGTGAGGAATTGTCGGCTTGCATCGAGCGCGGGCGCGCCGCCTTCTAGAAGTTTCGTGGGTCCAACCGTTGCCCGAGGCTACGGCGGCGCATATACTAGCAGGCCGCATCGGGTTGAGAGTCCGTGCGATCCGCCCCCAACCGCCTTCCATCGGCCTGCCTGACCCGCAGACCCGGCTCGCGACTGGCGGATGAACCACCTGCTCCCTTCGTCTAGAGGCCTAGGACGTGGCCCTCTCAAGGCTAAAACACGGGTTCGAATCCCGTAGGGAGCGCCAAATATGCGACCTGGTCGCAGGAAAAGCCCGCGGAGACGCGGGCTTTTTCGTTGTGGGCCGTTCCGCAGCGCGGCGCTGGCCCGCCGTTCGACCGTCCACGAGGGTTTTCGACCGCGGTCGCGAATACAGCTGTTCGAACAGTTCCATTTTCATCGTTACCCGCTTCGCAGCTTCGCGATCGCCCGGCAATCGGCCAATCCTTGTCTTGGGCGCGCACGATGCGAGTGGCTACACTATCGACCGCCCGGCCTGCTTGTACCGGACCACATATCAGGACCCAGCCATGCCCTTCGTCGTCACCGAGAATTGCGTCAAGTGCAAGTACACCGACTGCGTCGAGGTGTGCCCGGTGGACTGTTTCCATGAAGGCCCGAACTTCCTGGTGATCGACCCGGACGAATGCATCGACTGCACCTTGTGCGAGCCCGAATGCCCGATCAACGCGATCTATCCAGAGGACGACGTGCCCGCCGGCCAGGAAGCCTTCGTCGCGCTCAATGCCGAACTGGCCAAGGCCTGGCCGGTGATCACCACGCGCAAGGACGCCCTGCCCGATGCCAAGGAATGGGAAGGCAAGCCGGACAAGATCGATCTGATCGAGCGCTGACGCCGCGCCACCATCCGGGCCCGGGCCGATCAGCGCGGCTTTTTATCCGGATAACGCTGGATCAGCAGGTAATCGCTGTTGCTGCCCCAGCGCGGCGCGTCCTTGTTCAACTGGATGCACGGCGTACCCGCGCACGAGGTCACGCCGATCCGGGTGAACGCCTCGGCGAGTTCGGCGCGTACCTGCGCGGCGGCGGTGCGATCGCGCGCCTGCTGGTACTGGCGATACTCGAAATTCAGCAAGATCGCGCCACCGATCACCAGCAACGCCATCGCGCCGGCCACCGCGGCATAGGCGACGATCACCGCCTTGCGCGTGCCCGCCGCGACCGAGTCCTGCGCCTGCGCCAGCGCCTGGCTCGCCCCGCCCAGTCGCTGCGAGGCGCTCGCCACCACCCGTTCGTACTGCTCGGCGCCCTGACCGAGGCTGGAATCGAGCCCCTGCTGGACCGATTGCGCGACCCGCGTCGCCGCGCCGTCCATCACCTGGCCCAGGTCGCCGCGAATCCGCCCCAAGGCCTGTTCCAGAACCTGAACAGCCTGTTGCTGCTCCTGCACCGCCGCCTCGGACCGGCGCTCAAGGGTTTCGGCCAACAGCGCCAACCGCTTGGCCGTGTCCACCAGGGTCGAGAATTCCTGCTCCATTCGTTCAATCCTTAACGCCGTCATTGGCCGGACGCCTGCCCGGATCGGTGGCCGGATTATCGGCCATCGCCCGTCCCTACAGTGCAGTAACGCAACTTGTTCCCACTAACGGTCCGCGCTAGATTCGCGCAGACCCAACAACGCCAAGCAAAGGACCGCAGTCATGGCCGTCGCTATCGAAACCTCGCCCCCGCCGCCGCCCGAATCGCGCCAGTTCTCCGCTGCGACCCTGTATGGCCCCAGCGGCCATCCCAGCTCGTCGGATATCGAACAGAACTCGCTCGGCGACTGCTACTTCGTCTCCTCGCTGGGTTCGTTGGCGCAACAGCAGCCCGAACGGCTGGAAAACGCGATCAAGTACAACGCTGAGAAGGGCACGTTCACGGTCACGCTCTACAGGGAACACGATCCTGGCTGGTTCAAGGACAACGTGACCAAGGCGGTCGAGGTCGAAGTGACCCAGCGCGAAATCGAGGGCAACCTCTCCCGCCGCGGCGGCAGCACCGTCGACGGCCATCCGGGCCAGAATTCGCCGATCTGGCCGGCGGTGATGGAAACCGCCTACGCCAAGATGCACGACCGCAACCCCAAGGACGGACTGCAGCAAGGTTACGACAAGATCGCCAACGGCGGCTGGCCGGCCGATGCGCTGTACACGCTGACCGGCGTGCACGGCAAGACGCTCGACGCCGACGACTTCGACGACATGGGCATGGAGAAGTCCTTCAAGCGCCTGGACACCGCGCTCAAGGAACACCGACCGGTCACTCTGGCGACCAAATCCGAAGACACCCACATTTTCTCAGCCGACGCCCCTCAGGACGGCTTGGTCGATCGCCACGCCTTCATGGTCGAGCGCGTCTACAAGAACGAACGCAACGAGGTCATGCTGCAAGTACGCAACCCCTGGGGCCACAACGAGCGCATAAGCGAAGGCCCCGGCTCACCCAACGCCAGCATCTCGGTCAAGCTCAAGGATATCGTCGATGGCGGCGGCCTGAACAAGATCGACATCGGCCCGGCGCCTTCACAGCAGCCGAAGGTCAAGGTAGCCAGCGCCGAAACCGGCGACCGCCATCTCGACTCGATGCTGGCCAGCCTGGACAACCCGGCCGCGCTGAAGCAGTCGATGCGCGATCTGGCCGCCTCGCCCGACGGCCAGCAGTTCGCCGCCACCGGCCGCAGCCAGCTCAACGATCAGCAGCAAGCCGCCGCCGCGCCGCAACCCGAAGAAGTCGCCTCGCCCGCCCGCGGACCGTCGATGCGCGCCTGAGCGCGCAGCGCACGGCCTCGCCCCTTGGAGTTCGCGGCATGACCGGCCTCGGATCAAGATTGCTCAAAATCCTCGTGACGACCCTGCTGCTTTGCTGCGCGGGTTGCACTTTCGCAAAGGACTCACCCATGTTGTTAGACAAGATTCCCCACAACGCCGACGACGCCGTACTCAGCGCCGATCAGCACGGCGAACAGCAGGCCGCGCTGGAGAATGCGCTGACCGAACTGTGGGAAGGCCAGTACCGCATCGTCGCCAAGCGGTTCTTCCTCTACAAGGCACGCCCGCAGTGGGTGGTGCTCGACAGCTACACCGGCAACCACATCCAGGACGAGTTGGGCGGCAAGCGCGAGTTCGCCAAGACCGGCGCGGCCGGCTTCGACGGCGTGAGCGTGTGGAAGATCGGCTTGCTGAGTCCGCAGCGCGTGGCCGTGGCGATGGGCTACGACCGCTTGCCCGACGGCGGCGCGGTGTACGGCTACTTCGAAGTCGAGAAGGAATAAGCGCCGGCGCGATCGCCGCGGCGGCTGTCGGCGCGGCGATCGGATCGGCATTGCGACGCGGCGCATTCGCGTGTCGGCGAAACGCTCGCGGCGGCCGCTTACCGCGTCCGTCGCCGATAGTTCCGCATAACCTGTTGCCCGGCGCGGCCGATCGCGCCGCGCCGTCCGCGCGGCACGGCGAAGGTTCATCCGGCGCCGCCTAGACTCGCGGCGAGCCCCTTCCGCCGCCTCCGCCATGTCCAAGCTCCTGCCGTTCGGCCTGCTGCTCACCCTGTGTCTGACGCCGGCGGTGACCGGCGCGCAGCATCGCGGTTTCGATCTCTCGCAACTGGATCTGTCGCAGTTGGACCTGTCCCAGCTCGACCCGGCCGCGATCATGGCCAGCGCCAACGATACGGTGATGCGCGCGCCCGACGGCAACATCGACGAGCTGTTCCAGGCGCTGCACCGCGCCTCGCGCGTGCCCGACGATGCCAGCACGCTGTGCGCGCTGTTCGACCCGAGCGCCGACCGCAGCGCGCAGGCGCTGATGGCCGCGGCGCAGAATCTGGGCCCGGACAGCCGTCAGCGTTTCAGCAATGCGCTGATCAATATCGCCGCGACCGGGCTGCAAAGTCCGCGCCAGAGCTTCGATGCCGCCGCGGCCAAGCAGACGCTCAAGTCGGCAGGCGCCAAGGCGATGATCCTGCACGACGGTTTCGCCGCCGGCTTGAACGCAGACGGCGACGACGGCGCCGCGCGCCAGGCGCGCTGCCGCTCGTTCGGCTGGCTGCTCGATGCGCTCAAGGATCTGCCGATGGATCAGCGCGCGGCGGCGACCCGGCTGATGTTGAACGAAGGACTGACCCGGCTGGCGCCGCGTTGAGCGGCATCGCTACCTGATACAAAAGCGTCGGGCCTGAAGGCCCTCCCACAAAAATATTCGTGGCTTGCGACAGCTGTCGTCGGAGAACCTTCAGGCCCGTCGTAGCCTTCGAAGACTTTTGTGGGAGGGCCTTCAGGCCCGACGCTCTTCGACCAACCAGCCAATACTTGCGCAAACGAAAACGGGCGCCGAGGCGCCCGTTTCCGATTCCGGCCGAAGCCGGCGCGAATCGATCAACGACCGCCCAGCGTGCCCTTGAGGCTGGCGATCAGCTTGGTCGGCGCCTCGCCTGTGGCCGGCAGGCCGCGCGGATCGACCGCCGACACGTAGGTGCCGGCTTCCACGCTGCTCACGCGGACCAGGAAGTTGCTGCCTTCGTAGTTGACGTCGAACGCGCCCAGCAACTGCGCGCGGCTGGCGACGGTGAGCCCTTCGACCTTGCCCAGCGCATCGCCGACCTTGCCGAACACCTCATCGCGGTTGCCGCTGACGGTGAAACCGATCGCCGAAGACGCCGGCGCGCCCGGAGCGGCCTGGGTCGGACGCGAGGCGGCCACACCCGACGCGGTGGCCGAGGCGCCACCCGGAATAGCCATGGCGCCGTCGGTACGCGGCTGGTCCAGATCCGGCGGCACTTCCAGCGGGCGGTTTTCCGGCGCTTCGGCATAGAGCTTGTTGCCCTTGCGGAACCAGCTGCAGCCCGACGTGGCGACCAACACCAGCAACAGACCGGCGACGACGGCACGGGACAGAGAAACATTGGAACGCATGGGCATCTCCTGCAAGGGTTCAGGCCGCGAGCGTGTCGCGGCAGAGGTGTTCGAGTTGCGCGACCAGCGCGGCGGCTTGCCGCGCGGCCTCGTGATGGACGGCCGACAGCGGCTGCAACGGCAGTCGCAGGCCGTGGCCGATGTTTTGCGCAGCCAGCAGCGCCTTGACCGGAATCGGGTTGGGCTCCAGAGCGAGGAAATCGTAGGCCGGACGCAGACGCGCGTCCCAGGCTTCGGCCTCGCCGCGGCGACCGGCGCCGGCCAGGTCGGCCAAGCGGCGGAACGCGGCCGGCAGCACGTTGGAACCGACCGAGACGATGCCGTCGGCGCCGGCCAGGATCGCACGGCAGGCGGTCGGGTCGTCGCCGCTGAGCACGGCGAAGTCGTCGGACTTGAACGCCAACAGGCCGGCCATGCGTTGCGGATCGGCGACCGCTTCCTTGATCCCGACGATGCCCGGATGACCGGCCAGCGCGCCGACCGTCTCCGGCAGCAGATCGCAACCGGTGCGCCCGGGCACGTTGTAGAGCACGATCGGCAAGGCGCCGTCGTCGGCGATGGCGCGGTAATGGGCCTGCAGACCGGCCTGGGTCGGCCGCACGTAAGGCGGAGTCACCACCAGCGCCGCGTCGGCGCCCAGGGCGGCCACGCGGCGGGTGAGTTCGATGGTTTTTGCGGTGTTGGACAAGCCGGTGCCGGCCAGCACCGGAATGCGTCCGCCGACCTGTTCCACCGCGGTGCGCAGCAAAGTGTCGTATTCGGCATCGTACAGCGCGGCGGCTTCGCCGGTGGAACCGGCGACCACGATCGCCTGGGTGCCGCCTTGCAACTGGAGCGCCAGCAGCGCGCGCCAGGCGTCCAGATCGAGTTCGCCCGACGCGGTGAACGGCGTCGCCAGCGCGGTGATGCTGCCGGAAAGTCGCAAGTGAAGACCTATCTGAGTGAAAGGCCGCTACCGCAACAGCTGCGGAGCGGACGGAGACCAAAACCGAAACGGCGCACGAACCGGGCACCGGGCGAAAACCCGACCCGTGTCGGTTTGCCGCCAAAGCGGGCGCCCGGGCACGAAACCGTGCCGGCGCGCCGCCATACACCCGGCGATGTTACTTGCGGCGCGAAAGCGCGGGCAAGTATGCTGCCTCACAGCGCGGCCCGGGCCCGGGCCGCCGTTCATTTCCGAGCCTTACGCTCCCCTTGCAGGCGCCGCCTTGACCGACTCCGCTTCCCGGCCGTCGCCGAACGAAAATCACCTCCTGATCAACGCCTATACGACGCATCCGGAGTCGCCGCTGCTGTCGGTGACCCGCCGGATCGCCGATTCGGGCTGCAATCTGGTCGACGCTCGCCTGTCCACGGTCGGCCGCGACGTCTCGGTCACCGCGCTGGCGGTGGGCTCCTGGGACGCGGTCGCCAAGCTGGAAGCCATGCTCACGCGCCTGGAGCGCGAGGAAGGCCTCAAACTGGTGTGGTACCGCACCGGCGCCAAGCAGGTGCAGTCCAATCTGTTGCCCTACATCGTCGAAGTGGTCGCCGCCGACAAGCCCGGGATCCTGTTCCAGCTGGCGGATTTCTTCGATCGCCAGGGCATCACTATCGAAAGCCTGCACTGCTCGCGCTACCGCGCGATGCAGACCGGCGCGGATATGTTCTCGGCCCAGATCACGATCGGCGTACCCTCGAGCATGCACATCGCCGCGCTGCGCGACGATTTCCTCGAGTTCTGCGACCATCTGAACCTGGACGCCATCATGGACCCGATGAAGTTCTGACTATGCTCGATACCGGCGATCGCGCCTACGGCGGCAAAGCACCCACACTCGAACTGGCCCTGTCCAGCGGCGAAACCGTCAAGATGAAGGACTACGCCGGCGGCTGGCTGGTGTTGTACTTCTACCCCAAGGACAGCACGCCCGGCTGCACCACCGAAGGCCTGGACTTCAACGCGCTGCTGCTCAAGTTCAAGAAGCTCGGCGCCACGGTGCTGGGCGTGTCGCGCGACTCGATCAAGTCGCACCAGAACTTCTGCGCTAAACAGGGCTTCAAGTTCGACCTCGTCAGCGACAAAGACGAAACCTTGTGCAACGCCTTCGGCGTAATCAAGGAAAAGAGCCTGTACGGCCGCAAATACATGGGCATCGAACGCAGCACCTTCCTGATCGACCCGAAAGGCGTCATCGTGCAGTCATGGCGCCCGGTGAAAGTCGCCGGGCATGCCCAGGCCGTACTCGACTCGCTCAAAACCCAATCTGACGCATAAGCGCGGCAGAGGAAGCCACCACTCAGTGAGCCCCCGGATTCCCACGATCGCACGCCGTCCCGCCCCGCGGGCCACGGCGGCGCTGCCGTGCGCGATCGCCCCAGCCATCCGCACCGAAGCCATCCGTAACAAAGCACCATGCGGCACTTTTCCCCCGGCGTCGCCCGACGCCAATCTCCAGCGGAGCTGTCGATGACAAGAAGCAAGCGCATCTATGTGCTGGATACCAACGTGCTGATGCACGATCCCACCGCGCTGTTCAAATTCCAGGAACACGACGTCTACCTGCCGATGCAGGTGATCGAGGAACTCGACAACGGTAAGAAAGGCACCTCCGAGGCCAGCCGCAACGCGCGCCAGGTCAGCCGTTTCCTCAATGAGCTGATCCAGGCCGAAGGCACCGACAAAATCAGCACCGGCATCACCCTCAACCGCCCGCAGGGATTGCAACTGCGCGGCGCGCAGAGCATCGGCAAACTGCGCTTCCAAACCGGCTCGTTCGATGCGGGCAAGCGCTTCAGCGCGGTGATCCCGGACAACCAGATCCTCGGCGCGATCCTGGCGTTGCAGGAGCAGGAACCCGGCGTGCCGGTGGTGTTCGTCTCCAAGGACATCAACCTGCGGATCAAGGCGTCGATCGCCGGGATCGTTTCGGAAGACTACGAAAACGATCGCGCGCTCGACGATTTCAGCCTGCTCTACACCGGCGCGACTGCGCTGCCGGACGATTTCTGGACCCGCCACGGCAAGGACCTGAAGTCCTGGACCGAGAAGGGCCGTACCTATTACGAAATCAACCGCACGCAGGACGACGACTGGTATCCGAACCAGTTCCTGTTCCTGCCCGGCGACGACGAATCCGAGCTCAAGGTCGCCAAGGTCGGCGAAGAACGCGTCACTTTGCAGATCGTCGACGATTTCCGTCATAATCAACACGCTGTGTGGGGCATCATCGCGCGCAACCGCGAGCAGAACTTCGCCCTCAACGCCTTGATGGACCCGGAGATCGACTTCGTCACCCTGCTCGGCACCGCCGGCACCGGCAAGACCTTGCTCGCACTGGCCGCAGGCCTGGCGCAGACCATGGATCAGCAGCGCTATCGCGAGATCATCATGACCCGCGCCACGGTCAGCGTCGGCGAGGACATCGGCTTCCTGCCGGGTACCGAGGAAGAAAAGATGACCCCGTGGATGGGCGCGCTGACCGACAACCTGGAAGTGCTGACCCACAACCAGGACGGCGGCGCCTGGGGCCGCGCGGCGACCAACGACCTGCTGGCTTCGCGGATCAAGATCCGCTCGATGAACTTCATGCGCGGCCGCACCTTCCTGAGCCGCTGGCTGATTCTGGACGAGGCGCAAAACCTCACCCCGAAGCAGATGAAGACCCTGATCACCCGCGCCGGTCCCGGCACCAAGATCGTCTGCCTGGGCAACGTCGAACAGATCGATACACCGTACCTGACCGAGACCACTTCGGGTCTGACCTATGCGGTGGATCGCTTCAAGGGTTGGGCGCACAGCGCGCACGTGACCTTGCGTCGCGGCGAGCGGTCGCGCTTGGCGGATTACGCTTCGGAAGTGTTGTAAGCCCGCTCGGACTCCGCGTCTAACGCTGAGCGACAAAAACAGAGACCGGCGCGATGCGCCGGTCTTTGTTAATGCTCAAATCCACGTGCACCGATAGCCACGTGCGCCGATAGCGAAGAGTCGATCAGCTTCCCGGCACGCGGCAGCAAGTCGCCGTAGCCTTGTATGCGATCCCGCTGAGCAACGAGCCCACCAGATCGCACTTCCATCCCTTGGGCTGGCCGTCGACCACCAGGGGTTCAGACCCGCTGACCGTCAAACCCAACGGGCCAGAACACGAACCGCTGGTAGCCGTATATCCGGTTGTGCAGTTGAGGGTGCGGGTCTGCAGACCTCCCAGCAAATCCAGGAAACCGCTTTGCTGGGCGACGCTGCAATCCAACGCAGTGGCCGTGGGCTCCTTGAAATAGCCGGTGACGTCCACGACCAAGTCGCTTTGCCGTTGGGTATAGACGCTGAATTGCTTGTCACACCCAGGACGACAAAGTTTGACATGCGACTCATTCGATGCGACAGGGCCATTGTAGTTCAAGCTAGCTGCCACCGGCCTGGGCTCGTTGGACGGATACGCAGTGAAATAGCCCAGCTGTTGCGCATTTACGGAAGCGATCTTGACCGTTATCGCGGACACATTAGCGGGTAGACCGCAATTCGTCGCGTCGCCGCCCTGACTCGCGAAATCGGTAGCGGTAAAAGAATTGTAGCCGCGGGTTGAGTCAGCAGCCAACGGGCCGCCCACGATTCTGGTATCGATGATTCTGCACGGCGTCAGCGGCGTGTAAACCAGATCCGTCCCAGGGCTTCCGAATGCGGTCGGCGTTACCCCAAGCGCTGCGGATTTGCCGACCGCTGCGGTCTCGACCGAGCCGGCGCCGCCGAGCAAAGCCTGCGTCATGCTTTGAAAATCTTCAGCGCTGGCCGCACGCTCAAGGTTGGCGATATCCGCCGTCTTGAAGGTCCCTTCCATGCGTTTCGCCCAGCCGCTAGCCGCAGCGCCGTAGGTTTTCTCCACATAAGGCGTCCAACGGGCAGCGATGGTGTTACCCAGCTCGGCACGCATCGTTTCCGGCGCCAAGCCGCTATCGTTGAAGACGGCCCAGTTCACGCCCAAAGCTATCGCCGGCGTGCCTACGATCAACAGTCCTAGAAGAATCTTTCCTTTAATCATCATTGGAATCGCCCTTTTGCTTGCGTAGACGAGAACGAGCGCGTCAAGACGCGGGAAGACATCCATAGCTTCATCACCCTCCATCGAGGGCGAGCGCGCTAAGCGCTGTCGCATGGATAGTTCATCGGACGACTACGCGGCAATGTCCGCTTTTGCTAACAGATTTCGTAGTAGCCATGACGGTGCGCATGTCTGGCGCATCAACCAGACGATCTCGTGTGACACATCACACAGTCTCATGCCCCGCGTTATCGAATCTGTACCAATAGAGACAGGTTTCGCTATCGGGTTAGCGATCACAGATGCATTATCGATGTGCCCACAGGGGGGAATCGTCATGCCTGCATTGCCGGAGCGGATTCGCCGAGCCCGCGCATTATCCCGAACTTCGCAACTGGCGCTCGCACAGGCCGTAGGAGTCCAACGTAGTGCAGTAGCGCAATGGGAGCGCAGGGATGGAAGCAGCCCGTCCATGCATCATTTGATCGCTATTGCGACGGTGACCGGTGTTTGCCTTGAGTGGCTCGGGACCGGCCGTGGACTGATTCGCCCGGAACAGGACGAATGGACACTCGCTATGCAGTCGGGCGACTACGCACAGGATGACCTGGAAGAAGAGTGTTTGGCATCCCTGCGGAAACTGCCTTTCCAACTGCGTAAACAATTGGTCGCGACCATCTCGCTGGTGGCCAAAAACGCTTCCGGCCCGGAAACCAAACGCCCCCAACTCCGTCCACTCATGCCTTTGAACGAAGATTGCGCGCATGGCATCGACACCAGCGCAGCGCAGCGTCAGGCCGTCGTCCGATAGAATCGTTAAAATAGTATCGTCCCTATCGGCATTTCGCTCAGTTGAACTACCCACACCCCGACAATTTTCACTCCGCCCTCACCATCGCCGGCTCCGACTCCGGCGGCGGCGCCGGTATTCAGGCCGATCTCAAGACCTTCGCCGCGCATCGCGTGCACGGCCTGAGCGCCATCGCCGCGCTGACCGCCCAGCACACCCGCGGGGTCAGCGCGGTGCATGTGCCCGATACCGGCTTTCTGCGCGCGCAGATCGATGCCTGCTTCGAAGACTTCCGGATCGGCGCGGTCAAGCTCGGCATGCTCGCCACCGCGGAGGTCATCGTCGAAGTGGCCTGTGCGCTGGAGCACTATCGGCCGGAGTACATCGTGCTCGACCCGGTGATGGTCGCCACCTCCGGCGCGCGTTTGCTTGAACCCTCTGCGCTCGACGCGCTGCGCACGCGTCTGTTGCCGCTGGCCAGCGTGATTACACCGAACCTGCCCGAAGCCGAATTGCTGCTCGGCGCATCCATTACCGATCGCGACGCGATGCACGCCGCGCTCGACGGCCTGTTCGCACTCGGCGCGCGCGCGGTTCTGCTCAAGGGCGGACACCTGCCCGGCGCGGGCGACGTCGTCGATCTGTATGCGCGCCCCGGGCTGATCCGCGAAATCGCCCACGCCCGACTCGAAGTGAATGCCCACGGCACCGGGTGCGCGCTGGCCTCCGCGGTCGCGGCCAACCTGTGCCTGGGAAAATCCCTGGAACAGGCCAGCATCGCCGCGGCCGACTATGTGCACACCGCGCTGCGCCAAGGCTATCGACCGGGACGCAGCGAGATACTCGTGCTCGATCATTTCGGAGCCGCGCCGCGTGCCTGATGCGATCGATACCGCCGATATCGACCTACGTTCCAAGGATGGCCATCGCTGGTCGCTGACCGCGCGCGTGCCGGCGAACCCGAGCGCGAGTCTGCTCTGGGTGCCCGCACTCGGCATCGCCGCGCGCCACTACGCCGTGTTCGCCGACGCATTGGCCGCGCGCGGCATCGCCGTATTCGTGCACGAATGGCGCGGCAATGGCAGCAGCAGCTTGCGTCCGAGCCGCGACAGCGATTGGGGCTATCGCGAACTGTTGCTGGACGATTTGCCTGTCAGCGATGCCGCCGCAGCCGCCACCTTGCCTGGCGTGCCGCGCATCATCGGTGGGCATAGCCTGGGCGGACAATTCGCCTGCATGCGGCTGGGCATGGCGTCGTTGCAAGGCGACCCGGCGATGCCGCGTTCGCTGTGGCTGGTCGCCAGCGGCGCGCCGTACTGGCGCACGTGGCCGATGCCGAGCCGGATCGCGATGCCGATGCTGTATCGCTTCCTGCCCTGGCTGGCGCAAGTCAACGGCACCCTGCCCGGCCGCCGGCTTAAATTCGCCGGTACCGAAGCACGCAGTCTGATCCGCGACTGGGCCTTGACCGCGATCAGCGGCCGTTACGCCGTGCAAGGCATCGAAACGGATCTGGAAGTCGCCATGGCGCAGGTCGAAGTCGATGCGCGGGCGGTGACCATCGACCGCGACTGGCTGGTGCCGAAACCGTCGCTGGAGTTTCTGTTGTCGAAGCTGCCGCGGTCGCACGCCGAAATCCTGATCTTGAGCGAACGCGATCTGGGAACGCGCGCCGATCATTTCGCCTGGATGAAGCAACCCGACGCCGTCGTCAACGCATTGCTGCGCGAATAGCCGACACGGCCTTCCCTGTAGGAGTGGTGTAAGCCGCGACCGCGACCTCGCAACAACGATGCCACCGCCAGCCCGCGTTCGCGGCTCACGCCAGTGCTGCCCACGTGGAAGATTCGGCGGCCCCACATGGCCTGTCTGTAGGAGCGGCGCGAGCCGCGACCGCGACCTCGCAATAACGACGCGGCTGACATTCCGCGGTCGCGGCTCGCGCCGCTCCTACAAGGGGCCATCGATGAATGCGCGATGTTCGGGCGGGGCGATTTACGCCCAACGGGCCTATTTTTACGCTGAATTTACGCCGTGACGGCGTGCACGAAATAGCGGCTTTACGCCCCGAGTTCCGAGAATGACGACGTGGCCAGACCGGCCTCTTTCCTCTCTCGGATACACCCATGTCGTCGTCGCATCATCTGTTCCGTCGCCGCGAGGCAGCCCTTCCTCTGGTCCTGGCCGCCTGCGCCGGTATCGGCCTGCTCGCATTGGGCACGCAGGCGCACGCAGCCGAAACGCAGGGCGCGAGCTTCACCGGCTCGGCCGCGCTCACCAGCGACTACGTCTGGCGCGGCAGCTCGCAGACCCTGGGCGATCCGGCCGTGCAGGTCGGCTTCAAGGCCGCCGCGGCCAACGGTTTCTATGGCTCGATCTGGGGCTCGAACGTAGAGTTCGCTCCGGAGACCCACGCCAGCAGCGAGTTGGATTTCACCGTCGGCTGGGCCGGCAAGATCGCCCAGGACTGGGCGCTCGACGTCAACGTTCTGCACTACCGCTATCCCTCGACCACCAGCGATCTCAACTGGACCGAGCTCAACGGTACGCTGACTTACCGCGACAACTACTGGCTGTCGCTGGGCTATTCCAACGAGGCGCTGGGCAGCAAGGAGCGCGGGATCTACTCTCAGATCGGCGCCCGCTTCCCGGTCAACGATGCGCTTCGTTTCGAGGCCGCGGTCGGCCATTATTTTCTCGATGACGTTTATGATCGCAACTACAGCCACGGTCAGCTCAGCGCGATCTGGGCGGTCAAAGCCCCGTTCGAGTTGCGCCTGACCGCGCACGCCACCGATCACAACGCCGAACGGATCTTCGGCGATTCCCTTGCCGGCTCGCGCATCGAAGCGGCCGTGCAAGCCTCGTTCTGACAGGGGTAACGACCATGCCTGGCTGGCTTTCCATGTTGTGCGCGGTTTTGGTCCTGGTGGCCGCCGCGTATCTGCTCTACGTCGTGCTGCGTCCGGAAGACTTCTAGTCCCCGCGGCTTAGCACAATGCGGATCAGGATCGATCCGCATCACCTTTCCTCAGCGCCCGGACGGATTCACCGTTCGGGCGCGGTCCTTGAAGGCGCCGGACGCGCCGCAAGGGATCCTTCACCGCCTGGTGTTTCACCATGATCGAAATCTTCCTCGTATTCGCGCTGGCGATCGTCCTGGGTTGGCCGCTCGGCCAATACCTGGCGCGGGTCATGCGCGGCGACCGCTCGCGCCTTGACGCGCTGTTCGGACCGCTGGAGCGCGCGATCTATCGCGTGATCGGCGTCGATGCCGCGCGCGGCATGAGTTGGCGCGGCTATGCGCTGGCGTTCGTCCTGAGCAACCTCGTGCTGGCGGTGCTGGTGTGGGCGCTGTTCATGACCCAGGCCTGGCTGCCGCTGAATCCCGACAACGTCCCCAACATGCGCTGGGACACCGCGCTGCACACGATGGTGTCGTTCCTCACCAACACCAACCAGCAGCACTATTCCGGCCAGGCGCAGTTGAGCTATCTGTCGCAGATGGTCGGCATCGTCGGCCTGCAAGTGGTCACGCCGATGATGGGCCTGGCGATCGTGGTGGCGACGCTGCGCGGCCTGTTCGGCGGCCGTCAAGCGATGGGCGCGCCCAATACCGCTGCGCGCGAAGGTGAAATCCGCGACCTGGGCAACTACTGGGTCGACGTCACCCGCGCCACGCTGCGCTTCATGCTGCCGCTGTGCCTGGTGTGGGCGGTGCTGCTGACTTCGCAAGGCGTGCCTTCGACCTTGCAAGCCGGCGCCACCGTGACGCCGATCGACCACAGCGTGGAGATGAAAGAGCAGAAGATTCCGGTCGGACCGGTCGCGGCCATGGTCGCGGTCAAGCAACTGGGCACCAACGGCGGCGGCTGGTATGGCCCCAACAGCGCGGTGCCGCTGGAGAATCCGACCCCGTTCGCCAATCTGCTGGAAACCCTGGCGCTGATCCTGATCCCGGTCGCGGTGACCTTCATGATCGGCCCGTTCACCGGCCGCCGCAAACTCACCGCGCTGGTGTTCGGCAGCATGTTGCTCATGTCGGTGATCTCCACCGGCCTGACCGTCGGCTCGGAAGTCTATTCCTCCAGCAACACCGACGCGGCGCTGATGGAAGGCAAGGAAACCCGCTTCGGCGCCAGCGATTCGGCGTTGTGGGCGGCGCTGACCACCCAGACTAGCAACGGCTCGGTCAACGCCATGCACGACTCGCTGGCGCCGCTGACCGGCAGCATGACGATGATCAACATGCTGATCAACGCGATCTGGGGCGGCATCGGCTGCGGTCTGCAGCAGTTCCTGGTCTATTTGTTGCTGTCGGTGTTCCTCGCCGGCCTGATGACCGGCCGTACGCCGGAATTGTTTGGCCGCAAGATCGAATCACCGGAAGTGCGCTTGCTGGCGCTGCTGATTCTGCTGCAGCCCCTGGTCGTACTCGGCTTCACCGCGGTCACCTTGGCGATTCCCTCGATCACCGGCAACTCCAATCCGGGCTTCCACGGCATCAGCCAGGTGTTCTACGAGTACACCTCGGCCTTCGCCAACAACGGTTCGGGTTTCGAAGGTTTGGGCGACGCGACTTACTGGTGGAATCTGAGCTGCTCGCTCGTGCTCGCGCTCGGCCGCTATCCGTCGCTGATCGTCCCGCTCGCGGTCGCCGGCCTGCTCGCGCGCAAGCGCGTGGCGCCGGAAAGCGCCGGCACCCTGCACGCCGAAACGCCGACCTTCGCCCTGACGCTGATCGCGGTGATCGTGATCCTGACCGTCCTGCAATTCATGCCTGCGCTGGTTCTCGGCCCGATCGCCGATCACCTGACGCTGTATACGAACGCCGCTCCGGCGCTCAGCAGCCCCGCTCTCTGAGGTATGCCATCGTGACTGAACAAACCCATCTCGGAGTGCAACGCCGCAACACCGCGGTCGCCGGCCTCGACGCCGCCGGCCTGCGTGCGGCGATCCTCGAATCCTTCATCAAACTGTCTCCGCGTCACGCCATAGGCAGCCCGATCATGGCGATCGTGCTGCTCGGCACGATCCTGTCGGCGCTGATCACGATCTTCGTACCGGGCAATACCGGTTTCGGTATCGCGGTCACGGTGATTCTGTTGATCACGGTATTGTTCGCCAACTTCGCCGAAGCCGTCGCCGAAGCGCGCGGCCGCGGCCAAGCCGCTTCGTTACGGGCCGCACGACGCGATCTGGTCGCGCGCAAACTCGACACCGTAGGCCGCAACGAAACCCGCGTGGCCGCGTCGACCTTGAAGCCGGGCGACCGGGTGATCGTCTCGGCCAACGAGTTGATTCCCGCCGACGGCGAAATCGTCAAGGGCGTGGCCACGATCAACGAATCGGCGGTGACCGGCGAATCCGCGCCGGTGCTGCGCGAGGCCGGCACCGATCGTTCCGGCGTGATCGGCGGCACCAAGGTGTTGTCGGACGAGATCGTGATCGAAGTCAGCGCCGAACCCGGCCACAGCTTCCTCGACCGCATGATCGCCCTGGTCGAAGGCGCCAACCGGCAGAAGACGCCGAACGAAATCGCCCTGACCATGCTGTTGGCGGCGATGACCCTGACCTTCTTGATCGTGGTCGCGACCCTGCCGTTCTTCGCCGGCTTCGTCGGCGCCAAGCTCGATCCGCTGCTGCTGATCGCGCTGCTGGTCTGCCTGATTCCGACCACCATCGGCGGCCTGCTGCCGGCAATCGGCATCGCCGGCATGAACCGCGCGCTGTCGGCCAACGTGCTGGCGAAATCCGGCAAGGCAGTGGAAGTGGCCGGCGACGTGGACGTGCTGTTGATCGACAAGACCGGCACCATCACTCACGGCGATCGTCAGGCGACCGCGTTCCATCCGGTGGCCGGCGTGGACCGCTCGCAGCTGCGCGATGCCGCGCTGCTGTCCTCGCTTGCCGACGCGACGCCCGAAGGCAAGTCCATCGTGCGTCTGGCCCGCGAGCAGCACAGCAACGTGCTCGAACCCGAGCGTGCCGACTACATCCAGTTCAGCGCGCAAACCCGCATGTCCGGCGTCGATCTGCCGGCCGAGTACGACGGCGGCGCGCGTTCGATCCGCAAGGGCTCGGGCGATGCCATCGGCATCTACGTGCGCGCGCTCGGCGGCGAAGTCACCCCGGAACTGCTTGCACGCGTCGAACAGGTCGCGCGCGGCGGCGCCACCCCGCTGGTGGTCGCCGAGGGCCGTTACGTGCTCGGCGTGGTCGAGTTGTCGGACGTGGTCAAGCACGGCGTCAAAGAACGCTTTGCACGACTGCGGGCGATGGGCGTGCGCACGATCATGATCACCGGCGACAACCCGCTGACCGCCGCGGCGATCGCGGCCGAGGCCGGCGTCGACGATTACATCGCCGAAGCGCGCCCGGAAGACAAGCTCGCGCGCATTCGCGCCGAACAAGCCGGCGGCCGCCTGGTCGCGATGGTCGGCGACGGCACCAACGACGCGCCGGCGCTGGCTCAGGCCGACGTCGGTCTGGCGATGAACTCGGGCACCCAGGCGGCGAAGGAAGCCGGCAACATGGTCGATCTGGATTCCGATCCGGCCAAACTGCTGGCGGTGGTGGAAGTCGGCAAGCAGCAGTTGATCACCCGCGGCGCGCTGACCACCTTCTCGCTGGCCAACGACGTGTCCAAGTACTTCGCGATCCTGCCGGCGCTGTTCGCCGCGGCGATCCCGCAGATGGCCGCGCTCAACGTCATGCACCTGTCAAGCCCGACCAACGCCGTTCTGGCCGCGCTGATCTTCAACGCCATCATCATCCCGGCGCTGATCCCGCTGGCCCTGGCCGGCGTGCGCTTCAAGCCCGCCACCGCGGTCGCGTTGCTGCGCCGGAACATGCTGGTCTACGGCGTCGGCGGCGTGCTGCTGCCGTTCGTGGCGATCAAGCTCATCGACATGGCGCTGGTCGCGATCTTCTAAGCCGCCACGCCGCTCAAGCCCCCTCCCGTTGACGGGAGAGGGGTTGGGGTGAGGGTCAGCCCACCGCCCCCTCCTCCGAACCCACAGGACAACCCCCATGAACACCCACGCCACTCCCACCGCCAACATCGACGACCGCGTCTCCCTACGCGCTCCGCTGCTGTTCGCCGCCGTCACCCTGCTCGGCTTCGGCCTGGCCTACTCGCTCGCCGGCACCGCGCTCGGTCGCGTCGCGTTCCCCGATCAGGCCGTCGGCTCGATCGTCGAACGCGACGGCAAGGCGGTCGGCTCGGCGTTGATCGCTCAGCCCTTCGCCGACACCAAGTACTTCCAGCCGCGCCCGTCGGCGGCCAAATACGATCCGATGGCTGCCTCCGGCAGCAACCAGGCGCGCAGCAATCCCGATCTGCGCAAGCGCATCGCCGAGGACACCGCGGCCATCGCGCAACGCGAAGGCATCGCCGTCGGCGAGGTTCCGGCCGAGTTGGCGACGCAGTCCGGCGGCGGCCTGGACCCGCATATTTCCCCGCGCGCCGCGCAAGTGCAGGCCGCGCGCGTGGCCAAGGCCCGCGGTGTCGAGGTGAGCAAGGTCGAAGCCTTGATCGCCGCCAACACCGAAGCGCCGCAGTTCGGCGTACTCGGCCAGCCGCGGGTCAACGTGCTCAAGCTCAATCTGGCGCTGGACGCCGCGCGCTGAGCCGCCGGACGCGAGCTTGCGGCGGAGACTTTTCCGATTCGGGCGAAATCGCAGAATCGCCGCCGCATCGCTTGCTCGGCGACCGGGCCGGTCTACGCTCGGATCGCCAGAATGATCTGGCTCAACAAGGAAAAGCACATGAAGCGCTTGTTCGACAGGAAGATGCTGCTCGCTTTGGCCGCTCTCACCACGTTCGCCGCAGGCTTCGCCTCTGCCGCGGCCCATCCCTGCCTGGAATGCATCGCCGAACGCGATCGCTGCCTCGCCTCGGGAGGCGGGCAGATCTGTTACGCGCAATACAAGACCTGCTGGCAGGAGAACGGTTGCCGGCCGACCAATCCGCCGTCTCTGGCGCCCTGAGCCTCGCGCCCGCGCGGCCTGACGCCCCGCGGCGCTCACGCCCGATTGCGTGAGGCCCCGCGAACGCCCATGCTGCCCACGTGCCCCGCGCCGATGCGTACCCCGCATCGGCGCGATTCGGGCGAACGGTAAAGCAGGCGATCGTGTTTCCACCGACTTCCACGGTGCCCGATGACCGACCCACGCAGCGCCCAAGCCGATGCCCTGATGGGCGAACTGCAACGCCAGGGCGCCGGCCGGCTGACCATCTTCCTCGGCGCCGCGCCCGGCGTCGGCAAGACCTACACCATGCTCGGTCGCGCCCGCGAACTGCAGCGCCGCGGCATCGACGTGGTGGTCGGCATCGTCGAAACCCACGGCCGCGCCGAAACCTCGGCCCTGGTCGAAGGCCTCGACGTGCTGCCGCGCAAGCGCCTGGACTACCAGGGCCGCACCCTGGAGGAAATGGACCTCGACGCCCTGCTCGCACGCAAGCCCAAGGTCGCGCTGGTCGACGAACTGGCCCACCGCAATGCGCCCGGCAGTCGCCACGAGCGCCGCTGGCAGGACGTGCTGGAGCTGCTGGACGCCGGCATCGACGTCTACACCACCATCAACATCCAGCACCTGGAAAGCCTCAACGACGTCATTCACCGCATCACCGGGGTGCGGGTCAGCGAAACCGTGCCCGACGCGCTGTTCGATCGCCTGCGCGACATCGTCCTGGTCGACCTGCCGCCGCGCGAGCTGATCGAGCGCCTGCAGCAGGGCAAGGTCTACGTGCCCGAGCAGGCCGCGCACGCGCTGCAGGCGTTCTTTTCGCCGTCCAACCTGACCGCGCTGCGCGAACTGGCGATGCAGACCGCGGCCGATCGCGTCGACAGCGATCTGCGCGAGGCTCAGACCGCGCGCGGCCTGCCCGGGGTGCCGCTGCGGCGCGCGGTGATGGTGGCCATCGACGGCCTGGGCCAATCCGAATATCTGGTGCGGGTGGCGCGACGCATCGCCGAACGCCGCGATTCGCCGTGGATCGTGGTCACTGTGCAGACCGGCGGCGTGCCCGACTCGACCCGCCAATCCGAAATCGACCGCGCCTTCGCCCTGGCCCGCCGGCTCGGCGGCGAAGCGGTGGTGCTGCACGGCAACAGCGTCGTCGACGCATTGCTCGATCATGCCGAACGCGCCGGCGTGTCGACCATCGTGCTCGGCCGCACCCGCGAGCGGCCGCTCGCGCGCATGATCAACCGCACCCTCACCCAGCAGTTGATCCAGCGCGGCGCCCACTACGAACTGACCATCGTCAGCACGCCCGAAGCGCGCGCGCGTGCGCGCCGTTCGCTGCGCGACAGCGGCGGCCGGCTGCGCGGCCTGCTCAATCGCAGCGACGCTGCCTTGGCGGTGGTCGCCGCGGCGCTGGCGACCGCCTTGGCCTGGGTCGCCGAACGCTGGATCGGCCTGGGCGACTTGTCGTTGATCTTCATCGTCGCGGTGGTGGTGGTCGCCGCGCGCACCCGCATGACCGCGGCGGTGATCGCCTCGGTGCTGTGCTTTCTGGCCTACAACTTCTTCTTCATCGAGCCGCGCTACACCCTGTTGATCGGCGCGCGCCAGGGCGTGGCCACAGTGCTGCTGTTCCTGGCCGCGGCCCTGGTCGCCGGCCGGCTGGCCTCGAAACTGCGCATGCAGGTGCTGGCCCTGCGCGCCTCCAATGCGCATGCGACCGAACTGCAGACCCTGGGCCGCGAATTGTCCACCGCCGCCGACGTCGGCCAGGTCGTGCGCGCCGGGCGCAACGCACTCAAGCGCTCGCTGAGCGTGGAAGCGTTCGTCTACATCGGCGCGGCGCCGCTGCGCGGCGAGCATCTGCCGGAGATGAGCGACAAGGATCGCGCGGCCGCCGATTGGAGCCTCAAACACCGGCAACCGGCCGGGCGTTATACCGATACGCTCGCCGGCTCCGACTGGTGGTTGTTGCCGCTCAAAGGCAACGGATCGACCGACGCGCCGGCGGCCGGCGTGGTCGGCCTGCGCTTTGCGGCGTCGCTGACCCGGCTGGGCGCCGAACAACGGCGCTTGGCCGAAGCGATGACCGACGACATCGCTCAGGCGATTCTGCGTACGCGCCTGGTCGCCGATCTGGAGGACTCGCGCGTCAGCGGCGAAACCGAACGGCTGCGCTCGGCGCTGTTGTCCTCGGTCTCGCACGATCTGCGCTCGCCGCTGGCCTCGATCATCGGCGCGGCCAGCAGCCTGGATAACTACGCCGAGGCGATGCCGCGCGAGGATCGCCATGCCTTGCTCGAAACCATCCGCATCGAAGGCGAACGGCTGGACCGTTATATCCAGAATCTGCTCGACATGACCCGCCTCGGCCACGGCGGCCTGGCGCTCAATCGCGACTGGATCGGCGTGGACGAGCTGATCGGTTCGGCGGTGACGCGCCTGCAGCGTTACGAACCGGGCGCGCGCTTCGACGTGCGCCTGCAACCGGGGCTGGGGCCGATCTGGGTGCATCCGGCCCTGGTCGAGCAAGCGCTGTTCAACGTGATCGAAAACGCGGTGAAGTTCTCGCCGGCCGACGCGGCGGTGGCGATCGAAGCGCGCCGCGTCGACAACGAGCCGGGCGCGACACCCGAGCAACTGCTGCGCATCGACGTCAGCGATCGCGGCCCGGGCATTCCCGAGGACGAGCGCGCGCGCATCTTCGATATGTTCTACAGCGTCGAGCGCGGCGATCGCGGCCGCCAGGGCACCGGCCTGGGACTGGCGATCTGCCAGGGCATGATCGGCGCGCACGGCGGCAGCGTGGTCGCCCTGCCCGGACAACCCGACGCGCAAGGTCGCCGCGGCACGACGATCCGCATTACCCTGCCGCCTATCGAACCCGAGCCCGCCGCCGCGCCATGACCGAGGACCACGCTCCGCATTCGCAACCGCCGCACCCGCAGGCCGCGCCGCCCGCTCGCGTGCTGGTGGTCGACGACGAGCCGCAGATCCGCAAATTCCTGGATATCGCCCTGCGCGCGCAGGGCTACGCGGTGGAGCTGGCCGAGAACGGCAACACCGGGCTGGAAACCCTGGCCACGCGCGGCGCCGACCTGGTGATCCTCGATCTGGGCCTGCCCGACCGCGACGGCCACGACGTGCTGCGCGAACTGCGCCAATGGTCGGGCGTGCCGGTGATTCTGCTGACCGTGCGTTCGAGCGAATCGGAGAAAGTCGCCGCGCTCGATGGCGGCGCCAACGACTACGTCACCAAGCCCTTCGGCGTGCAGGAGCTGATGGCGCGTGTACGCGCCCTGCTGCGCGCACACGGCCCGCAGGGCGAGGCCCTGCCGGTGTTCGACGACGGCCACCTGCGCATCGACCTGGCGCGGCGCGAAGTGCACCTGGCCGGCGAACCGGTGGTGCTGGCGCGCAAGGAGTACGCGCTGCTGGCGATGCTGTTCCAGCACGCCGGCCGCGTTGTCACCCAACCGCAGCTGCTGCGCGAGTTGTGGGGCCCGACCCATCAGGAAGACACGCATTACCTGCGCATCCTGGTCGGCAAACTGCGGCACAAGCTCGGCGACGACGCGGCCTCGCCGCGCTATATCGCCACCGAACCGGGCGTGGGCTTGCGTTTCATCGAGAAGCGCTGAGCGGCGCGAGTTGCCGTCGGGTCGCGACTGCGCAACTGCGGCGAAGCTTTCGACGTCGCCGCGGTCCCACGGTCGCGGCTTGCGCAGCTCCTGCACGCAGCGACTGTAGGAGCGGCGCAAGCCGCGACCGCGACTACGCACTGCGGCGAAGCTTTCGAACGTCACCGCGGTCCCACGGTCGCGGCTTGCGCAGCTCCTACACGCAGCGGCTGTAGGAGCTGCGCGAGCTGCGACCGCGACAATGCGACTACGGCGGCGCTTTCGACGTAAGCGAAAGCGCGGTCGCCACTAATGCCGCTCTGTACCGGCAACCGACGACACGATGTTTGCGCGCGAACACCCGCGCAAAGAAAAAGCCGGCCGTCTTTCGACGACCGGCTTTCGAATGATGGTGCGCCCGGAAGGATTCGAACCTCCGACCCCCAAGTTCGTAGCCTGGTGCTCTATCCAGCTGAGCTACGGGCGCGCTGAGCAGACAATTATGACGGATGATTCGCACGGCGGGAAGCCCCCGCGTACAACTTTCGATCCGCCGGCCGATGATGGCCCAAAAAGAAAAAAGCCGGCCGTCTTTCGATGGCCGGCTTCTTAATTTGGTGCGCCCGGAAGGATTCGAACCTCCGACCCCCAAGTTCGTAGCCTGGTGCTCTATCCAGCTGAGCTACGGGCGCTTAGCTGGAAAATTATGACGAGCGAACAACATCCCGTCAACATTTTCCATTTTGCTTTGCCGATCCGACCATGCTGTTCTATGGGCATATCGGCAAATAAAAGCCGCCGAAGGCGGCTTCGGTACAACTGGCGGAGAGTGAGGGATTCGAACCCTCGATAGAGCTTTTGACCCTATACTCCCTTAGCAGGGGAGCCCCTTCAGCCTCTCGGGCAACTCTCCGCATCGATGAAGCAATGCGGGCGGGAAGCATAACGGCTTGCCCGTTTTACGGCAACGCTTACGACCAACTTTTTATCAGCCGCCGGCGTTTTTGCCCGAATCGTCCGACGCGTCCTCGCCCCGCTGGATGCGCTGATAAATCTCTTCGCGATGAACCGCGACATCTTTCGGTGCGGTAATACCGATACGCACTTGGTTCCCCTTGACGCCGAGCACGGTGACGGTCACCGAGTCGCCGATCATCAGGGTTTCGCCGACGCGACGCGTCAGGATCAGCATTGAAAACCTCCTCGAGCCGGGACCGTAGTACCGGCGTTGGCATTCTTTTCCATCCGAAAGAATGCTGCAATTTGTACACAAACGTGAACCATCTTAGCGACCGGTCAAACAAGGTCGCAAGCGATAGCAGTCACTGTTCGCCATTCAGACAAGCTTACTCTCAATCCACTGCGCGACGCCCGCAAGGGCCTGAACCAGAGCCGGGCCGTCATCGCCACCGCCCTGAGCCATGTCCGGGCGGCCGCCGCCTTTACCGTTGATCTGACTGGCCACGTGCGCGAGGAGTTCCCCCGCCTTGACCTTGCCAGCCGCGCTTCCGTTCACTCCGGCGACCAAGGTCGCCTTACCGTCGCTGGCGCCCGCCAGCACGATCACCGCGTCGCCAAGCTGCTGCTTGAGGCTGTCCACCGCCTCGCGCAACGCCTTGGCGTCAAACCCTTCCAGCCGGGTCGCTACCAGCTTGACCGCGCCGATCTGGGTCGCCGAGGCGGCCAGGTCGGAGGCGGCGCCGGAGGCGGCCTTGGCTTTGATCGATTCCAGCTCACGCTCGAGCTTCTTCTGCCGGTCCAGCAGCGCGCGCAGCTTGTCGGCCACGTCGCCGGCATTGCCGCCAAGCAGCCGCGCGGCCTGCTCCAGGCGCTGCTCTTCCTCTGCGACGTAGTCCAAGGCGCCCTGCCCGGTCAGCGCCTCGATCCGGCGCACGCCGGCCTGGACACCGCTCTCGGCGACGATCTTGAACAGGCCGATGTCGCCGGTGCGCGACACGTGGGTGCCGCCGCACAGTTCGGTAGAGGCCTCGCCCATGCGCAGCACCCGCACGCGGTCGCCGTACTTCTCGCCGAACAGCGCCATGGCGCCGAAGTCGATGGCTTCCTGCATACCCATCTGGTGGACTTCGGCTTCGTAGTTGCGGCGCACGTCGGCGTTGACCTGGCGCTCGATCTGGGCGAGCTCGGCGTCGCTCAGCGGGTTGAAGTGCGAGAAGTCGAAACGCAGGCGGTCCGGGGCGACCAGCGAGCCCTTCTGGGTCACGTGGTCGCCGAGCAGGCGGCGCAGTGCCGCATGCAACAGGTGGGTCGCCGAATGGTTGAGCACGGTCGCGACGCGGCGGGCTTCGTCCACGGCGCCCAGGACGCGGTCGCCGCGCTTGAGGCTGCCGGCGGTGAGCGTGCCGATGTGGCCATGGAACTGGCCGGCGAATTTCTGCGTATCGCCGACCACGAAACGGGTGCCGGCTTCGTCCAGCTCGCCGGTGTCGCCGACTTGGCCGCCGCTTTCGGCGTAGAACGGGGTGCGGTCGAGGATCACCACGCCCTCATCGCCGGCATTGAGCTGTTCGACCGGGCTGCCGTCGCGCAGCAGCGCGACGATCTGCAGGCCGCCTTCGACGATCCGGTCGTAGCCGAGGAACTCGGTCGGCGCCAGTTGCGCGGCCAGCTCGGCCGGCATCGTGGTCGCGTTGCCGAACTTGCCGGCCTTGCGCGCGATGATGCGCTGCTTCTCCATCTCGACTTCGAAGCCAGCCATATCGACCGACAGGCCGCGCTCGCGTGCGATGTCGGCGGTCAGGTCGGCCGGGAAGCCGTAGGTATCGTAGAGCTTGAACGCATCGACGCCGGCGATTTCGCCCCTGGAGCGGGTGGCGATCTCGTCGAAGATGCGCATGCCCGAATCCAGAGTCGCGGCGAAGCGCTCCTCTTCGGCGGCCAGAGCGGCTTCGACGAACTCGCGCTTGGCGGTCAATTCCGGATAAGCATCGCCCATCACGTGGACCAGCGCCGGCACCAGCTTGTGGAAGAACGGGCCCTTCTGGCCGAGCATCCAGCCATGGCGCAGCGCGCGGCGGATGATTCGGCGCAGCACGTAGCCGCGGCCGTCGTTGGACGGCAGCACGCCGTCGACGATCAGGAACGAGCAGGCGCGGATGTGATCGGCGATCACGCGCAGGGATTTGTTCTCCAGATCGGCGGTGCCGGTGGCCTTGGCCGCGGCCGCGATCAGATGGCGGAACAGGTCGATCTCATAGTTGCCGTGCACGCCCTGCAGCACTGCGGCCAGGCGTTCCAGGCCCATGCCGGTGTCGACGCACGGCGCCGGCAGCGGCAGCAGATTGCCGTCGGGCTGGCGGTCGAACTGCATGAACACCAGATTCCAGATTTCGATGAAGCGATCGCCGTCCTCGTCGGGCGAACCCGGCGGGCCGCCGGCGATGTGCGCGCCGTGGTCGTAGAAGATCTCGGTGCACGGGCCGCAGGGGCCGGTGTCGGCCATCTGCCAGAAATTGTCCGAAGCGAACGGCGCGCCCTTGTTGTCGCCGATGCGGACGATGCGCTCGGCGGGCAGGCCGATCTTCTTGTTCCAAAGATCGAAGGCTTCGTCGTCGGTGTGGTAGACCGTGACCAGCAGACGCTCGGCCGGCAGGCCCCACACGCCGGTCAGCAATTCCCAGGCCCAGGTGATGGCGTCTTCTTTGAAGTAATCGCCGAAGGACCAGTTGCCCAGCATCTCGAAGAAGGTGTGATGGCGCGCGGTATAGCCGACCTGGTCGAGGTCGTTGTGCTTGCCGCCGGCGCGCAGGCAACGCTGCACGTCGGCCGCGCGCACATAACCCGGCTTCTCGCTGCCGAGGAATACGTTTTTGAACTGCACCATGCCCGAGTTGGTGAACAGCAAGGTCGGGTCGTTGGCCGGCACCAAGGGCGCCGACGGAACGATGGTGTGACCTTTGCCCCGGAAGAACTCGAGGAAATCGCTGCGGATTTCAGTGGTGGTTTTCATGCCTGGGAGATAGTTCGCCTGGTCGGGAGCGGAGCGCTCGACCGAACCCATGCCACCACCATGGGGGCATCGACTGGAACAGGCAACCCGGGAACCCGAAAGCCGCGTAGCCTAACAGGCCCGGGGGGCCTTGTGCGCAAGGCTGAACAGCAAATGTGCCTGGCCGTTCAGTCCTCGGCGCAAGAACGATTCGCATTACGTACGGTTTCACCATCGAAGCCGCGTCGCAGCAGCAAGTCGGCGGCCTTTCGGCGCAGCGCCGGCTCGCGAAAATAATCCTCGCCGAATCGGCGGCGGGCCAGGTCGCGGGCATTTTCGAGCCAATCGCCCGGGTAATTCTGCAAGGCCTCGACGATGGCTTGGTTGTCGAGCCCGTGCATCCCCAGCTCTGCGCGAATATGCACCGGACCGTAGCCGTTGCCGGCCCGGCTGCGAATCAGACTTTCGGCGAAGCGGGCATCGTTCTGCCAGCCGGCATCGGTGAGCCGATCAACGGCAGCCACGACCTCATCGCGATCCAGGCCGCGCGAGGTCAGTTTGCGGGTCAGTTCCTTGCGCGAATGCTCGCGTCGGGTCAGCAGTCCCAGGGCACGCTGGGTCGGGGTCTGCTCGCGCGGCGTACGGCGGCGGCCGCGAGACGGCGCATCGGCGAAATCCGGACCGAACAAGGAGCTTTCCATCGCGGAATCTTCTGCATCGGTTGGCGGTTCCAACACGGACTGCGCGTCGGCGAACACTGTGGGATCTGTGGACTTGCGTGTGTCGCTTTCGGGGTAAGCGCTACTGTCGGGGCCGACCTCCGGCGGGAGTTCGATCAGGCCGGGAGCAGCTCGGCGCTGCTTGCGCCCGGACTTCCCGCCCTGACCACCAGCGGTGCCCCGGTGAGCCCGCTGCGCGCGATCGCGCCGTTGGCCGAAACCTTGGTCGATTGCCGAGTGCGACGAGAGCCGCTCATCGTCCGGTTCGGGCTCAGCCCGGCTCGCGATGCCGCGATCGGACCAGCGCGATTCCTCGCTGCCGATATCCACCTCACCGCCACGATCCGGCGCGACAGCGGGCGCTTGTTTACGGGACGCTACGTCCAGGCCCGGCTGGCCGCTAATCGATGCCGCCGAGACCCCGTTTTCTTTGGCGCGTTCTATCGCGCGCATTCGCGCACGCAATTCATCCAACTGCGAACCGCCACGACCGGGCGAGGGCTCGCCACCCTGCCCGGCCGTGCCGTCGACGCCACCACCATGGCGCCGTCCGTCATCCCGATCGGAACTCATTGACGACCTCCGCGAGGATCAATCCTCGCTGACGGCCTCTTCGCGCGGTGCGTCGCTGGGGACGAACTTCTCGCGCAGTTGTGCTTCCAGGCGCGCGGCGACCTCGGGGTTTTCCTTGAGGTACTGACGCGCGTTCTCCTTGCCTTGGCCGATGCGCTCATCGCCGCAGCTGTACCAGGCGCCGGATTTTTCGACCAGCTTGGCTTCCACGCCCATGTCGATCAGCTCGCCTTCGCGCGAGATGCCTTCGCCGTAAAGGATTTCGGTGACGACCTGCTTGAACGGCGGGGCGAGCTTGTTCTTGACGACCTTGATCTTGGTCTGGTTGCCGATGATCTCGTCGCCCTTCTTGATCGCGCCGATGCGGCGGATGTCCAGGCGCACCGAGGCGTAGAACTTGAGCGCGTTGCCGCCGGTGGTCACTTCCGGGCTCTGGCCCGGCATCATCACGCCGATCTTCATGCGCAACTGGTTGATGAAGACCACCAGGGTGCCGGAGCGCTTGATGTTGCCGGTCAGCTTGCGCAGCGCCTGGCTCATCAGGCGGGCCTGCAGGCCGGGCAGCTGATCGCCCATTTCGCCTTCGATCTCGGCCCGGGGGGTCAGCGCGGCGACCGAGTCGATGACGACGATGTCGACCGCCGCCGAACGCACCAGCATGTCGGCGATTTCCAACGCCTGCTCACCGGTGTCGGGCTGGGACAGCAGCAGGTCGTCGACGTTGACACCCAGCTTGGCGGCATAAATCGGATCGAGCGCGTGCTCGGCATCGATGAAGGCGGCGGTGCCGCCCTTCTTCTGGCACTCGGCGATGGCCTGCAGGGTCAGCGTGGTCTTGCCCGAGGATTCCGGGCCGTAGATCTCGACCACGCGGCCCTTGGGCAGACCGCCGATGCCGAGAGCGATGTCGAGCATCAGCGAGCCGGTGCCGATGACTTCGGCGACTTCGACCGCGCGGTCGCCCATGCGCATCACCGAGCCCTTGCCGAACTGCTTTTCGATCTGGCTCAGGGCCGCCGAAAGGGCGCGCTTCTTGTTCTCGTCCATCGCTGAATTCCTTAAGTCTGTCGTGGTGAGGGGAAGTTAGAGGACGCGGATCGCAGAGGTTGAGACCGCAGCGCCTGGAACCAAATTATCGCTCGCCGTTACGCCGGTCTGCCGGACGGCGGCCTGCCCGAGGGTCGGATTTAGCCGCGAAAACGCGCCGGAAATCGACTCGCCCAGGCCTTGCAACGCGGCCTGCGCGGCAGGCACGGCGGCGCAAGCGCGCAGCGAGCCGTAACGATCGACATTGGGGTTGAGCTTGGCCCGTCCCATCTCAGCGGTTGGGCCGGACCAGGCCGCAGTACAGGCCTTCGATGGCGAAATCCTGATCGGGCTGGACCTCGATCGGGGCGAAATCGGGATTGCGCGGCAGCAGACGGATGCGGTCCTTGCCGATCTTGAGCAGCTTGACGGTGATTTCGTCGTCGATGCGCGCGACCACGATCTGGCCCGAACGCGCATCGTGGGTGCGGTGCACGCCGATCAGATCGCCGTCGAAGATGCCCTCGTCGCGCATCGAGTCTCCCTTGACCTTGAGCAGGTAGTCGGGCGACGGGAAAAACATGTTGCGATCGAGCAGGACGTAGTTGTCGGGCTCGACCCCGGCCGCCGAGCCGATCGGCGCGCCCGCGGCGACCCGGCCGAGCACCGGCAGGCGGATCGCTTCTTCGTTGGCCGAGGCCAGCTCCAGCTCGCGCTGGCTCTGCGGCGGCGGCACCAGCACGCGGATGCCGCGCGCCCGGCCGGGCACGCGCTCGATCGCGCCGGCCGCCTCGAGCGCGTCGAGGTGGTACTGCGCGGCGCGCACGCCTTTGAACCCCAGGGCCTTGGCGATCTCGGTCTGGGACGGCGGCATGCCCTCGGCGTCGATCCGTTCGGCGATCAGCGCGAGGATGGCTTGCTGGGTGTCGGTGAGATTCATGGTTAGTATTATTACTACTAACGAACGGTGGCGACAAGTCCTTTCGTCCGGGATTTATTTGACACAGTCAAATAACTGCCTGAAATTGGAGACCCGCACCCAGCCGCGTATACCGACATGGCCACCGACGTCGAAACCGCCGAAGTCGATTCCGTCCGCGCCTTCAACCGCTTCTATACCCGCCGGATCGGCGTGCTGCAGGAAGACCTGCTCGACAGCCCGTTTCCGCTGACCCAGGCGCGGGTCTTGTTCGAACTGGCTCAACGCGAGCCGCTCGCGGCGCGCGAAATCGGCGAAACGCTGGGGCTGGATCCCGGCTACCTGAGCCGGATCCTGCAAACCTTCGCCGACGCCGGCCTGATCGAGAAAACCCGGTCCGAACAGGACGCGCGCAGTTTCGTGCTGACTCTGTCGGCGCAGGGACGCGAGGCTTTCGCCCTGCTCGATCGCAGCTCGCACCAGGCCACCGCGGCGATGCTGGTGGCGCTGTCGCCGCTGCAACGCGACCGGTTGTTGCGCGCGATCGGCGAAGCCGAACTGGCGTTGTCGCCGCAGACCGTGCCGGCGGCGCAGCGGGTGCTGGTTCGCGAGCATCGGATCGGCGACCTGGGTTGGGCGATAGAGCGGCACGGCCGGCTGTATGCCGACGAATACGGTTGGAACGCGGACTTCGAAGCGCTGGTGGCGACGCTGTTCGCGCGTTTCGCCAGCACCCGCGACCCGGAGCACGAGCGTTGCTGGATCGCCGAACTCGACGTCGAGCGCATCGGCTGCGTGTTCGTGGTGCGCAACGCCGACGATGCCGATGCTGCGCAGTTGCGTTGTCTGCTGGTCGATCCGCGCGCTCGCGGGCTCGGCGTCGGACGGCGTCTGGTCGAGACCTGCATCGAGTTCGCGCACGCGGCCGGTTATCGGCGAATGTTGCTGTGGACCAACGACGTGCTGAGCTCGGCGCGGCGCATTTACGAGAGCTGCGGCTTCGCGCTGATCGAGGAAGAACGCCACCACAGTTTCGGCCAGGATCTGGTCGGGCAGGTGTGGGCGCGCGAGTTGGATTGAAATCGGGCGGTGGGGCGCGCGGCGGCCGGTCTGCCTCGGCGCGCTGATGCAAGCCGGCACGCGGGACTTCGGCTTGAGACGCGGCGGCGGGTGTCGGGGCTGAAGCCCCTCCCACAAAAGCCGGCGGCGGGTCTGTCCTGCTTCATCGCCCTGCTTGCTTCATCGCCCTGCTTGCTTCATGGCCTGATTGCTTCATGGCCTGATTGCTTCATGGCCTGATTGCTTCATGGCCCTGCTTGCTGATGGCCCTGCCCGCTTCGTGTCGCTGCCGGGCTTCGGGTATCGCGCCGAAAGCGCGCCGCGGGCGTTTATTCCGGTTTATCCCACCAGCGCCTGCATGCCCAGCAGTGCGGCGGCCACGCTTTGGCGGCGAACCGATTCGCGATCGCCGTCGAAGTGGAAGACCTCCGCGCGCGGATAGCCGCCGCGGCGCTTCCACGCGATCCAGACCGTGCCGACCGGCTTGTCGTCGGTGCCGCCGCCCGGGCCGGCGATGCCGGTCACCGCGACCGCGACGGTCGCGCCGGTATTGGCCAACGCGCCGGAGACCATTTCGATCACGGTTTCGCGGCTGACCGCGCCGTGCTGTTCCAGGGTCTGCGGGCGCACGCTCAGCAGCGCCTGCTTGGCTTCGTAGCTGTAAGCGACCAAGCCGCACTCGAACCAGCCCGAGGAGCCGGCGATATCGGTCAGGGTCTTGGCGATCCAGCCGCCGGTGCAGCTTTCGGCGGTGACCAGCATGTGGTGATTGAGGCGGGCGGCCTCGCCGATCTGCTGGGCGAGGTGCTGTAAGGCGGTGTCGGAGGCGTCCTGAGTCATGGCGCCACTATAACGGGCGACGGCGGCATGGCTTTGCCATGGCAGTCCGGATGTGTGCCGGCGCGCCGCTGGGACGATTCGGGAGCGGTCGATTACGTCGTTGCTCAGATTCGCGGCCGCGGCTCGCGCCGCTTCTGCATGAGCGGACATGTAGTGCTGCGCCCGGTGCAGGAGCGGCGCGAGCCGCGACCGCGAATCTGAACCACGACGAAAGCACGCAACCCCGCTCCCGTCACGCCGCAAGCGGCATGACGGGAACGCTCGCCGAGACAAGACTCAGTACATCACTCGGAACGTCACGCCATAAGTACGCGGTGCGCCGAGGAAGGCGTTCCACGAACCGGTCTGCAACGGCGCGTCGAAGCCAACCTGTTTGTACTCCTCGTCGAACAGGTTCAAGGCCCAGGCCTCGACCATCCAGCGCCGGCTCTTGGCGCCGATGCCCAGGCGCGCGTTGACCACGGTGTAGGCCTCCTGGCCCTTCTCCGGATCCAGGTCCGAACCGGTGTTGTAGTCGGAGGAGTACTTGGCGCCGATGTTGAAGCGGCCGATCAGGCTGGACGCGAAATCCCATTGATAGGTCACCGACGCCGAGGCCGACCACAGCGGCGCGAAGCTCGCGCGCGCGCCGGGCAGCTTGGCCAGATCGGCATCGGGCAAGGGATCGTCGCCGTACTTAGTGTCGGCGTACATCAGGCCGCCTTGCAGCATCAATCCCTTCAGACCGGTCTGCCACAGGATTTCGGTGTCGATGCCTTGCGAGACCACTTCGGGAATCGAGCGCACCACGAAACTCGTGCCGAGGAAGCTGTTGAGCTGGAAGTCGCTGTAGGTCTGATGGAACAAGGTCGCGTTGAGCAGCAGGTTGCCGTCGGCCCAGGTGGTCTTGGCGCCGAGCTCGTAGCTGTCGACGAATTCGCCCGGGAACGAGGTGTCGTTGACCGGAGCGATGCCCGCGGTGCCCGACGACAGGCCGTTGGAGGACTGCACACGATCGAGGTTGAAACCGCCGGACTTGTAACCGCGCGCGGCCGAGGCGTAGCCCATGACATGCTCGTTCCAGCGGTACGCGGCCTTGAGCGTGCCCGACCATTCCTTCTCGTCGCGCTCCTGATTGGTCACCCGGCCGTTATGCAGGGTGTTGGCCCAAGGCAGGCACATGAAGCCGACCACCTGCTGCACCAGCGCCGCACGCGCCGCCGCCGGCACGCCGCGCGCGGCCAAGGCCGCGCCGACCCGGGTCGGATTGGCCAGCGCCGCGCCGCAGCCCAGGCCGCCGTTGGGGTTGCTGTAGACCGAGTCGAGTTCCTTGTTCTCCTTGGTGTAGCGCAGGCCCAAGGTCAGATCGAGCTGGTCGGTCGCGTGCCAGGTGTTGTTGGTGAACAAGGCCACGCTCTTGCTGTTCTGCTGATAGCGGTCCAGCGCGCCGAGCCCGGCGAAATTGCTGCCGAACGGCTGGCCCGAGGCCTGCGACAGGAAGGTCGCAGCATTGGCCATGTTGACGGTGCCGGGCGGGAAGCGCGCGGCGATCTGGCTCAACACCGCGGTCGACAGATACGGCTCGTAATGCGCGCCGAGGCTGTAGGAATCGTTGCGCTTGAGATCCTCGTCGGCGTAGAACAAGCCGACCATCCAGTCGATCTTGTCGGTCGATCCGGTCAGGCGGAATTCCTGGCTGAACTGCTTGAAGCCGGTGAACGATTCGTTCGGATCGGCGTCGCGATAGATCATGTCGGCGCTGGTGAAATCGAAGTCCAGGCCGTTGATCGCCTGCCAATCGCGCGAGGCGGTGATCGAAGTCAGGGTGGCGCCGCCGAACCACGGGGTGATCCAGTTGACCTCGGCCGACAGGCCCTTGTCCTTGATGTCCTGGGTGGTCGGCCGGTTGCTCCAGGCGCGGCGCGCGAACGGATCGGCCACCGGCGCCACGCCGATGCCGCCGACCAGACCGTTGATGATCGCCGAGGTCGGCCCGCGCACCGTGGTCAGGCCGACGCAGCAGTTTTCCTCGCGACTGGTGTAGTCGGCGATGAAGTTGATGTCGAGGTTTTCGGTCGGTTCCAGCAGCAACTGACCGCGCAGGGTATGGAAGTTCTGATCGCCGTCCTCGCGCTCGGCGCGCGGGCCACGGCCGACCTCCACGTCGGTGAAGCCGTCGCGCTTGCGCTTGGAGCCGTAGACGCGGAACGCCGCATTCTCGCCGATGGTGGTGTTGAACGAACCGGCCGCGCCGACCGCGCCGTAGTTGCCGATGGTGAGCTCGCCTTCCACTGTGGTGTCGTAGCTCGGGCGGCGGGTGATCACGTTGATCACGCCGGCCGAGGTGTTCTTGCCGAACACCGTGCCTTGCGGGCCCTTGAGCACTTCGATGCGCTCGATCTCGCCCAGATCGCCGAAGCCTACGCCGTTGCGCGGCCGGTACACGCCGTCGATGACCACGCCGACCGACGATTCCAGGCCGGCGTTGTCGCCGACCGTGCCGATGCCGCGGATGCGCGCCACCGTCTGCACTTCGCTCTGGGTACTGCTCACCGTCAGGCCCGGCACCAGCACCTGCAGGTCCTTGACGTCGCGTACGCCGGTGTCTTGCAGCAGTTGTTCGGGCAAGGCGGTGATCGAGATCGGCACGTCCTGCATCGCCTCCTCGCGTTTTTGCGCGGTGACGGTGAGGCCGGCCAGAGTCTTGGCCTCCTCTTCCTGCGCCGGCGCCGCGGCTTGTTGCGCTTGCGCGTTTGCGGCGAGCGCGGCCAAGCCGAACGCGACAGCCAAGGACAGGGACTTGCGACCCGGCGAGCGAGCGATCATCTGGTATTCCCCCAATTGAAAAACGTTTCGTCGAAAACGTTCGGACTTCGATGTCTGCGATGTGATGACGATGGTGCGTCCTGCTGCGCGCCGGTTCCCGGACCGGCGCACGCCGCGCGAGGCACCCACGTCGTAAACGCAGTCGGCGGGCGACTGCGGCCTTTCTGTGTCGCGGGTAACGAATGCGCGTCCGGAAATTAGCATGACCACGGCACAGGTCATGCGGCGTCGCAACACCGTTGTGTCGGCAACTAATCGCGCCGCGCGGCCGCGCGAATAAAGGAACGAACGTTCGGGTTTTCGTGGGTTATGCGGCACATGAGCGGATCGCGGAGTTCTTGTGGGAGGGATTTCGGTCGCGGCTGTCGAAGCGGTGCGTCCGCAGGGCGAAACGCGGCGATCGGATCGCGTCGGGGCTGAAGCCCCTCCACAAAAGACTTCGTGGCTTCGCATTGATCGTGGCGTTACACGATCTCTTTGCGGGCTCGATCGAAGAGCTACATAACTTGGGAAGGACTTCAGTCCTGGCCCTCGAAGCGCTGCGCTCCAGGGCGGAACGCGGCGATCGGATCGCGTCGGGGCTGAAGCCCCTCCCACAAAAGACGTGCGGCTCTGCGATCGACCCCGTGGAGGAATATTGTGGCGCCAAGATTGGTGCGAGGCCGCGAAGTCTTTTGTGGGAGGGGCTTCAGCCCCGACGGTCGAAGCGGTGCAACACCCGAAGGGATACGACAATCGGGACTATCGGCGATTGAAAGCCACGACGGAATCCTCGAACTCCAAATACAACACGCACGCGGCAGCGGCCCGCACGATGCGAGCCGCTGCCTCAGCGCCGACGATGCCGCCGGCTTACCCGCGCGCCAAAGTCGACTTGCCGAACAGGCTTTCGACCAGATCGATCGCCACCAGCGCGGTGTGATTGTCGCGGTCGAGGATCGGGTTGAGTTCGACGATGTCGAGCGACCCCATGCATCCGCTCTCGGCGATCATCTCCATCGCCAACTGCGCTTCGCGATAGTTCGGCCCGCCCGCGACCACGGTGCCGACGCCGGGCGCGATGCTCGGATCGAGGAAGTCGACGTCGAAGCTGACATGGATGTGGGTGTTCTCGTCGACGCCCTCGAGCGCGTGCTCCATCACCTTCTTGATGCCGATGTCGCCGATCTTGCGCATGTCGTACACCGGCAGACCATGGCGCTTGATCAGTTGCTTCTCGCCGGCATCGACCGAACGCGTGCCGATCTGGCGCATCTCATCGACTTGCATCGCCGGCGCCTCGCCGCCCAGGTGGGTCAGCTCGCGCGGCCCCAGTCCGATCAGGCAGGCCACCGGCATGCCGTGCATGTTGCCGGTCGGAGTGATGTCGTGGGTGTTGAAGTCGGCGTGCGCGTCCAACCACAGCACGCGCAGTTTCTTGCCTTGCTCGCGGCAATGTTTGGCGACCGCGGTGATCGATCCCAGGCCCAGGCAGTGATCGCCGCCGAGCAGGATCGGCATGCGGCCGCCGCGCAGTTCGGCGCCGACCGCATCCATCACGCTCTGGTTCCAGGCCACCACTTCGTCCAGATGCCGGTAGCCGTCGACCGGTTCGGTCCAGGGATTGGGCGGGCCGTCGAGATTGCCGCGATCGGCCACGTCCAGGCCGAGTTGATGCAGGGCTTCGCGCAGGCCGGCGATGCGCAGGGCTTCCGGGCCCAGACGCGCGCCGCGCGCGCCGGCGCCGATATCGGTCGGCGCGCCGATCAGCGTCACCGAGATGGTGGGGGTGCTGCTCATGCGGGTATTCCTCGAATGCGCGCGGCGGTCCACGCCGCGCGCGATGGTGATGGCGCAAAGAGGCCGGGCGGGCGCGATCGCGACGAAGCCGCGCGCACCGCCATGCGGTGGCGCGGATCGCGATGCGGTCGCCCTGCCCGCCGCGGGTTCACTTCTCCACGAAAGCGCGCTCGATGACGTAGTCGCCCGGCTCGCGCGTGCGCGGCGAGGGCTTGAAGCCGCGGCCTTCGAGCAAGGCCGCGGTGTCTTCGAGCATCTGCGGACTGCCGCACAGCATCACCCGGTCTTCGATCGGGTTCAGCGGCGGCAGGCCCAGGGTCTGCGCCATCAGTCCGTCGGCGATCGCGTCGGTGATGCGGCCCTGATTACGGAACGCTTCGCGGGTAACGCTGGGGTAGTAGATCAAGCGCTCGCGCACCAGATCGCCGAGGAACTCGTGTTCGGGCAGTTCGCGCTCGAGGAACTCGGCATAGGCCAGATCGCTGATCTTGCGCACGCCGTGCGCCAGCACCACCGTCTCGAAGCGCTCGTAGGTGAGCGGGTCGCGGATGATGCTCAGGAACGGCGCCAGGCCGGTGCCGGTGCCGAGCAGGTACAGCCGCTTGCCCGGATTGAGGTCGTTGAGCACCAGCGTGCCGGTGGGCCGACGGCTGACCAAGACCTCGTCGCCGCTGGCGATGTGACGCAGGCGCGAGGTCAGCGGGCCGTCGGGCACCTTGATGCTGAAGAACTCCAGATGCTCTTCGTAGTGAGCGCTGGCGATCGAGTAGGCGCGCATCAGCGGCCTGCCGTCGATCTCCAACCCGACCATCACGAAGTGCCCGCTGTCGAAGCGGAAGCCCGGATCGCGGGTGGTGCGGAAGCTGAAAAGGCTGTCGTTCCAGTGTTTGACGTCGATGACGCGTTCGGTCGCCAACTGCATCGTCGTGACTCCTTGTTATGGGCATATTCCGTGAGCGACGCCCGCGCGGGTATTCGGTCACCCGGCGGACGCACGATTGTCATTAATGGCTGCCATCGCGGATGGCGCGCGCCGCGGCTCGCGGACGAATGGCGGACTCAATACCAGCACATTATCTTTCGTCCCGGTGGACGGATATTCAAAAGAATGATCCGCGTCACTGGATATTCGGGCCTGCTTCTTTGACTGCGACTTGAGCTTGCCTTGAATATGGCGCCCTGAATAACCCTTGGCGCGGGCAAGCGCCCACATTCGGCTGAAACAATACGGAAACGTATTAACCCGGCCGCCCGATGAAGTTACCGCGAGGGTCGCATGGACGATTCGCTGGCTTGCTGCGCGCCAATGAAATCAAAGCCTTATGCCATAGCGCTTACGGCTCGAAATGGCTTCGGCGGCGCCCGTCGCAGTATCGCGCCGAAACCCGCTTCGCGGATTGAATCTGATAATGGAGCGCACCGATGAACGAATTATCGGATTCCCGTTCCGGGCTGCCGGAAGGTTCGCGTTCCGAGTGTGACGCGGGCGCCGTTATCGCCCCCTCCCCACTGCCCCCGGCATTGCGGAATGATGAAAACCGCACCACGGTCACGCCGACCCGGATAAACAAGTTCGATTTTCTTCGTTATCTCGCTCACCCGATATTATTGGCGGCGGTTGTTATCTACGTAATAAGCGCATTCGCGCGCGGGTGGAATCTTGGAACCGCCAGCATGGGTTTCCTGGTGATCACCATCGGTTATCTGGCCGCGCTCGAGCGGCTGATCCCCTACGAGCGCGCGTGGCTGCCCTCGCGGCGCGAATGGGGCCTGTACGGCGTGTACTTCCTGCTGACCATGATCGGCGGCGCGCTGGCCCAGATCCCGGTGATGGCGGTGGTCGGGCGGATCGCGCCGCTGCATCCGGTGTTGCCGTTGTGGGCGCAGATCCCGCTGGCCTTGCTGCTCAGTTCGCTGGCCAGCTACGCGGTGCACCGCGCCGGCCACGACATCCCGCTGCTGTGGCGACTGCACGGCGTGCACCACGTGCCCGACAAGGTCAACGTCGGCAACAACGGCGTCAACCACATGCTGGACATCGTCCTGGCGCAGTTCTTCGTGCAGGTGTCGTTGGCTGCGATCGGCTTTTCCGAGCACGCGGTGTTCGCGGTCGGCATCTTCATCATCGCCCAGGGCTATTTCGTCCACGCCAACATCGACGTGCGGCTGGGTTGGCTCAACCACGTGCTGGCCAGTCCCGAACTGCACCGCATGCACCACAGCAGCGACAAGGCCGAGGCCGGGCATTTCGGCTCGGACCTGTCGATCTGGGACCGCTTGTTCGGCAGCTACACCTGGCATCCGAACCGGCGCCCGCGCGCGATCGGCTTGTTCGATCCGGGCTCGTTCCCGCGCAACGGCGCGATCTTCTCGACCCTCATCCACCCCTTGCGGCCGCGGCGCAAACCGCCGCGCGCGCAGCCGTGAACCGATCCGACTTCCGCACGCACCCCACCCTTTACGCCGGCCACGTAATAACAAGGACTCGATCATGACGGACTCCAGCAAGAAGACTACCTCCAGCGAGGCTCCGAGCAATGACGCCGCGCTGCACGCCGCCTCGGCCGATGCCGCCGCGAACGCAGTGCCGACCGCGGCCTGCGACCGCATCGCCATCGTCGGCATCGGTTGCCGCCTGCCCGGCGGCGCCAGCGATCACCGCGGGTTCTGGCAGAACCTGATCGAGGGCAAGGACTGCCTCACCGATACGCCGCTCAACCGCTACGACGTCAAGACCCTGGGCAGCAGCGACAAGAGCAAGCCCGGCCGTCTGGTCGGAGGTCGCGGCGGTTACATCGACGGGTTCGACGAATTCGATCCGGCCTTCTTCGGCATCAGCCCGCGCGAAGCCGACTACATGGATCCGCAGCAGCGCAAGCTGCTGGAAGTGTCGTGGGAGGCGCTCGAAGACGGCGGTCTCAAGCCCGCCAGCCTGGCCGGCCAGGAGATCGGCGTGTTCGTCGGTGCGTTCACCCTGGACTACAAGATCGTGCAGTTCGCCGATCTGAGCTTCGACACGCTGGCCGCACACACCGCCACCGGCACGATGATGACGATGGCGTCCAACCGCATCTCGTACTGCTTCGATTTCCGCGGCCCCAGCCTGTCGATCGACACCGCCTGCAGCTCCTCGCTGGTCGCCGTGCATCTGGCCTGCCACAGCCTGCGCCGGGGCGAAACCAGCCTGGCGTTGGCCGGCGGCACCCTGCTGCACATGACCCCGCAGTACACCATCGCCGAGACCAAGGGCGGGTTCTTGTCGCCGGAAGGCAAGTCGCGCACCTTCGATGCGGCCGCCAACGGTTACGTGCGCGCCGAGGGCGTGGGCATCGTCGCGCTCAAGCGCCTGGACGATGCGCTGCGCGACGGCGATCCGATCTATGCGGTGATCGTCGGCACCGGCGTCAACCAGGACGGCCACAGCAACGGCATCACCGTGCCCAATCCCGATGCGCAGGTCGCGCTGATCAAGCGCGTGTGCGCAGAGGCCGGGATCGAACCGGGCAGCCTGCAGTACATGGAAGCGCACGGCACCTCGACCCCGGTCGGCGATCCGATCGAAGCCAAGGCGCTGGGCCGCGCGCTGGCGATCGGGCGCAAACCCGGCGACAAGTGCTACGTGGGCTCGGTCAAGACGAATATCGGCCATACCGAGGCCGCCGCGGGCGTGGCCGGCTTGATCAAGACCGCGCTGGCGCTCAAGCACAAGACCATTCCGCCGCACATCAATCTCAAGACCGTCAATCCGCAGATCGACCTGGCGTCGATGCCGTACCAGATCCCCACCGAAGTCACCGCGTGGCCCGAACATGAAGGCCCGGCGCGCGCCGGCGTGAATTCGTTTGGCTTCGGCGGCACCAATGCGCATGTACTGTTGGAAGAAGCGCCGGTGCGCGACGCGGCCGACCTCGCCGCATCCGGCGATACCGCGCGCGCGGCCGGCGTGAGCGGCGGCTACAACATCCTGCCGCTGACCGCGCGCGATGCGGCGGCGTTCCCCGAACTGGTCGCCGGCATCCGCAAGGAACTGGCGCGCACGGGCGACCAGGCGATCTCGCTGGACGATCTGGGCTACACCCTCGCCCATCGCCGCCAGCATCTGGAAGCGCGCCTGTCCGTCGTCTACGACAGCCGCGAAGCCTTGGACGAACGCCTGGCCGCATTCGACGACGGCCAGGCGCATCCGCACATCCTCGCCGACGAACGCCGCGGCGCCGCCGCGCCCAAGCTCGCCTGGGTGTTCACCGGCATGGGCCCGCAATGGTGGGCGATGGGCCGGCAGTTGTTCGAGCACGATCCGGTCTACCGCGAGGTGATCGAGCAGTGTGATCGCGAGTTGTCCAAGCATGTGGACTGGTCGCTGATCGAGGAGATGAACGCCGCCGAAGCCGATTCGAAGATGAGCGACACCTGGCTGGCGCAGCCGGCCAACTTCGCCGTGCAGATCGCCTTGGCGGCGATGTGGCGCGCCAAGGGCGTCGTGCCCGATGCGATCGTCGGCCACAGCACCGGCGAGGTCGCCGCGTTCTACGCCGCTGGCGTGTACACGCTGGAACAGGCGGTGAAAGTGGTGGTGCATCGCAGCCGTCTGCAGCAGACGCTGGTCGACACCGGCACCATGCTCGCGGTGAGCCTGTCCGAAGCCGAAGCGCTCAAACGCGTGAAGCCCTACGGCGATCGTGTGTCGGTGGCGGCGATGAACAGTCCTACCGCCATTACCTTGGCCGGCGATCACGACGCGCTGGCCGAACTGGCCACGCAATTGCAGGCCGAACAACTGTTCGCCAAGTTCCTGACCGTGCGCGTGCCCTACCACAGCGCCAAGATGGACCTGATCAAGGACGAACTGCTGCAGTGCCTGGACGGCCTGGCGCCGCATAGCGCGCAGTTGCCGTTGTACATGACCGCCAAGCCCGGCATCGCCCAGGGCCATGAGCTCGACGCGAACTATTGGTGGGAGAACGTGCGCAACAGCGTCGGCTTCCGCGCTGCGATCGACGCGATGGCCGACGACGGCTACGAGTTGTTCCTGGAGATCGGCCCGCATCCGGTGCTGGGCCATTCGATCAACGAATGCTTCACCGCGCGCGGCCTCAGCGCCAAGAGCGTTCCCTCGATCCGCCGCCAGGAAGACGAGGCCGCGCGCTTCGCCGCCTCGCTGGCGAGCCTGCACAACCTGGGCGTGGCGATCGACTGGCAGGCGCTGCATCCGCGCGGCCGCCAGATCACCCTGCCGCGCTATCCGTTCAAGCGCGATCGCTACTGGGTGGAGCCGCGCGCGGTCGAACAGATCCGCCTGGGCCAGCTCGATCATCCGCTGCTGGGCCGGCGCATGGCCAATGCCGAGCCGACCTGGGAAGCGCGGCTGGATGCCGAGCATCTGCCGTATCTGCAGGACCACCGCATCCAGGGCAACGTGTTGTTCCCGGCTGCTGGCTACATCGAAATGGCCGCGCAGGCGGTGCGGGCGATGACCGGCGGCGCCTCGGCGGCGATCGCCGACATCGAGCTGCGCAAGGCCTTGTTCCTGCCCGACAGCGAGGCCATCAGCGCGCAGCTGTCGTTCTCCTCCGACGGCGCCACCTTCAACGTTTCCACCCTCGGTGCCGACGGCCAAGACCGCACTCTGCATGCCAGCGGCAGCATCCGCGCGAGTCAGGGCCGGCGCGACGGCGCGCCCTTGGACGTGCGCGCGGTGCGCGAACGCAGTCCGCTGTATCTGGCGCGTTCGGCCTGCTACGACGCGCTGGCCGCGATGGGCTATCACTACGGCCCGGCGTTCCAGGGCATCGAAGAGGTGTGGGTCGGCCAGGGCGAAGCCTTGGCGCGTATCGCGCCGACCGAACAACTGCAGGGCGGCGCGGCCGATCATCACTTCCACCCGGCCATGCTCGACGCCTGCTTCCAGGCCTTGCTGACCCCGCAGATCCTGCAACGCCAGAGCGGCGGCGCCGGCGATACCGGCATCCGCCTGCCCTTGTCGATCCAGGAAGTGCGCACCGATGCGATCGGCGATCGCGCCTTGTGGGTGCACGCGCGGATCACCTTCGACGGTGGCGACGAACTGATCGGCGATATTTACGTTTACGACGAACACGGCGCCCCGCTCGGCCGCGTCACCGGCTTCCGCGCCGCCAACGTCGAGAACGCCTCGGCCAAGGTGAGCCTGAGCACGATCGACAACTGGCTGGCCGAAAGCCAGTGGATCGAACTGGCCGATCAGCCGACCACCGAAGACGCCGGCGAAAGCGACGGCTGGCTGATCTTCGCCGACGAGAGCGGCGTGGGCGACGAGTTGGCCGCGCTGGCCGCCGACCGCGGCGAGCGCGTGCATCTGGTGCGGCCCGGCAAGCGTTACAAGCTGGAGAAGGATCTGCGCGAATCCTCGGTGACACCGGGCGCGCTCAAGGATCTGCAGCGCCTGTTCGCCGATCTGGACAAGAGCGGCGTCGGCCGCTTCGGCCACATCGTGCACCTGTGGAATCTCGATCAGCCCACGCTGGATGAAACCGACGCTCGCGGCCTGCAAAGCGGCAACAGCCGCGGCGCCTACTCGCTGATCGCACTGAGCCAGGCGCTGACCTCAGCCCATCCGCACGGACGCCTGCACATCGTCACCCGCGGCACCCAGGCGGTGACGCGCCTGGAAGCCGTCGAACCGCTCGGCGCGCCGGCCTGGGGCATCGGCCGAGTGCTGTGGTATCAGGAACTGGTCGCGCAGCGCGGCAAGCTGATCGATCTGCCGCTGATCGCCGACCACGACCCCGCCGTGCGCGTGGCCGAGGCGTCGCAACTGCGTCGCGAAGTGCTGTTGTCCGACGAAGACGAAATCGCCCTGCGCGGCGGCAAGCGCTACACCCATCGCCTGCTGCCCGCGGCGGAACTGACCAAGCCGCTGCCGCTGCGCCTGCGCGCCGACGGCGCTTACCTCGTCACCGGCGCATTCGGCGCGCTCGGCCGTCTGCTGTGCCGCACCCTGGTCAAGCGCGGCGCGCGCAAGCTGATCCTGGTCGGCCGCAGCAAACTGCCGCCGCGCGCGCAATGGCGCGACACCGATGCCGACACCACGGTCGGGCGCAACGTGCGTTTCCTCAAGGAGCTCGAACGCCTCGGCGCCGAGCCGATCCTGGCCCAGCTCGACATCACCGACGAAGGCGCGCTGCGCGGCTGGCTGGCCGATTACCGCCAGCGCGATCTGCCGCCGATCCGCGGCGCCTTCCACTTGGCTGGCCAGGTGCGCGACACCTTGCTGGCGGAAATGGAACGCGACAGCTTCGATCCGGTCTACGAGCCCAAGGTGGTCGGCGGCTGGCTGCTGCACAAGTACCTGGCCGATCAGCCGCTCGAACACTTCGTGCTGTTCGCCTCGATCGCGTCCTTGGTGACCACCGCCGGCCAGAGCAACTACGCCGCCGGCAATGCTTTCCTCGATGCGTTGGCCCATCACCGCCGCGCCCAGGGCCTGCCCGCGCTCGCGCTGGACTGGGGCCCGTGGGCGACCGGCATGATCGAAGAACTCGGCCTGATCGATCATTACCGCAACAGCCGCGGCATGAGTTCGCTGTCGCCCGACGCGGGCATGGACGTGCTCGAACGCGTGATCGGCCAGGACCGCGCCCAGTTGCTGGTCGCCACCGTGGTCGACTGGCCCATCTTCCTGGCCTGGTACACCTCGCCGCCGCCGCTGGTGACCGAACTGGCCAAGCACGGCTCGGGCCATACCAGCAACGAACACGGCAGCTTCGTCGATGCGTTCCGCGACGCCGACACCGAAGGCCGCTGGGCGCTGCTCAATGAGCGCTTCCACGGTTTGATCGCACAGGTCATGCGGATCAAGCACGAGCAGATCGACACCGGCGCCAGCCTCAACGCGCTGGGCCTGGATTCGCTGCTGGCGATGGAACTGCGCGCGCGCATCCACACCGAGCTCAAGGTCGCGCTGCCGGTGGTGACCCTGCTCAGCAGCTCCACGATCGGCGCGCTGGGCGAGCAACTGCACGCCGCGCTGATCGAACTTGTCGCCGCCGGCGACGAGGACGACGGCAGCTCGCAGTTCATCGCCCACACCGATGAAACCCGCTACCCACTGACCCAGAACCAGAACGCGCTGTGGTTCCTCAAGCAGCTCAATCCGGACGGTTTCGCCTACAACATCGGCGGCGCGGTCGAGGTGCGCACCGAACTGGAACCGGAGCTGATGTTCGAAGCAGTGCGCGCATTGATCGCGCGCCACCCGCTCCTGCGCGCCAACTACATGCTCGATGAAGGCCACGCAGTGCAGAAGATCTCGGCGCAGGCCAAGTACGACCTGGCCCTGTTCGATTCCCAGGACAAGAGCTGGGACGAGATCTATCAGCAGATCATCCGCGAGTACCGCAAGCCCTACGACCTGGAACACGATCCGCTGGTGCGTTTCCGCTTGTTCAAGCGAAGCAATGATCGCTGGGTGATCATGAAGGCGGTCCACCACATCATTTCCGATGCGATCTCCACTTTCACCTTCATCGAGGAATTGTTGGCCATCTATGAGGGCCTGCGCCGCGGCGAGAAGGTCGAACTGGCGCCGGTGCGCTCCAAGTACCTGGACTTCTACAACTGGCAGAGCAAGTTCCTGGCCGGGCGCGAAGCCAACAAAATGCTCGAGTACTGGAAGAGCCACTTGCCCGAGGAAGTGCCGATCCTGGCCTTGCCGACCGACAAGCCGCGTCCGATCGTGCAGACCCACAACGGCGCCTCGGAATTCTTCACTCTCGACACCGAGCTGAGCGCGCGCATCCACACCCTGGCGCGCGAGAACGGCGTGACCGTGTTCATGGTGTTGCTGGCCGCCTACTACGTGCTGCTGCATCGCTACACCGGCCAGGACGACGTGATCGTCGGCAGCCCGGTGATGGGCCGCACCCAGGAAGAGTTCGCCCAGGTCTACGGTTACTTCGTCAATCCCTTGCCGCTGCATGTGAACCTGTCCGCCCAGCCCAGCGTTGCCGAACTGCTGGCGCAGGTGCAGCAGATCGTGCTCAACGGTCTGGACAACCAGGAGTATCCGTTCGTGCTGCTGGTCGAAAAACTCGGCCTGCAACACGACCCGAGCCGCTCGGCGGTGTTCCAGGCGATGTTCATCCTGCTCTCGCACAAGGTCGCGACCGAGAAGTACGGCTACCGCCTGGAGTACATCGAACTGCCCGAGGAAGAAGGCCAGTTCGACCTGACCCTGTCGGCTTACGAGGACGAAGCCGACCAGCGCTTCCACTGCGTGTTCAAGTACAACACCGACCTGTTCCTGGCCCAGACCGTGCAGCGCCTGGCCGGGCACTATGTGCATCTGCTCGATGAGCTGACCCGGGTTCCGGCGGCGGCCTCGATCGCGCAGTTGCAGTTGCTGGGCAGCGACGAACGCCGGCAAGTGCTGGAACAGTGGAGCGGCGCGGACGAAGCCGCCGAAGCCCTGCGCCCGGTGCACCAGTTGATCGGCGAGATCGCCAAAGCCAAGCCAGACACCATCGCGGTGGCGGCGCCGAGCGAAGCCGGCGATACCCGCCAGCTCAGCTACGGCGAACTCGAACGCCGCTCCAATCGTCTGGCGCGCAAGCTGCGCGAACTCGGCGTGGGCGACGGCAGCGTGGTCGCACTGTGCCTGGACAAGTCGCCCGAACTCATCGTCACCCTGCTCGCGGTGCTCAAGGCCGGCGGCGCGTACCTGCCGCTGGATCCGGACTACCCGGCCGAACGTCTGGCCTACATGGCCAGCCACGCCGGCGCGCAGTTCGCGGTGGTCGATGAAGAGCGTCGCGAACGTTTGACTGGTTGGAACGGCGAAGTGCTCACGCCCGACGATCTGCATCTGATCGCCGATGCCGACACCGATGCCTCGCCGGTCGATTTCCCAGTCGCGCTCGACGATGCCGCCTACGTCATCTACACCTCCGGCTCGACCGGAAAGCCCAAGGCGGTGCGAGTTACCCACGCAAACTTGGCCTCGGCCTACGCCGGCTGGGAACGCGAGTACCGCCTCGACGAGACCCAAGCGCATCTGCAGATGGCGAGCTTCTCTTTCGACGTGTTCGCCGGCGATCTGGTGCGCGCACTGTGCTCGGGCAGCACCCTGGTGCTGATCACCCGCGAGCTGCTGTTCAACACCCAGCGCCTGTACCGGATCATGCGCGAGCAGCAGGTCGATGCCGCCGAGTTCGTGCCGGCGGTGGTGCGAGGGGTCATGGACTACTGCGAACGCGAAGGCGAGCGCCTGGACTTCATGCGCCTGCTGATCGTCGGCTCTGACGTGTGGAAGGTCGAGGAGTACCGGCGCCTGCGCGCGCTGGCCGGACCCGACACGCGGGTGATCAATTCCTACGGTCTCAGCGAAGCCACCATCGACAGCACCTACTTCGAGGGCGATGCCGCCGACCTGGAAGCCAGCCGCATGGTGCCGATCGGCCGTCCGTTCCCGAACAGCGCGCTGTACATCCTCGATGCGCAGCGCCAGCCGGTACCGGCGGGCGTGCCGGGCGAGTTGTGGATCGGCGGCGGCGGCGTCAGCGCCGGTTACGTCGGCGACGACGAACAAACCGAGCAGCGCTTCCAGAGCCTGCCGCTGGGCCGCGACGGCGAAAACCTGCGCGTGTACCGCAGCGGCGATCTGGCGCGCTGGAGCGCCGACGGCGAAGTCCAGTTGATCGGACGCGCCGACAATCAGGTCAAGGTGCGCGGCCATCGCGTCGAAATCGGCGAGGTCGAATCGCACCTGGCGGCGTGGCCGGCGATCGGCCAGACCGTGCTCAGCGTGCGCGAAGACGCGCGCGGCGAAACCGCGCTGTGCGCCTACTGCGTCGCCGCCGAACCGGGCGAGGTCTTGAACTGGCGCGCGCTGCGCGAGCACCTGGCCGCGTACCTGCCGACCTTCATGATCCCGACCCACTACGTCCAGCTCGACGCGCTGCCGTTGTCGGCCAACGGCAAGGTCGATGTGGCCGCGCTGCCGGCGCCCGACGCCGACGCCCAGGCCGAGTTCGAAGCGCCGGTGACCCTGTACGAACTGCGCATGGCCGACCATTGGAAGCAGTTGCTGGGTCTGGAACAGGTCGGCCTGCAGCACGACTTCTTCGAGGTCGGCGGCAGTTCGATCAAGCTGATCGAACTGATCTACAACCTGCAGACCGAGTTCAACATCGCCATCGCGGTGAGCCAACTGTTCAAGGTCACCACCTTGCACGGCATGGCCAAGACGGTCGAAGCGATCAGCTTGGGCCGGGTCGCCGGCGCGCAACCCTATCTGCGCTTCAACCAGGGCCAGAGCCACGAGCAGACCATCTTCTGCTTCCCGCCGGCCGGCGGCCACGGTCTGGTCTACCGCCAGCTCGCCGTGCACATGCCCGAGTACGAGTTCGTGTCGTTCAACTACATCCTCGGCGACGAGAAGGTGGCCAGCTACGCCAACCTGATCGAATCCATCCACGCCCCCGACGGCCATTGCACCTTGTTCGGCTATTCGCTGGGCGGCAATCTGGCCTTCGAGGTCGCCAAGGAACTCGAACGCCGCGGCCGCGAAGTGCCCAACGTGGTCATCATGGATTCCTACCGCATTCCGGAATCCTTCGAACTGGGCAACGAGCATTTCGAAGCCTTCGAACGCGAACTCACCGAGCATCTGCGCAAGCACACCGGTTCGGACGTGCTGGCCCAGGACACCTTGGAACAGGCCAAGGACTACATCCGTTTCTGCAGCCGCACCCCGAACCTGGGCACCATCGCCGCGCCGGTCAGCGTGATTTCCGACGAGGACAAGCTGGTGTTCTACGGCACCGGCCAGCGCGGCACCTGGCATGGCAGCTCGACCACCCGCAGCCAGGTGTACAAGGGCTTCGGCAAGCACGCCGACATGCTCGATCACAGCTACATCGCGCTCAACGCCGCCTTGGCGCGCGACATCCTGGTCGGAGAGCAGGCCCATGTCGCCTGATGCCGGCACCGAAGCCGACGCCCCCGCGCCGGCGGGGGCGCAGACCCGCTCGGGTCCGGACTGGAGCGCGCGAACGCGCGCTCCAGGCGCCAGGCCCCGGGTCATCATCATCGGCGCAGGCATGGCCGGCATGGCCACCGCCATCTATGGGCAGATGAGCGGGCTGGAAACGCGCATCTTCGAAAAACACGTGCTGCCCGGCGGTTGCTGCACCGCGTGGTCGCGCAAGGGCTACATCTTCGATTACTGCATCGAGTGGCTCAACGGCACCGCCGCGGGCAACAACGCCAATCAGGTCTGGCGCGAACTCGGCGCGCTCGACGGCAAGACCGTCAAGAACTTCGAGTTGTTCAACAAAGTGGTGGACGAACACGGCCGCGAGGTGCGCTTCTACAACGACCCCGACCGTCTGCAACAACACCTCACCGAGGTCTCGCCTGCCGACGCGCCGCTGATCAAGGCCTTCTGCGACGATCTGCGCCGTTTCACCAAGCTGGCCCTGCATCCGTTCCTCAAGCCGCCGCCGCTGGAGAACTGGCGCGAAAAACTCGCCACCCTGCGCCAGGTGCTGCCGGCGTTCCGGCTGTTCTGGCGCACCGGCGCGGCGCAGATGGGGCCGTACGCGGACCGCTTCGCCGACCCGCTGCTGCGTCGCGGCTTCCGCAATATGTTCTTCCAGGATCCGCAGAACTTCGCGGTATTGCCGTACCTGTACAACCTCGCCGAGGCGCATAACGACAACGTCGGATTTCCTCAGGGCGGCTCGTTGGGTTTGTCTCGTTCGGTCGAGGAACGTTATCTCGCGCTCGGCGGACATATCGCTTACCGCACCCGCGTCGACAAGGTACTGATCGAGGACGGCCGCGCAGTCGGCGTGCAACTCAAGAACGGCGAATGCCATTACGCGGACCACGTGGTCGCCGCCTGCGACGGCGTGTTCACCCTCAAGCAACTGCTCGACGGCAAGTACAGCAATCCGCGCCTGGACAAGCTGTTCAACGATGTCCTGCATCGACCGGGCGAGCGTTATCCCGGCGTGGTCTCGGCGTTCGTGGGCTTCGAAGGCGACGTCCCGGCGAACGAATCGCACAGCACGACTTATCTGCTCAGCGCCGAGGACGCGGCCAAACTGCCCGGCGGCGACCAGGGCAGTGTGGTGGTGCAACTGCGTTCGCGTTATTCCGACGGGTTCGCGCCCCCGGGAAAGTCGGTGATCCATTGCACCTACTTCAGCGACTTCGACTATTGGAAGACCCTGCGCAGCAGCGACCGCAAACAGTACTGGGCCAAGAAGCGCGAGGTCGCGCAGTTCGTGCGCGAGTTTCTGGAGAAGAAATACCCCGGCATCGGCGAGCGCATCGAGCTGGTCGACGTCGGCACGCCGGCCACCACCGAGCGCTATACCGGCAACCACAAGGGCGCGATCCTGGCGTGGAAATCGCCCGATGCCGACGATCTGCTCGCCGAACTGGTCAAGAAGGACCGCATGCGCCTGCAAGGCCTGCGTGGTTTCTCGATGGCCGGGCATTGGATCAACGGCGGCAGCCTGATCAAGGCCGCTTCCAGCGGGCGCTTCGCCGCGTTGTACCTGTGCGAGGAACTCGGCGTGCCGTTCAAGGCCTGGGAAAGCGCCAATCGCGAACCTTGGCATCGCGACAAGCTCGGCCATCTGCCGCAACTGGACAAGGATCCGCCGCTCGAGCGTCCGGCGCGGCCGTTGCGCCTGGTCGAAACCCCGCCGCTGTCCGCGCTCGCGCCGGCACCGGCTGTCTGAGCCGCGAGGAGGCCGCACTCATGATCCAAACCTTCGCCGACGTTCACCGCTGCGCCCCACCGGGAGACGACGCCCATGGCACGTGACACCGGGCCGGACTGGAGCGACCGCACGCCGCGCGCGAACGGCCGGCCGCGGGTCATCGTCATCGGCGGCGGCGTCAGCGGCATGGCCGCGGGCGTCTACGGCCAGATGAACGGCATGGACACGCGCATCTTCGAAACCCACGTGCTTCCCGGCGGCTGTTGCACCGCCTGGTCGCGCCAGGGCTACATCTTCGACTACTGCATCGAATGGCTGATCGGCACCGGCGCGGGCAACGACGCCAACCAGATCTGGCGCGAACTCGGCGCGCTCGACGGCAAGACCGTGCGCGATTTCGACATGTTCAACAAAGTCGTCGACGAAAGCGGCCGCTCGGTGATCTTCTACAACGATCCCGACCGGCTCGAACGCCATCTGCTGGAGATCTCGCCGGCCGATCACGCCTTGATCCGCTCGTTCTGCGCCGACCTGCGCCGTTTCATCAAGATCGAGATGTACCCGTTTCTCAAGCCCGATCCGCTCAAGAGCGTGGGCGAGAAACTCAAGACGATCCTGGAAATCCTGCCGGTGTTCCGCCTGTTCTGGCGCAACGCGGCTACGCCGATGCACGCATTCGCCGACAAGTTCACCGATCCGCTGCTACGGCGCGCGTTCCGCAACATCTTCTATCAGGATCCCGAGGGCTTCCCGCTGCTGCCCTACCTCTACAACATGGCCTGCGCCTACAACAACAACGCAGGCTTCCCGCAGGGCGGTTCGTTGGGCCTGTCGCGTTCGATCGAGGAACGCTACAACGCACTCGGCGGCATCATGACCTACCGCGCCCGGGTCGATCGCATCCTGGTCGAGGATGGCCGCGCGGTCGGCGTCGAGCTCAAGGGCGGCGCGCGCCACTACGCCGACTTCGTGGTCTCCGCCGCCGACGGCCACACCACCATCTACGGCATGCTCGAAGGCAAGTACAAGAACGAAACCATCGACACCTTGTACGACGAAATGCTCAACAAGCCCGGCACCCTGTTCCCGGCGGTGGTCTCGGCCTTCGTCGGCCTGCAGGGCGATTTCGATCCCGACGACTCGCACAGCACCACCTACATGCTCAGCGAGGAAGAAGGCGCGCGCCTGCCCGGCGCCATGCAGAACAGCATCGTGGTGCAGTTGCGCTCGCGCTATTCCGACGGCTTCGCCCCGCCCGGGCGTTCGGTGATCCACTGCACCTACTTCAGCGATTTCAACTACTGGCGCACGCTGCGCACCCAAGACCGCAAACGCTACTGGGCAGAAAAGAAACAGGTCGCGCAGTTCGTGCGCGAGTTTCTGCAAAAACGTTATCCGGGGATCGAAGAGCGGATCGAACTGGTCGACGTCGCCTCGCCCGCCACCACCAAGCGCTACACCGGCAACAGCAACGGCAGCATCCTGGCCTGGAAGGCCTTCGGCGATGCCGAAGACCTGGCCAACAAGCTGGTCAACAAAGGCCGCATGCAGTTGCCGGGGCTGGACGGTTTCTACATGGCCGGACAGTGGGTCAGCCTGGGCGGACTGATCCGCGCCGCCTCGTCGGGACGCTTCGTCATGCAGTTCATCTGCAAGGAACTGGGCCGAGAGTTCAAAGCCACGCAAAGCGGTGCTGCCGCACCCTGGCACACAGGAAAGCTCGGCCACTTCCCGCAATTGGATAACACCCCGCCGGAACGGCCGACGCCGCCGCGCCGCGCCGAACCCGCATCGACGCCGGCGCCGGCGTTGGAACAAGTCTCCGCCGTCTGACCGAGCCTAAGGAAGCCAGGACTATGTCGAATACGATGAGCAACAGAGAAAGCATGATCATCATCGGCGCGGGGCTGGGCGGCTTGTCCACCGGCTGCTACGCGCAAATGAACGGTTACAAGACCCAGATCGTCGAGATGCACGAAATCCCCGGCGGTTGCTGCACCGCCTGGGAGCGCGGCGATTTCACCTTCGACTGCTGCATCAGCTGGCTGCTCGGCAACGGCCCGGGCAACGAGATGCACCAGATCTGGATGGAACTGGGCGCGCTGCAAGGCAAGCAGATGCGTCATTTCGACGTGTTCAACATCGTGCGCGCCTCCAACGGCCGAACGATCTACTTCTATTCCGATCCCGATCGCCTGGAAGCGCACCTGCTCGAACACTCGCCGCAAGACGCCAAGCTGATCCGCGATTTCGTCAAGGGCCTGCGCAGCTTCCGCAAGGCGCTGGGGGTGTATCCCTTCCTCAAGCCGGTCGGCCTGATGGGACGCTGGGAACGCTGGAAGATGCTGGCCTCGTTCGTCCCGTACTTCAACTCGATCCGCAAATCGATCAGCGTGTTGATGACCGACTACTCTGCCAAGTTCAAGGATCCGTTCCTGCGCGAAGCCTTCAATTTCATCCTCTACGAAAAGCATCAGAACTTCCCGGTGCTGCCGTTCTACTTCCAGCTCGCCTCACACGCCAACCTGTCCGCGGGCGTGCCTGAGGGCGGCTCGCTGGGCCTGGCCAAGTCGATCGAGGCGCGCTACAAGCGCCTGGGCGGCGAAGTGCAATACAACACCAAGGTCGACGAAATCCTGGTCGAGAACGACCGCGCGATCGGTGTGCGCCTGACCGACGGCCGCGAGATTTTCTCCGACATCGTCGTCTCGGCCGCCGACGGCCACACCACCTTGATGAAGTTCCTCAAGGGAAAATACCTCAACGAGACTTACCGCAAGCTCTATACCGAAACCATCGAAAAGCCCTTGATGGTCTTCCCCGGCTACTTCATCACCTTCCTCGGCCTCAACAAGCCGTTCCCGGAAGGTGAGCCGTGCGCGACCTATCTGCTGGAGGAAGAAGAAGCCGCCGAGATGCTCGGCATCCGCCATCCCAGCATCAACGTGCAGTTCCGCAGCCAGCACTATCCCGAGTTGGCGCCGAAGGATCACAGCATCGTCTACGCCACCTACTTCTGCGACATCGCGCCGTGGCGCGCGCTCAACGAAGGTCCCGAACAGGTCAGCCGGGTGCGCAAGGGCGAGCAACTGCACACCTTACCGGTGCGGCGCGGCCACGAGTACCACGCGGCCAAGCGCAAGGTCAGCAACGCCATGATTCGCCTGCTGGAAAAGCGCTATCCGGGTTTGAAGGATGCGATCACCGTGCGCGACGTCTCCAGCCCGCTCACCCAGGTGCGCTACACCGGCAACTACGACGGCACCGTGCTCGGCTGGCAGCCGTTCGTGGAAAGCGGCGAGACCATGGAGGAGGAGATCAAGAAGAACGGCCCGACCCTGCCCGGCCTGTCCAACTTCTACATCTCCGGCGTGTGGGCCACCACCGGCGGATTGATCCGCGCCGCCGCCGCGGGCCGCCACGTCATGCACTTCGTGTGCAAGGACGACGGCAAGAACTTCGACGCGAGCATCGACGAAACCGCGCCGCCGCCGACCCATTACATCCATCCCGTGGGTCCGTCGCGCCCGGCCTACGCGCCCGCCGCCGGATACCCGCAACTCATCACCACCAGGACCGCCAGCACATGAAGATCGAAAAATGGGTAGTGCGCGAGCATGTCGAGGGCGTTCCGGATGCCGGCCGCATTTACGAAAAGATCGTCGAGGATCTCGATGTCCGACTCGGCGAAGGGCAGATGCTGCTCAAGACCTTGTACGTATCGGTCGACCCGTATCTGCAGGGCATCTGCCTGGACACGCCGATCGGAAATCACATGGGCGCCGATTCGATCATGGAAGTGGTCGAGGCCGATGCCAAGGCGCCGTTCAAAGTCGGCGATCTGGTGCAAGGATTCGGCGGTTGGCGTACGCATTTGGTCAGCGACGGCAAGCCGGCGCTGTGGCAGACCGGTACCTTCCCGATGGTGTTCCCTGCCTATCGCAGACTCGATCCGTCGAACTACGACGAGACCTTGCCGCTGTCGACGGCGCTCGGCGTCATGGGCGGCCCTGGCATGACCGCGTGGGGCACCTTGACCAAGTTCATGCAGGTCAAGCCCGGCGATACCATCGTCATCAGCGGCGCCTCGGGCATGATCGGCAGCCTGGTCGGACAGATGGCCAAGCGCGCCGGCGCGCGCGTGGTCGGCACCGCCGGTTCGACGGAAAAAGCCGAGTACCTCAGCGGCCTGGGCTTCGACGCGATCGTCGATTACAAGCTCAACGATACCCCCGACAAGATGCGCGAAGCACTGCAACAGGCCGCGCCGGGCGGCGTGGACAAGTACTTCGACAGCATCGGCGGCATGGTCACCGACGTGGTGTTTTCCATGCTCAACGTCGACAGCCAGGTCGCGGTGTGCTGGCAGTGGGCGAGCCAGGTCGAACAGGACTACTCCGGGCCGCGCCTGTTGCCGTACATCATGTTTCCACGCGCCACGATCCGCGGCATTTTCTCTTTGGAGTGGTTCACCGAACCCAACTGGCAAGCCTTGCACGAGGATCTGGGCGGCATGATCCGGCGCCAGGAGCTCAGCTGCGCCCACACCATCCGTCAAGGCTTCGATGAAATCCCGCAGGCCTACCAGAGCCTGTTCGTCGGCGGCGCCGGCAACCGCGGCAAGGTGCTGGTCAAGCTTTAGTCCGTTCGCTCGCAACACCGCGTAGCAGGCCCCATCGATTGCGACAGTCCCGCGCGCCGCCCGAGCTCAGGGCGGCGCGCATGGATGGCGCTCGTCACGAGAATCCCCATGTCTCCTGCTCCATCCGATCGCTCCGGCCTCGATCAATCCGGCCTCGAACAACCCTGCGCCGATCAATCCAGCTTTCATCCATCGGACCCGGATCGGCCCACCGCCGCCCGACCCGCTGCGAGTCAACGTGGTTCCAAACGGGTGATGACCGGACTGATGCTGGCGCTGTTTCTGGGCGCCATCGAACAGACCGTCGTCGCCACCGCGCTGCCGGCGATCGTGCGCGATCTGCAAGGTTTCGATCTGATGGGCTGGGCGATCTCGGCATACCTGGTGGCCAGCGCCGCAGCCACGCCGGTGATCGGCAAGCTCGGCGATCTGTACGGACGCCGGATCATGCTGCTGGTGTGCATGGCCGGCTTCCTGCTCGGTTCGGCGCTGTGCGCGCTGGCCGTCAGCATGCCGATGCTGGTGGCCGCGCGCGCCCTGCAGGGCGTCGGCGGCGCGGGCCTGATCATCGTCGCCCAGGCCGCGATCGCGGAAATCGCCGGACCGCGCGATCGCAGCCGCTTCGCTGGTTACTTCGCGATCGTATGGGCGGTGGCGGGCTTGATCGGGCCGCTGCTCGGCGGCGTTCTGACCGATTGGCTGGGGTGGCGCGCGATCTTCTGGATCAATCTGCCGATCGGCCTGCTGGCGCTGTGGGTGGCCTGGCCCGGCCTGCGCGTGTTCACCGCCAGCGGCCGCAGCGGGCGCATCGACTATCTGAGCACGGTGCTGTTCGGTATCGCGACCACCGCGTTCCTGTTCGCCCTGACCTGGGGCGGCGGACGCTATGCCTGGATCTCGCCGCAGGTGTTGGGCCTGTTCGTCTTCGCCGCGTCGATCGGCGCGGCGTTCGCCTGGCGCCAGACGCGCGTCGCCGATCCGGTGATCCCGCCGATGTTCGTGCGCCACCCGGTGATCGGCCCGGCCTTGCTGGTCGGACTGCTGACTTACGGCTTCTACATCGCGGTCGCGGTGCTGATGCCGGCGTACTACCAGATCGGTCTGGGCCTGAGCGCGGCGCACGCCGGCATGCTGTTGATTCCGGCGCTGGTCGGCGGCGCGGTCAGCGCCCTGCTCGGCGGCCGTCATGCCGCGCGCACCGGCGACTTCAAAGGACCGGTGCTGCTGGGGTTTCCGATCGCCGTCGCCGCGCTCGCGGCGATGGGCGTATTCGCTCAGCAATTGACTCCGCTGACCGCGTCCTTGCTGCTGGGCATCGTCGGCTTCGGCATCGGCCCGAGCACGGCGATCATCAACGTCGTCGCGCAGAACGCCGCGCCAGCGCGCGAACTGGGCGTGGTCACCGGCGCCATGGCCTTCGCGCGCACGCTCGGCACCGCGGTCGTGGCGACAGCCGGCACGGCCTTGATCCTGTTGCGTCTGGCCCAGGCCGGGATCGGCGTGACGCCCGGCGCCTCCGGCGCGGAAAGCCTGAGCCGGCTCGCCACCCAGGACTTGTCGCCGGCAGCGCGCGAGCTGTTCCGCGCCGCGTTCGGCGGTTTGTTCTATGCCGCCGCCGCGGGTCTGCTGTTGGCCGCGCTCGTATTCATGAGTATCCGATCGACCCGTCTACGGGTATCGGCCGGCGTTGAGCAGGCCGAGCCCGAATCCGCAGTGGCCGCGGCGGATGCTTGAGCGGATCGGCAACGGCGCGGTCGCCATGGACATGGCGCTCGCGTCTGGCCGTCTTGCAAGATACGCCGCGCCCGATGTCGCCCCGCTTCGCCGAACGCGCCGGCGATCATCGGCGCCGTGATCCCGGCCCGTCGCTCGTCCCCGCATGCCGTGCGTTCGTCCCACTCAAACGCCAGCTCATCGTCAAACCGCTCGCATTGCATCGGTGGGCCTGCTAGGGTCATCACTAGCTAGCGCCAAACGCTGCAGTATCGTGCAATGCCGCGCAGCGCGGCCGGGTTGCCTCCAGGACGGATCAAGGCGCATCGGCGCGTTTTGTGGGACACGCGACACATAACTACTAGCGCCTGCGTGCGCAGCGCCGCCCAGTGCGGCAGATCGACTCGGGACTTCATGAAAACGACACTCGGCGTAGCGCTTACGCCTCCGACTGCGGCTGCGTTGATCGCGGGAGCGTGCGTGCTCGCGGCTGCGTTTCTGCCCTCCTGCCACGCCCGCGCGCCGGACGCGGTCGAACCGCCGCAACTGACCGCGGCGGCTCCGCCTGTCGAACCGGAACCGGCCGCGGCCAAAAACGAAGCCAAACCGATTCCGCCGCCCGCCAAACCGGCGGCGGCGGCGGCGGCGGCGGAAACAGATAACGCGGCGCGAAGTCAGCGTTGAACGCGACCGGGCCTGCGGATTTTCGCGCCCCGCCCATGACTCCGAAAAGCTGTTCCCCTCTTTGAAAAAGGGGGCCAGGGGGATTTGCCTTTGCTGTCGCTAGCAAAAGCAGCAACACCGCGACCTGCGCCCAATCCCCCAGCGCTACCATGCTCGTCCCCACCTCGTGCGGACGCCGGGCGCCGCCCTCTTTTTCAAAGGCGCTGGTATTTGCACCCCTTTACACCACCCGGTCCGCACTCCGCGCCAGCTTGCTGTGGCGAATCCCGTAACCGAAGTACACCACGCAACCGATCAACAGCCAGATCGCGAAACGCTCGAAGGTGATATACGGCAGGCCTGAGATCAGCCACAGCGAAAAACCGATCCCGATCAGCGGCACCCACGGCGACCACGGCGTGCGGAACGGGCGCGGTAGCTCGGGCGAGCGATAACGCAGCACCAGCACCGCGCTGCAGATCACCACGAACGCGCACAGCACGCCGATGTTGACCAGCTTGGCCAACTCCTCCAACGAGAACAGGCCGGCCGCGACCGCCGCCACCGAGCCGGTCAGCCAGGTGGTGCGCCACGGCGTGCGCCAACGCGGGTGCGCCTGTCCGAACCAGCCTGGCAGCAGGCCATCGCGCGAAAGCGCGAACCAGATCCGCGCGCCGGCCAGAAGATTGGCGAAGATCACGCTGGTGATGCCGCATATCGAAGCCAGCGAGATCGCGACCATCACCTTGGGCATCCCGATCGCCGCGAACGCATTGGCCACCGGCGCATCGTTACCCAGCGTGGTGTACGACACGATCCCGGTCAGCACCAGACAGATGCCGATATACAGCGTCATCGCGATGGCCAGCGAGAGCACCACCGCGCGCGGCAGATCGCGCTGCGGATTCACCGCTTCCTCGGCCGCGGTGGTCATCATCTCGTAGCCGAACACGGCGAAGAACACGATCGAAGCGCCGGCTACCACGCCCTCGATGCCGAACGGCATGAACGGCTGCCAGCGCGCCGGATCCACATAAGCCACCCCGGCCGCGATGATCAACACCGCCGCGCCGATCTTGATCGCCACCACCACGGTGTTGAAGCGCGCGCCCCATTCGGTCTTGAACGCCAGCAGCGCGGTGATCGCCAGCGACACGAACACCGCCGGCAGATTCACCACCTGCCCGGCCTTGCCGCCGAACCAGCCGCCTTGCGCCCACAGCGGCAGCGCCACCCCCGCCGCGTCGAGCAAGGCCTGCACGTAACCGGACCAGCCCACCGCGACCACCGCCGCGATCAAAGCGAACTCCAGCAACAGATCCCAGCCGATCAGCCAACCGGCGAACTCGCCGAGCACCGCATAACCGTAGGTGTAGGCGCTGCCCGAAACCGGAATCAGCCCGGCGAATTCGGCGTAGCACAGCGCCGCCGCGGCGCTGGCGATGCCGGCCAGCACGAACGACAGCACCACCGCCGGCCCGGCGGTTCCGGCCGCGACCGTACCGGTCAGCACGAAGATGCCGACTCCGATGATCCCGCCCAGACCGATCGCGGTCAGATGCCACAACCCCAGTACCCGCCGCAATTCGCCGCGCGTGAGCGCTTCGGCCTGCAGTTGTTGCACCGACTTGCGCCGGCTCATGCGCGCGACAAGGTTCATTGCGTCTCCCGCGGTGATGGCGGCCGTCGCTGCGCGACGCGCCTGCCGGCTTCGGAATGCTGGCATCGGTGTTCGCGCCCCGAATAGCGACGGTTCTCGTGTCGGCGTGCGGAAGTCCGCACAAATCGCCGTGCGGTTCACAGTCACTTTTGTGGGAGGACCTTCAGGCCCGACGCTTTTCGTCACGCAGCAGCGCCAACTCACTCCCGGCAGGCATCCGGCTGTGATGGCTCAACCGCGTGGAGCGGCGCAGCAGCAAGCGCCGCCGGGCATTAAGTCAGCCCATGAAATGGATCTGGCCGACCGCATTGGCGCAAGCTCGGGCCTTTCATCCCGTGGACAGCAACCGCCACGCCAGCCACGCCGGAACGCCGAGGTAGAACGCCAAGCGGCCCAGCCATTCCAGCGCGTCGCGCAACGCGGCCGCGTGCGTGGAGCGCAGCGCGATGACCAGTACCGCGATCGTTTCGATCGCGATCCGCAGCACGGCGGCGAACAACATCAAGCCGATCGACCACGACGCCCACCAGATCAGCAAGCCAGTGAGATAGGCCCCGAGCCCGTAGCTGTAGTACTCGCCGAAGGTGCCGCCGAAGGCGATGACCTGATGCAGCCGGAAGGCGACCAGCGCCAGCAGCAGCGGGAACAGCGCGAACTTCACCAAGGGGGGATCGAGCCGGCGCCGGTGCGCGTCCGCGCGGGTCTGGGCCAGATCGGCCCAACCGATCGCGAAGCGGCCCTCCAAGCGAATCGGCGTGCCGGTCGCAGCCAACATGCGCTGCAATGCGTGCGGACGCGTCAGCGCCAGACTCCGCGTCCACCACGGGCCCGCGACCAGGCGCACATCGACGCCGCTGCCCGGCAGTGGAATGCGCCAAGGTCGCAGCGCGGCGATCGACTCCACCGGAAGTTCGATCCGTTGCCGGCGTTGATCCAGCACCAACAGCGAACCGGTGACGCACAATCGCGCGACGAACGCACGCTCGATCGCCCAAGCGACCACGGCCGGCGCCAGCACCGCCCCGGCGAACAGCCGCAACTGCGACAAGGACTGAATCTGCAGGCCGATGCGGGCCAGCATGTCGAAGGCCAGCCACACCAGCCCCACGCCCGCACACAGCCTCAGCGCGCCGGTCAGCGCTCGCCAGAACGGCGTGAGCACCACCACCTCGATGGCCGCTTCCACCTCCGGCACAGCGACGGCACGGCGACGCACTGCCTGCCACGCCGCCAGCGCCGCCAACGCGAGCAGGAACGCCGCACCCGCGCGCCCCACCCAATCGCCCCAACGCACCATCAAGGTCGGCGACGGATCGCGCGCGCTGACGAAGGCGGTCAGCACGGCCTGGTCGCCGATCGAAGTGCTCGCGAGCACCTCGCCGGTATCGTCGATGATCGCGCTCAGTCCGTTGGTGGTGACGCGCACCTGCGGCAACCGCGTTTCGATGCTGCGAAACGCCGCGACCGCCAGATGCAGGCGCGCGCCGACCGGATACTCGGTAAACCAGGAATCGTTGGAGATGCCGACGATGGCTTGCGCCCCGAGCCGCGCGCCGTCGATCGCGAGGTCGCTATGCACGTCGTCCAGGCAGATCAGCGGCATCACGTTGACTTCGCGCCCGTCCGCGCTGCGCAGCGGCAGCACGCGCGCGCCGTTACCCGGACGCCAACTGCCGGTCCACGGCAGCCAACTCCGCAACCGCGGCCCATCCAGCCAACGCGGCACGTATTCGGTCAGCGGGAACGGATGGGTCTTGCGATAGACGCCGAGCAGGCCTTTGCCGGGTTCCAGGAACGCGGCCGCGTTGTATTCGCCCTGCCCGTCGCGATCGTAAGTGCCGAACACCAAGGGCACGCCCGCCGCATCGACGAAGCCCTGGATCTCGCGGTCCAGCGCGGCGCCGTCTTCGCTGCGCGGGCTGCCGAAGGTGGTGGGATACACGGTCTCCGACCACAGCAGCACGTCGGCGCCGTGATCGCGGATCGCCGACCACGAGAGCGAGTAATGCGTGTCGAGCACGCGCCGGACCACGGCATAAGCGCCAATCTCTTTGCGCAAGCGCTCATAGTCGGTGATGCTGGCCTGAACCATGCCGACGCGCAGCGTCGGCGCATCATCGACCGCGGGCACCTGCAAGGCCGCGCGCCGCGCCATGCCGTAACCGGCCATGCACACGACGATGAACGCTCCCAACGCGAGCGGCCGCAGCAGCACGCGCATGCCGCGATCGCGGCGTTCGATGGCCAGGGCCACCGCTTCGTTGACCAGCAACAGCAACACGGTGATGCCCGTGGCGCCGCCGAGGTCGCCGACTTGTCGCAGCACGGCGGACGGAAACAAGCCGTGACCCAGCGTATCGCCCAACATCTTGGGCACCAGCCACTCACAGGCCACCCACGCCGATGCCGCGGCCAGCGCGCGCAGCGCCGGCCCGTAACGGCGCCCCGCCCACTGACGCACCAGTGCGAAGGCGATGAATTGCGGCTGCAGCAACGGCGCGAATACCAGCAGCACCACCATCGCCGTCGGCGCACCGACCCCGGTGTAGGCGCCGATCGCCGCGCCGAACCAGTAAAAAACCGCCGCTGCGAAGGCGATGCTCATCAACGCGCCGTTCGCCAGCATGCGCAACGCCGTCGTGTCGGTGTTGAGCGCCAGCAGCCACGGCACCAGCGCGACGAAACCCAGGCCCCAGGCGAGACCGCCACGAGCGTACAGGCCGAGCAGCACAGCAGTGGCGAGGATGCCGGCGAGGCTACGCCAGCGGGACGGGGACAACCGCTCCTGGGTCAAATCGAAACACTCCGTGTAGCGGTGTCAGCGCGGGGGAATCGGGATCTGGGGAATCGGCATCTGGGGAATCCGGATCTGCCGCTGCGGCATTCCGGGCGGCGCGAGTTCCGGCGGCACGATCCGGTCGGCCGGCATCGCGATGGGCCGGCCCCGCGCGTCGTACAAGGTGAAACCGGGCGCGAACATCAGCATCGGCTCGATCGGCACGCCCTCGTCGGTCACCTGATGATGGCGGACATAGCCTTCGGGCAGATCGAAATTTTCCGGCACCGCCAGCCCGACCAGCGGCGGGCTGGTCCCGGGCGGGTTGAACGCGCCCAGGCCCGTGCGCACGCCAGCCTGCTGCAAGGCCTCGATGACTTGCGCGCCGGTGGGCTCTGGATCGCCGGGTTGGAAGTAAGCGGCCAGATCGTCGGGATCGTTGCTCGGCATGGCCGGCGGCTCCTGCAGCGACGTAGATTGCCGCGCGGGGCTGGTGGATGCGGACCGGCCGTCCACCGCACCGACCGCCATGTCGCGATCCATACCGGCCTGCGCGACGGCGGTGTTCGGATCTCGCACCGGTGGTTCGCGCATCCACCACCACCCTGCCAGCGCGACGACGACCACGACGACGGCGACCACCCACGGCAGCCTGCCGCCGCGGGCGGTGCGCGTCTTCGCGATCACACGCATGCCCTCGCCGTCCGCGCGGGACGACGGGGCATGCGGATGGCGGCGCTTGGCCACGGCTGGATCGTCCGTCGGACTCGTCGGTCAGGGGTTGGCCGGCTGATAGACGGACAACGCCCAGCCCATGCGCTCGTGCCCGTACTGGTTCCAGATCGGGTTGCGGCCATTGGTGAAGCTGGAGTAACGCGGCGCACCGCTGCCGGTGGTCCCGCCCCAGAGTCCGGCCGACACCGTGCCGCCGGTGTAAGTCGGGTGGGTATCGTCGGACTGGATGTAGTCGAACGAACTGGAGGACGACACGAGCTTGGTGTTGGCGTCGCGCAAGGTCGCACGCAAAGTGACCGCGGTGCGGTTGATGTAGCTGGCCTCGCTTTCGCCGAGCACGTAGCGCAGCGCGTCGGAATCGGTCTGACCGTCGCCGTTGCTGTCGTAGTCCGCGCCCATGTACTGGGCGAAACTGTCCACGCACTTGAAGCCCTTCTGGCTGGCGTACTCGCACATCCAGTAGTTCATCTTGGCGATCGCGGGCAAGAAGCGGTCGCGCATGTTCACCGTCTGGCCGGTGCCCGCATCCCGACACGCGCTCTGCACGTTGTCGGCGTTGTAGCCGGGGTAGTACAGATTGGAAATCACCTTGAGCCGGGTGTTGGCGTGCGCATTGGCGTTGATGTAGTCCATCGCCGCCACCACATAGGTCTTGCAGGAATTGATCGCCGCATCCATCCCGCTGTAGTCGCAGGTTCCGGTCTGCGCCTTGAACGCCGATCGCGCCTGCAGGCCGTCGTTGCCGCACATCTCGAAACTCACCACACGGGTGGAAGCGGCCTGCATGTAGGAACGCTCGGCCACGATCTTGTTTTCGTAGACGTCGCGCGCCACCGCGCCGGACTTGGCGCGGCGCACGCTTTCGATATCGGCATTCCAGCGCGCCGAAAGGTACTCGGCATCCACGGTCGGCGCCGCGTATTTGCCCGCATTGCTGATCGAGCCGTTGTAGCCGGCGAAGATCGAATCGCCGTAGGCGACGGCTCGATACGTGGTGCTGGTCCCGGCCCGGTCGATGGTCCACGACACGTTCTGGTTGAGGGTGTTGGCCATGGCCGGGGCCGCGAGCGCGAGCAGCGCCACAGCCGGGAGCCACCGCCCCGCGGTATTGCGGAACAGAGTCTTCATCCTTAATGCCCCTTGGAGATGATGTGCGCGGCGAACACCCGTTGGTGTCCGATGAAAAAACGCGGGAGCCACTTCACAAGCCCAATCAAGCCCAATCAAGCCCAATCAAACCCAATCCAAGCTCGATTCGGGCCCGATCGACGACGAGGACGCCCAGACCGTTGCGGCATCGCTCCTCTTGCCATCGCCCCCGGACGCTAGCGTACGGTTCCAGGCACAAGCAATGTGCGCTGCAACAGCCACGCCGGGCTGCATCACGTTTTCGCACTTGGCGTGTGCAGATAAACCGTACTCAGGAAAAAAAGCGCGATCTACCTGCACCTGTCTAACTGAGGAAAGTTGCCTGGGCTCCGCGAAAACGACTTCATGACCGTATTCAACCAGCAGCCCTGATCGCCGGCAGGCAGCTCCAGCTCCAGCCGTCGATGCGCGTCCGATCAACCACATCGCGCATCGATCAGCAGTGGCAGATCGATACGGGCCTCCTTGAAGGCTTGCAGCTCGAATCGTCGGCAGCGAGGAACACTTCCCCAGGAACCAGAGCCCCGTAGCACGCCGCAAGGTGCACAGTGTGGCCCCGGTCGTCCGCCAGCGACGGTCCGGCACGGATCGGCCGTCAAGTCATCGAAATCTCGACGTCGTGACCAATGAAACCAGGCGCTCGCGTCCAACACCCAGGCCTTCCTTCCGACAGCACCTACGGCGATCGGCGGCTCCAGCCGGCGCCGGCGGAATAACGGCGGTTGCCGTGCCCGGATGCGCATTCGCAACCGTCGCGATGAACCGCCCGTTCCGCGGCCGGCCCCAGCCTTCCCGGGCACTCGGCTACCATTGCAGTCCACGCCGCCGGCACGCCCGTCCCGGTCTCGGCTCCGGTCTTCCGCAATCCCCCTTCGATTCCGCTAAATGTCTGATTCTTCTGTAAAGCCGTCGCCGGCCAACGGCTCGGCCGAACACACCCCGCTGATGAAGCAGTTCTTCGCCGCCAAGGCGGAGCACCCCGATGTGCTGCTGTTTTTCCGCATGGGCGATTTCTACGAATTGTTCTACGACGACGCGCGCAAGGCCGCGCGTCTGCTCGACATCACCCTGACCCAGCGCGGCGCCTCGGCCGGCCAGCCGATCCCGATGGCCGGCGTGCCGCACCATTCGGCCGAAGGCTATCTGGCGCGCCTGGTCGCGCTGGGCGAATCGGTGGCGATCTGCGAACAGATCGGCGACCCGGCGCTGGCCAAGGGCATCGTCGAACGCAAGGTCGTGCGCGTGATCACCCCGGGCACGGTCACCGACGAGGCGCTGCTCAACGAGCGCCGCGACACCTTGCTGATGGCGGTGTCGCGCGGCAAGAACGGTTGGGGCCTGGCCTGGGCCGACCTCGCCGCGGGCCGCTTCCTGGTCAACGAAGTCGCCAGCGAGGACGCGCTGGAAGCCGAAATCGCGCGGCTGGAGCCGGCCGAAGTGCTGATGCCCGACGAAGACGGCTGGGCGCCGTTCCTGGCGCAACGCAACGGCATGCGCCGCCGGCCGCCGTGGCTGTTCGACGTCGACAGCGGCCGCCGCCAGTTGCTGCGTTTCTTCGGCCTGCACGATCTGTCCGGCTTCGGCCTGGAAGACAAACCGCTGGCGACCGCCGCGGCGGCCGCGCTGCTGGGCTATGTCGAAGAAACCCAGAAACAGCGCCTGCCGCACCTGACTTCGATCGCGATCGAATCGGGCGACGGCGCGATCGCGATGAACGCCGCCACCCGCCGCCATCTGGAACTCGACAGCCGCATCGACGGCGACAGCCGCACCACCCTGCTCGGCGTGCTCGACAGCACGGTCACGCCGATGGGCGGCCGCCTGCTGCGGCGCTGGCTGCATCGGCCGCTGCGCGATCGCGACGTGCTGCGCCATCGCCACCAGGCCGTGGCCACGCTGATCGAAAGCCACGCCGGCGACGACGTACGCGAACGTTTCCGCGCGCTCGGCGATCTGGAGCGCATCCTCTCGCGCATCGCCCTGCGCAGCGCGCGTCCGCGCGACCTGTCGACGTTGCGCGACGGCCTGGGCCTGCTGCCGGACGTGCGCAAGATCCTCGCGCCGCTCGATGCCCCGCGCCTGGCCGAACTGTGCGCCTCGCTGGGCGAACACGATGCGCATGCGCATCTGCTGGCCGAAGCGATCGTGCCGCAGCCGCCGGTGCTGGCCCGCGACGGCGGCGTGTTCGCCGCCGGTTTCGACGCCGAACTCGACGAACTGCGCACGCTGTCGACCAACGCCGATCAGTTCCTGATCGACCTGGAAGCGCGCGAACGCGCCAGCAGCGGCATTCCCACACTCAAGGTCGGCTACAACCGGGTCCACGGTTACTACCTGGAAATCAGCAAGGCCCAGGCCGAAAAAGCGCCGACCCACTACACCCGCCGGCAGACGCTCAGCAACGCCGAGCGCTACATCACCGAAGAGCTCAAGCAGTTCGAGGACAAGGTGCTGTCGGCGCGCGAACGCTCGCTGGCGCGCGAGCGGCTGCTGTACGAACAACTGCTCGACGCGCTCAACGAACAACTCGAACCGCTCAAGCGCTGCGCCGCCGGGCTGTCGGAACTGGACGTGCTGTGCGGCTTCGCCGAACGCGCCGCGTCGCTGGATTGGTCGCGCCCGGAGTTGGCCGAATCGGCGGGCCTGCGCATCGAACGCGGCCGCCATCCGGTGGTCGAGGCGGTACGCAACGAACCGTTCGAACCCAACGATCTGATCCTCGACGAAGACAACGGCCGCCGCATGCTGGTCATCACCGGTCCGAACATGGGCGGTAAGTCGACCTACATGCGCCAGAACGCGCTGATCGTGCTGCTCGCCCACATCGGCAGCTTCGTGCCGGCCTCGCGCGCGCTGATCGGACCGATCGACCGCATCCTGACCCGCATCGGCGCCGGCGACGACCTTGCCCGCGGCCAGTCAACCTTCATGGTCGAGATGAGCGAAACCAGCTACATCCTGCACCACGCCACCGACCAGTCGCTGGTGCTGATGGACGAGATCGGCCGCGGCACTTCGACCTACGACGGTCTGGCCCTGGCCGAAGCCTGCGCGCGCCACCTGGCCCACAGCAACCGCGCCTACACCTTGTTCGCCACGCACTACTTCGAACTCACCGCGCTGGCCGAACCCGGCAACGGCATCGCCAACGTGCATCTGGATGCGGTGGAGCATCACGATAAAAACGGGGGCGACCAGTTGGTGTTCATGCACGCGGTCAAGGACGGCCCGGCCGATCGCAGCTTCGGCCTGCAGGTGGCCGCCTTGGCCGGGCTGCCCAAGTCGGTGGTCAAACAGGCGCGCGGGCGTCTGATCGAACTGGAACAACAAGGCCGCGAAACGCCCAAGCCGTCCTTCGCCAAGGCCGCGCTGGACGCGCCGCAGCAGTTCGGCCTGTTCGCCGCGCCGTCCTCGGCCGCGCTGGATGCGCTGGCGGAAGTCGACCCGGATGAACTGACCCCGAAGCAGGCGTTGGAAGCGTTGTATCGGATCAAGGCGCTGGTCTGATCCGCAGCCGCTACGGGCCGTGGCACCCAGATTGCCGCAGCCCTGGTGGTGCCCGCATAAACCATGAGGTCTATTGTGGGAGGGGCTTCAGCCCCGACGCTTTTCGGTCGGGTCGCGATGTAGTGCGGCCCGCTGCGGCCGGAGACAAGAGCGTCGGGGCTGAAGCCCCTCCCACAATAGACCTCGTGGTTCCTCTGCGCAGTGCGCTACGCGCATCGCACTGCCCGCAGCGACCGACCCGCTAAACTGTCGCCCGGAACGGACACCGGAGCGCCTGTGGAAGCCTTGTTATTCGTCGTCGGCCTGGTCGCGGGCTTGATCCTCGCCCGCCTTTATCGCACCGAACCCAAAGCCGCCGTCGCGCTCGCCGCCGCTTCCGTGCCGGATGCCGCCGAGGCTTCGGTCGGGAAAGACGAAGAACAGGCCACGGCGCCGGTTGAAACGGCTTCGGACAGTAGCGAATCGCCGCAAGATCGACTTTTTCGGTTAGTCCGCGAAATCGACGCCGTCGACGAGCGCATCCAGCGCCCGCAGGATCTGCTGGCCCTGCCCGAGTTCCACCAAGGCGTGGACTTGGTCGCCAGTGACGCCTTCAGCGGCGAGGACCTGCTGCGCCAACTCGGCGGCACCGGCTACGTGCTGCAATCGATGATCACCAAGGCCTTGCCGCGGCGCGACGACATCCTGCCCGAATCGGTGATCGAGCACGCCGGCCAGTTCGGCGGCTACCCGCTGCATTTCTTGATCGAGTACCTGCGCACGCTCGACACCGGCGAGGACCTGCCCAAGCTGATGCGCCACGCGCAGCCGTGGTGGTGGGATTTCGCGCCGGTGCGGCAACAGCTGCGCGACTACCTGCAATGGGCCGGCGGATTCGGTTACGCCCCGCCGGCGCCCGCGCTCGACGAAATGGAGGAGAACAACGCCACCCAGTTGCGCGAGACCCTCAAGCGCTTCGCCTCGCCGCTGCTGGAGCCGTTGCTGGAACAGGTCGAGCTCGCCGCCAGCGCGCGTCGCGAAGGCCGCGTGCTCGGCGCCTTCGGCCGGGTCAACGCCGCGCCCAAGCCGCAGGTGCGCATTCCCCACGAGGCGCAGAGCCGCCAGCTCGATCGTCTGTACGAATTGCTGAACGGCGATCCGGCCGCATCCGTGCTGGTCTCCGGCGAACACGGCGTCGGCAAGACCGTGCTGATCGACCAGCTGTGCGAACGCCTGCGCGGCGAAGGTTGGCTGTTGTTCGAAGCCTCGGCCGCGGAGATCCTGTCCGGCCAGGTCTACATCGGCGAATTGGAAGCGCGCGTGCGCGAAATGCTGTCGGTGCTCAACCGCAAGCGCGCGTTGTGGCGCGCGCCGGAGTTCTTCGATCTGCTCAACAAGGGCTCGCACAAGCACGATCCGCACGGCGTGCTCGATCTGTTGCTGCCGGCGATCGAACGCGGCCAGTTGCTGGTGATCGGCGAGATCACGCCGCGCCAGTTGGCGCAGTTGCTGGTCGCCCGTTCGGTGATCAAGCATCACTTCGAAATCCTCAACGTCGCGCCGATCGAAGCGGCGGCGTTGGAACCCATCGCCGCCGAATGGGCGCGCGTGGAAGGCGAACGCCTCGGCCGCCCGGTCGCCGACGCGCGCACCCTGGGCGAAGCCGCGCGCATGGCCGCGCAGTATTTCCCCGAACAGCAAGAACCCGGCCGGTTGCTGCGCCTGCTCGGCGATGCCCTGCAGGCGGCCTGCGCGCAGGAACCGCCGCAGTTGCCGCTCGACGCCGAACGCCTGCTGGCGACCATCGCCCAGCGCAGCGGCCTGCCGCTGGACGTCATCGACGATCGCCAGAGCCTGGACCTGGAACGCCTGCGCGCGTTCTTCCGCCAGCGGGTGATCGGCCAGGACGAAGCCGTCGACGCCCTGCTCGACCGCATCGCCCTGCTCAAGGCCGGCCTGACCGACAACGGCCGGCCGATCGGCGTGTTCCTGTTCGCCGGTCCCACCGGCACCGGCAAGACCGAACTGGCCAAGGCGCTGGGCGAATTGCTGTTCGGCAGCGACGAACGCCTGCTGCGCCTGGACATGAGCGAGTTCCAGTCCGAAGACTCGGCCTGGCGCCTGACCGCCGACGAAGGCGGCGCCAGCGGCGTGCGCTCGCTGACCTCGCGCATCCGCGAGCAGCCGTTCTCGGTGGTGTTGCTCGACGAATTCGAAAAAGCCCATCCCAAGGTCTGGGATCTGTTCTTGCAGGTGTTCGACGACGCGCGCCTGAGCGATCGCAGCGGCCACACCGCCGACTTCCGCCACAGCATCATCATCCTGACCAGCAATGTCGGCTCGACCATTTCGCGCAGCGCCGGCCCGGGCTTCACCTCGGTGCGCGGCGGTTATTCGCGCGACGCGGTGGAGAAGGCGTTGTTCGAAACCTTCCGCCGCGAATTCATCAACCGGCTCGACCGGGTGGTGCTGTTCAATCCGCTCGACCGCAGCCTGATGCGCGAGATCCTGCACAAGGAACTCGGCCGCGTGCTGACCCGGCGCGGCCTGCGCAATCGCGACTGGTCGGTGGAATGGGAGCCCTCGGCGATCGAGTTCCTGCTCGACCGCGGCTTCACTCCCGACCTGGGCGCGCGGCCGTTGCGGCGCGCGATCGAGCATTATTTGCTCGCGCCGCTGGCGCGCAGCATCGTCGAACACCGCGCGCCGCAGGGCGACCAGTTCCTGTTCGTGCGCAGCGCCGGCGACAAGCTCGAGGTCGAATTCATCGACCCCGAGCGTTCGCTCGCTGCGCCGCCGGCCACCGGCACCGGGCCCGAACCCGCCCGCGAAAGCGACGACCTGCGCGATCTGGTGTATGCGCCGGCCACCGATACCGACGCGGTCGCGCGCCTGGACGCGCGGCTGGCGGCGCTGGAGGACCTGGTGCTGGGCCTGCAATGGCGCGGCGAGCGCGAGGCCGACTACGCGCGCATGTCCGCGTCGGAGTTCTGGAACTCGGCCGAACGCCACGGCGTGCTCGACCGGATCGAACGCCGCGACCGCATCGAAAGCGCGCTCGACACCGCCGTGCGCATGCACCAACGGCTCAGCCGCGACGGCGGCAACGCCAGCTTCGCCCAATCGCTGACCCAACTGCTGTTCCTGCTGGGGCTGGCGGTGGACGCGCTGCGTGCGCAGCGGCCGCAGGATGCGCTGGTGGAGATCGACATCAGCGAGTCGGCGCAGCAACGCCACGGCGACGACCTGCGCCTGTGGTGGCAACGCGTGCTCGCCATGTACCAGGGCTGGGCGCAGCGCCGCAACATGCGCGTACAGGTGCTGCGCGAGGATCGCGAGCGCTGCAGCGCGTGGCTGGCGGTCAGCGGTTTCGGCGCGTTCGACCTGCTGGAGAACGAATCGGGCCTGCACATTTTCGAGGGCAAGGTCGACGACACCACCCATCGCGTGTCGGTGCTGGTGCAGGTCGCGCCCGATCTTCCCGGCCGGCCGCGCCAATCGCAGGGCGCGCCGGAGGGCGAACGTCGGATCTGCCGCCGCTATCGCCAGGCGCCCTCGCCCTTGGTGCGCGACGGCATGCGCGGCTGGCGCAGCGGCCGCCTCGACCGGGTGCTGGCCGGCGAGTTCGATGTGATGCGCGAGGATTGAGGCGACGGGTGGGCGTTTGCGGCGTCGCGCCACAACGCCGCCGTAGTCGTAGTGTCGCGGTCGCGGCTCGCGCCGCTCCTACATGGGCTACCTGTAGGAGCGGCGCGAGCCGCGACCGCGCAAGCAGCCGATCACGACGCCAATCGATGTCGCTAGACCTACATCAACCTCACTCCAACTCGCAAGCCGACGTGCACTCGCGATACTGCCGCCCGCAATGCCGGGTACTGCCGCCGCCGGCCTGGGCGATGCAATCGTTCAACTGTTCCTGGCAGGCGCTGTAGCAAGCCGGGTCGGACGCCGACGCCGTCGCGCCCATGCCCAGCCCGAACACCAGCGCGGCCATCGCCGCCCAACGCAGATCGATCCGCTTCATCCGTGCCTCTCCTGAGTATTGATCGGTTTCCACCGCGCCGACCGTCCGGCCGGGCTCGCCGACTGTACGGCGATGTTGCAAGGCACCACGGGCGCGGCGAGCATCGCCGCGCACAATTCCCGCGCACGGTCACACCACTGCCCTCGATGCGCTTCCATCATCGTGCGGCGCGCCAGCGTGCGCGCCGCCTAACCATAGCCAAGCCCTATCGGATACGTCGAAAGGATCGATTTCACATGAGGGTCATACCGACCTATCGTCTGTCGGTCCCCTCGTGACACGGAGCGCCAGCGATGAGCCAGCCGAACGAACGTCCCTCGATTGCAGCGATCGCGGCCTCAGCCGCCGCGCTGGGAGAGCATCGGCAGCGCTCGCACGCGGCCCCTTCCTGAGCATCCCACGCACGAGCCGCCGCGCCGGCCCGTCGCGTATCGCCATCCGCGCCCCGCAACCGAACCCGTCGTTGGTTCCCACCGTCAAAGGCAGATAACCCATGTCAAACGAAAGCAAATGTCCGTTCAACCACACCGCCGGCGGCGGTACGTCGAACCGCGACTGGTGGCCGGACCAGCTCAACCTCAAGGTCTTGCACCAGCAAACCCCGCAGTCCGATCCGATGGACCCGGACTTCGATTACACGCAGGCGTTCAAGACCCTGGACTTGGCCGCGGTGAAGAAAGACCTGCATGCGGTGATGACCGATTCGCAGGACTGGTGGCCGGCCGACTTCGGCCATTACGGCCCCTTGTTCATCCGCATGGCCTGGCATAGCGCGGGTACCTACCGCACCTTCGACGGCCGCGGCGGCGCCGGTGCCGGCCAGCAACGCTTCGCTCCGCTCAACAGCTGGCCCGACAACGGCAACCTCGACAAAGCCCGCCGCCTGCTGTGGCCGATCAAGCAGAAGTACGGCAACAAGATTTCCTGGGCCGATCTGATGATCCTCACCGGCAACGTCGCGCTGGAGTCGATGGGCTTCAAGACCTTCGGCTTCGCCGGCGGCCGCCCCGACGTATGGGAACCGGAAGAAGCCGTGTACTGGGGCAGCGAAATCGAGTGGCTCGGCGACAAGCGCTACACCGGCGACCGCCAGTTGGAGAATCCGCTCGGCGCCGTGCAGATGGGCTTGATCTACGTCAATCCGCAAGGTCCCAACGGCAATCCCGATCCGATCGCCGCGGCCCGCGACATCCGCGAGACCTTCGCGCGCATGGCCATGAACGATGAAGAGACCGTCGCCCTGATCGCCGGCGGCCACACCTTCGGCAAGACCCACGGCGCCGGCCCCGAATCGCACGTCGGCCGCGAACCCGAAGGCGCCGACATCGCCGAACAAGGCCTGGGCTGGGGCAACAGCTTCGGCAGCGGCAAGGCCGGCGACGCGATCACCAGCGGCCTGGAAGTCACCTGGACCAGCACGCCGACGCAATGGAGCAACGAGTTCTTCGCCAACCTGTTCGGTTTCGAGTGGGAACTGAGCAAGAGCCCGGCCGGGGCCCATCAGTGGGTCGCGAAGGACGGCGCCGGCGCGGACAAGATCCCCGACGCGCACGATCCGAACAAGCGCCGCGCACCGACCATGCTCACCACCGACTTGTCGCTGCGCTTGGATCCGGCCTACGAAAAGATCTCGCGGCGCTTCTTCGAAAATCCCGATCAGTTCGCCGACGCCTTCGCCCGCGCCTGGTTCAAGCTGACCCACCGCGACATGGGTCCGCGCCCGCGCTACCTCGGTCCGGAAGTCCCGGCCGAAGTGCTGATCTGGCAGGACCCGGTTCCGGCCGTAGATCATCCGCTGATCGATGCGCAGGACACGGCCGCGCTCAAGGCCAAGATCCTCGCCTCGGGCCTGCCGGTGTCGCAATTGGTCTCCACCGCCTGGGCCTCGGCCTCGACCTTCCGCGGTTCGGACAAGCGCGGCGGTGCCAACGGCGCACGCATCCGTCTGGCACCGCAGAAGGATTGGCAGGTCAATCAGCCCGAACAGTTGGCCAAGGTGCTCGCCACGCTCGAAGGCATCCAGAAGGACTTCAACGCCGCGCAATCGGGCGGCAAGAAAGTCTCGCTGGCCGACCTGATCGTGCTGGCCGGCAACGCCGGCGTCGAACAGGCCGCCAGCAACGCCGGCGTCCCGGTCAAGGTGCCCTTCACCCCGGGCCGCACCGACGCGACGGCCGAGCAGACCGACGTGGAATCCTTCGCGGCGCTCGAACCCGTCGCCGACGGTTTCCGCAACTACCTCAAGGGCAAGTTCAGCGTCACCGCCGAATCGCTGCTGATCGACAAAGCGCAGTTGCTCAACCTCAGCGCGCCCGAATTGACCGTGCTGGTCGGCGGCCTGCGCGTGCTCGGCGCCAACGCCGATCAGAGCAAGCACGGCGTGTTCACCCAGCGCGCCGATGCGCTCAGCAACGACTTCTTCGTCAACCTGCTCGACATGGGCACGGTGTGGAAGCCGAACTCGGACGCGCAGGACGTGTTCGAAGGCCGCGACCGCAAGACCGGCCAAGTCAAGTGGACCGGCACCCGCGTCGACCTGGTGTTCGGCTCGCACTCGCAGCTGCGCGCGCTGGCCGAGGTCTACGCCAGCTCCGATGCGAAGGAGAAATTCGTCCACGACTTCGTCGCGGCCTGGGACAAGGTGATGAGCCAGGACCGCTTCGACCTGACCTGATTGCGCCGGCGAATCGTTCGCCGACATCGACAGACCCTGTGTGAACTTTGCGCCCGGCCTGAGCCGGGCGTTTTTTTGCTGCGCCGCTTCGATGCAGCGGCAAAAGCGGCCCTAAGCCTGACCGAAAAGCGTCGGGGCTAAAGCTCCCTCCCACAAGAGCAACTCAACCTGCACTTCTTTGTGGGAGGGAGCTTCAGCCCCGACGCTTTTTTCGGTCCGACCTGGAACAAAACACCGGACCTGAAACGCTTCCCCACAAGATCATCTAAACCTGCACCTCTTTGTGGGAGGGAGCTTCAGCCCCGACGCTTTTCGGTCCGGCCTGAAACAAAAACACCGGACCTGAAAGGCTTTTCGACAAAAAGCATCGAGGGCTCGATCCACCCGGACGGACGCCATCGACAACACCGCGAGTGCCCTGGTTGCATAACGCCCCCACCACACCCACACAGCCGCGACGCCACCCGCCAATTCGCGCCTTCCGGCATCACCTGGCACTAACGACCCGGCGCTAGCATCTGCTCTCCCCGTACCTGGAACTTCCTCATGAGCGCCTCGCTGACCGACGATCTTCTCAACCAGCTTCAGGGCCAGCCGCTGGCGCAACTGGGCAGCCAACTCGGACTGTCGCAACCGCAGACTCAGAACGCGGTCAGTGCGGCGCTGCCGCTGCTGCTCGGCGCGCTGGGCCGCAACGCCAGCCAGCCGCAGGGCGCCGAGGCGCTGTTCGGCGCGCTGCAGCGCGACCATGCCGCGCCCGCGGCCGGCGGCTTGGACCTGGGCAGCGTGCTCGGCGCGGTGCTCGGCGGTGGCGGCGGCAACCGCCAGACCGACGGCGCCGGCATCCTCGGCCACATCTTCGGCGGCCGCCAGGAAACCGCGGCGCAGGGCCTGGGCCAGGCCACCGGACTGGAAGGCAGCCAGGCCAATACGCTGCTGAAACTGCTCGCGCCCATCGTGTTGTCGTATCTGGCCCAGCGCATGTTCTCCGGCGGCAACCAGAACGCCGCGTCGCCGCAGGCCCTGGGCGACGCCCTCGGCCAGGAACATCAGCGCATCCAGCAGCAGGGTTCGGCCGGCGGCCTGCTCAGCTCGGTGCTGGACCAGGACGGCGACGGTCAGCTCGGCATCGGCGACCTGCTCAAGATCGGCGGCGGCCTGCTCGGCGGCGGCGGTCAGCGCTGAGGCGATCGCCGCGTTCGTTGTCCGAGCGCGACCGACGATAGCCCCCATCGACAAAACGGCCACGTTCCGACGTGGCCGTTTTCGTTTCAGACACTCGCGCATACCGGACAGCTTCGTCGGCCAACGACGGATCGCGAAGCGACCGGCGCCGCATCCACCCGGCCCGACATTTCCTGCCATCGCAGAGCGCGCCGCAATCGCCTAGGCCGCGGCCGCTCGCGGCGACGACGCGACCATCGCCGCATCCAAGGCCTGAGCCAGATCGCTCCACAGATCCTCGGCATGCTCGATACCGGCCGACAGCCGCAACAGGCCCGGCGTGATCCCGTTGGCGCGCCGATCGGCTTCGGCGACCACGCGATGGGTCAGACCCGCCGGATGTTGAATCAGCGTGTCGACCGAACCCAGACTCACTGCCGGAGTCATCAGCCTCACCGCCGCCATCGTCGCAGCGGCGGCGGCATGGCCGCCGTGCAGTTCGAATGCGAGCAGACAGCCCGGGCCGCGCATCTGCGATTGAACCAGATGCGCGTTGCGCACCGTGCCCAGCCCGGGATAGTGCACGCGCTTGACCGCCGGATGCGCGGCCACGCGCGCGGCGAGCGTCTGCGCATTGGCCTGCGCGCGCTCCACCCGCAAGGCCAGGGTCGGCAGCCCTCGATGCAGAAGGTAAGCCGCGAGCGGATGCAGCAACGCGCCGGTCGCGGCGCGCACGGTCCGTAGCGGCTGCGCGCGCGCCTCATCGCAACACACCACCCCGGCGATCACGTCGCCATGGCCGCCGAGGAATTTGGTCGCACTGTGCAACACGTAACTCGCGCCCGGTTCGGCCGGGTTCTGCAGCAGCGGCGTGGCGAAGGTCGAATCCACCAACACCGGCACCGACCCGGCGGCGGCCACGACCGCACGGATGTCGACCAGATCCAAGGTCGGATTGGCGGGCGTTTCGATCACGATCAAGGCGGTGTCGCCGCGCACCCGGTCTGCGATCTGCTCGGCGTCGACGAACTCAACCTGCAGCCCGCACAAGCCGCTCGCCAGCAGATGGTCGGCCGTCCCGTACAGCGGTCGCACCACCAGCACATGCGCGCCGTGCTGGCGGCGTTCGAGCAACACCGCGGTCAGCGCGGCCATGCCCGAGGCGAACGCGACGCAGGCCTGGGTGCCTTCCAGTTGCGCCAGGGCGGCTTCGACGCGGGCCACGGTCGGGTTGTGCAGCCGCGCATAGATCGGGTTCGCCGCCTGGGCGTGGCCGGCGACCAGGGCATCGAAACTCGCAGTGCCCGCGTCCAGATCGGCGACCGGATAGGTGGTCGACAGGTCCAGCGGCGGCGCGTGCACGCATAACTGGGCGAAGTCTTCGCGGCCGGCATGCACGGCGCGGGTCTCGAATCGGGTCATGGCGACGATCCTTTTGGGTTTCGCGCCTATTCTGGAACAATATTCTTCGTGCGATACTCCGGCCGAACATTATTCCGTGAATGCGCCCAATGAACGACCTGGACCGAATCGACTTCGCCCTGCTGAGGCTGCTGCGAAATAATGCGCGGCTGCCGAACAAGGATCTCGCCGAACGCGTCGGCGTGGCGCCTTCGACCGCGTTGGAGCGGATCCGGCGTTTGCGCGAATCGCGCGCCCTGCTGGGCTTCCACGCCGAGGTCGCGCCGGCCGCGGTCGGTATCGGCCTGCAGGCGATGATCGCGGTGCGCCTGACCCGGCATTCGCGCGAACTGGTCGACAGCTTCCACGAGCATCTGCTGCAACTGGAGGAAGTGCTGGCCTTCTATCACGTCGCCGGCGCCGACGACTTCCTGGTCCATGTCGGCGTGCGCGACAGCGATCACTTGCGCGATTTCGCCCTCACCGCGTTCACCGAACGCGACGAGGTCGGCCATATCGAAACACGCCTGATCTTCGAGTTCCGACGCAATCCGGAACTGCCGGTGTATGCGCGCGAGGACGCCGACTGAGGTTACAGCGCGTCGAGATCGCCCAAGGCCTTGATCAGCCGGCGCGCGCGTTTGTCGGGCTTGGTGTCCGGCGCGCGGTAACCGTTGCGCTCGGCCGTGCGCAGGGCGCGCAGTTGCTCGCGCGCGGCGCGCGAGGCCTCCGTCTCCGCGTACAACGTCTGCGCGACGCTGGCCGGTCCGCGGGTGTCGCTCAGACCGGTCACGGCGATCTCGAAGATCTCCTCGCCGCGCACCACGCGTAGTTCATCGCCCACGCGCAAGGTGCGCGAGGCCTTGGCGCGCTGTCCGCCGACTTCGACCTTGCCGGTGTCGACCGCCTGCCGGGCCAGGCTGCGGGTCTTGAAAAAGCGCGCGGCCCACAGCCACAGGTCCAGACGGACCGATGCGGCGGGCGGCACGGCGTGCGTTTGTTCGTGCTTGCTCATCGGCGCGAAAGATACCATCGCGATCGGTCGAAGGAAGCCACGCGGGGATTGGAAAACGCGGCGATTCCCGACGCGGGATCGGCGGGGCATCGGCGGGGGATCGGCATCGGCCACGCGTCCTCGATCGCCGCCGACGGCCGCGCGAACACGAATCGTTGACCGCGTTCGCCAAACCGTACACGGCCCGCGCACGATCCGATCACCCGCGCTGGCGGCATACTGCGCCATCCCCGCCCGGATCCCGCCATGGCCCCCAGCCCTCCTCGCGGCAGCCATCTGCTGACCGAAGGCCCGATCGGCCGCACCATGATTTCCTTCGCGCTGCCGATCATGGCCGGCAACGCCGCGCAGTCGCTCAACGGTTCGATCAATTCGATCTGGGTCGGCCGCTACCTCGGCGAAGCCGCGCTGACCGCGACGGCCAACGCCAACAACATCATGTTCTTCCTGATCGGTTCGATGTTCGGCATCGGCATGGCCGCGACCATCCTGATCGGCCAGGCCATCGGCGGCCGCGACACCGAACGCGCGCGCCGGATCATGGGCACCAGCGCGACGTTCTTCATCGGCTTGTCGGTGTTGATCGCGTTCGGCGGCTGGTTCATGGCCGACCGGGTGCTGCGCGCGATGAGCACGCCGGCGCCGGCGCTGCTGCTGGCCGAGCAGTATCTGCAGGTGATCTTCCTGTCGATGCCCTTCATCTATGCCTTCGCCTTCATCTCCGCGGCGCTGCGCGGCGCCGGCGATTCGCGCACGCCGTTCCGGTTCCTGCTGATGTCGGTGGTGCTCGACATCGCGCTCAATCCGCTGCTGATTTTCGGCTGGGGCCCGGTTCCGGCGATGGGCATCGCCGGTTCGGCGCTGTCGACGTTCTTCGCCCAGGGCCTGAGTCTGGCGGCGATGCTGCTGTATCTGCGAGGCAAGCGCCACGTGCTGTGGCTCGGGCGCCAGGACGCGCATCTGCTGAAGATCGATCCGGGCGTGCTGCGCGCGCTGATCGTCAAGGGCGTGCCGATGGGGCTGCAGATGGTGCTGATCTCGCTGGCGATGATCGCGATGATCAGTCTGGTCAACGCGCACGGCACCACCACCGCGGCGGGTTACGGAGCGGCGCTGCAACTGTGGACCTACGTGCAGATGCCGGCGATGGCGATCGGCGCGGCCTGTTCGTCGATCGCCGCGCAGAGCGTCGGCGCCGGTCGCTGGGACCGGGTCGGCGCGACCGCGCGCACCGGCACCTTGTTCAATTTCCTGATGACCGGCGCGCTAATCGCGCCGCTGATTCTGTTCGATCGCTACACCTTGGCGCTGTTCCTGCCCGAAGGCAGCGCGTCGTTCGAGATCGCGCGCCATCTCAATCACATCTCGGTGTGGTCGTTCTTGTTCTTCGGCGTGACCTTCGTGATCTCCGGCGTGGTCCGCGCCACCGGCGCGGTGATCCCGCCGCTGCTGATCCTGGGATTTGCGCTGTGGGGCATCCGCGTGCCGTTCGCGACCTTGCTGCAGCCAGTGATCGGCATGGACGCGCTGTGGTGGAGTTTCCCGGTCAGCGCGCTGTGCTCGATGCTGATCTCGATGGCGTATTACCGCTGGGGCGGCTGGCGTCGTGCGCGCATGATGGCCGCGCCCGAGCGCGTGGCCGCGCCGATCGCCGCGCAGACCATCGCCACGCCGGCGGAAATCGCCGCGCAACCGCCGGCGCCGGTCGCCGACACCAGTCCGGAGGAAGTCGCCGATATCGCGCGCGACGCCCTGCCCGATCGGCCGACGCGCTGACGAAAGGGGCGCCGCACTGCTCGATCGTCTCGCGCGCGTCGTGCGTGGTGGTTCCGGCGCCTTGAAGACCCGCTGCGCCGACGTCGCCGTTCGCTGACGCGGCCCGCGTCAGATTTCCTCGAGCGTCAGGGTGAACACGCCGGCCTCGCCCTTGTCGAAAGCCTCGCGCCAGATCCGATAGCCTTCCAGATCGACCTCGCTCACCGGCATCTTGCCGATCACGCGCGGCTCGGCTTCGGCCACGCGCGTGCCGACGATCGGGAAATGGCCGAGCAGTCGCACGGTCTTGAGTTCGGCCACGTCCGCGGCGTGTTCCAGCCGCACCTCATCGCGGGTGTGGGTGTCGAACTTGCGTAGCGAAAGCGCGTCGCGGCCGTCGGGCAAGGCGTCGATGCGCTGGACCCAGAAGAATCCCCACGCACCGTCGCTGCGCAGATAGGTGCAGATGTCGCCTTCGGACAAACCCGGATTCACGTTGCGCTCTCCTGCCGCGGGGGCGGCCTCGACTGCGGACGGGCCGCGTCGGGAATCTAGCGCGAACCGGGCGCGGCGCACAGCGTCGCGGACGGCCAATCGGTGGGGCAATCGCGGCCATCGCCGTGGCGGCAGGCGGCCATGCCGGGAACATCGCGCTCGCGGCGTCATCCGACCACCCTGCGCTGTCGGGGCGTGGAGCAACGAAAGCGACGCGAGCACGGCCGCAAACGCAAACGGCCGCCTTGCGGCGGCCGTTGCTGGCGCTGCGCGCATCGCGCGCGACGCGGGGAATTACTCGGCGGCCGCAGCAGCGTTCTTGGCGCGCGCGTAGGCGGCCAGATCTTCCTTGATGCGCGCCTTCTTGCCTTCCAAGCCACGCAGGTAGTACAGCTTGCCGGCGCGGACCTTACCGCGGCGCTTGACGTCGACCGAGTCGATGATCGCGCTGTGGGTCTGGAACACGCGCTCGACGCCGAAGCCGTGCGAGATCTTGCGCACGGTGAACGAGGAGTTCAGGCCGCCGTTCTTGATGGCGATGACCACGCCTTCATAGGCCTGGACGCGCTCGCGGTTGCCTTCCTTGACCTTGACGTTGACGACGATGGTGTCGCCGGGGCCGAAGTCGGGCAGCTTGCGGGTGATCTGTTCGGCTTCGAAGTTCTGCAGCAGGGTGTGGAGCGAGGGCTTGTTCATGGCTATGGCCTGTTGGATTAGTTGTTGCGCGAGTGCACGTGGACCCGCGTCATGGCATGGTTACAGCTAAGCGGCTAATTATAGCGGGATTTTTTACCGCGCCGCTAGTGGCTCAGGCGGCCGGACCGGAATCGGGCCCGGCGCTGGCCTCGGTGGCGGCGCTGGAACCGTTTTCCGCGGCTTCGGCTGCCGCCACTTCGGCCTGGTACGCGGCCAGCAGCTTGCGGTCGGCCTTGGACAGGGCGGCCTCGTTCAGCAGATCCGGGCGGCGCTGCCAGGTCCGGCCCAGCGACTGCTGCCGGCGCCATTGGGCGATCTGGGCGTGGTTGCCGGACATCAGCACCGCCGGCACCGAGCCCAGCTCGTGCTCGACCGGACGGGTGTAGTGCGGGCAATCCAGCAGCCCGTCCTCGAAACTGTCCTGCACCGCCGATTCGGCATCGCCGAGCGCGCCGTCCTGCAGCCGGGCGACCGCGTCGACGATCACCGCCGCGGCCAGTTCGCCGCCGGACAGCACGTAATCGCCGATCGAGATTTCCTCGTCGACTTCGGCGCGGATCAGGCGCTCGTCGACGCCTTCGTAGCGGCCGCACAGCAGGATCAGGCGCTCGTGGCTCGCCAGTTCACGTACCTTGGCCTGATCCAGCCGCGCGCCCTGCGGGCTCATGTAGATCACCCGCGCCGGCGTCGGATCGGCCGCGCGCGCGGCGGCGATCGCCGCGCGCAGCGGATCGATCAGCATCACCATGCCCGGGCCGCCGCCGAACGGACGTTCGTCGACCCGGCGGTAATTGCCTTCGGCGTAATCGCGCGGATTGAAACCGTACAGCGACAGCAGCCCGCGTTCGCCCGCGCGGCCGACCACGCCGAACGCCGCGCATTGCGCGACGAATTCGGGGAACAGGCTGATGAGATCGATGCGCATGGATCGGCTGGAACCGCTGGATTGAACGATGAAGCCGTAAACGCGATCGCGCTCAGGCCAATTGCTGGAGGAACTGGCCCACTTCCCGATCCGAAGCCTGCCAGGCCTCGCCGCGCACTTCGAGCATCGCGATCAAGCCCAGCAGTTCCACCGGATTTTCGGCAAGAAACGAATATCCGTCCTTGCTCGCACAACACCAGCCCGACAAATCGGGATGCCGCTCGACCGCATAGCCTTTCTTCAACAGCACCGAGTAAGCGGGCGCCAGGGTATTACCGGCCATCGCGACGCGCATATCGACCTCGCAGGAGTATCCGGTGAAAGCACACGACACTCGCGCCGGGATCGAGCGAGTGCGCCTAGAACTCGGGATCCCAGTCGACCGTGACCACATTGGCCTGGAAATCGACCGACAGCACGTACTGCGGAATCACGAACGGAATCATGCGCTCTCGTTCGTCGTCGCGGGCGACCAGCACGTCGTTGGCGCCGGTGGCGAACAAATGCGAGACGGTGCCCAGGCTGACGCCCTGCGTGGTGACCACGCGCAGGCCTTCCAGATCGACCCAGTAGTACTCGCCGTCTTTCGGCGGCGGCAGGACCGAACGCGGAACGTAGATTTCGGTGCCGCGCATGGCCTCGACCGTTTCGCGGTCGGTCACGTCGGGGAAGTTGGCGATCAGGAACTTGCCGCTTTCGCGGCCGCGCACGCCCGACAGCTCGCGCTCGCGGCCCTGCGGGTCGCGCACGATCCAGGGCTGATAGCGGAAAATCGCAGCGCGCGGCTCGGTCCAGGACTCGAGCTTGGCTTCACCGCGAATGCCGAAGGCGCCGAGCACCCTGCCCAGCAGGATGCGGCGCGAAGAATCGCTCATAGTGCGACAGATGGGCCGCGCGATCCGCCGGAGCGGTGCGCGGCCCGCCGGCTCAAGCGGCCGGAGCGGCCTTGACCGCCTGCTTGTACAGATCAGCGACCTTGTCGGTCAGCTGAGCGCCCTGGGAAACCCAGTGCTTGACGCGCTCGACGTTGAGCTCGACGCGCTTCTCGGCACCATTGGCGACCGGGTTGTAGAAACCGACGCGCTCGATGTTGCGGCCGTCGCGGGCGCTGCGGCTGTCGGTGACGATGATGTGGTAGAACGGACGCTTCTTGGCGCCGCCGCGGGTCAGTCGAATCTTGACCATGGGTCTGCTTTCCTGTGTTGCCCAGCCGTCGGAATGACGGGGTAAGCCGGAAAGTCTAACCTATTCCACGGCTTGGGCAAACTCCCGCCCATGGCGGACAGGGATGGCCGGCCATCCCCGCCTCACCCGACGCCGGCCCGGCCGCCGGATCGCGAATCACCGCCCGCGTCCGCGGGCCGGCGTTTCCGGGCACCAAGCCGCCGCTCAAACGCCTGGCTGCCTCAGGCCTGGTAACGGATCGTCCCTCGCAGTTCCTCGCTCGAACCGTCGCAACGCTGGACGAACTGCGCGTGCAGCGCCTTGACCGAGCCGTCGCCCGGATCGAACTGGATCGACTGGATCTGCAGGCTGCCGCCGCTGATCCTCGGACAACGGCGGTCCGGGCGCTCGAACCTGAATCCGGCATGGACGGCATCGGCCGCCTCGGCGATCGGGAACGTCCCGACCCGCAAGGCCTGGCCGAGCGGCGGTAACAGTTCGGCGCTCCAGCGATCGCGCCGACCGCTCGCCGTGTAACCCAGGCCCTGGGCGCTGCCCCACAGCTGGAACACGGAGCTGTCGCCGTAATAGTCCTTGTTCAGTCCCTGCCCCACGTAATCGCCGGGATCGCTGTCCAAGGCCAGCGACAGCGGCGCGGTGTTGTAGCGGATCACGCCGGCCAGCACCGGCGCCTCGGCGGCTTCGCAGCGCTGCAACACCAGCGCCTCCAGCGCAGTGATGCGGTCGCTGGCGTCGGTGGCGAACTGGCGGATGCGGATTTCGCCCCACGCATCGTTGCAGCGCCGTCCGTTGGTGGACAGATACACGTACGGGGCGCGTCCGGTACGACGGGTCGGATTCTCGGCCTCGGGATAACGCTGGAGTTGAAACGACTGCGCCGGCGGCGCGCCCAGGGAGATGTACCACTGGTCGCTGCCCTGTTCGACACGGACGATCGCATGGCGCGAATCGCCATCGACCGACAGCGTCGCGTCGGCCTCGGTGTAGGTCTTCGACTCGCCCAGGCCGATCGGATCGCCTGGTTGGCTGGAGAAGGAAAACAGCGTATCGGCCAAGGCCGTCGGCGCAATCAGTGCGCTGGCGAGCGCCAGCGCGAGGCTGGCGCCTGTGTTCGAAAATCGCATTTGCTCGCTCCGTGAGATGGATGACTTCGGCATCTTCCTTGAACCTGGTTCGCGCGCGCCGAGGTAATGCGGCGACCAGACTCATCATAGTGCGCAGCCGTCTCCCCGCGCGAGAATGCGCGCGATGGCTAATCGGAAGCCGACGGCGATAACGAAAACGGCGGCCATCGGCCGCCGTTTTCGGATGCGTTCGCGCCTCGGCCGCGCTCAGCGGAACGGCATGCCGCCGCGGCCGCCCATCATGCCCTTCATGCCGCGCATCAGGCCCTTCATGCCGCCGCCGGAGAGCTTGCTCATCATCTTTTCCATCTGCTGATACTGCTTCATCAGCTTGTTGACGTCGGCCGGGGTCAAACCTGCGCCCTTGGCGATGCGCGCGCGGCGCGAGCCGTTGAGCAAGGTCGGGTTGCGCCGTTCCTTCCTGGTCATCGAATTGATGATCGCGACCATCCGCGGCACTTCCTTGCCGGTGACCTGATTCTTGACCGCGTCGGGAATCTGGCCCATGCCCGGCAGCTTGTCCATGAGCCCGTGCAGGCCGCCCATGTTCTGCATCTGTTCGAGCTGGTCCTTCATGTCGTTGAGGTCGAACTTCTTGCCCTTGGCGACTTTTTCCGCGAGCTTCTGCGCTTTGTCCTTGTCGACCTGCTGCTCGACCTGCTCGACCAGCGACAGCACGTCGCCCATGTCGAGAATGCGGCTGGCGACGCGGTCCGGATGGAACACGTCCAGGCCGTCGGGCTTTTCGCCCACGCCGATGAACTTGATCGGGCGGCCGGTGACGTAGCGCACCGACAACGCGGCGCCGCCGCGCGCGTCGCCGTCGGTCTTGGTCAGCACCACGCCGGTCAGCGGCAGCGCCTCGCTGAAGGCCTTGGCGGTGGTCGCCGCGTCCTGGCCGGTCATCGAGTCGACCACGAACAAGGTTTCCACCGGATTGACCGCGGCGTGCAGCGCCTTGATCTCGGCCATCATCGCCTCGTCGATGGCGAGGCGGCCGGCGGTATCGATCAGCAGCACGTCGACATAGGACTTGCGCGCGTCGGCGATCGCGGCGCGAGCGATCTCCTCGGGCTTCTGTGAAGCGTTGGAGGGGAAGAACAGCACGTCGACCTGTTCGGCCAACTGCTTGAGCTGCTCGATCGCGGCCGGGCGGTAGACGTCGGCCGAAACCACCATCACTTTCTTCTTGCGCCGTTCCTTGAGGTGCTTGGCGAGCTTGCCGACCGTGGTGGTCTTGCCCGCGCCCTGCAGGCCGGCCATCAGGATCACCGCCGGCGCCGGCACGTTGAGATTCAGATCGGCGGCCTGTGAGCCCATGACCGTGGTCAGCTCGTCGCGCACGACTTTGATCAGCGCCTGGCCCGGGGTCAGCGACTTGAGCACTTCCTGGCCGACCGCGCGCACCTTGATGCGTTCGATCAGCGCCTGCACCACCGGCAGGGCCACGTCGGCCTCGAGCAGGGCGATGCGCACCTCGCGCAGCGATTCGCGGATGTTTTCCTCGGTCAGACGGCCGCGGCCACGCAGGCGCTCGATGGTGCCGGAGAGGCGTTGGGTCAGGGATTCGAACATTGCGCGCTACCTGGGCTTTAGGGCCGGCGCGGCCGGGACGGAGTCCGGGCGCCTTGCCGAATGGGGCTGATGGGGCCGCGAAGTATAGCCCCGCGGCCCGGATGTCCCTAGTTGCACCTGGTTGTGGTCCGGTCCGGCGACGCTGCGCGGAGGCAAAACGGCGAAGCTGCGACATTAAGAGCCGCCGCGGCGCTGCGGATCGCCTCGCCGCTATGCCACACTTCGGCGATGACAATCGTTCTCATCGCCGTCGTTCTCTATCTGACCGCGGCCGGATTGCTGGTTTCGGCGGTGCGCCGCAACCGCGGCCGCAGCGCGCGCTTGTGGCTGCTGCCGGCCAATTTCGCGGTGCTGCTGCACGGCGCCGCGCACTTCGTGGCCTGGCGTACCGCCGGCGGCGCGGATCTGCATTTCTTCGCCGCATTGTCGCTGGTCGGGCTGGGCATGTCGGTGCTGACCGCGATCGTCGGCGCCTCCGGGCGCATGGCCGCGCTGGGCGTGGTGGTGTTTCCGCTGTCGGCGCTGATGCTGGCCGGTTATCAGATCTACGGCCATGTCCAGCATCCCGAGCCGCTGGACTGGCGCCTGCAGTTGCACGCATGGATGGCGCTGCTCGCCTACGCCACCCTGGCGGTCGCGGCGCTGTTCGCGCTTATGCTGTGGATGCAGGAGCGCGCCTTGCGCCGGCGCGAATTCCACGGCTGGCTGCGCGCGCTGCCGCCGCTGGTGGAACTGGAGAGCCTGCTGTTCCGCACCATCGCGGTCGGTTTCGTGCTGCTGACGGGAACCTTGCTCAGCGGCGTGCTGTTCGTGGAGAACCTGTTCGCCCAACATCTGGTGCACAAGACCGTGCTCAGCGTGCTGTCGTGGCTGGCCTTCGGCGGCCTGCTGTTGGGCCGCTGGCGTTACGGCTGGCGCGGCGTGGTCGCGGTGCGCTGGACCCTGGCGGCGATGGCGCTGCTGATCCTGGCCTTCTTCGGCAGCAAGTTCGTGCTCGAACTGGTACTGCGCCGGCAATGAGCCAAGGCGGTCCGCTGCGTTGGTTGTACGACGGCGCCATGCTGATCTGGGTCGTGGCGTGGTCGCTGGGCGCCTGCGCCATGCCGTTTCTGGTTCTGGGCGCCCTCGTGATGCGTTCGTGCCGCGACAACGCTCCGGCCTACCTGCAGGCCGGCCGGATTTACTGGACGGTGGTGCCCAACGCCAAGTGGGAAATGTGCGGCGCCCACGACACCTGGGCCTACCTGAAGGCCGGCGGCTGGAACGACTTCGCGGTGCTGGTGGCGGCCTTCGTCCTGTTGGTGATGATCGCTGTGGCGATCCAGGTCATTCGCATGCCCAGCCGCGAATCGCAGTCGCGCCACTGAACCCGATCGTGGCGTCGGACGAGCGCTGGCACGCCGGTCCGGACGCGCTCACCGAAGCTATATTCCCATTATTTTCAATGACTTATATGCGAAAAAGCGCCGGCTCTGTGCACGCTTTGGCGACATCGCTGAATGGCCGCTTGCTAGGACAATATTTGCATTGACAACTATTGCGCGGGCGAGCAATATGCCGCGCCATGACGACCCCGAACCCCGCCCAGCCCTGCTCGACTTCCAACCTCGGCCTGCTGTTCCGCCAGGTGCGCGACGCCATGTGGGCCCAGATGGAACGCGAGCTGGCTCAGGCCGGCCACGACCTGACCTTCAGCCAGTTCATCACGCTTAAAGAGTTGGCCGTCGGCACCGCCGGGGTCACCGAACTGGCGCGCGCGGCGCAGCTCAATCCCGGCGCCATGACCCGCTTGCTCGACAAACTTGAGAGCCGTGGGTTCGTCATGCGCGTTGCCGATCCCGATGATCGCCGCGCCCTCAACATCCACCTGACCGAAGCCGGTACGGCGATCTGGGAAGACATCGACCAGTGCGGCAAGCGCGTGCGCGAGCGCGCCATGGCCGGCCTCAGCGATTCCGACCGCGAACAGCTGTACCGCTTGCTCGAACAGGTTCGCGACAACCTCTCTCTCTCCGGTTCCTGAGCCATGTCACGTCTCGACACTCGCCCGCGCCGCGGGCTGCTTTACGTGCTTACTCCCCTCGCCGCCGCGCTGATCCTGGCCGGTTGCGCCAGCACCCACGGCCTGCAGCCGGCCGGCCGCGCGCTCGACGCCGACAGCCTCAAGGCGCAGCGCAGCCTGGCCGACGTGTCCGCCGCCGCGTTCCCTCAACGCGACTGGTGGACCGCGCTGGGCGACGCGCAACTCGATGCGCTGATCGACGAAGCGCTGGCCGGCACGCCGAGCCTGGACGCCGCCGACGCACGCGTGCGTCAGGCCGTCGCCCAGGCCGGCCTCGCCGACGCCGCGCGCAAGCCCACCCTCGGCGGCAGCGCTCAGTACTCGGGTGTGCAACTGCCCGAAACGCTGGTGTCCGAACCGCTCGGCGGCAAGTACATGGGCGCCGACGTGCTGATGCTGAACTTCAAGTACAGCCCCGACCTGTGGGGCGGCAAACGCGCGCGCTGGCAAGCCGCGCTGGGCCAGACCCGCGCCGCCGAAGTCGAAGCCCAGGCCGCGCGCCTGACCCTGTCGTCGAACATCGCCCGCGGCTACGTGTCGCTGGCGCAATCGTTTGAAGCGCTGGATGTGGCCAAGGCCGAGAAGGATCGCTCCGAACGCCTGCTCGGCTTGGGCCAGCAGCGGGTCAAGGCCGGTCTGGACAATCAGTTGCAGATCCGCAACGCGCAGAGCACCAGCGCCAGCGCCGATCAGCAGATCCAGTCGGCGCAGCAGCAGATCGACGCCACCCGCAACGCGCTCGCCGCGCTGCTCGGCAAGGGCCCAGACCGCGGCCTCGACATCGCCCGCCCGACCCTGCTCGCGGCCAAGACCCCGGCGGTGCCGGCGGTGCTGCCGAGCGAGTTGCTCGGCCACCGTCCCGACGTGGTCGCCGCGCGTTGGCGGGTCGAAGCCAGTTCGCACGGGATCAAGGCGGCCAAGGCCGATTTCTATCCGACCGTGAACCTCAGCGCGATCGTCGGCCTGGCCACCGGCCACCTGTCGGATCTGTTCTCCAGCGATGCCGCGCTGCTGCAAGGCGGCCCGGCGATCAGCATGCCGATCTTCGACGGCGGCCGCCTGCGCAGCGAGTTGGCGCAAAGCGATGCCGAGTACGACCTCGCCGTCGCCGACTACAACCAGAGCCTGATCGGCGCGCTGCGCGAAGTCGCCGACGCGCTGCAGGCCTCGCGTTCGCTCGACGGCCAACTGGTCTCGGCGCAGCAAGCGCGCGACGCGGCGCAGCAGGCCTGGCAGATCGCCAGCACCCGTTACCGCGCCGGCCTGGGCACTCAGCTCGACGTGCTCTCGGCGCAGCGTCCGCTGCTGCAGCTCGATCAGCAACTGGCCGGTCTGCGCGCGCAGCGTTACGCGGCGCAGATCGATCTGGATCGCGCGCTCGGCGGCGGACTCGAACTCGGCTCGCCCGACCCAGTCGCCGCCACCGTTCCCAACGCATCGTCCAACAACACCGTTATCGCCAAGGCCCCCACGCCATGACCACCGAAGTCAATCCTCAAGCCGCGGTCGCTCCGGCCGCGGCGCCCAAAAACGGCAATCGCCGCAAAGCGCTGCTGATCCTGCTCAGTGTGGTCGTGGTCGCCGCGATCGCCTGGACCGCGTACTACCTGCTGGTGTTGCGCTGGCATCAGGACACCGACGATGCCTACGTGCAGGGCAACGTCGTCAACATCACCCCGCAAACGCAAGGCACCGTGGTCAGCATCGGCGCTGACGACGGCATGAAGGTCGCCGCCGGGCAAGTGCTGGTCCAGCTCGATCCCAACGATGCGCAGGTCGCCTACGACCAGACCACCGCGAATCTGGCCAACACCGTGCGTCAGGTGCGCGGCTTGTTCAGCGCGGTCGATGCCGGCCAAGCCGATCTGTCGGCGCGCGAAGTCGCGGTGCAAAAGGCCCGCGCCGACGTCAAGCGCCGCGAAGGCCTGGTGGCCGGCGGCGCGGTTTCGGCCGAAGAGCTGGCGCATGCGCGCAACGAACTGGCCTCGGCCGAAGCGGCGATGTCGTCCTCGCGCGGCTCGTTGGCGCGCAACCGCGCGCTGGTCGATGCGACCACCGTCGCCAAGCAGCCGCAGGTCGCCGCGGCCGCCGCGCAACTGCGTCAGGCGTATCTGAATCTGCAGCGTTCGGCCATCGTCGCGCCGGTCAGCGGTTATGTCGGCAAGCGCAGCGTGCAGCTCGGCCAGCGCGTGCAGCCGGGCTCCGCGCTGATGACGATCATTCCGCTGGATCAGGTGTGGGTGGAAGCCAACTTCAAGGAAACCCAGCTCGCCAAGATGCGCATCGGCCAGTCGGTGGAACTGCATTCGGATCTCTACGGTTCCGAGGTGAGCTACCGCGGCAAGCTGGTCAGCCTCGGCCTGGGCACCGGCAGCGCGTTCTCGCTGCTGCCCGCGCAGAACGCCAGCGGCAACTGGATCAAGATCATCCAGCGCGTGCCGGTACGCATCGAGATCGAACCCAAGCAGCTCGTCGATCACCCGCTGCGTCTGGGCCTGAGCATGCACGTCGATGTCGGCATCCGCGAACAAAGCGGCGCCGTGCTCGCCAGCGCACCGCCGGCCAAGGGCGTGCTGAGCACCGACGCCTACGCCAGGCAACTGCACGATGCCGACGCGGTGATCGAGAAGATCGTGCGCGAAAACCTGCCGGGCATGCAGCACGGCTGATCGCTGCAGTTGTGGCTTGCGCTTTGCCGGCCAGCGCCTTGCAGGAGCACTCCGGCTTTTGTGGGAGGGGCTTCAGCCCCGACGCTTTCCTGTCAGGTCGCTGCGTCGGAACGAAAGGCGTCGGGGCTGAAGCCCCTCCCACAAAAGCTGAAGTGGCTCCCGCAAACACTGCAAGTTCTCCAAGTTCTCCAAGAAAAGTTTCGCCCCGCAGCAAAGACGAAGCCCCCCCACGTCGTTCTTCGTCTGTCGTTCGCAAGGCATCGTTTCGAAGCGGCCGCGCCATGCGCGCTGCCTCGACCTCCCCCAACGATGCCGCGCGAGCTCCGAAGCCGCCATTCCGGCCTTGACCGGAATGGCGGACATAGGACGGCTTCATCACCGCTCTTGGTCCCGCGCCCGCGCGCGGCCCACCCGAACCGACAGGCATATCCATGTCCGCCACCACCGCCAACGCCGGAGCCGCACCCGCCGCGCCCGCCGCCCCTGGGGCATTCCGGCCGCCGAACATGGCACTGACGACGCTGGGCCTCGCCCTCGCCTCGTTCATGCAGGTGCTCGACACCACCATCGCCAACGTCTCGCTGCCCACCATTTCCGGCAACCTCGGCGGCAGCAGCAGCCAGGCGACGTGGGTAATCACCTCGTTCGCGGTCAGCAACGCCATCGCGTTGCCGCTGACCGGTTTCTTCACCCGCAAGTTCGGCGAACGCAGATTGTTCATGTGGGCGACGATGCTGTTCGTGATCGCGTCCTTCCTGTGCGGCCTGGCCAACAGCATGGGCCTGCTGGTAACTGCACGCGCCCTGCAGGGCTTCGTCGCAGGACCGATGTATCCGGTGACCCAGGCGCTGCTGATCTCGATCTATCCACCGCACAAACGCGGCCAGGCCATCGCGCTGTTGGCGATGGTCACCGTGGTCGCGCCGATCGCCGGCCCGATCCTCGGCGGCTGGATCACCGACAACTATAGCTGGGAATGGATCTTCTTCATCAACATTCCCATCGGCATCTTCGCCTGCCTGGTGGTCGGTAACCAGTTGCGCGGCCGGCCGGAGCGGCTGGAAAACCCGAAGATGGACTACATGGGTCTGGCGATGCTGGTGCTCGGCGTGGCCGCGCTGCAGATCATGCTCGACCTGGGCAACGACGAAGACTGGTTCAATTCGACCAAGATCGTGGTGTTGACCATCGTCGCGGTGGTCGCACTGGCGGTGTTCGTGATCTGGGAACTGACCGAACGCGATCCGATCGTCAACCTGCGTCTGTTCCGCCATCGCAACTTCGCCGCCGGCACCGCGGCGATGGTGCTGGCCTATGCGGCGTTCTTCTCGATCAGCCTGCTGGTGCCGCTGTGGCTGCAACGCAATCTGGGCTACACCTCGATCTGGGCGGGCCTGGCAACTGCGCCGATCGGCATCCTGCCGGTATTGCTGACGCCGTTCGTGGGCCTGTACGCGGCGCGCTTCGATCTGCGCCTGGTCGCCAGCGCCGCGTTCATCGTGATGGCTTTCACCAGTTTCATACGATCGGGCTTCAACCTGGACGTCGACTTCAACCACGTCGCGATGGTGCAGTTGTGGCAAGGCCTGGGTGTGGCGCTGTTCTTCATGCCGGTACTGACGATCCTGCTGTCGGATCTTGAGCCGCACGAGATCGCCGCGGGCTCAGGACTGGCGACCTTCGTGCGAACGCTCGGCGGCAGTTTCGCCGCCTCGCTGACCACCTGGGCCTGGGGCCAGCGCAGCACCATCCACCATGCGCAGTTGACCGAACACATCAGCGCCCACGATCCGGCGATCCAGCAGACCGTCAACACGCTCGGCAACGGCGATGCCACCCGCGGCGCGCTGGCGCTCAATCAGATGATTTCGCAGCAAGCCGCGCAGATCGGATTCAACGAGATGCTGCATTTGATCGGCATCTTGTTCCTGGTGGTGACCGTGTTCGTGTGGTTCGCCAAACCGCCGTTCACGGCCAAGGCCGGCGGCGGCGCAGCGGCCGCGGGCGGGCACTGAGCGAGGCGGCATCGAACCGATGCGAACAGGCCGGGAGAGATCCCAGCCTGTTTTTTATCCGCTGCGCCGATGCGCTCAGTCCTCGGCCACGCGCACCACGAGCTTGCCGAAGTTGCGCCCCTGCAGCAGGCCGATGAACGCCGACGGCGTGTTCTCCAGGCCCTCGATGAGGTCTTCGCGCAGTTTCACCACTCCTTGCTCGACCCAAGCGCCCATCTCGCGGCGGAAGGTGTCGAAGCGCTCGCCGTAGTGGTCGAGGATGATGAAGCCCTGCACGCGGATGCGCTTTTGCAGCACCGCCGACATCAGTTGCGGCATGCGGTTCGGGCCGGCCGGCGCATCCTTGTCGTTGTAGTGCGCGATCACCCCGCACACCGGCACGCGCGCACCGATGTTGAGCAGCGGCACGACCGCATCGAACACCGCGCCGCCGACGTTTTCGAAGTAGACGTCGATGCCGTCGGCGCAGGCTTCGGCCAGGCGCTGTGCGAACTGCGGGTCGTTGCGGTCCAGACACACGTCGAAGCCGAGTTCGCCGACCGCGTAGCGGGCCTTGTCGGCGCCGCCGACGATGCCGACCACGCGCGCGCCCTTGAGCTTGGCCAACTGCCCGACCACCGCGCCGACCGCGCCGGTGGCCGCGGCCACCACCACGGTTTCGCCGGCCTGCGGCTGGCCGATATCGAGCAGACCGACATAGGCGGTGAAACCGGGCATGCCCAGGCCGCCCAGCGCCAAGGAAGGTTGCGCCGTGTCGCCGAGCGCGGTCAGGCCGCTGCCGTCGGACACGGTGTAGTCCTGCCAACCCGCACCGCCGAGCACCAGTTCACCGACCTGGAACTGCGGATGCTTCGAAGCGACCACGCGGCTGACGGTGCCGCCGGCCATCGGCTCGCCCAGCGGTACCGCCGGCGCATAGACCGGCCCGACTTCGTCCATCAGGTTGCGCATGTACGGATCCAGCGAGAGGTACACGGTGCGCAACAGCACCTGGCCTTCGGCCGGTTCTGGCACGGTCGCCTGATCGAGGCGGAAGTCCTGCGGCGTGGGCAGGCCGTGAGGATGGGCGGCGAGGAGAATGCGGCGGTTGACGGTGTCGCTTTGCGGCATGGAAGTACTCCGGGCAGGGAAAACGTTCGATGGGCGCTGCGCGCCGATGCGGCAGGCAGCGAGGAAAGCGCGAAACTCGATTAGACCGGTCGTCTAGTTCGAAGGGCAAAGAAAAACGGGAGCGCGCAAACCCTCCCGTTTCAATAGTTCAGTGCAATCCCAACAGCTGGCGGGTGCCGGCCAAGACGTTGTCCAGGGGCGCGCGGTCGTGGGTGATCTTCGCCAGCAGACTGGCGCCGAGCCAGCTTTGGTACAGCGACATCGCGGCGGCCCGAGGTTCGGTCGCGGCCGCCACTGAGCCGTCCACGCGGCCCGCGTCGATGCAGCGGGCCAAGCGCTCGGTAATGCAGCCGGTGCCGCGCGACAAGGCCGCGCGCATGCTCTCGGACAGATCGCAGACTTCGGCGCCGAGCTTGACCACCAGACAGCGGCTCTGCGCCTCATCGCCGGTTTGCGAGTCCAGCCAAAAGTGGAAATAAGCGAGCAAGCGCTGCGCGGCCGTGCCCGGCTGCGCCAGCAAGCTGTCCATGCAGCTCAGGTAGTCGGCGAAATACGCCTCCAGCACGGCCTCGCCGAAAGCCTCCTTGGAGCCGAAGTAGTGATAGAACGAGCCCTTCGGCACCTGCGCCGCGGCCAACACTTCGGCCAGACCGACCGCGGTGAAACCCTTGCGCAACAACAACGGATGGGCGATCTCGAGGATGTGCTGGCGGACGTCGCTGGGGGCGCTGGCGGGATTCATGGGATTACTCTACGCCCCGATTAGACCGGTCGTCTAGCCACCGACAAGTCTGGTGCGAACCCGGGCGGGTCCCTGCCCGCCGCGTCGAAGACACGACTGCCGACGGTAGGAGCTGCGCAAGCTGCGACTGCGAATCCGCAAGCAATACGAAAGCTGCGTCACCGTTGGATTGACGCGGTCGCGGCTTGCGCCGCTCCTACAAAGGGCGGGTGCAAGACTGCCGCGGGCGCGACGATGCCGTGCCTGCCGACTGTAGGAGCGGCGCGAGCCGCGACCGCGAATCGACAACGGCTGCGAGCGCCGAGGCGGGCGGCATCCAACGAAACCTCAAGCCGTGATTCGCACGCCCGCCCTGCCCCGTGCCGCGGTTTCGTTTTCCGCCGGCGCGGCATCGCACGTCGCGGCGGCGCACTTGAGCACGAACCGCCGGCGCGCTTCGTGATAGCTGCGATCGGCGCCGAAGAAATTGCAGTACATATGCGCCAACTCCTCGGCGCCGTAGCTTTCCAGCGGTTTGCGTCGCTCATCGGCGGCGCGGCGGCGACGCTTGGCGGCCAGGGCCTTGCGCACGCTTGCCGGGTCGGCGGCGCGCTCGGCGCGTTGTTCGACATGGGCGACGAAATCGGCCGCGCTGGCGCCGAACGCGGCGTCGATCAGGCCGATCCGCTCGGCGCCGGTCGCGCCGATCGGGCGCAGGCCTTCGGTGAGTTCCTGGGCCAGGGTTTCGCCGACCCGCCGCGGCAACAGATAGGTCCAGTATTCCGAACCGTACAGGCCGCCCATGGCCTTGTAGTGCGGATTCATCACCACGCCGCGCCGCGCCCAGACCTGATCGGCGGCCAGCGCCAGAATCGCGCCGCCCGCGCCGGAGTTGCCCTGCATCGCCGAAATCACCACATGCGAATCGGTCAGCACGATTTCGCGCACCAGCGCGTTCATCGCCAGGATGTTGCGCCACGACTCCAGCGCCGGATCGGCCGCGGCGTGGATGGTGTTGAGGTGGATGCCGTTGGACCAGATGTCGCTGCCGCCCATCAGCACGATCGTCCGCGTCGGCCGCTGCCGCGCCTGCAGGAACGCGGTGCGCAGGCGATCGCATTGCCCGGTCGACATCGCGCCGTTGTAGAAATCGAAATGCAGATAGCCGACCGCGCCGACTTCGCGGTAACGGATCTGCCGGTAAGCGTGATCGCGCCGCCCGGCCACCGAGGTCGCCGGCCGCAGCGGCCGTTGCGCCACGCCTTGCAGGCGTTTCTCGCCGAGCACCAGGGTCGCCGGCAGTTTGATTCCGTCCTTCTCGCGCAGATGGCTCAGCCACAAGGCGCCGTCGCCGGTGCCCAGGCAAACCGCGCCTTCGCGCCGCCCCAGCAGTTCGCCGGGACGCCCGCGCAGCGAAGGCTCCACATGCGCGCCGAACACATGGCAGCGCAGGCCGGCGATCTCGCCGCGCGCGCCGGGAAAACTGTCGCCGCTGCGGATACGCGCCAGCAGCGCGGCGTTGTCCATCTCCCAATCCAGGGCGCGATCGCTCGCGCGCATGCTCGGACGCAGGCGCCCGCGCACCTCGGGCGAGGCGTAGTCCAGCGGTTGCGGACGGTGGTCGCCGGCCTCGAAACGCTCCACCGCCTGCAGCAGCGCGCGCATCGCCGCGTCGGTGACCTCATGCCGGTAGAGCTGACTCTTGGACACGCCGCGCATGGCGAAACCGGCGCTGGCCCAGATATCGCCCGCGTCCATCTCGGCGGCGGCCTGCAGCACGGTGACGCCCCAGTCGTGTTCGCCTTCCAGCAGCGCCCAATCCAACGAGGACGGACCACGGTCGCCGGGGATGCCCGGATGCACGATCAAACAGGTGTAGCGGGTCCAGATATCGTCCGGAATCGCCGACTTGAGCATCGGCGCGACGATCAGCTGCGGCCGCGCGCGCGCGACCACCGCGCGCATGGTGTCGGGATCGGTCGCGACCTGTACGACGACCTGGTGGCCCAGGTCGGTCAACTCGGTCCAGGCGCGCTGCGCCAATCCGTTGTACGCGGTGCACAGGAACACGATCCGCAACGACATCGCACGCTCCTTGTTACGACGAAGCGTCGAATGTGTGCCAACGCGTATTCATAAAACCCACTCGCAGATCACAAATTCTTGCTGCACCGCAGCGACATTGCCGTTCTTAGACGGACATCGCCGTTCCGTGAATCCGCCGCGCGCGCAGCCGGTTTCACTGACCGCCGGCTTGGCCTTTATTCGTTAAGCACATCCGATCGGGTATGTGCCGTTTGGAGCGCAGGACGATAACTCGAGGCGACGCTCAGGACGCAGGCGTCGCACGGCAGCACCCGCGTCCGCCAAGGCCGCGCTGCGGCCACGCCCGGGACGGGCACTGCGCCCGCGACAGGTACCTAAGGAGAGAACCATGTTCAAGAGCAAGCGCAATCGCATCACCGCCACCTGCGCCTTCTGTTTCGGTGTGGCGTTCTCGCTCAGCGCGTTCGCCAACAACTGCGCGAGCTGCTGGGACGGCTGCTTCGCCGAACGCCGCGCCTGCCGCGCGGAAGGCCACCCGGCCAGCGAATGCCAGGCGATCTTCAATGCCTGCGGCAACATCTGCGGCTGTCCGATTCCGTGATGCCGGGGCCGCCCGCGAGCGCCCTGCCGGGCTCCCGCGGGCGGCGACCGCGGCGCAGAGTTTTGCCGCAGTGCAACGAAAATCCCGACGCATCCCGCTGCGCGCCGGCCCCGCAGCGGTGGAATACGCGCAACGCAGCACCACCGGCCGCGGATTCGCCGATCCGGTCACGACACCGTGCTGGATCTGCGCAGCGCCGGTGCCGTAACGCTGGGCGCCCATAGACAGGCACAAGGAGGAATAGTGATGTTGCGAATTTCCGCGCGCCGTCTGGCGATAGGCGCGGCCTTTGGCTTTTAAGCTACGTAAATGCTACATCTGTCGCCGCCCAATGACGGGCACAAGGATGACTAGTCATGTTCAACAACAATCGTTCCAAGGTCGCCGCCATCGCCGCATTCTGCTTCGGCGTTGCGTTCTCGCTCAGTTCGATGGCCGCGTCCAATCCGTGGGAAGTCTGCGCCGAGCGTGCCCTGACCCGCTACCACGAGTGCCTGAACGCCGGCACCAATCCGGCCACTTGCCTATCCACCTACAAGCGCGTCTTGGCCCTGTGCGGCACGCCCCCGTGATCGCAACCGCGGTCTAGAGAAACTGGCATTGCGCCAGACCGAATGTTTCACCCACGGGGGCTCGATCACCCGCGACCCGGCCGCGCTGAGTCGGCGGCCTGCGAACTCGCGTTGCATCGCACCACCACCGGCACATGTTCGGCAACGGCAACCGCTGCACTCGGCACAGTGCTCGGACACCCCGCCGGCGCTATAACTGCGCGTGCCCAATGACGGGCACAAGGAGGAACAGTGATGTTGAGAACTAAATCGATGCGATGGGCCGCGACGAGCGCGTTCGTGTTTGGGTTGGCGTTCTCGCTCAGCGCGTTCGGCAGCAGCACCTGCCAGCGCTGTTGGGATTCTTGCCAGACCCGGTACGACCGCTGCATCGCCTCCGGCGAGAACCAGTCGACCTGCGGTTACAACTACCGCCAGTGCGCGATCGGTTGCCGTTGCCAGATCCCCTGATCGCGACGCGCCTTGGCCGTGGGGACGCGTTGCGTCCCCACGGTTCTCGCAGAACGGTGCTGCATCGCAGCGCGAATCTCGAACCGCCGCGCCGGCCCGCCGGTTGCATCCGCCCTGTTTAGCCGTGTCCGTTCAAGACACCGCGTGATCGGCACCACGAGCGTGCAACGCCGCGTTGGCGTTGGCACCGGCCTGGTGTTACACCTGTCGCGCCCAATGACGGGCTTCACAAGGAGGAGAGGACATGATCGTCCTGCGCAAGGTGTCGCGACTGGCCATGGTCGCCGCGTTCTGTTTCGGTACCGCGCTTTCGCTCAGCGCATTCGCGCAGAACCCCTGGGAAATCTGCCAGCAACGCTGCGAAACGCGCTACGACGCGTGCATCGCCGCGGGTACCACGCAAGTTATCTGCGAGCGCGGCCTGCGCACTTGCATGAGCCGCTGCGGCACGCCTCCCTGAGCCGCCGCGCACTGAGTTAGGCTGAGGCCCCCGCGGGAGCATTCCGCTCCCGCGGACTCTTGAGGACAAGGAATGAACTTCAAGTCAATTCTGACCACCATCGTCGTAATCGCGCTGGCCCTGGGCCTGGGCGTGGGCGCCGGTTACCTGGTTCGCCACACCGGTCTGCTCGGCGGCGGTGAAGGCGGCGGCGTGCAGGTGGCGCAGGGCGACTACTCGCAGATCTACGCCAACGCCGGCAGCGACGTGGTGATGTACAGCCTGTCGACCTGCCCGTTCTGCAAGCAGGCCAAGGCGCTGCTGGAGAAGCAGAACGTGCGGTTCGTCGAGCGCGTGATCGACAAGGACGAAGCCGCGAAAAAAGAGGCCGACGGCCTGAAGATCAACAGCGTTCCGGTGATCTACATCGGCGATACCAGCATGCGCGGCTTCGACGAGGCCAAGCTGGTCGAGTTGATCAATGCCCATGCCAAGGGCGGCAAGCCGGCGGCTTGAGCGCGATGCATCGGTAACCGGGAGTGGACGATTCGAATCGTTCGCCCCCAGTTCGCTTCGTGGTCGCCACCGCCCCCGTAGGAGCGGCGCGAGCCGCGACCGCGACACCCGGCATGCGTCGTCAGCCGGGATTCGCGGTCGCGGCTCGCGCCGCTCCTACAGGAAGCGATCCGATAACAACAGCCGAAGGCGGATCTAACCAACGACCGCGCGCAAGACCGCGCCCGCGAGCAAACCCAGCACCGTACCGCCGATCACTTCCGCGGCGCTGTGCCGGGCCATGCGCAACCGCGCCCACCCCAGCACAGGCAGCAACGCGGCCGCGGCGCAGGCCCACGGCAACGACAGCCCGATCAGCGACACCGCGGCGAAGGCCAGACTGGCCATGTGCAACGACAATTTGATCCAGGCGTTGAGCACCGCCGCGACGATCAGCATCGCCGCGACCGAGACTATGCCGGCCGACAGCGATCCGCCAAGCCCGCGCATCCACCACCAACAGACCGCCAGAACCGCCAAGAGCACCCAATACAACAACGGGCGTTCGCTGCGGTGAGATGCGTCCACCGTGCCCCATCGGCCCGAATACCGGCGTTGCAGCACGAACAACCACGTCACCGCGATCGCCACGCCGATGCCGAGCAAGGCATGGGTCATGGCCCGTGGCGCGAGTTTGTCGACGCCGAGCAAAGTCAGCAGCAGAAATATCGCGAACGGATGCAGGACGATGGAGACTGCGCGCGCTAAGGCATAAGCCTTGCCCTGCGTGGCTGCCGAAGCGGATGCCGCGTTCGCTCGCCCGGCCCGATCATCGGTTCCGGCCGACGTCGAAGCCTCGGCCGCGTCGCGCGGCTCGTCCGGCTCCGCGCTCACGCCGCGTCCAAAGCCTCGGACAAACGTTCCACCGCGATCACGTCCATCTCGCCGATGCGCCCGCCGCGCGGCGCATTGCCCTTGGGCACGATGGCGCGCTTGAAGCCATGAGTCGCCGCTTCTTTCAAACGATCCTCGCCGTTGGGCACCGGACGGATTTCGCCCGACAGGCCGACCTCGCCGAACGCCACGGTCTGTTCGGCCAGCGGTTGATCGCGCAACGAGGACAGCACCGCCAGCAGCAGCGGCAGATCGACCGCGGTTTCCTGCACGCGGATACCGCCGACCACGTTGACGAACACGTCCTGGTCGCCCACCGCGATACCGCCGTGACGGTGCAGCACCGCGAGCAGCATCGCCAGGCGGTTCTGTTCCATGCCGACCGCGACCCGGCGCGGATTGGACAAGGGCGAGGAATCGACCAGCGCCTGCACCTCGACCAGCAGCGGTCGGGTGCCTTCGCGGGTCACCATGACGCAACTGCCCGGCTGCGGACTGCGGCTGCCTGAGAGGAAGATCGCGGAAGGATTGGGCACCTCGCGCAGTCCCTTGTCGCTCATCGCAAATACGCCGAGCTCGTTGACCGCGCCGAAGCGGTTCTTGAACGCGCGCAGCACGCGGAAACGGCTGCCGCTTTCGCCTTCGAAGTACAGCACCGCGTCGACCATGTGCTCGAGCACGCGCGGACCGGCGATGCCGCCTTCCTTGGTGACGTGGCCGACCAGGAACACAGCGGTGCCGGTTTCCTTGGCATAGCGAACCAGCCGCGCCGCGCTCTCGCGCACCTGGCTGACCGAGCCCGGCGCGGCGCCGAGTTGTTCGGTCCACAGGGTCTGCACCGAGTCGGCGACGATCAGCGCCGGTTTCATCTTTGATGCGTGTTCGAGAATGCGCTCGACTCCGGTCTCGGCGAGCGCATGCACGCCGTCCAGCGGCAGGCCCAGGCGCGAGGCGCGGCCGGCGACCTGCGACAGCGATTCTTCGCCGGTGACGTACAGGCCTGGCAAGGTCTGGGCCATGCGCGTGATCGCCTGCAGCAGCAAGGTCGACTTGCCGATGCCCGGATCGCCGCCGACCAACACCACCGCGCCAGGCACCAGGCCGCCGCCGAGCACCCGGTCGAATTCGCCGATGCCGGTACTGACCCGCGATTCTTCGCTATGGGTGACGTCCTTGAGCGCGGTCACCGCCGGCGCATCGACGCGTCCGGTCCAACTGCTGCGACGGCCGGCACCCACTCCGCCCGAGCCGGCCTTGGCGGCCGGCTCGACCACGAACTCGCTGAGCGTGTTCCAGGCCCCGCACTCGCCGCACTGCCCTTGCCACTTGCTGTAGTCGGCGCCGCATTCGGAGCATACGTAGGCGGTGCGGGCCTTGCTGGCGGCGGACTTGCTGGATGGCTTGGACAGATTGGACACGGTGGGCGGCGGCTGCGAACGGAATCAAACCGCACTGTAGCCGCTGGCGGTCGCATCGTGCGAGACGCGCGGTGCGGGCGCGGCGAAGTCTTACCCTTGTCCGGATCGGATTTGCCGATGTGCGAGCGTCGCGCGGGATGGATTTTCTGCGGTTTCCTGCGCGCGGTTGCGGCTTGCGTCGCCGGCAAGGTTCGCGGTCGCGGCTTGCGCCGCTCCTACAGGGGGCTCATGCGGCTGCCGAGTTCAAGCTTCAGCGCCATGTCGGACGCCTCGATGTAGGAGCGGCGCAAGCCGCGACCGCGACATCCGGCGTCCGTCGCCAATGTGGCTCGCGACCTGACTCATAACTGAAACGCGCATCGCCGCTACCCGACCTTACGCAGCCGACGACCGCATGAACGGCGCGAGCCCCGGCCTCACGCCGCCATCGGCCGATGCTGCTCGGGATAGATCGCGTACAGACTCTGCTGCGGCCGCGCGAGCAGACCGCCGACATCGTTGGCGGCAACGATGCTGTAGCCGCGCGCATCGATGTCGTTGACGATCGCATGCCAGTCCAGCTTCGGCATCGCCATCGCGGTGTCGATGGTCCAGCCGAAGCGCAGCGCGCCGAGCGCCTTCATTTCGTCCAGGGGAAGCCAACTGTCGGACGGGGCGACCACATAGCCTTCCTCGTCGCCTACCACGAATACGTCTACGCGCATTTTCGTCAGTGCCTTTACTGTTGATCCATAAGCCGGCGCATGGTGTCGATCCGTCCGATAAAAAAGAGTGAAGAAGGAATGGTCAATTGGTGAAACCGAAGTGGCGTAGCAGTTTGGGTTCACTTTCTATGCACGCCGATGACAAGCGACCGCTTAGGCACAGTTTGCTCGAGCGCGGTCGCATCGCTTGCGACCATCGCTGGGCCAGCCTATGGTGCGTGCGGTGCGCCCCTGCCCCATGGCATGGAGGCCAGGGACCATCGGATTTTCGCCCCAAAAGCGTGATGGCTATCACCCGGCCCAATGACGGAACCTGCGGACTCGTCTGCGGAAAGATCGGAGGCCGCGCCGGTCCCGGGCAGCCAAGGCGACCGGCCGCATTGACGACACACTGGCCCCAGACCCGCCTGCAGAACCGCCCGGCGGCCCCCCGAGGCCCGTCACTGGCCTGTTTCCCACGCCTTCCGCGTGTACCTAAAAGCGGTTAACTCAAGCAAAAAAAGGCTTTTATCTTGCTCGAGGCCCTGTTTTACCAGTATAAAAGCAGCGCCGCAGGGGGCTGCGGCCAGGGAAAAGCCACACGGAGGACGACGTACGCAAGGAAGCTGTATCCAGGCCAGTGAGGGCCGCCCGCTCATACCGCCTGTCCGCCCACGGACCTTCGACGTCCGCGGACCCAACACATTCATTCACACCACGTCGCAGCGCGCGCCGAATCGTGCGCGCTCGCGTGGGTAGTTTTTTAAGTCGTTCCAGCGTTTGGACGCCAACTCAAAGGAGTGGTACCGCAATGCCTCGTAATGTTTCGCTCAGGAAATGCGTGTTGGCTTCGGCCCTGGCCAGCGCCCTGCTCGCGCCTTGCGTGGCTGGTGCGGTAAGTGGGCAGCAGCATGCGAGTCTCGGGGTCATCAATCTGACCGACACCGAATATGTCACCACCGTCGATGCAGAGCATGCGCTGTGGACTACCTTCAGTGGCTCCATCACCCGTCCTGCAAATGCCGCACAGATCGCCGTACGAACCAGCGGACTGGGTGCGCACGCCATCTTCGCCGACGGTGGTCCCATCTCGGTCAACAACTTCACGGTCCTCACTACTGGCGTTGGGTCGCACGGCATCTTCGCCCGTGGCAGCGACATCACGGCGGACAACGTCAATATCGAAACTCAAGGCGCCGGGAGCAACGGCATCGTCGCCGATGGTCGCGTCATTACGACTAACAGCGCAACGGTCCGCGCCGACGGCGCCGGATCTCACGCGTTGTATGTCCGCAACAGCAGCAGCGCGATAAATACTTTCAACAACAGTACTTTCACCGCCCAAAACGGAACCGCGACAATCCCACCCAGCAGAGCCGCGTACATTTCCTCAAGCACGGCGATGTTCACCAACTCGACGCTGAATGGAAATCTGTACGTCGATGGAGTCTCTAAGACCCTGCTCAATGACTCCACAATCAACGGTAACGTCACCGCCAATGGGGTTGGCGCGGAAGTGAGCCTCAACGGTACCGACGACGCCGGTCACACCGCCTTCGTTAATAACGGCAGAATCTACGCGACCGCAGGTGGTTTCATCGAGACCCACACTGTCCGCTTCAATTACGTTTCAAACGACACTGATCGTGCTGCCCTTTTCAGTGCGGATAACGGCGGCAAGCTGACCATCAACGATCCCACGATCACGGCTTCGGGCACCTCGCTCATCGGTTACGAAGCTGAAGGCGGCGAGGTTACTGTCGATGTAGGGTCGATGGTGATCTCGGTCGATGAAGGTTATGCCGTGGAGGTGATCGGAGACCGGGCCAATTCGAAGCCCGGCAAGATGACGCTGAACGATACCAAGATCGATGCGAATGGCGACGCCAGGCTCGGTGGCGCCTATCTGCACGACGGCGATCTGATCCTGAACCGCGGTTACTTGAAGACCACCGGTGGCGACGCGATCGTCATTTCCCACAACGCCGGCCCCATCGATCCGAACATCGTCCCGCTGTCGACCATTTCGCTGTCGAACAACGCCTCGATTTCGGCCGGCAACGGCCGGCTGATGTCGGTGCGCAACGAGCACGGCGCTAATCTGTTGACACTCGACACCAACGCCACGGCTTACGGCGATATCCGATTCGATGACTCGGAAGGCTCGCCAGACACCAACGGCGACGGCATCCTCCAGAGCAACGTCGACGTGACCGTGCGCAACGGCGCGATGTGGCAAGGCGCGTCCTCGGACGCAGTACGTGAAGTGTTCGTCTCCGACGGCGGTCGCTGGAACGTGACTGCCAATTCGCAAGTATCCGGCCTGACTCTGGGCGGCGGCAGCGGCAGCAGCGTCGTCGCTTTCGAATCGACCCCAGGGTTCAAGACCCTTACCGTGACCGGCGACTACAGCGGCGACGGCGGCACCCTGGCGATCAACGCAGCGCTCGGCGACGACAGCTCGGGAGCCGACAAGCTGATCGTCAAGGGCGACACCAGCGGTTCCACCCTGATGACGGTCAACAACCTCGGCGGCGCCGGCGCGGCGACCACCAATGGCATCCAGGTGGTGCAGGTCGACGGCACGTCCGACGGCAACTTCGCCCTGAGTGGACGCGCGGTGGCCGGCGCCTACGAATATCTGCTGCAAAAGGGCGGCGTCCCCGATCCGAACGACGGCGATTGGTACCTGCGCTCGCAGTTGGATCCGACTAATCCCGGCAACCCGGGCAACCCGGGCAGTCCTGGGAATCCTGGGAATCCTGGGAATCCTGGGAATCCGGGTAATCCTGGCAACCCGGGTAATCCCGGAAATCCTGGCAACCCCGGAAACCCGGGCAATCCTGGCAACCCCGGTAATCCTGGCAACCCCGGCAACCCCGGAAACCCGGGCAACCCCGGCAATCCTGGTAACCCCGGAAACCCCGGCAACCCCGGCAACCCCGGCAACCCAGGTAATCCTGGCAACCCCACCGGCCCCCGCCCCACCCCGCCCGGCATGATCTACCGCCCGGAAACCGGCGCCTACCTGGCCAATCAGGCGGCCGCGGTGACGATGTTCCAGCATTCCTTGCAGGACCGCAGCAGCGAAACCACGTTCTCCGATCTCGGCGACCGCGACTTCTCCACCTGGGCGCGCGTGGTCGGTCGCAAGATCGACGGCCATGCCGGCCTGGAACAGCTTGAGACGTCCACCGACACCCAAGTGGTCCAGATCGGTAGCGATGTCGGCATCTGGCACGACGACAGCCGCTTCCACGTGGGCCTGATGGGCGGCGTCGGCCGCGCCGAGACCAAGGTCGATTCGGAGATCATCGGCTACCACGCCAAGGGCAAGGTCGAGGGCTACAACCTCGGCGTGTACGGCACCTGGTTCTCCAACGCCACCGATTCGGCCGGCCTGTACGTCGACGGCGCATTGCAGTACGGCCGTTACGACCACAGCGTGCGCGGCGATCTACTCGACGAGGAAAAGTACAAGTCCGAGGCCTGGAGCGCATCGTTGGAAGCCGGTTACGCCTTCGTGCTCAATCCCAACGGCGGCTTCATCATGTACCTGGAACCGCAGATGCAGGTGATCCACACCGACTACTCGTCGGACACCCACAGCGAAGTCAACGGCACCCGCATCGACGACACCAGCGCCGGCGGCCTCACCAGCCGCGTCGGCCTGCGCTTCTACGCGCATACCGACAGCGCCGCCAGCAGCCGCATGCAGCCGTTCCTTACCTTGAACTGGTGGCACAACGACGACCGCAACACCATGTCGTTCGACGGCAGCAAGGTCCAGTTGGAACTGCCGGAAGACCTGTATGAAGCCAAGCTGGGCGTGCAGGCGCAGTTCGGCGGCGGCTGGGGCGGCTGGGGCCAGGTGGATCTGCGCCAAGGCCGCAACGACTACCGCGACAGCGGCGCGCAGTTGGGCGTCAATTTTCGCTGGTGATTCCAGCAATGCCAAAAATCACCCCGGGCAACCGGGGTGATTTTTTTATTGCACCTTGCGCGTGTCCGCTCGCAACGGCGTTACGGTGGATGCACAAGTGCAATTGGATCCGACGCCCTGAGTGGCGGCGTTTGTCTAATGTCCGCGCGGTTCGTCGCGCGGACATGATCGACGGCGGCGATCGACTCGCGCCGCTGTTCGCCGCCTCGCCGTTCGCCCGCCGCCGAACGCATGTAACCAGCACAAGGCCCCGCGCACGCGGGGCCTTTTTTGCCGGGCGGTTGGGCCTCTCGCAGTAAAGAAAAAGCCCCGCTGATGACGGGGCTTTTCTTTCCGGGAAGTTGCCGGCCGTTGGATCGGTGGCCGGGCGGTTGGGTTCTTCTCGCAGTAAAGAAAAAGCCCCGCGTTGGCGAGGCTTTTCTTTCCGGGAAGTTGCCGGCCGTTGGATCGGTGGCCGGGCGGTTGAGCTTCTCGCAGTAAAGAAAAAGCCCCGCGTTGGCGAGGCTTTTCTCTCCGGGAAGTTACCGGCCGTTGGATCGGTGGCCGGGCGGTTGGGTTCTTCTCGCAGTAAAGAAAAAGCCCCGCGTTGGCGAGGCTCTTCTCTCCGGGAAGTTACCGGCCGTTGGATCGGTGGCCGGGCGGTTGGGTTCTTCTCGCAGTAAAGAAAAAGCCCCGCGTTGGCGAGGCTTTTCTCTCCGGGAAGTTGCCGGCCGTTGGATCGGGGGCCGGGCGGTTGGGTTCTTCTCGGGGGTACTTGGTGCCGGAAATAGGAATCGAACCTACGACCTACGCATTACGAATGCGCCGCTCTACCAACTGAGCTATTCCGGCGAAGGACGGCAATTCTAAGGCGCGCCGGCTGCGGGGGTCAATTCGGGCCGAACGGGGCCGGAAAACCGGCGCGCGGCCTGTGCGGGGTCGCGGTGCGGCGGTTCCCCGCTCGCCGGGGCCAGAACCCGGCTGCGCGGGCGCTGGAATCTGCAAGTGGCTTCGCACCGATCGGCAGGCGATACCATTCGCCCATGCACCCCGTCCTCTCCGCCGCCGCCGATGCGCTGATCTTCGTCCTCGGCTCGTGGGCGCTGTGGCGTCTGCTCGGGCGTTCGGTGCCGCTGGCGGTGGTGCCGATCGTGATCGGGCTGGTGTTGGCGGCCGGTGGCTGGTTGCCGCCGCAGTGGAGCGTGCCTTCGGCGATCGGCGACAAGCTCGGCTGGATCGGCGTGCTGGCGCTGGCGTTCAGTGCGGGCCTGGAGACGCGGCAGAACCACTACCGCCCCGACGACGACGTCTCTGTCGCCGCCAGTCCGCCCTTGCCTGAAGCCGCCACCGACGCGACGCGACCGCATGCGTCGGTTTCGCGTTTCGCGCTCAGCGCGGCGCTGGCGCTGGCGCTGCCGTTCGCGGTCGGCACCGTGGCCGCTTACGCTCACTTCATCGGCCTGCCCGGCTGGACGGCGCCGCGCGGCGCGGGTTGGCTGGGCGCGATCGCGATCGGGCTGTGCGTGGCGGTCAGCGCGCTGCCGGTGCTGATCGGGATCGTGCGCGAGTTGGGGCCGCTGCATCGACGCTTGACCCAGGCCGCGCTGGCGATCGCGGTCATCGACGACGCGGTGTTGTGGGTCGGCTTGGCGGTGTTGCTGTTCGTCGCCGACGGCGGCGATGGATTGAGCGGCTGGGGCGCGCTGGATGCGCTGGCGGTGGCGGCGTTGATCGCGCTGGCCGCGGTCGGCATGTGGCTGCAGCGCCGGCCGAAGTCGCCGCCGCGCGCGGCGGTATGGCTCACGCTCGTCGCGTATCTGGCGATCGGGTCCTGGGCCAGTTCGCGACTGGGCCTGCACGCGCTGTTGGGGGCGTACTTCGCCGGTGCGGCGATGGCGCCGAACTGGGCGCGTCGATTGCCGCTGGAACGGTTCGGCGGTTACGCGCTGATCGGTCTGGCGCCGCTGTTCTTCGGCCACAGCGGTCTGCGCATCGACGGCCAGGTATTGGGCTGGGCGTCCATGCAGGCCGCGTTCGCCTTGTTGCTGATCTCGGTGGCGGCCAAGCTCGCCGCGTTGCTGATCTGTCCGCCGCTGCCGCGTCTGCCGCGGCGCGATGCCCTGGCGATCGGCGCGCTGTTGCAGTGCAAGGGTCTGATGGAAATCGTCGCGGCAACGATCCTGCGCGACAAAGGTCTGCTGTCGGAATCGGCGTTCGCCGCGCTGGTGACGCTGGCGGTGTTGTCGACGGTGCTGACCGGGCCGTTGTTCCGTTGGATTCTGGGTCGCCGCGCGACCAGCGCCGAAACGCGCTTGCAATACGGCTGAGCCGGGCGCGCCGCGCTCAGCCCACCAATTGCAGCCGCAGTTCCTTGGGCAGCGCGAACACCATGTCTTCCGGTTCGCCGTCGAGTTCGCGCACGCCTTGCGCGCCCAACTCGTGCAGGCGGTCGATGACCCCGCGCACCAGCACTTCCGGCGCGGACGCGCCGGCGGTCACGCCGATACGCTTGCGGCCCTGCACCCACTTGGGATCGATCTCGACCGCGCCGTCGATCAGATGCGCTTCCACGCCCTCGCGCTCGGACAGCTCGCGCAGGCGGTTGGAATTGGAACTGTTGATCGAACCGACCACCAAAACCAAGTCGCATTGCGCCGCCAGTTCACGCACCGCATCCTGGCGATTCTGAGTGGCGTAGCAGATGTCGTCGTGACGCGGGCCCTGGATCGCCGGGAATTTGGCGCGCAGCGCTTCGATCACGCTGCGGGTGTCGTCGACCGACAAGGTGGTCTGGGTGGTGTAGGCCAGGTTCTCGGGCTGATCGACTTGCAGGCGTCCGACGTCGTCCGCGTCCTCGACCAGATAGATCCGCCCCAGGCCGGCTTCGCGCCGCCACTGGCCCATGGTCCCTTCCACTTCCGGATGGCCGGCATGGCCGATCAGGATCACGTCGCGGCCGGCGCGGCAATGCCGCGAGACTTCCAGGTGGACCTTGGTGACCAGCGGACAGGTCGCGTCGAACACCTTCAACTGGCGCCGTTCGGCTTCCTCGCGCACCGCCTTGGACACGCCGTGGGCGCTGAAGATCACGGTCGCACCGTCGGGCACTTCGTCGAGTTCTTCCACGAACACGGCGCCGCGATGCTTGAGGTCGTCGACGACGAAGCGGTTGTGCACCACTTCGTGGCGCACGTAGATCGGCGCGCCGAGGGTTTCGATGGCGCGTTTGACGATCTCGATCGCGCGATCGACGCCGGCGCAGAAGCCGCGGGGGTTGGCTAGCAGGACGTCCATGGGACGTGATTGTACTCCTGTGGCGGAAAGGCGGCGTCGCGGCACAGGTGCCGGAACCGGAACGGGTGGTTCCATCTCAGTGGGCGCGAGATTCGTGCGGCCGCGCCGGTAATTGCTGTGGCCGTGTTTACAGCAGCACTGCGACTCGTCGCACCTTCACCCTGGCCCTCTCCCGCTCGCGGGAGAGGGCCAGGGTGAGGGCAAGCAGGCGCCCTGCCGACCGGTTTCAGGCCTTGTCTGTACCCGGCCGGCGATCGCCCTCGGGCTTGCCGGCGAACAGGCCATACGCGGCGATACCGATCGCCCCGGCCACGATCGCCGAGTCGGCGATGTTGAACGAAGGCCAGTGGTACTTGCCCACGTACCACTGAATGAAATCGACCACGTGACCGTGCATCAGCCGGTCGATCACGTTGCCGATCGCCCCGCCGATCACCAGCGCGTACGGCAGCGCGGTCTTCCAGTCGCCGCGCGGAGTGCGCGCCAGCCAGCGCGCCAGCAGGCCGCTGATCGCCACCGCCAGGACCATGAAGAAATACTTCTGCCAGCCGCCGGCGTCGCTGAGGAAACTGAAGGCCGCGCCGGTGTTGTAGCTGCGGTACCAGTTCCAGAAGCCGTCGATCACCGGCACCGGCGTGTACTCGGGCAAGGAAGCCAGCACCCAGGCCTTGCTCCACTGGTCGAGCGCGATCACCACGGCCGAGACGATCAGCCAGATAAGCGCGTTCTTGCCGGATTTGCTTGCGGTATCGGTCATGGGGCCTGGAATCTACGGAAACAAAGGAGGGTGAAACGAAGCAAGGTGAAACGACATAAGACCGATCGCCGCGCGCCCAGCCGCGAAACCGGGCACGCGGACGAAAGCCCGGTCAGAACCAATGCCGGACTTCGCCCTCGCCGGCCACGTTGCTCACGCAACGGCCGCACAGTTCGGGATGCTCCGCATCGACGCCGACGTCGGCGCGGTAATGCCAGCAGCGCACGCACTTGCTCTTGTCGGTCTTGACCGCGAGCACGGCGATGTCCTTGATGCCGTCGTCGGCGATCACTTCCACGTCGCCGCTGATGAACAGGAAACGCAGCTCGTCGGCCAACGGCGCCAGCCAGTTCTGATCGGCGACGCCGCAACGCAACGAGATCTCCGCCTCCAACGCGGCGCCGATCTGGCCGGCCGCGCGCATCGGCTCCAGAGTCTTGGAGACGTTGTCGCGCAGGCTCAGCAGACGCTTGAAGTCCTCGTCCGACAAGGCCGCGTCGGCCGGCAACAAGGCCAGACCGTCGTACCAGGTGGTGAACAGCACGTTGGCTTCGCGCGGGCCCTGCTCGGTGTTGGCCGGCAGATGACGCCACATTTCGTCGGCGGTGAAGGCCAGGATCGGCGCGATCCAGCGCACGAACGCTTCGGCGATGCGATACATCGCGCTCTGCGCCGAACGCCGGCCGGGCGAGTTCTCCTGCATCGTGTACAGCCGGTCCTTGGTCACGTCCAGGTACAGCGAGCCCAGGTCGACGCTGCAGAAATTCGACAGCAACTGCACGATTTCGGCGAAGTCGTAGCGTTCGTACGCCGAGGCGATCCGGTCCTGCAGTTCGGCGGCACGATGCACGATCCAACCGTCCAGCGCGACCATCTCGTCCAGCGGCAGCAGATGCCGGGACGGATCGAATCCGCTGAGGTTGCCGAGCAGGAAACGCGCGGTGTTGCGGATGCGACGGTAGACGTCGCCGCTTTGCTTGAGGATCTTGTCGGAGACCGACATCTCGGCGCTGAAGTCGGTCGAGGCGACCCACAGACGCAGCACGTCGGCGCCCATCGCGTCGATGACCGTCTGCGGCACCACGACATTGCCCAGCGACTTGGACTGCTTGCGGCCGTTCTCGTCCACGGTGAAACCATGGGTCAGCACCTGGCGGTACGGCGCCACGCCGTCCATCGCCACGCCGCTGAGCAGCGCGCTGTGGAACCAGCCTCGATGCTGATCGGAGCCTTCCAGATACAGATCGGCCGGCTTGCGCAAACCGTCCTGCGGACGCTGCGCCAACACGCATTCGTGGCTGGCGCCCGAGTCGAACCAGACATCGAGGATGTCGGTGACCTTCTCGTAGTTCGCGGCTTCATCGCCCAGCAACTGCTCGGCGGTCATCGCGTACCACGCCTCCACGCCTTCGCGTTCGACCGCGTCGGCGACCTGACGCATGATCTCCACCGTGCGCGGATGCGGCTGGCCGCTTTCGCGATCGAAGAACAACGCGATCGGCACGCCCCAGTGGCGCTGGCGCGAGATCGTCCAGTCCGGACGCGCTTCGATCATGTTGTAGATGCGCGCTTCGCCCCAGCCCGGCACCCACGCCACGCCGGCGATCGCGGCGAGCGCATCGCGACGCAGGCCGGCCTGCTCCATCGAGATGAACCATTGCGGCGTGGCGCGGAACACCACCGGCGTCTTGTGGCGCCAGCAGTGCGGGTAGCTGTGCTTGAGCCGGCCCGACGCCAACAGCACGTCGTGCGCCTTGAGCACGTCCACGATGATCGGGTCGACCTTGAAGATGTGCACGCCGGCCAGCGCATGCTGATCGGCCGGCGGCGTCGACGGCAGATAACGGCCGCGCGCGTCCACCGGATTGAACTGGGCCGGGGTGTAGTTTTTCAGCAGGCCGTACTTCAGCGCGACCGCATAATCTTCCTGGCCGTGGCCGGGCGCGTTATGAACGATGCCGGTGCCGTCCTCGGCCGACACGTAGCTGTCGACCAGCACCGGCAGCTCGCGCTCGGCGTAGAACGGATGCTGCAGGCGCTGACCTTCCAGTTCGACGCCGCGCGCGCGTCCGTGCACCACGACCTCATCGACGCCGTAACGCTTGAGCGCGCGCTCGGCCAGGGCCTCGGCGAGCACCAGCAGGCGGCGTCCGCCGTCGGCGCGCTTGGGGCCTTCGACCAGGAGGTAATCGAACTCGGGACCGACGGTGACCGACAAGCTGGCCGGCAGGGTCCACGGCGTGGTGGTCCAGATCGGCACCGCGATGATCGCGTCCTCGTCGATCGTCGCGCCGAACAGCGCGGCGAGCCCGCGCGCGTGCTTGGCGACGTAGCCGACGTCGATCTGGGTCGATTCCTTGTCCTGGTACTCGATCTCCGCCTCGGCCAGCGCCGAGCCGCAGTCGAAGCACCAATGCACCGGCTTGGAGCCGCGCAGCAGGTGGCCGCGTTCGACGATCTTGGCCAGCGAACGGATGATGTCCGCCTCGTAGCGGAAATCCATGGTCAGGTATGGATTTTCCCAATCGCCGATCACGCCAAGGCGCTTGAAGTCGCGGCGCTGCAGCTCGATCTGGGTCGTCGCGTACGCGCGGCACTTCGCGCGGAAGGCCGCGGCGTCGAGTTTATCCCCGACCCTGCCGAATTCTTTCTCGACCTTGTGCTCGATCGGCAGGCCGTGGCAGTCCCAGCCCGGCACGTAGGGCGCGTCGAAGCCGGACAACAACTTGGACTTGACCACGATGTCCTTGAGCACCTTGTTGAGCGCGTGGCCGATGTGGATCTCGCCGTTCGCGAACGGCGGACCGTCGTGCAGGACGAAGCTGCGCTCGCGGCCGCCGGTTTTCTCGCGAATTCGCTGATACAAGCCCTCGCCTTCCCAGCGCGCCAGGGTTTCCGGCTCGCGCTTGGGCAGATCGCCGCGCATCGGGAAGTCGGTCGCCGGCAGCAGCAACGTGGCCTTGTACGGATTGGCGGGGGCGGATTGGCTCGAATCGTTGGTCACAGCAGGTCTCAGGCAGTTTTCTCGGCCGCGCTCGCGGCCTGAGCTGGCGACGTAGACGCACGTCGAATGTCGGATGGTGAAACCGGGGAATCGTAGTGCGGGCGACGCTGGGCATCGAGCCGCAACAGCTCGCGCGCCTGCGCGGCATCGCGGTGCATCTGCTGCGTCAGCGAAGCCAGATCGGGGAACTTGAGTTCGGCGCGCAGGTGCGCGACGAATTCGACCTCGATCCTGCGACCGTACAGGTCGCCGTCGAAATCGAACAGGTGCGCTTCCAGCAACGGCTCCACGCCGGCCACGGTCGGCCGCGTGCCCAGGCTCGACACCGACGGCCAGGGCCGTTCGCCGACGCCGTGCACCCAGGTCGCATAGATGCCCGACAAGGCCGGAGTCTTGCCGCCGAAACGCAGATTGGCGGTTGGAAATCCGAGCGTGCGGCCCAGTTGCCGGCCGTGCACCACATGTCCGCCGATCGCGTAGGGCCGGCCGAGCAACGCGGCCGCGGCAGCGAAATCGCCGGCCAGAATGGTTTCGCGGATGCGGGTGCTCGACACCCGCTCGCCGTCCAGGTGCACCGGCTCGATCTCGTGCGCGCTGAAGTCCGCGGCCTCGCCCATCCGCCGCAGCAGCGCGATGTCGCCGCCGCGCGCCTTGCCGAAACGGAACTCGGGCCCGACCCAGACTTCGCGCGCGGCCAGTCGCTGGACCAGCACGCGCTCGACGAATTCCTCCGCGCTCAGGCTGCTCAAGCGCCGGTTGAAGCGCAGCAGGCCGACCTGGTCGGCGTCCAGCGCCAGCAAGCCCTCGGCCTTGGCCCGGGGCAGCAATAAGCGCGGCGGCGGCGCGCCAGGGGCGAAAAACTCGCGCGGCAGCGGCTCGAAACTCAGCGCTACCGCCGGCACGTCCAGCGCGCGCGCGCGCGAAACCGTGTGGCGCACCAGCGCGCGATGCCCGAGGTGCAGGCCATCGAAGGCGCCGATGCAGACCACACTGCCGTGCGGGCATCGCGGCCCGCTATCGACGTCACGAAACAGCCTGCTCATTAAGGTTCTGGCGTGGGGCCCGGTTCGCCCGGGACATGCTCGAAGGATGAATAAGGAAGTATAGCCGCCGCCCGCAAGTCTCAACGGCACCCGGGGCGTCGTTTCGCGGACGATGGCGGCATCTGCCGCCACCGCCGGCATCCGCGGCTCAGTGCCCGCGCAGATCGCGCATGCGGATGCCCTGCAGCCACAACGCCGCGCCGTACACGCCGCCGCCCGCGCCGACCACGACCGCGAGCTTGAGCAGGCGCTCCCACCACGGCCACACGGTCCAGCCCTGCCACAGCCACAGCAGGCTCAGCACCACCACGGTCATCGCCACGCTGGCGACCGCGATCTGGCGCAGGAACCGGCCCCAGCCCGGCTGGCGCCGATAGACCTTGGCCCGGCGCAGATACCAGGCCAGTTGCACGGCGTTGGTCCAGCCGGCGATCGCGATCGCCAGCGCCAGGCACGCGTGCGCGCCGGGGATCTCGCCGAGCGCCTTGCGCAGATCGCCGGTCTTGGCCAGCGCGGCCTGGCCGGCGTCGGTGAAATACAGCACCGCCAGCAGCAGCGCCACGGTCGACAGCAGATTCACCGCGACCGAAACCACCGCCGATTTGACCGGGGTCTTGGTGTCCTGGCGCGAGTAGAACGCCGGCGCCAGCACCTTGACCAACAAGAACGCCGGCACCGCGGTCGACTGCGCCATCAGGCTCAGGCGGATCATTTCGGTATCGCGCGCATGCAGCTTGCCGTACTGGAACAGGGCCGCGATCAGCGCCTCGGCGCACAGCACCAGCCCCAGACACGCCGGAATGCCGATCAGCAGGCACAGGCGGAAGCCCCAATCCAGGCCCTTGGAATAGCCCTCGGTGTCGGTGGCGGCATGGCGCTTGGACAGGTGCGGCAGGATCACCGTGCCGATCGCCACACCGAACATCCCCAACGGGAACTCCAGCAGCCGGTCGGTCAGGTACAGCCAGCTCACGCTGCCGACGATCAGGAACGAGGCCAGCGCGGTATTGAGCAGCAGATTGACCTGGGCCACCGACGAGCCGAACAGGGTCGGCACCATCAGCCGCATGATCCTGCGCACGCCCTGGTGCGCCCCGCCCCAGCGCGGCCGCGGCAACAACCCCAGCTTGGCCAGCGCCGGCAACTGGAACACCAGTTGCAGGATGCCCGCGAAGAACACGCCCCAGGCCAGCGCCAGCACCGGGTTCAAGTTCAACGGCCGCATCAGCGGCACCGAACACACCGCCGCGGCGATCATCGAAATGTTCAACAGCACCGGCGACAAGGCCGGAATGGCGAATTTCTCGTAGCTGTTGAGGATCCCGCCGGCCAGCGAGGCCAACGAGATGAACAAGGCATACGGGAAGGTGATCTGCAGCATTTCCGTCGCCAGCCGGTATTGCTCGCTGAACGGATCCCAGCCCGGCGCGAACAGCTTCATGACCCAGGGCGCGGCGATGACCACCACGGCCGTCATCGCCAGCAGCGCGGCGGCCAGGGTGCCGGTGACCCGATCGACCAGTTCCTTGACCGCGGCGTGGTCGCGCTGCTCCTTGTACTCGGCCAGCACCGGCACGAAGGCCATCGAAAACGAGCCTTCGGCCGAAATCCGGCGCATGAAGTTCGGAATCCTGAACGCGATGAAGAACGCGTCCATGGCCGGACTGGCGCCGAACTGCCAGGCGTAGACTTGGTCGCGCAGCAGCCCGGAGACCCGCGAAATCAGGGTCATGGCGCTGAAAATGACCGAGGAGCGCAACAAACCGCCGCCCTTACTCATCCAGCGCCTCCACACAGTTGACCCAACCCACTGAATCGGCCATACTTTTCGGTCTGATTTTCCGTAATTGCGTTTTCAGCTGCATCTCTTCGTCCAGTTCCATTACGCTTTCAACCAAATTTTCCAGGAATCCACCGTGGCAAACATCAAGTCCGCCAAGAAGCGCGCCAAGCAGACTGTCGTGCGTAACGCCCGTAACGCCAGCCAGCGTTCGATGCTGCGTACCGCCGTCAAGAAGGTGCTGAAGGCCCTCGGCGAGAACGACGCCGCGAGTGCCAAGTCCGCGTTCGACGTCGCTCAGCCGATCCTCGACCGTTTCAGCGCCCGTGGCCTGATTCACAAGAACAAGGCCGCACGTCACAAGAGCCGCCTGTCGGCCCGTATCAAGGCGCTGGCCGCGGCCTAAGCACTGCGATGCGACATCGCTGTTCGCGACGACTCGCTCGTTCGCGGCGGCATGCAAAAGCCCGGCTTCGGCCGGGCTTTTGTTTTGTTCGGCGCCGCTTTGCGCGGCCTGGTTCGGTGCCGCTTTATCGCGCGCATGAGCCGATGCCGTGGCGACTTCGATCGGGGTCCGCATGCCGGGCATCATCGATGCCCTCGGTGAAGCGATATTGAAGTCGCGCGTACGCGCGCACCCATTGCCGCAGGCCCCGCCGCACGCGCAAGCCGGCCGCGACGCATTACGCGCCGCGCCAGACCGCCAATCGGGAGTCGATGAGCCGAAGGCTCAGGGCACATGGTCGCCGGCGGCGTGCGCAGCTTCCAGGGCCTCTGCGCGCTGACGGTCGAAGAACGCCATCACGTCCTGCATGATCGGGAAGGTGCCGTCGCGACCGATCGCCGAGACCAGGTACCAGCGATCCTTCCAGCCCAGCTCGTCGATGATCGCCTGCGCCGCGGCCTGCTGCTCTTCTTCCAGCAACAGATCGGCCTTGTTGAGCACCAGCCAGCGCGGCTTGGCCAACAATTCGGGATCGTGCTTGTGCAGCTCGTTCTCGATCGCGCGCACCTGCTCGGCCGGGCTTACGCCCTCCACCCCGCCTTCCATCGGCGCGATATCGACCAGGTGCAGCAGCAGACGCGTGCGCTGCAGATGGCGCAGGAATTGCGCACCCAGGCCGGCACCGTCGGCCGCGCCTTCGATCAGCCCGGGAATATCGGCGATCACGAAGCTGCGATGCGCCTCGACGCTGACCACGCCCAGATTCGGATACAGCGTGGTGAACGGATAGTCCGCGACCTTCGGCGTCGCCGCCGAAACCGCGCGGATCAGGGTGCTCTTGCCCGCGTTCGGGAAGCCCAGCAGGCCGACGTCGGCCAACAGCTTCAATTCCAGCTTGAGCTCGCGCTCCTCGCCCGGCAGGCCCGGCAAGGCCTTGCGCGGCGTGCGGTTGACCGAGCTCTTGAAATGCATGTTGCCCAAGCCGCCCTTGCCGCCGCGCGCGACCAGCAGGCGATCGCCGTGCGCGGTCAGATCGCCGATGACTTCGTCGGTTTCGACATTGGTGACCACGGTGCCGACCGGTACGACGATGACCAGATCGTCGCCGCCCTTGCCGTAGGCTTGGCGGCCCATGCCGTTCTCGCCGCGCCTGGCGCGGAACTGCTTCTGATGACGGAAATCGACCAGGGTGTTGACGTTCTCGTCGGCGACGATGAACACGCTGCCGCCGGCGCCGCCATCGCCGCCGTCCGGCCCACCGAGCGGAATGAACTTCTCGCGACGGAAACCGACGCAGCCGTTGCCGCCGTTGCCGGCGATGACTTGGATTTCTGCTTCGTCTACGAGTTTCATAAGAGCCGGGATTCGGGATTGGGGATACGGGATTCGTAGAAACAAAAACCGGGATGGCGGGATTGTAGCGAGACTGGGTCAGCGGGCTTTTCGCTTTTGCGAACCCTCAATCCCAAATCTCCGATCCCGGCCAGAAACGAAAAGCCCCGCCGAAGCGGGGCTCCTCGCGGCACGTCGCGGCGCGATTACTCCGCGGCGACGACGCTGACGGTGCGGCGCTTCTTCAGGCCCTTGGTCGAAAACTCGACCTTGCCATCGACCAGCGCGAACAGGGTGTGGTCGCGGCCGAGGCCGACGCCCATGCCCGGATGGAACTGGGTACCGCGCTGACGCACGATGATGTTGCCGGCCTCGATGGCCTGGCCGCCGTAGATCTTCACGCCCAGGTACTTCGGGTTGGAGTCGCGGCCGTTGCGGGTAGAACCTACGCCCTTTTTATGTGCCATGGCTGCTGCTCCTTACTTGTTGTCACCACCGGCGATGCCGGTGATTTCGATTTCGGTGTAGTGCTGACGATGGCCCATCTGCTTGCGATGGTGCTTACGACGGCGGAACTTGACGATGCGGATCTTATCGGCGCGGCCGTGGCCGACGACCTTGGCGGTGACGCTGGCGCCCTTGAGCGCATCGCCGAGCTTCACGCCTTCGCCATCGCCCAACATCAGGACGCTGTCGAACTTGATTTCGCTGCCGGCTTCGACATCGAGCAGCTCGACGCGGAGCGTCTCGCCTTGCATCACGCGGTATTGCTTACCGCCGGTGACCAGTACTGCGTACATGACCAGGATTCCTCTGTAGTTATTTTTGGTCCTGCCGCACCCGTTTTGGGCGGACAGAAGCGGAATTGTATGCACTTCAGCGAGTTACGGCAACTATGGGCCAACGCCGGGCGGAACGGGCGCGATCCTGAATGGCCCTGGGATTGCCTCACTCGGCTGCCCCACCGCCCGACCCATTTAAAATCAATAACTTAATGAAACTCAACGGCCTGCGACGTCGCGCCGGGCGGTCCACCCTCGCCAAACCGCACTCCGGTCTCGCCAGGCGCCTCCAGCCGGCCAGGCTCCACCCGGCGCCGAGCGGGCCCGAATCCGTCCAGCAAAGGCCAGCGCCGGCCTGCGAATGTCGGCTCGCCTGCCCGCCCCTTACGCCATCGGCCGCTCCTGCGTCGGACAGTCTCCATCGTCGGCCGTGCGAAACGGCCGGTTCGAACCTGCCGATATCCCGGCACGCGGCCACGCGGCCGGTCAAAGCCCCAACCGAAAGCCACAACCGAAATGGGTTCGCGCGCGCGATGTTTCGACCCTGAAACACACCGGTCCCGTCGCGCAATTTTCCGATCGTGCGTGCCGCGCATCACGAACGCGACGCGTCGCAAACCCACGGAAGAATCGTGAAGCACTTCATGAAACTGCCGGCCGCATTGCGAAAAATAGACCGACTCAGTTCACAGTTTCGAAAGAAACTTGTCTCGACGTGAAAATCGCCATCGTCGTCCGCGCAGGCATTCGTGGCCGCGTAAAAGCCTGTGTTTCAAGGCATGCGCGCACGTCCCGTCGATCTGTTCATTCGCATGCATTGCGCGTGTATGTGCGCTCAGTCGCATTCATACGGATATCACAGCTTCAATGACACTTGCATGCACTGGGTGCGCTCAATTAGTTTCGAATGCGAGCGACTTGCAGGGGGTCGCGAGACAAGGAACAGCCGCATCGATGCGCAGCGTATGCGACGCATGCGCGCCAGGATGAGGCGGTCGAGTTATTCGGGGACACTCTGCATGTGGTTTGCAGTCATCGGTCAAACCGGTTTTTGGCGCAGCGGCTTTGCCGTGCGCGAACAGACGCATGAATTCGATTCTTCCGCGCCGCCTCCCGCGCGCGGAAACGGGAACGTGCGCCTGCGATTCAACTGCGCAGCGCGACGGCGTCGACACTCGCCAGGCACGCTGCGTCAAGGAAGTCCCGCGGCGGTAGTACGGCACGCCGGCCGCGGACCAAGGCCCGACGCTAGACAGGGGATGCGAAGGGGATCATGCGCAACGAAGGATCAAGGATGTTTGTCATGACTCGCAAAGCACGTTCGTTGAAATGGACCGCACTGGCGCTGGCTACCGCAGCGGTAATCGCGCCGGTGGCTTATTCCGGCGGCAAGCTCCAAGCCGTCAACAAATCGCATGTGGCCAAGGCGATCTCGCCCAAGGCGGCCGCCAAGCAGGCCGCCACCGAAACCCATAGTCGTTTCATCATCACCCGCGCCGCCGGCGCTTCGACCAAGGCCGCCGTTTCGAGCGACCAGCTCTACGCCAAGACCGCGACCAAGCTCGGCCTGGGCATCATGCCGATGCGCACGCTGGCCACCGGCTCGAATCTGATCAAGACCGACACCGCGCTCGACGCCGCCGCGACGAAGGAACTGGCGATCGAGTTGATGAAGCAAGACCCGAGCATCATCGAAGTCGTGCCCGACCGCCTCAAGCAGCGGGCGATGGTTCCGAACGATCCGGGCTACGCCCAGCAGTGGCATTACAAGAACGGCCCGGGCGGCCTGAACCTCGAACCGGCCTGGGACATCACCACCGGCGACGGCATCGTGGTCGCCGTGCTCGATACCGGCATCACCCCGCACAGCGATCTCAACGCCAACATCGTTTCGGGCTACGACTTCATCGTCGATACGGAAGTCAGCGTGGACGGCGACGGCCGCGACGCGGATCCGAACGATCCGGGCGATTGGCACGACGGCGAATGCGATCTGTTCGGCCAGCCCTCCGACAGCAGCTGGCACGGCACCCACGTGGCCGGCACCATCGCCGCAGTGGCCAACAACTCCGCCGGCGTGGCCGGCGTCGCGCACGGCGCCAAGGTTCAGCCGGTACGCGTGCTGGGCAAGTGCGGCGGCTACACCTCCGACATCATCGATGCGGTGACCTGGGCCTCGGGCGGCACCGTCGCCGGCGTCCCCGCCAACGCCACTCCGGCCGAAGTGATCAACCTCAGCCTCGGCGGCAGCGGCGCCTGCAGCGCGGCCGAACAAGTCGCTTTCGCCGATGCGCGCGCGCGCGGTACCACGGTGGTCATCGCCGCGGGCAATTCCGCCGGCGACGTCGCCGACTTCTCGCCGGCCAACTGCGACAACGTGGTCGCGGTCTCGGCGGTCGGTCCGACCGGCGCGAAGGCCGGTTACTCCAACTTCGGCGCCAAAGTCGACGTCGCAGCGCCGGGCGGTTCCGGTGTGGTGCCGGCGGCCGACAACATCCTGTCGACGCTGAATCTGGGCCTGCAGGGCCAGGAAGGCGAAGGCTACGCGTGGATGGCCGGCACCTCGATGGCGGCTCCCCACGTGGCCGGCACGGTCGCGCTGATGCAGTCCGCGGCGCCGTCGCCGCTGACCCCGGCCCAGATCGAGAAGATCCTGGTCAACACCGCGCATGTCGGCGGCCAGCCGGGCGGTTGCAGCTTCGACAACTGGTGCGGCTCGGGCATCGTCGACGCGCGTTACGCGGTCGCCGTGGCCAAGGGCACCGAACCGCTGCCGCCGGATCCGGAACCGCCGGTGCAGCCGCCGGCCATCGAGTTGGAGAACGGCATCACCGTGACCAACATCGAAGTCGCCGCCAACGGCACCATCAAGTACCAACTGCTGGTTCCCAACGGTGCGTCCAACCTGCTGCTCGCCATGTACGGCGGCACCGGCGATTCGGACATCTACGTCAAGTACGGTTCCGAACCGACCAACACGTCCTACGACTGCCGTCCGTACACCTCGGGCAACAACGAGACCTGCTTCTTCCCGACCCCGCAGGGCGGCGTGTGGTACGTCAACGTCAAGGGCTTCCGCGCCTCCGCCGGCGTGTCGCTGTACCCGAGCTTCGTCGACGCCAACTATCCGCGTCGCGTCGAAGCCAAGGCCAGCGCGCTGCCGAACCACCGCACGTCGGTCAACCTGTCGTGGGAGAAGGGCAAGAAGAACATCGACATCTGGCGCAATGGCGCGATCCTCAAGACCGTGCGCAACACCGGCGCCAACACCGATACCTTCCGCATCATCGGCAGCGGCACCATGAGCTACAAGCTGTGCAACAACGGTACCCAGGAATGTGCTGATCCGGTTTCGATCGAGTACAGCTCCAGCCGCTGATCGCAGGCAAGCGTGACGACGAAGGGCCCGGTGTGCCGGGCCCTTTGTTTTTCTGAATCGAGCCGACTTGAGTGCTCCTCTCGGTCTTTGGTTTTCGGCTTCCGCTTTTGCTCGTCATTCCCGCGAAGGCGGGAATCCAGAGACTTCGAACGTTCGCGCACGAAAGGCATTGCACGAAAGGCACTGGATGCTCGGCTGAGCCGAAGTAAAGCGGAGCCCGCCTTCGCGGGAATGACGAGCAAAGGCACAGGGAACTTGAAGCACCTCAAACACTCGAAATTCACTGCCCGTTTCCCCCGAGCCACATACCGCGGAGACTTCATGCGCACCGCCCTTCCCGCTTCTCCCCGCCGTCGCACCCGCCCGTTTCCCTCCAGCCTGCGCGTAGGCGGCCTGCTGCTCGCCGCGCTCGCCGGCCTGAGCGCCTGCAACCGCAACGCCCCCGGCGCCGATACCGCGCCCGCCGACGGCGCCGCGCCGGTCGCCGCCGCGCCGGTGGTGCGCTTCGACGCCAAGATCAGCCTGGTCAACAACAACGGCGCGATCCGCTACGACGGCACCGTCGACAGCGACGCCACCCGCAAGGCGCTCGGCATCGCCCTCAGCCAGGCCTATGCCGGCCAGATCACCGGCAACCTCGCCGTCGACAAGGCGGCCAAACCGGCGCCGTGGCAGGACAAGCTGCCGCAATTCGTCGCCGCGCTGACCATGCCGGGCGTGGCGGTCAGCCTGGAAGGCAACACGATCGAACTCAGCGGACAGGCCGGCGACGGCGACCGCGCGGTGTTGCTGGAAAAAGCCAAGACCCTGTTCCCGGGCTACGTCTACGGCGGCCTGTTCGAAGGCGTCGGCGGCGCGGCCGCGTCCAGCGACGCCGCCGCCCAGGCCCTGGCCGCGCTCGCGCCAGGCAAGGCCAGCGCGGCCGATATCGCCAAGGCGCTGAATCTGATCAACCTGCGCTTCGACGAGGGCGGCGCGCGTATCGCCCCGGCCAGCCTGGACATCCTCAGCCGCGCATCCAAGGCCATACAGGACGGCCCCAAGGACGCGCGCTACGAAATCGTCGGACCGGGCGGCGCGGCCGGCCAGGCCGCCGACAACGAAGCGCTCTCGCGCCAGCGCGCCGAGGCGGTCAAGGTCCAGCTGATCGTCGCCGGGGCCAACCCGGGCTCGCTGGATACCCGCGGCGAACCCGGCACGGCGGCGACGCCGCTGCGCTTCAACGTGGTCAAGTAAGGATCAGGCCAGGCCTCCCGGCCCTGGCTGAACGGAACGACGGGGGCCGAGGCCCCGTCGCGCGTCGCCCGCCGGGTCTTCGTTCCGGTCAGCTTCTGCCCTCAATCGCATGGCGCCGGGGCGCGCGTTCGCGCATTCGCCGGTGCCCGATCGGGCCGCCCGCTCCAGGCCGATATCGCGCCAAACCGCTGTATCGGGCTGAATCCCAAGCCCCACGGGCTCCACGCGAACGCCCCGCCCAACCCCTGCGGCGCTTCTGTTGCGCGGATTTGCCCCCACCTTCCCCACTCGATACGCTCCTCTGTTCGCCGTCGCGCTTCGCGCCGGCGACCCTCCCCCTTGCAGGCACCCGATGGCGCTGGACTACATCCGCATCCGCGGCGCGCGGACGCACAACCTCAAGAACATCGATCTCGATCTGCCGCGCGACAAGCTGATCGTGATCACCGGACTGTCCGGATCGGGCAAGTCCTCGCTGGCCTTCGACACCATTTACGCCGAAGGCCAGCGCCGCTATGTCGAATCGCTGTCCGCCTACGCGCGGCAGTTCCTGTCGGTGATGGAAAAGCCCGATGTCGACCACATCGAAGGCTTGTCGCCGGCGATTTCGATCGAGCAGAAATCCACCTCGCACAACCCGCGCTCGACCGTCGGCACGATCACCGAGGTCTACGATTACCTGCGTCTGCTCTATGCGCGCGTAGGTTCGCCGCGTTGTCCGGACCACCACTACCCACTGGAAGCCCAGACCGTCAGCCAGATGGTCGACCAGGTGCTGACGCTGGACCCCGAACAGCGCTACATGCTGCTCGCGCCGGTCATCCGCGAGCGCAAAGGCGAGCACGCGCAGGTGTTCGAACAACTGCGCGCGCAGGGCTTCGTGCGCGTGCGCGTGGACGGCCAGTTGTACGAGATCGACGCGGTGCCGCCGCTGGCGCTGCGGGTCAAGCACACCATCGAAGCGGTGGTCGATCGTTTCCGTCCGCGCGACGACATCAAGCAGCGCCTGGCCGAATCGTTCGAAACCGCGCTCAAGCTCGGCGACGGCATGGCCCAGGTGCAATCGCTGGACAACGCCGAGACCGCGCCGCTGCTGTTCTCGTCCAAGTACAGCTGCCCGGTCTGCGATTACTCGCTGCCCGAGCTGGAGCCGCGGCTGTTCTCGTTCAACTCGCCGGTCGGCGCCTGTCCGACCTGCGACGGCCTGGGCGTGGCCGAGTTCTTCGATCCGGCGCGCGTGGTCGTGCATCCGGAGCTGTCGCTCTCGGCCGGCGCGGTGCGCGGCTGGGACCGTCGCAACGCTTATTACTTCCAACTGATCCAATCGCTGGCCAAGCATTACAAGTTCAACGTCGACACGCCGTGGCAGTCGCTGACCGCGATCCAGCAGCAAGCGGTGCTGTACGGCAGCGGCGACGAGCAGATCAGCTTCAACTACATCACCGAGAACGGCGGCCGCAGCCAGCGCAAGCATCGCTTCGAAGGCATCGTGCCGAACTTGGAACGGCGTTACCGCGAAACCGAATCGGCGGCCGTGCGCGAGGAACTGGCCAAGTTCATCAGCCAACGCCCCTGCCCCGATTGCGGCGGCGCGCGCCTGAACCGCGCCGCGCGCAACGTGTTCGTCGCCGAACGTCCGCTGCCGGATCTGGTGGTGCTGCCGGTCGACGAGGCGCTGAACTTCTTCAAGGCGCTGGAACTGCCGGGCTGGCGCGGCGAGATCGCGGTCAAGATCGTCAAGGAGATCGTCGACCGTCTGCGCTTTCTGGTCGATGTCGGCCTGGATTATCTGACCCTGGAACGCAAGGCCGATTCGCTCTCGGGCGGCGAGGCCCAGCGCATCCGTCTGGCCAGTCAGATCGGCGCGGGACTCGTCGGCGTGATGTACGTGCTCGATGAACCCTCGATCGGCCTGCATCAGCGCGACAACGAACGCCTGCTCGGCACGCTGACGCGGCTGCGCGATCTGGGCAACACCGTGATCGTGGTCGAGCACGACGAAGACGCGATGCGCCTGGCCGACTACATCGTCGACATCGGCCCGGGCGCGGGCGTGCACGGCGGCGAGATCGTCGCCCAGGGCCTGTTCTCCGACATCCTCAAAGCACCGCGCTCGCTGACCGGCCAGTACCTCAGCGGCAAGCGCAAGATCGAAATCCCGAAGACCCGGCACAAGCCGAACCCGAAGACCACCCTGCATCTGCGCGGCGCGACCGGAAACAACCTCAAGAACGTCGATCTGTCCATTCCTTCGGGACTGCTGACCTGCGTCACCGGCGTGTCGGGCTCGGGCAAGTCCACGCTGATCAACGACACCTTGTACGTGATCGCCGCGAACGAGTTGAACGGCGCCTCGCAAACCCCGGCGCCGTACAAGTCGGTGGAGAATATCGAGCTGTTCGACAAGGTCGTGGACATCGACCAGTCGCCGATCGGACGCACGCCGCGTTCCAACCCGGCCACCTACACCGGCCTGTTCACGCCGCTGCGCGAGCTGTTCGCACAAGTGCCCGAAGCGCGCTCGCGCGGCTACTCACCGGGCCGTTTCAGCTTCAACGTGCGCGGCGGTCGCTGCGAGGCCTGCCAGGGCGACGGCCTGATCAAGGTCGAGATGCATTTCCTGCCCGACGTGTACGTGCCCTGCGACGTCTGCCACGGCAAGCGCTACAACCGCGAGACGCTGGAGGTGTTGTACAAGGGCTACAACATCAACAACGTGCTCGAGATGACGGTCGAATCGGCGCTGAGCCTGTTCGAAGCGGTGCCGACGATCGCGCGCAAGCTGGAAACCCTGATGGACGTGGGCCTGAGCTACATCAAGCTGGGCCAGAGCGCGACCACCCTGTCGGGCGGCGAAGCGCAGCGGGTGAAGTTGTCGAAGGAACTCTCGCGCCGCGACACCGGGCGCACGCTGTATATCCTCGACGAACCGACCACGGGCCTGCACTTCCACGACATCGAGCATCTGCTCGCGGTGCTGCACCGCTTGCGCGACGACGGCAATACGGTGGTGGTGATCGAACACAATCTGGATGTGATCAAGACCGCCGACTGGGTCATCGACCTGGGTCCGGAGGGCGGCCATCGCGGCGGCACCATTCTCGCCACCGGCACGCCGGAAGACATCGCCGCGCTGTCGCATTCGCATACCGGCCACTTCCTCGCACCGCTGCTCGGTTCGCCGAAGAAGGCCAAGGCCGTTGAGCCGGCGAAGAAGAAACCCGCCGCCAAATCCGCCGCGCCGGCCGCGCGCGTCAAGAAGAAATCCGCTGCATGACCGATAAGAAGAAGAAAGCGCCGGCCGCCGGTGGCGACGCCGGCAAGAACGAACCCGGCAAGACCCGGGCGGCGCCGCGCAAGCGCGCCGCGCGTTCGCGCAAGAACAACGAAGCGCCCGCGGCCGATGACGCGGTGGTCGCCGAACGCGCGCGCGCCGCTTCGGTGTCTACGGCGCAGATGGCACCCGCATCCGTCGCGCCGTCGACGCCCGCCGCGCAACCCGCATTGATCCGCGTGCCGCTCTCGGTGCGCAGGCGCGATCTGGATGCGTTCAACCACGTCAACAACTCCAAGTTTCTCAGTTATCTCGAGGAAGCGCGCCTGCGCTGGATGGTGACCCTGCCTGGCCACGGCATGGACGAACACGTCGCGCCGGTGGTCGCGGCCGCGCATCTGAACTATCGCCGGCCGATCGAGTGGCCGAACGAGATCGACGTGGAACTGTTCGTCGAACGGCTCGGCAACACCAGCCTGAGCATCGGCCATCGCATCGTCGGCGCGAACGACGAATCGGCGCTGTATTGCGACGGCAACGTCGTGCTGGTGTGGATTCATCGCGACACCGGCCAGGCGGCGCAGCTGCCGGACCCCGTTCGCGCGGCTTGCACGCCCAGTTGATCTCCCGATAGCTTCCTGTAGGAGCGGCGCAAGCCGCGACCGCGAGACCTCGCTTACGACGCAACTGAGGTTTCGCGGTCGCGGCTTGCGCCGCTCCTACAGTCGCTATCGATACTACGCCCCTCAGGGCGCGGCTTTGCGAACCTCGAACTCGCCCAGCAGCGAGCCGCCGTCCTTGAGCTGAAACTCGACCGCCACCCGGCTGCCTTCCTTCAACGGCGCATGCGGCTGCATCAGCATCAGGTGCATGCCGCCGGGCTTGAGTATCGCCGCGCCGTCGGGCGGGATGCGCAGTTCCGGCAACGCGCGCATCTTGCTGACGCCGTCGACGATCCGGGTCTCGTGCAAGGACACATCGCCGAACGCCGCGCTCTTGGCGCCAACGATGATCGCCGGCGCGGCGCAGCGGTTCTCGATCCGGCCGAAGCCGGCCATCATCGGCATCTGCATCGGCGGCATCCGCACCCAGCCCTCGCGCACCTGCGCGCTGCAAGCCTTGGCGGCCGCCGCCGGCGGCTTGGCCTCGATGCTGAATACAGCGCTGGCGGCCATCGCGGCGACCAACATCAACCCCGTTCGGATGGCAGATACGTTCATCGGCCTATCATACCCCCGAGCACCGAAGGAGTTGACAATGAAACAGACGCTTAGCCTGCTCGCATTAGCCTTGGCCGCGACCGGCTGTTCCGCGCCGTCCGGCGATCGCACCGCGCCGCCCGCCGCCTCCACACCAGCCCAGGCCGAGGCTTCGAGCGATGGCGCCACCCGCCTGACCGTCTACAGCGGCGACTACGACGCGCTCGCCAACGTGCGCAGCGCCAGCGCCGGCATGCCGGGCTATGCGCTGGTCGAGCGCTCGTTGAAGTTCCCGCTCAAGCGCGGCCGCAACTCGCTTTCGGAAAAACCGTTGCCACCGTCGATGGACATCGAGGCCGCCGTGCTGCAACCGCGCACCGCGGGAGTCGGCGTGGTCGGGCAACGCTACATCGCACCGGTGTCGGGCGCGCAGAACGTGGTCGGCGTGGCGATCGGACGCAAGGTCAGCGTCGAACACACCGCGGGCGGCGCCAAGCAGACCGACAGCGGCGTGCTGCTCTCGGCCGGCGACGGCCTGACCCTCGCCCTCGACGACGGCCGGATCAAGGTGATCCGCAGCTACGACAGCTTCAGCCTGATCGACAACGACAACCTGCTGCCGCGGCAATCGGCGTTGCAATGGGTGGTCGAGGCCGCGCAAGCCGGCGAAGCCGACTTCGTCCTGAGTTACCCCATGGGCGGCATGGCCTGGCGCGCCGAATACCTGGCGAGGCTGGCGCCGGGCGCAGGCTGCAAGCTCACCCTCGACGGCGCGGCGCTGGTCGCCAACCGCTCCGGGCGCGCGTTCAATCAGGTGCGCCTGAGCCTGGTCGCGGGCGAACCCAACCGCCGGCAGCAGGGCTTCGATCGAATTGAAGTGACCGCCTCGCGCCTCCAAGCTAACGATGCCTACGCCGAAGCTGCGCCAGCCCCGCCAATGCCGGTCGAACGCGCCGCCGGCGAATACCACGCCTACGATCTGCCGCGACCGGCCACGTTGAACAGCGGCGGCACCGAGCGCATCGCCCTGTTCCCGCGCAACGACGCGGTCGCCTGCGAACGCATCTACTCGTTCCAGGCCGCCAGCAACGATTGGCAGCCGCCGACTCCGCTGATCGACCGCGGCTACGCCGGCCAGACCGGCGATCTGCCGGTGCTGTCCAAGGTCGAGTTCAAGAACGACAAGGCCTCCGGACTCGGCCTGCCGTTGCCGGCCGGCCGCGTGCGCGCGTTCGACGGCGGCGATTTCCTCGGCGAGTCGCAGCTCGGCCATACGCCGGCCGGCACCGAGATCAAGCTCGAACTCGGCAAAGTCTTCGACCTCAGCGGCAAGCGCGAGGCGACCGCGTTCCAGCTCGACCGTACCGGACGGACCATCACCGAATCGTTCGCGATCACCCTGAAGAACGCAAAGAAGTCGCAGGCCACGATTCGCGTCACCGAACCCTTGCCGCGCTGGACCGATTGGGAGATCGTGTCCTCCAGCCTGCCGTCGAAGAAGAAGGACGCGCGCCACGCCGAGTTCGAGGTGCCGGTGCCCGCCGACGGCGAAACCAAGCTGACCTACACTGTGCGCTACCGCTGGCCTCAGGACGTGAAACCATGACTTGCGTAGAAACCCTTACCCACGGCGACATCGTCGAGATCAAGCTGGCGCGCGCGCCGGTCAACGCGCTCAATCCGGCGCTGTGCAACGCCACACGCGAAGCGATCGAACAGGCGGTGCTGCACGGCGCGCACGGCATCGTGCTCAGCGGCGGTCCGAAGGTGTTTTCCGCGGGCCTGGACGTGCCCTACCTGCTCTCGCTCGGCGATCAGCGCGATCATCTGCTGTTGGCCTGGCAGGCCTTCTTCGGCCTCAACCGCGCCCTGGCATCCTCGCCGGTGCCGGTGGTCGCGGCGATCGCCGGCCACGCGCCGGCCGGCGGCTGCGTGATGGCCTTGTGCTGCGACTACCGGGTGATGGCCTCGGGCAACTACAGCATCGGCCTCAACGAAACCCAGGTCGGCCTGGTCGCGCCGGAAGGCATCCAGCGGCTGATGCGGCGCGTGGTCGGCACCTACCGCGCCGAGCGTTTGCTGGTGGCCGGCGCGTTGGTCGATGCGCAAACCGCGCTGAGCATCGGCCTGGTCGACGAACTGGTCGAAATCGACGCCGTCGCCGAACGCGCGCGCGCCTGGCTGCAACAACTGCTGAGCCTGCCGCGCAGCGCGATGCTGCAGACCCGCGCGCTGGCGCGCGCCGATCTGGTCGAGGCGCTGCGTCCGGAACACATCGAACTCGATCGCTTCGTCGAGAGCTGGTATTCGCAGGACACCCAGACCGCGTTGAAGGCGTTGGTGGCGAAGCTGGGCAAGTAAGCGGGGCCTCGGCCCTGCATCGTTTTCATGGCCGCGTCGCCGTTGCTTGTTCGCGGTCGCGGCTCGCGCCGCTCCTACAAGGGCACGAGGTAGGAGCGGCGCGAGCCGCGACCGCGACACTCCATCCACGGCGCAACAACCCCCGCCGTCACAACAACCAAACCTCCACCCGCTCATTGCGATACCGCGCCGCCGGATCGCGCGCTCCGGCCACCGTCAAGGCCGTGCCCATGCCGCGCGCCTGCTGCACTTTCAGCCCGCGCGAGACCAGTTCCTGCGCGACCAGATCGGCGCGGTCGTTGCTCATCATCATCGCCGCCATGGTCGAACCGGCGCTGACGTCGGCGAAACCGATCACCAACAGTCGCCGGCCACGGTTCGCAGGCAACTGCATGAAAGCGCGCAGACGATCGAGATCGCGCAGCGAGCGGCTGTCGTACACGCTCGCCGCCACGCCGCCTTCGCCGGCGCCATTGAAATTGAAGCGCAGGCTCAACGGCAGACGCACCGCGTTCTCGACCGCTTGCCGGTAATCGGCCGGACCCAATGCGGTAGGACGCGCGCGTCCCGGAATCAGGGTCACCGCGAGGTGGCCGCTGCGCGCGACCGCGCGCTGGCCGCCGCGGGTCATCGCGTACAGCGCGAAGCTGCGGCTCAGCGCGCCCATCATCTGGCCGCCGTACAGATACAGACGACGGCTGAGCGGGTAGTCCTCGCTGAGCACCTCGGTGCGGGTGGGCGCGATCGCGCGGCCGCCGTCGGCGATCGCCACCGGCTTGCTGGCGGCACCGTAGTGCTCGCCGATCGGAATCAGACCGATCGCCAGCGGATCCGCGCCGACCGCGGCGATCAGCTCGCGCGCGTTGCCGTGCAATTGTGCTTCGGCGAACGCGGCGCCGCGCATCACTTTTTCGTTCATCAAATCGCGCACCGCGCCAGCGCTGGAATCCAGGTGCAGATGCACCTGGCCCGCCGCGCCGCCGAGTTCGCGCCACTGGCGAGATCGCCCGGAGAACGCCGCGCGCAACTGTTCGAAGCTCAAGCGCGCGATCGGATTATTGCGGTTGACCACCACCGCCACGCCGTCGAGCGCGATCACGAACTCCTGATCCTGATTGCCCAGATCGCCGAGTTGCCAGCCGGCGTCGAGTTCGGCCGCGTTCGGGCGTCGCGTCATCATCGCGACCTGCGCGCGGCCTTCGATCAGATCGGCGAAACCTTGCGCCGAATCGCTGGCGCCGATTTCAACGACCAGCGGCTGGCCGTCGCGGCTGGCATGGATCTCGGTCAACGTCGGCCGCGGCTTGACCACCCGGATGTCGGTGTAACCGATATCGCGCAACCACGATTGCGCAACCTCGGGGACCAGCGCGTGGGCCAGGGTGTTGGAACCGCGGATGCTGACCCGCTCGGCCTCCTGGCTCCGGGCGGAGGGCGCGAACGCGCAGAACAGCGCGGCAAAAAACAACAAGAACGGCGAAACGACGGCACGCGACATGGCGCGCACTCCCCCTGTGCGAATTGCGCAAGGATGGGCGCGGCCTGTGACGCAGCGGTTACGCGACGGCCGTCACTTCGATAACGTTAAGCGATCGGCTTATTCCGCACAGTGCGGCGCGCTGAATAGACAGCCGCTGTAGGAGCGGCGCGAGCCGCGACTGCGACATCGCGCTGGCGTCGAATGCCGAATGTCGCGGTCGCGGCTCGCGCCGCTCCTACAGGGGGCATGCCGCGAGTAGCGAAGGTTGGGCTCATGCGTCGCCGGTCGCGACCGGCCGCCGCGGATCTTCGATCCAGCCGCTCCAAGAACCGGTATACAAGGCCGCGCCGTCGAAACCGGCGTGCGCCATCGCCAACAGATGATGGCAGGCGGTCACGCCCGAGCCGCACATCACCGCAACCTGCCCTGTGTCGCGGCCGCTGAGCAGCGGTGCGAATTCCGCGGCCAAGGCATCGGCTGGCTTGAATCGGCCGTCGGCGAGATTGTTCGAGTACGCGCGGTTGCTCGCGCCCGGCACGTGGCCGGCGACGCGATCCAGGGGCTCGACTTCGCCGCGAAAACGCTCGCCGGCGCGCGCATCGATCAACAGACCGCCCGAATCGAGCAAGGCGCGCACGTCCTGCGCGTCGAGCAGGCGGCGCGCATCGAAGCTGGCGTCGTACCGGGTCGGCTGCGGTTGCGGAATCTCTGCATCGGTCGGCAAACCGAGCGCGGTCCAGCGCTGCCAGCCGCCGTCGAGCACGGCGACCCGGCGATGCCCGAGCACGCGCAGCAGAAACCACAGACGCGACGCGGCCAAAGCGCCGTCCGCGGCGTCGTAGATCACGACCTGGTGCTGCGGGGTGATGCCCCAGCGGCCCAGGGTCGCGGTGAAATCGGCCGCGTCCGGCCAAGGATGCCGGCCGCCGACGGTCTTGCGGTGATCGGACAGATCGCGATCGAGATCGGCGTAACGCGCACCTGGAATATGCGACTGGCGATACGCGTTCTCGCTGGCGGCGCGATCGGTCAGCGAGGTGCGCGTATCGATCGCGATCAGATCCTCGCGGCCCAAGGCCGCGGCCAGATCCTCGGCCGACACCAGAGTGGTCCAAGCGGTCATCGCGCAGCCTCCAATCGTTGACGCAGGTTGAGCAGCATCGACGCGGTCGCGCCCCAGATGCGCTGGCTCGGATAGCGGTACTCCAGCACATGGCGCGCGCGGCCCTTGTATTCAAGTGTGCGCGTGCCGAGGTTGTCCGGGTCCAGCAGGAACGTCAGCGGCACTTCGAAAACTTCCGCGACCTCGGTCGGATCGGGCCGTGCCGCGTAGGCCGGATCGATCACCGCCACCAGCGGCAGCACCCGGAATCCGGTGATGGTGACCAGCGGATCGAGAAAACCCAGTGGCGCGATCAAGGCCGCGGGCACGCCGATTTCCTCTTCGGTCTCGCGCAACGCCGCGGCAACTGCGTCCTCGTCGCTGGGCTCGATGCGTCCGCCGGGAAAACTGACCTGACCGCCGTGTTGGCGCAGCCCGTCGGTGCGGCGGGTCAACAGCACCTGCACACCGTCCGCGCGCGGCACCAGACCGACCAGAACCGCGGCCTGTGCGCGCAATGCGTCCTCGGGCAGCAAGTCGGTGAGATCGTCGAGATTCCAGCCGTCGCTCTCGGGCGCGGCGTCGAGCGGATGCAGCGCCGTCAGCAGGCGCGTGCGCGCGCGCGAATCGCCGTCGAGGAAATTGCCGGCGAACGCCGACACGACGCCGTCGGCGGGCGCGCCGGAACTCATCGCAGCCCCGCTTCGCGCTTGGGCAACACGTCTTCCATCAGTCGCAGGCGTTCGTCGTCGTTCATCTGCGACCAGCGCGCGATCTCGGCGGTGGTGCGGTGGCAACCCAGGCACAGGCCGTCATCGCTGAGTTGGCATACGCCGATGCAGGGACTCAGCACCGCGCGAAAATTCGTCATATCGTCCACCGGGGCCATATCGCCATTGTGCCTGGCGAGCCGGCCGGGTAAAGCCTCGCCGCAGCGGCGGCAAGCAGAACTGAAAATCGGCGCCATGCCGGGCATGCGCCGCCGGACCCCACAAACGACTTGCGCCGGACTGGCCGGCGCAAGTGCGTCACACGACTTCGTTCGAGCTTCGTGGTCGTATTACTTGACGCTGATCAGCTTGATCTCGAACTGCACCGCCACGTTCGGCGGGAACGGGGTGCGCGGGTCCGCGCCGTAGGCCTGAGCCGACGGCAGGGTCACTTCCCACTTCGAACCGGTCGGCATCTGCAGCAGCACTTCGCGCATCGCCGCCATTTCGATCTCGCTGACCTTGATCGACGGGATGTTGTTGGCCGGACGCGCCTGCGCCGGACGCTCGCCCCACGGGAACGGACCGGCCACTTCCAGGGCCACGGTGCTGGCCTGGGTCGGCTTGGCGCCGGTGCCGTTCTCGATCACGCGGTACTGCACGCCGCTGGGCAGCGCCTTCACGCCCGCCTTGGACTTGTTGGCGTTGACGAAGGTGTCGCTCTTGGTCTTGTTTTCGGCGGCGGCCTTGTCCCACTCGGCCTTGGCCTTGTCCTGCTGGCGCTTCTGCATGTTCTGCACGGCAGTGCGCAGTTGTTCGACCGCCACGGCGGGCTGCTTCTTCGAGTAACCGTCCTGCAGACCCTTGACGATGGTGTTCACATCGACCTGCTCGCCGCTTTCCACGGCATTTCGGCCGAGGTCGTAGCCGAGCGCGTAGCTCAGCTTGCCCTTCTCGGAAGAAGTGTCCTGCGCGACGGCGTTGCCGGCGGTCAGTGCCAGGGCCGCGACGGCGGCAGCAATCAAACGCAACTTCATTCGGTGAAACCTCCGGTAATGGCACGGGGCGACCTTCGCCGCCCCGATCAACTTGGGAGCACTTTCCAATGCCCCGATGTGTAAAGTCCCGCGGTCGTAAGGCCCCGACGGGACGGGTTAGGATACCGGCGGCAGCGCTTAACCGCCACTGACACCGCCCGCCTATGACCGCGCTTCGGGCGCGGAGTTCAACGGCGGTCGCACTCCCCTTTTCCGCAACTCCTCCGCAACTCCCAAGAATCCTACGGCCATCACATGACCGAATCGCCCCTGTTGATCGCCGATCGCGGCGCCGTGCGCCAGATCACCGTGAACCGTCCCGACAAGCTGAACGCGCTCAATGCCGCCACCCTGGACGCCCTGCTGGCCGCCTTCGAGGCGGCGGCGAACGACCCGGCGGTGCGCGCGGTGGTGCTGACCGGCGCCGGCCCCAAGGCCTTCGTGGCCGGCGCCGATATCTCGGAAATGAATCTGCTGACCCCGGTCCAGGGCCGCGATTTCTCCCTGCGCGGGCAGAAACTCATGCGCCGGATCGAGAAAATGCCCAAGCCGGTGATCGCGATGATCAACGGTTTCGCTCTCGGCGGCGGTCTGGAACTGGCCATGGGCTGCCATCTGCGCCTGGCCGCGGACAGCGCCAAGATCGGTCAGCCCGAGATCAATCTGGGCCTGATTCCAGGCTTCGGCGGCACCCAGCGCCTGCTGCGCCTGGCCGGCCGCGCCGCGACCCTGGAGCTGTGCCTGGTCGGCGCGCCGATCGACGCGGCCCGCGCCCAGGCGCTGGGTATCGTCAATCGGGTGATCCCTGCAGCCGAACTGGAAGCGGAAACGTTCAAGCTCGCCGAGCAGTTGGCCGCGTCCGCGCCGCTGGCGCTGCGCGGCGTGCTCGACTGCGTCGCGGTCGGTGGCGAATGCGGCATCGAGGAAGGCCTGGAATACGAAACCGCGCAGTTCGGCCTGATGTTCTCGACGCAGGACATGCGCGAAGGCACTACCGCGTTCCTGGAACGTCGCAAGCCGGCCTTCCAGGGCAGTTGACCACCGCATGAGCGACCCGCACGCCAGCACGCCGCACGCCAGCCGGCCGCGCGCGAGCGAGCCGACCGCGATGCCAGTGTGCGCGTGCGGTTGCGCCGAACCCGCCGGCGCGGCGGCGCATGCCATCGCCCGGGCCCTGGCGCGCGACGATCTGGATGGCGCGATTTCGCTGGGCTTGTTGAACGACAGCTTCGACCACGCCGTCGCTTGCGCACAATGCGCGCCGTCGTGCGCGCTCGCCTTGCGCGAAGCGCGCGAACAACGTCTGCGCGCATTGGCCGCGCGCGAACGCTATCGCGCGCGCGCGCAACGTCTGCAACGCCGCGCCGACGAACGCGCGGCGCAACGGGCCGCGCCGGCGCCATCGCCCGTCGCGCACACCGGCCTTACTAATACGAACGCCGCCGCGCCGCAGCGTCCGGCCCTGCCCAACGCCGCCGCCGCCGCGCTGGCGCGCGCCAAGGCCAAGGCCGCCCAGCGCGGACCGACCTGACCGCACTCGATTGAGCATGCCCAAGACCTCGCCCGCCCCACGGCCAGCCAAGTCGACCCGAACCGGCGCCCAACGCGTGGCGGCCGGTTCGTCGGCCGCCAAGACTTCGTCCGACACCGTCAAACGCGGCGTCGCGAAAAAAACGCCGGCCAAGAAAACCGCGGCGAACAAAGCCGCTGACGTTGCGAAGTCGGCCATCAACCGCGGCGGCACGCGCGGCGGCCCTCCGGCGGCGAAAGCCAAACCGGCCCAGACTCCCTCGGCCGGCGCCAAGCGCGGCCGCGCCGCATCGGCGGCGGCGGCCGATGCTCCGATCAAAGAGCGTCCCGGCGCGCAAATGAAGCCGGCGCAGATCGAGGAAATGTTCGCCCGGCTGCAGGCGCTCAACCCGCACCCGACCACCGAATTGGAATACACCACGCCGTTCGAACTGCTGGTGGCGGTCGCGTTGTCGGCGCAAGCCACCGACGTCGGCGTCAACAAGGCCACGCGCAAGTTGTACCCGGTGGCCAATACGCCGCGCGCGATCGCCGATCTGGGCGTGGAAGGCCTCAAGCCTTACATCGCCACCATCGGCTTGTTCAACACCAAGGCCGCGAACGTGGTCGCGCTGTCGCGACAACTGTTGGAACTGCACGACGGCGACGTGCCGCGCGACCGCGCCGCGCTCGAAGCTCTGCCCGGGGTCGGCCGAAAAACCGCCAACGTGGTGCTCAACACCGCCTTCGGCGAGCCGACCATCGCGGTCGACACGCACATCTTCCGCGTCTCCAACCGCACCGGACTGGCGCCAGGCAAGGACGTGCTCGCGGTCGAACATCGCCTGCTCAAAGTGGTGCCTGATCGCTATCTTCAGGACGCACATCACTGGCTGATCCTGCACGGACGTTACGTTTGCAAGGCACGCAAACCGGATTGCCCGCACTGTGCGATCCGCGACCTTTGCCGCTATCCGGACAAAACGCCGGGCGAACCCGAGCCCGTACCGAGCTAGCTCAAGACAGCCGGAAGTCGTTGATCGGACTGGAATTCGAAGCCGATCACGCTCGCCGCGAGATGGGTTTCGAACTCCCGCAACACCCCGACCCGCCGGCGCCGGCGAATGTCACCGCGCGGTCATGTCCACGAAATAAGTCAGTTCTGTCACATTTACGCAACTTTCACACCCTAGCCTGCGCGGCATCTCTCCACGCCCCAGGGCCAGACATGAAACTCTCGCGTAACACCCTCACCGTAGCGTTGCTCGCCGCCTTCGTCGCGCCGGTCGCGCACGCAGAAGTCGCCCTGGACGTCATCGGCAATTCGGAAATCTCGTTCGAAGGTCTGGTCCAGGCGGATTTCTACAAGTTCGACAGCGACACCATCGACTACGGCGCCGACGTGGTCGGTACCGACGTCGACGGCAAGGACTACCTCAACGAGTTGCGCCGCGCCGAACTGGTGCTCAAGGGCAAGGGCCCGGGCAACATCGAGTGGGTGCTGGGCTACGACGCCAAGGACGACAAGTTCCTCGACGCCAACATCAAGTACAAGTTCGGCAACAACGCCAACCACTTCATCCAGGTCGGCCAGTACAAGCAGCCGGGCGCGACGATGGAAGAGCTGTCGTCGACCAAGAACAACGACTTCATCTCCAAGTCCTCGATCACCAACAGCCTGGGCACCGCGCGCCGCGTCGGCGCGCAGTACAACTACGGCGACAACAACTGGGGCCTGACCGCGAGCTACTTCGGCCGCGAGCTGACCCGCAACCGCGAACACGGCGCCGGCTACGGCCTGCGCGGCTACTTCGCGCCGATCAACGAAGCGGGCAACATCCTGCACTTCGGCGCGTCGTATTCGAACAAGGACACCGACGCCGACGGCATCCGTCTGCGCGCGCGTCCGATGGCCGACATGGTGGCGACCCGCTTCATCGACACCGGCAGCAGCCTGACCAGCCCCAACAGCCTCAACAACCGCAGCGACCGGGTCAGCGTGATCGGCGCCGAAGGCCTGTGGGTCAAGGGCCCGGTCAAGGTGCAGGCCGAGTACATGACCATCGACGTCAAGCGCCTCAACGGCTTGAGCGATTTCAGCGGCGACGGTTTCTACGTCTCCGGCCTGTGGAACCTCAGCGGCGAAACCTGGGGCTACAAGGCCGGCACCCCGACCACCGGCCTGCCGGACGATCCGTCCAAGGGCCTGTGGCAGCTCGGCCTGCGCTACGACACCATCGATCTCAACGACGGCAGCCCGATCGCCGGCACCAACCGCGTCAACGGCGTGCTCGGCGGCAAGGCCGATTCCTGGACCGTCGGCGTGAACTGGTACTGGCGCTCGAACTTCAAGTTCATGCTGAACTACGTGATGGTCGACCAGGAGAAGTACAGCACTGCGGTGCGCACCAAGACCGAGGACAACCCGAACGTCCTGGAAGCGCGCCTGCAGTTCTACTGGTAATGCACGGCCGCCGGCGCGGATCCGTTCGCGCCGGCGGAAGCGTCTCTCTCCCTCGATCGGAATTCGGTCGTTCAAGGGCGCGGCAGTGCCGCGCCCTTTTTTTCAGGCCCGATTTTCCGGACGCGATTTTCCGGACGCGATTTCCGGCCGATTTTTCCGCGCTGATTCTCGGGCCTGATCGAAAAGCGTCGGGGCTCAAGCCCCTCCCACAAAAGATTGCGTGGCCGCGAGTTTTTTGTGGGAGGGGCTTGAGCCCCGACGCTTTTTGGCTGTTCGCTTCGCGGCGATCCGCCCATGCACAAGACCGCAGGCAATGGCGCTCGCGCCGTTGCCAAGCATCGATCCGAAGGCAAGTCATCTGTTTGTCATGTTTCCGACCCGTCACTGTCATCCAACTGTTATGGAATGCGCGGCAACGGATTCGTGCCAGCCGTCTCTTTTCAGGAGCCCCAACGTGATCAATTCCCGTACCTTCCGCGTGACCGTGCTGGCTCTGGCCGCCTCGTTCGCACTCAATGCTCAGGCCGCCGACGTGACCGGCGCCGGCGCGTCCTTCGTTTACCCGGTGATGTCCAAGTGGTCGTCCGACTACGCCAAGGCCACCAGCAAGAAGGTCAACTATCAGTCGATCGGTTCGGGCGGCGGTATCGCTCAGATCAAGGCCGCGACGGTGGACTTCGGCTCGTCCGACGCCCCGCTCAAGCCTGAAGAGCTGGCCAAGGCCGGCCTGGCCCAGTTTCCGTCGGTGATCGGCGGCGTGGTGCCGGTGATCAACGTCCCGGGCGTGGTCTCGGGCGCGATGAAGCTCGACGGCGAGACCCTGGGCAACATCTTCCTCGGCAAGATCACCAACTGGAACGATCCGGCGATCGTCGCCCTCAACGGCGGCCTGAAGCTGCCCGACAAGAAGATCACCGTCGTGCACCGTTCCGACGGTTCGGGCACCACCTTCAACTTCGCCAACTACCTGTCCAAGGTCAACGCCGAGTGGAAGACCTCGGTCGGCGAAGGCACCGCGGTCAAGTGGCCGACCGGTATCGGCGGCAAGGGCAACGAAGGCGTGGCCGCATACGTCAAGCAGATCCAGGGCGGCATCGGCTATGTCGAGCTGTCCTACGCACTGCAGAACAAGATGTCGTACTCGCGCCTGAAGAACGCCGACGGCAAGTTCGTACTGCCGACCGACGAGACCTTCTCGGCCGCCGCGGCCAGCGCCGACTGGGCCAACGCGAAGGACTTCTACCTGGTCATGACCAACGCGCCGGGCGAGAACTCCTGGCCGATCACCGCGACCAATTTCATCCTGATGTACAAGCAGCCCAAGAACGCCGAAGGCGCCAAGAACGCCAAGGAATTCTTCCGCTGGGTTTACGCCAACGGCGATGCGCAGGCCAAGTCGCTCGACTACGTGCCGCTGCCCGACGCGCTGGTCAAGCAGGTCGAGACCTACTGGACGACCAACATGAACTATTGATCGACCTCGGGTCGGCCGGCTCGCATCGGCCGATCTGATCGCTCGGATCCGGGGGGTTCCGGCGCGCTCAAGGGGTAGATCGGACGAAACGGGCCTTCGGGCCCGTTTTGTTTTTGTGGGTGGTTTGGGTGGAATCGGCCCTTGGGCCCCTCACCCCAACCCCTCTCCCGCGAGCGGGAGAGGGACTTGCGGGCGCAAGCCACAGGGACGACGGCAGGGTGGAGCCCCTCTCCTGCTGAGCGGGAGAAGGTGGCCTGAAGGGCCGGATGAGGGCCGCCAGCCCGCCCAGCCCCTCACCCAGCAAATTGTTACGTTCCGCCACACCCAACCCTGGCAAAACCGCGATCTCCAGCACCCCCTCTAGCGTTTCACTACAGATTCGTGACGAATCGATGTCATAGCGGTGTAACAAAAAGATCATCAAATGGCGCCACCCCCAGCCGGTGCCTCATGCCGGCCTCTCCCCCCACGGAGCACCGCATGAAATCCACGCCGGCCCGCATCGCCGCCCTCTCTCTCGCCATCGCGCTGGCCGCTGCCGCGTGCGGCGGCAAACAAAACCCGACCCCGGCGGCCGGCGACGGCAAGACCGACACCGCCGCTCCCGCGGGCGACCAGGTCGCCGCGCAGATCACCGGCGCCGGTGCGAGCTTCGTCTATCCGCTGATCTCCAAGTGGTCCTCGGATTACAACAAGGCCACCGGCGCCAAGGTCAACTACCAGTCGATCGGTTCCGGCGGCGGCATCGCCCAGATCAAGGCCGCGACGGTCGATTTCGGTTCCTCCGACAAGCCGCTGCCGAGCGAGGAACTCGCCGCCGCAGGCCTGGGCCAGTTCCCCTCGGCGATCGGCGGCGTGGTGCCGGTGATCAACGTCGACGGCATCGAAGCCGGCAAGCTGCGCCTGACCGGCCCGCTGTTGGCCAACATCTTCCTCGGCACGATCAGCAAGTGGAACGACCCGGCGATCGCTGCGGCCAACCCCGGCGTGACCCTGCCCGACCTGAAGATCAACGTCGTCCACCGCTCCGACGGTTCGGGCACGACCTTCAACTTCTCCAACTACCTGTCCAAGGTCAGCCCGGAGTGGAAGACCAAGGTCGGCGAAGGCACCTCGGTGCAGTGGCCAGGCGGCGTCGGCGGCAAGGGCAACGAGGGTGTGGCCTCGTACGTGATGCAGATCAAGGGCTCGATCGGCTACGTCGAACTGGCCTACGCGGTGCAGAACAAGATGGCCCACACCCAGTTGCAGAACGCGGCCGGCCAGTTCGTGCAGCCCAACGCCGAAGCCTTCGCCGCCGCGGCCTCGACCGCCGACTGGGCCGGCGCCAAGGACTTCAACCTGATCATCACCAACGCCACGGGCGAGAAGTCCTGGCCGATCACCGCGACCAATTTCATCCTGATGTACAAGCAGCCCAAGGACGCCAAGCGCAGCGCCGACACGCGCGCGTTCTTCAAGTGGGCGTTCGAGAACGGCCACGAACAAGCCAAGTCGCTGGACTACGTGCCGCTGCCGCCGGAACTGGTCAAGCAGATCGAGGCGTATTGGGCGGCTGAGTTCAAGTGACGCATCGGCCCGCGCCCGCGAAGCGGGCGCTGCTTTGCCGATGCGTCATACCCGCGAAAGCGGGTATCCAGAGACTTAAGCGCCATCCCACCTACTTCAGCCCGCCGCGCAACTCCACATGAAAGATTTGTCGCGATAAAGCCCTGGATCCCCGCCTTCGCGGGGATGACGGCAAGAAGCAAAAAACGAATCGATCGCCGCAATCGCAACACGGCAAACGTTTCAAGTCACTGGATTCCCGCATTCGCGGGAATGACGAGCAAAAGCAGAGGCTCGCAGCGACTACCCCGCTCAACGTAATACCTGCGTTCGACATGCCCCGCTCCACGAACAGCACCAAGCCCGCCTCCGCAAGCCCGGCCACGACGGACCTCACTTAGTAATGAACGCGACCGCCCTCCCCGCTTCATCCGGCGTCTCCGCCCGCGATCGCGCCGACGCGCGCAACGATCGATTCTTCCGTTACTTCGTCACCTCCACCGCCATTTTCGTGCTGGTCGCGCTGGCCGGCGCCGCGCTGTCGATGCTGTGGGGCGGCCGCGCCGTGCTTGAGTCGGAAGGGCTGAACTTCTTCACCTCCAGCGACTGGAACCCGGCCGCGGACAAGTACGGCGCGCTGGTGCCGATCTACGGCACCATCGTCACCGCGCTGATCGCGATGGTGATCGCCGTGCCGGTGAGCTTCGGCATCGCCTTCTTCCTGACCGAAGTCGCGCCGCGCTGGGCGCGCGGCCCGATCGGCACCGCGATCGAACTGCTCGCCGGCATTCCCTCGATCATCTACGGCATGTGGGGCTTTTTCGTGCTGATGCCGGTGATGCGCGAATACATCATTCCCTGGCTCATCGACAACGTCGGCCCATTGCCGGTGATCGGACGTCTGTTCCAAGGCCCGCCGATCGGCGTGGGCATGCTGACCTCCGGTCTGGTGCTGTCGATCATGATCATCCCGTTCATCTCCTCGGTGATGCGCGAAGTGTTCCTGACCGTGCCGACGCGGCTCAAGGAATCGGCTTACGCGCTGGGCTCGACCAAGTGGGAAGTCAGCTGGGACATCGTGCTGCCCTACACGCGTTCGGCGGTGATCGGCGGCGTGTTCCTCGGCCTGGGCCGCGCGCTCGGCGAGACCATGGCGGTAGCCTTCGTGATCGGCAACGCGGTGCAGTTCACCCCGTCGCTGATCGATCCGAGCACGACCATCGCCGCGCTGATCGCCAACGACTTCGGCGAAGCGTCGGAAACCTACCGCTCGGCGCTGGTGCTGCTCGGCTTCGTCTTGTTCATCGTCACCTTCGTGGTGCTGGCCGCGGCCCGCCTGATGTTGATGCAACTGTCCCGCAAGGAGGGCAACTGATGGCCGTCACCTTCGCTACCGACGCCCGCAGCAGGGCCGCCGACAAGCTGTATCGCCGCCGCCGCGTCGTCAACGCCATCGCCCTGACCCTGGCCTGCGTGGCCGCGCTGTTCGGCCTGTTGTTCCTGGGCTGGATCCTGTGGACGCTGCTGCTCAAGGGCGCCGGCGGGGTCAATCTGGCGTTGTTCACCCAGGACCAGCCGCCGCCGATGGAAGCCGGCGGCCTGCGCAACGCGATCTTCGGCAGCATCGTGATGTGCGCGATGGGCCTGCTGATCGGCACGCCGCTCGGCATCGCCGCGGGCACCTGGCTCGCCGAGTACGGCAACAAGCGCAAGTTCGGCACCGTGGTGCGCTTCGTCAACGACATCCTGCTGTCGGCGCCGTCGATCGTGCTCGGCTTGTTCGTCTACGCGGTGTTCATCGCCAAGCCGACGCCGGACACCAACGCGCTGCTCGGGTTCTCGGCGCTGTCGGGCGCGATCGCCCTGGCCTTCATCGTGCTGCCGGTGGTGGTGCGCACCACCGACGAAATGCTGCGCCTGGTGCCGAGCCAGATGCGCGAAGCCGCGCTGTCGCTGGGCGTGCCGCAATGGAAGGTGATCGTGCAGGTGCTGTACAAATCGGCCCTGCCCGGCATCGTCACCGGCGTGCTGCTGGCCTTGGCGCGAATTTCCGGCGAGACCGCGCCGCTGCTGTTCACCGCCTTCGGCAACTCGTTCTGGACGGTCGACGTCACCGGGCCGATGGCCGCGGTGTCGATCGTGATGTTCAACTTCGCCGGCAAGGGCTATGAGAACTGGGAACACATCGCCTGGGCCGGTGCCCTGGTCCTGACCGCGTTCGTGCTGCTGGTCAGCCTGGGCGCCCGCGCACTTCTGCTACGAAACAAAATCAGCCATGACTGACCTCTCCTCCGTGAATACCGAGCGAACCCCGGCCATGAAAGACGCCCGTCTCACCGTCGCAGCACCCGATCGCGACGCGGTCGTCGGCGCCAATCCGGTCAAGCTCGCCGCGCGCGGCCTGGACTTCTATTACGACAAGTTCCACGCGCTCAAGTCGATCGACCTGGAAATCCCGGAGAAGCAGGTGACCGCGCTGATCGGGCCGTCGGGTTGCGGCAAGTCCACGCTGCTGCGCATCTTCAACCGCATCTACGCGCTGTACCCCAAGCTGGAAGCGCGCGGCGAAGTGGTGCTGGACGGCGAGAACATCCTCGACCCGAGGTACCCGATGAACCGCCTGCGCAGCAAGGTCGGCATGGTGTTCCAAAAGCCGGTGCCGTTCCCGATGACCATCTTCGAGAACGTGGCCTACGGCATCCGCCACCACGAGAAGCTGTCGAAGTCGGAAATGAACGACCGCGTCGAGCACGCGCTGCGCCAGGGCGCGCTGTGGGACGAGGTCAAGGACAAGCTGGGCCAAAGCGCGCTGGGCCTGTCCGGCGGCCAGCAGCAGCGCTTGTGCATCGCCCGCGCGGTGGCGCTGAAGCCTTCGGTGCTGCTGCTCGACGAGCCGACCTCGGCGCTGGATCCGATCTCCACCAGCCGCATCGAGCAGTTGGTCGAAGAGCTCAAGAAGGACTACACGATCGCGATCGTGACCCACAACATGCAGTAGGCCGCGCGCGTATCGGATTTCACCGCCTTCATGTACCTGGGCGACCTGATCGAACACGGTCCGACCGAACAGATTTTCTCCAAGCCGACCAAGCAGCAGACCGAGGATTACATCACCGGTCGCTTTGGGTGAGGAGCCGCGTTTAGCCGGTGCCCTATCGGCACCGGCTGCGGCACCGAACGCCCGGCCATGGATGGCCGGGCCGGATCGTCCGAAGATGCGCTGTCCCGCCATGGACGGCAGCGTCGGCCCAGCAAGAAAACACGCGCGATATCTGGACCTACTTCCATGAGCAACCAAATGCACGACCATATCGTCAAGAGCTACGACGACGAGCAGCGCCGCCTGCTCGACGAAACCCTGCGCATGGGCGAGATGGCCGCGTCCCAGCTCGAGTCCGCGCTCGACGTGGTCCAGCGCCGCGACGACAAGGCCGCCGAGCGCATCATCGCCAACGATGAGGCGATCGACGCGCTGGAGCAGGAAATCAGCCACGACGTGATGAAGCTGGCGCTGCGCGGGCCGATGGCGCGCGATCTGCGCGAGATCCTCGCCGCCATCCGCATCGCCTCCGACATCGAACGCGTCGGCGACTACGCCGCCAACGTCGCCAAGCGCTCGACTGCGCTGAACCTGTCGCCGCCGCTGCCGCACGTGGCCGGTCTGCATGCCCTGGGCACGCTGGCGGTCAAGCAACTGCGCGACGTGCTCGCCGCCTATCGCAACAACGACATCGAGCTGGCCCAGCGGGTGCGCGAACGCGACGCGGAGATCGACACCGCCTACACCGGCCTGTTCCGCGAATTGCTGACCTACATGATGGAAGACGCGCGCAGCATCACCGCCTGCACCCATCTGCTGTTCATGGCCAAGAACATCGAGCGCGTCGGCGACCACGCCACAAACATCGCCGAGAACGTCTGGTTCCTGGTCAAGGGCGAGGAACTGCTGCCGCCGCGCGAGAAGCGCGACGACACCAACACCACCGGCTCGGTCTGACCAACCGATCGCGTCGATCGCTCCGGAGGATGTCCGCGCGGACCTTTCCTGCGCTGCACCGCAACAAAGAGGCCTGAGCGCGGACACCCGGTCCGCCTCGGGCCTCTTCGCTGTTCACGGCCGCGCTTTGGTCCACGCATCCCTTGCTACACAGGCCTGCAACCGTTTACAGACCGGTTCCTACAGACCCGCTTCGATGAACCCGTTCTAAACACGGCCGCCCCATCGCGCGATTCCGCGAATCCGATCGCTGCCCACCCCACTCTTGGTACATGTCCGCAACGACCTGCGGAGGTGTACTTTTAGAGAACTGGGAGGAGCCCCCGGAATGACGGCACTGATGGCTACCGCAGACTTGGCCGCGGCCCGCTCAGGCGATCCGGCCGCGCTGGAGCGAGTGTTGATCCATTCGCGCCAGAACCTGCGCCGTTACGCCGAATACCACTGCGTCATCAACGACGTCGAAGACGCGGTGCAGGAAAGCCTGATCACCGTCTCGCGCAAGCTGCGCGATCTGCGCGTGCTCGAATGCTTCGTTTCCTGGACCTTCCGCATCGTCAAGCGCGAGTGCAACCGGCTCAAGCGCGGCCGGCGCATGTTCAGCGGCGAGGCCATCACCGACGACATCATGCCGGTGGTCACCCCCGAACCTGCGGAATGGCGGCATGATGTGGCCGCCGCGCTGGAATCGCTGCCCACGCACTATCGCAACATCATCTTGTTGCGCGATCTTGAGGGCCTGAGCATCGCCGAGATCGGCGAGCGGCTGAGCATGACCCGCGAGGCGGTGAAGTCGCGCCTGCATCGGGCCCGCGCACTGGCCCGCGAATATCTCGACGCCTGAGTGCATCCGCGCCGCGATCGCGTCCGTATCACTCGCCGACCTTCCACCGGACCTAGCCCGAACTTCTGAGTTTCCGCGTTTCGATCCACCGCTCGCCCACGACATCGCCTGATCCCGCTGCGCCCGTTTCGCTTTTCGGTTTCAATGCACCACCCGACCCGGCGGCGCCGCATCGCGGACCGCCCACCCAACGGCGGCGACCCCGCCCTCATCGCCACACAGGAGTCACCCATGTCCATGCAAATCAAGAAGCCCCTCGCCCTCGCTCTCGGCGCCACCCTGATCGGCGGCCTGAGCCTGTCGGCTTCCGCATTCGCGATGAGCGACCTCTCGCAGGGCTACCTGCTCGGCGCCCAGACCGCTCCGCCGGCCGCCGAGAAGGCCGCCGACGCCAAGGCCGCCGCCGACACCGCCAAGCACGCCGAAGGCACCTGCGGCGCCGACAAGAAGGCGAAGGAAGGCAGCTGCGGCGCCGACAAGAAGAAGCACGCCGAGGGCAAGTGCGGCGAAGGCAAGTGCGGCGCCGACAAGAAGAAGGCCGGCGAAGGCAAATGCGGTGAAGGCAAGTGCGGCGCCGACAAGAAGGCCGGCGCCAAGGCCACCGACGCCAAGGCCAAGAAGGCCGGTGAAGGCAAGTGCGGCGAAGGCAAGTGCGGCGGTTCGGTCTGATCGCCCTGCACCACTGACGATGGACGGCATGCATCCCCTGTCACCGGATGCCGTCGGCCTCGGCCTGCGGCGGGCCCTGCTGGGCCCGCTGCAGTCCGCGCCGCACGCGCCCGGCGCGCAACGCGATTTCGATTTCCTCGAATGCGCGCCGGAAAACTGGATCGGCATCGGCGGCCGTTTCGGCGAGGCCCTGCGCGAGTTGTCGGCGCGTTATCCGCTGGTCTGCCACGGCCTGTCGCTGTCGCTGGGCGGCACCGCGCCGCTGGACGAAACTTTCCTGGCGCGCGTGCGCCGTTTCCTCGACGAACACCGCGTGGCCTGCTACAGCGAGCATCTGAGCTATTGCAGCGACGACGGGCATCTGTACGACCTGCTGCCGATTCCGTTCACCGAAGAAGCCGTGCGCCACGTCGCCGCGCGCATCCGCCGCACTCAGGACATCGTCGGCCGCCGCATCGCGGTGGAAAACGCGTCCTACTACGCCGCACCGCATCAGGAAATGAGCGAGATCGAATTCACCCGCGCCATCCTGGCCGAGGCCGACTGCGATCTGCTGCTCGACGTCAACAACGTCTATGTGAACTCGATCAACCATCGCTACGAAGCGCGCGAATTCATCCGCGCGATGCCGCATGAGCGCATCGCCTATATCCACGTCGCCGGCCATTACGACGAAGCCGACGACCTGAAGGTCGACACCCACGGCGCACCGGTCAAGAACGAAGTCTGGACCTTGCTGGGCGACGCCTACCGCATGTTCGGCGCGCGAGCGACCCTGCTCGAACGCGACTTCAATTTCCCGCCCTACCAGGAACTGGTGGACGAGCTGGACACCGTGCGCCAGGTACTGCGCGAATCCGCTGCCGCGCCCCAACGCGACGCCGCGCGCCGCAGCCAACACGGCTGATCCATGAACGACGCGCCCTCGCGCCTGCGCGCGCAACAGTTCGAACTCACCCGCCATCTGCGCGATCCCAACGCCAGTCCGGCGCCCGCGGGCATCGAAGACCGGCGGCTGGGGATTTATCGCGACCTGTTGTTCAACAACATCGAAGGCCTGCTGTCGGGCAATTTCCCGGTCATCAGTCGATTGCTCGGCGAAGAACGCTGGCAGCGGTTGGTGCGCGATTTCTACCGCGATTACCGCTGCCACACGCCGCTGTTCGCCGAGATCGCGCGCGAGTTCCTGCGTTATCTGCAAGAACTCGAAAACCTGGATCCGCCGTTCCTGGCCGAGCTGGCGCATTACGAATGGGTCGAGCTGGCGCTGCAGCTCAGCGACGCGCACACGCCGTCCGACGATGCCACCATCGGCGATACCGACTTGCTCGACCACGCACCGCGGCTCTCGCCGCTGGCCTGGCCGCTGGCCTATGCCTGGCCGGTGCATCGCCTGGGCCCGGACTACCAACCCGACCAACCGCCGCCGGCGCCGACCCTGGTGCTGTTGCGTCGCGAGACCGGCGGGGAGGTGCGCTTCTCCGAACTCAGCCCGCTGGCGTACCGGCTGGTCGAACGCATAGGCGAATCGCCGCAGTTGTCGGCCCGCGAACAACTGCAGGCGCTGGCGCGCGAAGCCGGCAGCGACGATATCGCCGGTTTCCTCGATCTCGGCCTTGGCCTTCTGCGGCAGATGCGCGCCAGCGGCGTGATCTTTTTTTCGCGCGAGGCGAATCCTTCGGCCTGATCGCGATCTCTTAGTGAGGGAAGGCGCCGGCATTTCCGGCGCTCATCCGTTACGGAGCGCGTCATGAGGATGTCCCTGTTTCCATTGTGCAGTGCCGTGCGCGATCGCCTAGACGGCGTCGGCGCCTGGCTCGCGCCGCTCGGCCTGCGCGTGGCGCTGGCTTGGGAGTTCTACGAATCCGGGCGCGTAAAGCTGTTCGGCGAAAACTGGTTCGGCGCGGTGATGGCGAACTTCCCGTTCCCGTTCGACCGCGTTCCCACCGACCTGAGCTGGGGCCTTGCGACCTGGTTCGAATTGCTCGGCGGCATCGCCCTGCTGCTGGGCCTGGCCACCCGCTTGGTCACCGCGTCGCTGTTCGTGCTGACCGTGGTCGCGATCGCCGCGGTGCATTGGCCGCAGGATTGGATGGGGTTGAGCCAGCTCGCCCAGGGCTATGCGATCACCGACCAGGGCGCCGGCAACTACAAACTGCCGCTGCTGTTCCTGGTGATGTTGTGGCCGCTGATCCTGCGCGGCGCCGGTCGCCTGAGCCTGGACGCGGTACTGGCGCGCGCGATCGCCGTGCCGGCGGCCGCGGCGCGCAACGATCTGCTCGGCTGGGGTCTGGTCCTGCTGCCGTTCGGCGGGGTCGTGGCGATGCTGCTGCCGGCGCCGGGCCTGACCCTGGCCGGGCTCGGCGCGGCGGCGTTGCTGGCGTCGCGAACGCGGACCCGCCGCGCAGCTCACGCAACCAACCCGTCCATGACGACATAAGTCCGACCTCCCGCAGGAGCGTTGCAAGCCGCGACAACCGCAGCCGGCTGCGCGCGCCCTCGGAATGCGCAGCGGCGCCAGACAACGCCGCTTCGCTTCGTTGTGCGGTACGCGGCCTTCGAGCCAAGCCTCAGCGACAACCTGCTAGGCTTTCGCGATGATCGAATCCGGCCCCCATCCGACCGCGACCGCCACCTCGGCGCCCCTGCCCACCACCCTCGCCAACCGGTTCCGCGGCTATCTGCCGGTGGTGGTGGACGTGGAAACCGGCGGTTTCGACTGGAACAAGCACGCGCTGCTGGAGATCGCGGTGCAGCCGCTGGAGTTGGACGCCGACGGCCGCATCGTGCCCGGCGAAATCGCCAGCGCCCACGTCGTGCCGGCGGCCGGCACCCTGATCGACCCCAAATCGCTGGAAATCACCGGCATCGACATCGACCATCCGTTCCGCGACGCCAAGCCCGAGCGGCAGGCGCTGGAAGCGGTGTTCACGCCGGTGCGCGAGGCGGTCAAGCGGCACGGCTGCCAGCGCGCAATCCTGGTCGGCCACAACGCCCATTTCGATCTCAACTTCCTCAACGCCGCGGTCGCGCGCAGCGGCCACAAGCGCAATCCGTTCCATCCCTTCAGCGTGTTCGACACGGTGACGCTGGCAGGCGTGGCGTATGGCCAGACCGTACTGGCGCGCGCGGTCCAGGCCGCGGGGTTGGACTGGAACGCGCACGAAGCGCATTCGGCGGTGTACGACACCCAGCGCACCGCGGAGCTGTTCTGCAAGATCGTCAACGCGTGGCCGCGCGGCTGATCCGCGCGGCGATCGTTTGACCGGCCTGCACAAGGAAAGCCGCATGCCTGCCGCCCAGCCAGCGTATCGGTGGATTCCCGGCCACGGCCCGGACCCGGCCGCACTGCGGCGTCTGCGCGAATCCGCGCCGCTGCCGCGCAAGCCGATGGGCGAGGCCTGGTTCATGGGCGGCGAACGCCTGATGTACACCGGGCTGTTGCAACCCGATCCGCAGAGCTGGTCCAAGCGCGAGCTGGAAAATGCGCTGGAAGCCTTGACCTCCGGGCCGCGCTGTTTCGACCACAGCGACGAATGGAGCGAATGGTTCGACTACCTGCTGCCGCGGGTACTGGAACGAACCGACGATCAACACAGCTTCGAACTGCTGGTTACCGCGGTGTTCGTGCATTGTCTGGATCCGGTCCTGCCCGGGCGCACGCCGCAGTTCCGTCGCGACCTGCTCGATACGCTGGGCCGCAGGCTGATGGCGCCTTCATGCTGGAATCCCGCGCAGGCCGACGGCCTGTTGCGGCCGATCGCAAGCGGCTTCTACAAGATCAATCCGGGCGGCGCGATCTCGGCGGCCTGCTGTCTGGTGTTGCGCTATCTGGACGCCGCCCTGATCGATGGCTGGATCGAATCGGTGCTGGCCATCGACGACGCGTCATGGCGCTGCGCGTTCGTGGTGTGGCTCGCCGGCGCCGCCGTCGTGGTGCACGACGGCGCGCAACCCGAAAGCATGGGCAACCCGCCTCATCTGGAAATCGGCTGGAACGGTCATTGGCTGCTCGACGGCAGCATCCCCTCGCGCAATCTCGACCGGGACGCGCCGCAGTTCGCGTTCTTCGGGCCCACGCAACGCCAGGCCTTGCTCGCCTCGCTCAAGCGCCGGCTCGATCTGGCCACGCTGCTGCGCTGGGGCGAGGCACTGACCGGCATGTCGATTGCAGAATGCGACCGCGCCACGACCCTGTGGCAGTACGACGATGCCGTGCTGATCGTGCTCGAACGCTACGACCTGGCTTGAGCCTGGCCGCTGCAACGGCCGGCTTGTTTCACCGCCGCAACATCCTCGTCTGTCCTGCCCGGCAGAGCGCCCTCGTTGAATGGACATCGAGCGGCATCGCGCCGCCGACCATGGACCGGAGGACAGGATGTTCGCTTTCGACGACGAACAGTTTCTAGACGGCTACCGCCGCCGCTTCGGCCCGCTGAACGATCAGCTGGCGCAAGCGCTGCGCTTTCTGATCGGCCGCATCGAGCAGGACGCGAGCTTCAATCTCGACCCGGTGCACCGCAACCAGATCGCCTATTGCCTGGCGACGTTCAAATGGGAAACCGCGCATACCCTGCGCCCTATCGACGAGTTCGGCGACGACGCACGCTTCAACCGTCTGTACGGGCCGGACACGCGGGTCGGCAAGATGCTCGGCAACACCAGGCCCGGCGACGGCGCGCGGTTCCACGGCCGCGGCTATGTGCAGCTGACCGGCCGCGCCAATTACGATCGCGCCGGCAAGATTCTCGGCATCGATCTGTTGAGCAAGCCCGACGACGCCAAGAAACCCGAGGTCGCCTATGCGATCGCGATGGAGGGCATGAAGAAAGGCTGGTTCACCAGCAAGAAGCTCGATCACTACTTCAAGCCCGGCCAGTTGCCCAACTACGAGGAAGCCCGGCGCATCATCAACGGCCAGGACAAGGCCCAGACCATCGCCGATATCGCGCGGCGGTTCGACGAGTTGCTGGCGAACGCTTTGGAATGATCGCGGCCTGCCAGGCTCAGACCGCTTCGCGCAAGGCCATGTGGATCAGCGGAAACGGCCGGCCCTGCCCGTCGGTCGGTGAACGGCCGATATCGACGAAACCGTAGTGGCGATAGAAACCGTGCGCTTTCGGATTGTGCTCGTTGACATCGACCGTCAACGCGCCGCGCAAGCCGCGCGCGTGGTCGAGCAAGCGCGTGCCGATGCCCTGCCCGCGCCGGCGCGGATCCAGGAACAGCATTTCCACGTGCGCGCCCGACAAACCGATGAAACCGGACGGGCCGCGTTCGGAGTCGTCGAACAGCCATATCTCGACCGCGTCCAGATAGACGTCGCGCACCTGCGGCAACAGTTCGCCGATATCGCTTTCGCTGAGAAAATCGTGGGTCGCGCGAACCGAGCGCAGCCAGATGTCCAGCAACGCGGGGTGATCGGCGGGAGTACGGGTGCGGATGCTCATTCATCGGTCCATGACGGCGACATTGCGATGCCGGTTGCAATGCAGTGGAACCGGCGCGATCGTCGACCGCGCCGGCTTCATCGCGGTCAGGCCGCCAGTTTCAGACCGATCAGGCCGGCGACGATCAACAGCACGCTGACGATGCGCATCGCATTGGCAGGCTCGTTGAACAACACGATGCCGAGGATGACCGTGCCGATCGCGCCGACGCCGACCCAGATCGCGTAGGCGGTGCCGACCGGCAGCGACTTCATCGCCAGGCCGAGCAGGCCGAGGCTGACGATCATCGCCGCGATGGTGCCGACCGACGGCCACAGTCTGGTGAAACCTTCGGTGTATTTCAGACCGATCGCCCAGCCCACTTCGAACAGGCCGGCAAGTATGAGTAAGATCCAAGGCATGACTGACTCCAGATTGACGATGGGGTCGTCCCCGGATGCGATTGAATCAGCGAGGTCGTCCCCGCCAGGTGATGCGTAGTTTCTCACGCGTCCCGCGCCGGTCGATGACCGGGATGTAACCCCCGCTTTATACGAGGCCACGGTCAGGCCAACTCGGGCAGAAACCGGGTATCCATCCAATAGCGCCCGGGCTTGCCGGGTTGGATCAGCACGGCGACGCGTTCGTCGAGATAGTCGCCGGGATCGAACCAGAGCGCGTCGCTGTGGAACAGATGGATCTTGCCGCTGGCCGGATCGCGCCACTGGGCGTGGATACGCCAGGGCGACCGGCCGTTGACTTCCACCGATCCGTCGCGCACTGCCTCGATCACCTCGGCTTGCACCGCAACGCCCGTCTTCTGCAGCGCGGCGGCGATGCGGCGACCGCGCAAGGTCGGCACGACGATGAACGCACCGATCAGCGCGAACACGCTGCCGATGCCGCCCACGATCAGTACCGCGAACCAGCGGTTGAGGAACGAATCGATCCTGGCGTCGTGCGGATCGCCCTGGCGATACAACACCGCCACCGTCTCGCCGGCCGCCTCGGCGCGAGGCCGCGAGCACACCCCGCCGACGAATTCGATCTGCTGCCCGTCGCCGTCGACGAAGCGCACGACCGGACAATAGGTGTCGCCGGAACGGGAACTGTCCGAATCGCCGCGACCGAGGGCATGGCCCATGACCACGCCCTGCGCGCGCAGCGCCTGACTCTGAAAGCGCTGCTGCACCATCGCGATGACGATCGCGCCGAGCAGCATCGCCACGCCGATGGCCGGGAACAGCCACAGCCAGTTCATGCCCGCGCCCAGCGACAGTTTCATCTCATCAGGCCGCGCCACGCTGACGCACCGCTTCGAACAAGGTGACCCCGGAGGCGACCGACACGTTCAGGCTCTCGACGCCGCCGGCCGCGTTGCCGCCCGGCATCGGAATCTTCACCAGCTGATCGCAGTTCTCGCGGGTCAGGCGGCGCAGACCGTCGGCTTCGCCGCCCAGGGCCAGGGCGACGTTGCCCCTTAGATCGATGGAGTACAACGAAGCATCGGCCTCGCCTGCCAAACCGTAGATCCATACACCTTGTTGTTGTAGATCGCGCATTGCGCGGGCCAGGTTGGTCACCGGGATCACCGGAATGCTGTCGGCGGCGCCGGCCGAGGTCTTGCGCACGGTCGCGTTGACCTGCACCGATTTGTCCTTGGGGATGATCACCGCGGTCGCGTTGGCGGCCGCGGCGCTGCGCAGGCAGGCGCCGAGGTTGTGCGGGTCCTGCACGCCGTCGAGGATCAGGATCAGCGCCTTGCCCTCGGCCGCCTCAATCAGGCCTTCGAGCTCGTTCTCGTTCCAGGTCTTGGCCGCCGCGTAGCGCGCGACCACGCCCTGATGGCGCAGATTGCCGACCACGCCTTCCAGCGCATTGGTCGCGACCCGGCGCACGTCGATGTCGGCGCGGCGCGCGGCGGTTTCGATCTCGGTCAGGCGCGGGTTCTTGGCGCCGGCTTCGATCAGCACCTCACGCACGTTGGCGGCGTCGTGCTCGATCGCGGCAGAGACGGCATTGATGCCGGCGATCCATTGTTTCTGGCTCATGGGAGATCCGTGGGGCATGGAGCCCAACGAGGGGCCTGGGGCGGGAATTCTAAGCCAAGCCGCGTCCGCGGGCCCGTTTCCCTGTAGGAGCGGCGCAAGCCGCGACCGCGCCAACAGGACTACGCCGAAGCCTTCGACGAGGCTCGGACCACGCGGCCGCGGCTCGCGCCGCTCCTGCACGGGGTTGCCACGGCGGCGCGGGCGGCCTTCAGTACTTCTGCTTAGGCCGCTTGGCCGGCTGCCCGCGCGGCGGCAGCGGCTTGGCGCCGCGCTCCTCGACCAGACGGAAGTCGATCTTGCGATCCTCGACGCTGGCCTTGAGCACCACGATGGCAACCCGGTCGCCGAGCCGGAACTCGCGCCCGGTGCGCTCGCCCTTGAGGGTTTTGCGGATCGGGTCGAAGTGGTAGTAATCGTGCGGCAACTGGGTCACGTGAACCAGGCCGTTGACCTTGGATTCGTCGAGTTCGATGAACAAGCCGAAGCTGGTCACGCCGCTGATGGTGCCCTCGAACTCGCCACCGACGTGCTGCTCCATCCATGCGGCGCGGTAGCGCTCGTCGACCTCACGCTCGGCCTCGTCGGCGCGGCGCTCGCGTTCGGAGCATTGCAGCGCCAGCGCCGCCATTTGCCGCGGCGAGTATTCGTACGCGCTCGACTTGGCGCCGCTGAGGGCGTGCTTGATCGCACGATGCACCAGCAAATCCGGATACCGCCGGATCGGCGAGGTGAAGTGCGCGTAAGCCTCCAGCGCCAGACCGAAATGGCCGACGTTCTCCGGCGCGTATACCGCCAGGCTCTGGCTGCGCAGCAACACCGATTCGATCAGCGCCGAATCGGGGCGCTCGCGGATTTTCTTCAGCAAGGCGGTGAAATCGCGCGGTTCGACCTGGTTCCAGGCCGGCATGCGCAATTTGAATTCCTTGAGGAATTCCTGCAGATCGGCGTACTTCTGTTCCGGCGGGCGGTCGTGGATGCGGAACGGCGCGGGCACCTGCTGGGCGATCAGGAACTTGGCCGCCTCCACGTTGGCCGCGATCATGCATTCCTCGATCAGCTTGTGCGCATCGTTGCGCTGGAGCATGCCGGCCTGGGTCACTTCGCCGTTGCTGCCCAGCACGAAGCGCACTTCGCTGGATTCGAACTCGATCGCGCCGCGCTTCTGCCGCGCCTTCAGCAGCACCTGGAACAACTGGTGCAATCGCTCGATATGCGGCAGCAACGAACCGATCTGCGCGCGCGCCTCGCTTTGTTGTTCCTCCGGAACGTCGCCGACCGCGTTCCACACTTGCGTGTAGGTCAGCCGCGCTTGCGAGTTCATCACCGCTTCGTAGAACTTCGATTCGCTGACCTGGCCTTCGCGATCGACCTGCATATCGCAAACGAAGCACAGCCGGTCGACCTTCGCGTTCAGCGAGCAAATGCCGTTGGACAAGGTCTCCGGCAGCATCGGCACGACGAAGCCGGGGAAATACACCGAGGTCGCGCGCTTGGTCGCTTCCTCGTCCAGCGGCGTGCCGGGACGGACGTAATGGGAAACATCGGCGATCGCCACCACCAGGCGGAAACCGTCGCGGTTGTTCTCGCAATACACCGCGTCGTCGAAATCCTTCGCGTCCTCGCCGTCGATGGTGACCAGCGGCAATCGACGCAGGTCCACGCGTTGCGCGGACACCGACTCGGGCACGGTCAGCGGCACCGCCGCGGCTTCATCGAGGGTTTCCTGCGGGAATACATTAGGAATTTCGTGGCCGTGGATCGCCGCTTGCACCGCCAGCGAGGCGGTGAGCTTGTCGCCGAGCACCGCCAGCACGCGGCCGATCGGCGGGCGCTTGGGATCGGGCGCCTGGACCAGCTCGCAGACCACCAGTTGGCCGTTGTGCGCGTCCATCCGCGCGTCCGGCGGGATCTGCACGTTGCGCTGGATGCGGCGATCGTCGGGCACCACGTAGCTGATGCCCTGCTCCAGGGTGAAGCGTCCGATCAGGCGGTTGAGCCGGCGTTCGAGCACTTCCACGATCGCGCCTTCGCGGCGGCCGCGTCGGTCCACGCCGGTGACGCTGACCAGCACGCGATCGCCGTGCATGGCCTTGCGCATCTCGAACGGCGGCAGGAACAGGTCGTCGCCGCCGGCCTCCGGGCGCAGGAAGCCGAAGCCGTCGGGATTGGCGATCACCACCCCGGGAATCAGGTCCATCTGCGCGGCCGGAGCGAAATCGCCCTTGCGGTTACGGATCAGCTGGCCGTCGCGGATCATCGCGCCCAGGCGCTTGCCCAGCGCGTCGGCGCGGTCGGGATCGGTGAGCTTGAGTTGCTCGGCCAAGGTCTCGGCCGACATCGGGCCGTCCGCGGCGGCCAGGGTCTGAAGAATCATTTCGCGGCTGGCGATGGGCTGCTCGTAGCGCGAGGCTTCGCGGTCGGCGTAGGGGTCGTGATAAGGCGCTGCCGGAGCGCGGGGGCCGGGCGCGGGGCCGTCGGCGGATTTCTTGCGCGGGCCCTTGCCCGGTGCGCCGTGTTGCAGGTTCTCCGGCAGCCAGGGTGGGCGCGCCGAGGCGGCCTTGCGGCCGTTTTTCTTGCTGGAGGCCGGGCCGGCGCCGGTGGGGGACGAGGTCTTGCTGCTGCCGGGCTTACCGGTCTTCGTACTTTTCGTTTTTTTGGTCATGGCCTGCATGGTCTCACATCGCCATGAACGCGGCGTCGCAGCCGCGGCCGCCTGGAGGGCCGTCCGGCCCGGCGCAGCCGCCGGATGGGGCCAGACGGGCGTTTGAACATGGCATGCGGCGGCACCGTTGCGCGCCGTTGCGCGCGTGTGTGCGCAGATAACCGACTAATCGGTCCACTTTATGGGCGTTTTGAACTCGATCCGCCGATCGGAGGCTGCCGCCGCCATCACGCTTTCCGCCCCGACCGCGATGATCCCAAAGGCCGGACGCCACGGAGGCCACGGCCGGTTGAAGGCCGTGTTACGGCGGAATCGGGGCTTCGCGGGTTTTGCCGTTGATCCGAAACCCCTATTCTTCCTATTGCAGGTTATATGGCCAGGCCAGTAACCTCTGAAAACGACTTCAAGGACGGCCGCATGCGTCTGGAACATCACGATTTCCGCCCCGCCGATCTGGTCGGCGGCGATCCTGCGCTGGATCTGGTCAATACCGTGACCGCACGCGATACCCAGCCGCGCGACTGGCTGGACGACTATTCCGCACTGCTGCGCTGGGCGCAGCGCAGCGGGGCGTTCGCGCGCGAGGATCTGAGCGCGCTGGAAATCCTGGCCGCCGATGCGCCGGCGAAGGCCGCCGCCGCGCTGACGCGCTGCAAGACCTTGCGCGAGGCGCTGTGCGATGCCTTATACGCCCTCGCCCACCGCCGCGAACCGGCCGAAGCCGATCTGGAGTCCCTGGACCAGGCGCGTCTGGCGGCTTCGCGCGCCGCGCGTCTGGTGTCGCGCGATTCGCGTCTACAGACGCTGTGGACCGCCGAACGCTCGGGCCTGGACCTGATCGCCCACCTCGTCACCGCCTACGCGATCGAAATGCTCAGGGACGCGCGCCTGGACCGGCTGCGCGTATGCGACGGGCGCGATTGCGGCTGGGTGTTCATCGACACCTCCAAGAGCGGACGCCGCCGCTGGTGCGACATGGCCACCTGCGGAAACGTGGCCAAGGCGCGGCGATTCCAGCAAAAGCAACGCGATTGAACCCGGAGCCGGGTCGCATCGGCCGGCGCCACGCAGCCATCGTTCTCATCGCCCCGACTCGGACGGAAGGACGGGCGCGGTCGTCGCTCGCTCCGATCCACGACGCCATCGCGGAGGTCGCGTGAACCATTCCAGCCCGCCTAGCCCTACCGATCCGATCGCGCAATGGCTGTCCACCGCGATGCTGGCCGCGGCCTGCGCGACCGCGTGCGCGATGGCTTATCAACGGCCGGCGCGGCCAGTGTCCGAACCGCAACGCTGGGCGCCGCCCAACATCGCCAGCGACCAGTACGAATCCTCGCCCGCCTTCAGCCCCGATGGGCGCGAGCTGTACTTCATGCGCAGCGATCGCCAGTTCGCCCAATGGCGGATCCTGCGTTCGCGCTGCGGGCCCGACGGTTGGTCGTCGCCGCAACCGCCGGAGTTCGCCGCCGAGCGCGCGGGGCTGGATGCGGACCCTTTCGTCGCCGCCGATGGACGCCGCCTGTACTTCGTCTCGGCGCGCCACGATCCCCAAGGCGAGGATCTGGACATCTACTACGTCGAGCGCGAATCCGACGGTGGTTGGGGCACGCCGCAACGCCTGCCGGCGCCGGTCAACTCGAAAGCCTCGGAATTGTTGCCGCGCCTCGCTGCAGACGGGCAGTTGTATTTCGGTTCCAGCCGCGAAGGCGGCCTGGGCCAGGGCGACCTGTACACCGCCCGGCAAGACGCCGACGGCGCCTGGAAGGTGCGCAATCTCGGCGCGCCGCTGAGCACCGCGGCCAACGAGTACGAGGCCGAAATCGCCCGCGATGGCCGTCAGCTCATCGTAGTGAGCGATCGCGGCGATCGTTCGAATCTGTACCGCTATCGGCGCGAAGGCGAGCGCTGGCGCGAACTCGGCCGCATTCCGGCACGCCAAGACGTTTTCCAAGTCGGCCCGCTGCTGTCGCCGCGCGGCGACCGGCTGTTGTTCGCGCAAGCCGACGGCGAGCGCTCGGGCGAGTTCTTCCTGGTCGATCTGGTCGCCGAACCCGATACTCGATGGCCGCCGCAATGCCCCGCCGCCGCGCGCTGAACCGCTCAACCCGACGCCGCGGCCGCAGCGCCGAGCATCAACGCACTGCTCCACATCATCGCCGCGAACAAGAATCCGAACAGCGCCAAGGCAACGCCGGCCAAGCCCAACGCACCCCAGAAGAACACCACCAGTTCGACGTCGCGCTGAATCACCACCCAACTGTCGCTCTCAGTCCCGGACGGCGCGTTTTCGATCGACAGTTCGACCACGCCGTCGTCCGGAACGATGAAGCTGGTGGTGAACGGCAACACGGGTCGGCGGTTCTGGAGCAGCCGCACCGGCTTGCCGTACTGATCCAATTCGGCGCCTTTCGCGTCGTACAGCACGAACCGGGCGCCGTCCCAATCGTCGCCTTGCGTGAACGCATTGCAGTAGACCCCGCCGGGCAATGCCAGTCGCTGCCGCGGAAGCGGACGCACGCGCGCCAGCATCGAGGTGGCGTACACGCGACTAGCGGATCTGATCCCTACGATCGCCAGACCGACGCCGAGCAACGCGAGCGCCGGCAAGGCAAAGTGCCAGATCGTCCATGACATCGACCGTTCTCCTGTCTTGGCGACCGCCGCCAAGGCTCATTCAAGCAGAAATGCCGGGGACGTGTTCTTCATCGTCCGCCGGCCGCGTCGGCCGCGGCTTGGGCGGAATCAACGGCGTCTGCTGCATATTGCCGTAGAGCAGCGACACGCCGGCGCGCACCCCGCCGACCAATTCCAGTTCGAAACGCTCGGCATCGCGCTTGCGGATATCGGCGACCACCTCGGCCGCGTCGTCGGCCGGCACACCCAGTTCCACCAGCGCCGCCTCGCCGAACCGCATCGCCGACTCGAAGGTTTCGCGCACCTGCAGGTCGACCCCGGCATGCACCAGCTCCAGCGCGTGCTCGCGATCGAAACTACGCGCCAGCAACCGCGCCTGCGGGAACTCGTGACGGATCAGCTGGGCGGTGACCGTGGCCGCGGCGCGGTCGTCGATGCAGATCGCGATCAACTGCGCGGTGCCGGCGCCGGAAGCGCGCAGCACGTCCAGACGGGTGCCGTCGCCGTAATAGACCTTGAAGCCGAAGGTCTGCGCGCTTTCGATCATCTCCACGTCGGTGTCGATGATCGCCACCTCCACCCCGCGCGCCAACAACGACTGGCTGACCACTTGGCCGAAGCGGCCGAAGCCGATCAGCAACACGCTGCCGCCGAGCCCGTTGGGCTCGTCCACGCCTTCCAGCGACAAGGCGGTCTTGGGCGAGAATTTGCGCAAAGCGATAATCGCCAGCGGCGTCAGCACCATCGACAACACCACGATCGCGCTGAGATTGGCGCTGACCTCGGCGTCGATCAGCTTGGCGTTGGCCGCGGACGAGAACAGCACGAACGCGAACTCGCCGCCCTGCGCCATCAGCACCGCGCGATCCAGCGCCTCGGTGTGGCAGGACTTCATCACCCGCGCGACGACGTAGATGCACACCGCCTTGACCAGCATCAGCGCGAGCACCCCGCCGACGATCATCGGCCAGTTCGCCGCGACCACCTTCAAGTCCAGCGACATGCCCACGCTGAGGAAGAACAGGCCCAGCAGGATGCCGCGGAACGGTTCGACGTCGGCTTCCAACTGGTGGCGGAAGGTCGATTCCGACAGCAGCACGCCGGCCAGGAACGCACCCATCGCCATCGACAAGCCGCCGATCTGCATCAGCAAGGCTGCGCCCAGCACCACCAGCAGCGCGGCGGCGGTCATCACCTCGCGCGCCTTGGCCGCCGCCAACACCCGGAACAAGGGATTGAGCAACCAGATGCCGGCCGCGACCAAGGTCGCCAGCGAGGCCAGGGCGATGCCGATGTCGGCCCAGCGCGAATGCGCGGCGGCGCTCGGGTTGGCCTCCGGCGGCGCCATCAACGCGACCAGCGCCAGCAGCGGCACGATCAGCAGATCTTCGAACAACAGAATCGAGACGATGCGCTGCCCGCGCGGCAAGGCCAGATCGCTGCGCTCGCCGAGGATCTGCATGACGATCGCGGTGGAGGTCAGCACGAAGCCCATCGCGCCGATGAAGGCGACCATCGGCGGAAAACCGAAGGCCAGGCCGACCCCGGTCATGGCCAGCGCGCACAGCGCAATCTGCGCGGTGCCCAGGCCGAAGATCTCGCGGCGCAGGCTCCACAGATGCGAGGGCCGCATCTCCAGGCCGATGATGAACAAGAACATCACCACGCCGAGTTCGGCCACGTGCAAGATCGCCTGCGAATCGGCGAAGAAGCCCATCCCGAACGGGCCGATCGCCAGGCCCGCGGCCAGATAGCCCAGCACCGAGCCCAGACCGATGCGCTTGAAGATCGGCACTGCGATCACTCCGGCGGCCAGCAACACCACCACCTTGACCAGTTCGCTGCCTTGCGCTTCGACGGCCATCGCGCGTCTCCCCTCGTTTCGTTGCGTTCGTGCGGATCCAGGCCCAATACGCGGCCCTTGAAGCACAGACTATCAGGCGCGCGCGGCACGCGAATCCGGTACCGGCTTTGCGTATCATCGCCGACGTCCGAATCCGTTCTGGAGCATCCATGCGCCATCGCGCGGCCGCACTCGCTTCCGCCTTGCTGGTGACCGCCTTCGCCGGTGCCGCGCAGGCCGGCGGCGATGGGGCGACGGTGCTCAGCGCGACCGTCGCCGATCGGCCGATCGAAGGTGCATCGATCCAATTGCAGCGCCCCGGCCGCGAACCGCTGACGGCGGTCACCGACGCGCACGGCCGCGCCGCGCTCGACCCGGCGGCGTTGCGCGACCCCGTCGCGCGACTGAGCATCCGCAAGTCCGGCCATGCCGAATTACTGGCGCGCTGTCCCTGCGACGGATCGAACTACGCGCTCAGCCCGGCCCTGCAGAGCCTGGACGGTTTGCGCATGGTGCTCAACTGGGGCGCGGCGCCGGCCGATCTGGATGCGCATCTGAGCTTTCCCGGCCAACACATCTATTTCGAGCGCAAGAACGGCGAGGACGCGCGCCTGGACCTGGACGACACCGAGCGCCACGGTCCGGAAACCATCACCGTGCTGCGCAAGCATCCCGGCGAGGCCTACACCTACGCCGTGCACGATTTCGCCAATCGCCAGAATCCCTCCGCCGACGCTCTGGCGCGCAGCCGGGCGCGGGTCTACGTCTACGTCGGCCAAAGTCTGGTGCGCACCTACGCGGTGCCGCCGCAACCCGGGAATTTGTGGACCGTGTTCCGGGTCGACGGCGAAGGCCGCTTCGAGGACGTCAACCGGATCGGCACCAGCCGTTCGGCAGCGGATCGGATCGGCGCGGAGATCGCCCAGATCCATGGCGACGGTGGCGACCTGGCCGAGAGCGAAAACGGCGAGGATGCCGCGCTGGCCAACGAACGCGGTGAAGCGGCGTATCGCGCCGGCGATCTGATCGTAGCCATCGCCGCGTATCAGCAGGCGATCGAACTCGATCCCAACTACGCCCAGGCCTACGCCAATCTGGGCTTGGCCTACGTCAAGCGCGGCCGCGCCGCCGAGGCGATCTGGGCCTCGCGCAAGGCCATCGCCCTGGCCAAGGGCGCCAACGCGGCCACCGTCCGCGCCGGCGCGCACTACAACATCGGCAAGCTCTACGAAGAAGACGGCCAATACGAACGGGCGATGTCGAGCTACCTGGCGGCCAAGCGCGAGAAGCCCGACAAGTCTTACGATCAGGCCCTCGAACGCGTCAGCGCGTACTGAGGAGCGACATCCGGTGCACAGCCCGTTCCATCGATTTCGAACCACGCAGCGGCGGCTGAGCGTGCTCCTGCTCGTGTTCGCCGTGTTGTCAGCGAGCGCCGTCGCTCACGCCGCCGGTCCGAGCCAGGTCGCCAGCGCCGATCGCGCGACCTGGCCGGATCCGATCGATTCGCCGACCGCGTTCGATCGCGCCTCGCGCGCCGAGATTCTCGCCTTCGCTCATGAGCTGGCGCTCAGCGAATCCCTCGACGATACCGACCTGACCGCGCGCCTGCGGCTCAAGCAGTTCGGCCTCGCATCGCGCGCATCGGTCGACAAGCTGCGCGCGCGTTACTGGCAGCGGCTGGCCGCCAACTATCGCCTGGCCTCGCGCAGTTGCCGCGAGCGCGAAGCGTTCTGCGAACCGGCCGCCGACGCCGAGGCGCTGCGCAAGCGGGCGCTGGCCTTGCAGACCGCGCCGCAACCGGCCTATGCGGCCTGGCGCGCCGACGCGGCCCGCTTCCATCGCATCTACCTCGACGAACTGTTGCGCCTGGCCGCGCTGTTCCCGCGCGTCAGCAGCGAGATCGACACCTACGGCGACGGCGAACTCGATGGCAGCGAACTGCCCGATCGGCGCTTCCTTCTGACCTTCGACGACGGCCCCAGCGCCGCCGGCGGCAGCACCGACAAACTGCTGGCGACGCTGCGCGAGCACAAACTCGATGCGACCTTCTTCGTGCTCGGCCTGTCGCTGCAACGCCAAGCCGACGCCGGCGCGGCCGGCCGCACCGCGCAGCGTTATGCGGGCATGTGCCTGGCTTCGCATGGCTGGGAACACCAATCGCATTCTCGCTGGCCGCAATGGCAGGATTCGGTGACCCGCAGCAGCGCGCTGATCAAGGCCCAGGCGGGATCGGCCTACGTGCCGCTGTTCCGCCCGCCCTACGGCCAGCGCCGCGCCGACAGCGGCGAATTCTTCCGCCAACAAGGCCTGCGCGTGGCGCTGTGGAGCATCGACTCGCAGGATTGGAACGCCAAGATGACGCCGGCCGACATCCAGGGCCGCCTGCTCAGCCTGATGCTGTTGTGGCGGCACGGCACGATCCTGTTTCACGATATCCACGACAAAGCGCGCATCGCCCTGCCGTGGCTGCTGCGGCAGACTCGGGGCGCGGGTCTAGAGTGGATCGGTTGCCAGGAGTATCGCGGCCGCGGTTGATCCACGCAGATCACATCCTGCCGCCTGGGCGTAGCACCGCGCGCTCGATAGCGTCGGCGCTCTCGCGCCCAGGTATTACCGGAACGGGTTCATCGACAAGTTGTTTGGTGGCCGATCCATCTCGGCGGAACGAACCAGACTTACTCGCCAAAAAAGACGGCGAATGCTGGAATTTCACACCGGCAAACCAAAACGGCACGCCTAAAGCATGCTGGATGCGCCAAATGCCCTTGAATGATTGGGAGTGAGCCGAATTGCGCTCATCTTGCGAGTAGTAGGAACAGCGCCGTGTTTTTCGCGGCGCTGTTGCGAGCGGTGCGATGCGAGTGGCGTGAACCCGCGACCGGATCGAATCGCCACAAGCATCCCGTCTTTTCAAACAAGGAAGAATTGGCCATGCATACGATGTTCCGACTCCCAGTCTTCGCCGGACTGTTCGCATTGACCCTGCCTCTGTCCGCACTGGCTTCGCCGCCACCTACCGCCACCCTGCATCAACAGGTCTGTGGCGATCATTGGGTCGATTTGGACCTGGTTTTCGGTCAGACCGCCACCACCGCGACGGTGCGCTCGGAGGCGGACTTTTCGCCGAGCGGCTTCAGTCCTCCGGCGCCGCTGCCCCAGTACTACGTCGCCTCGGTCACGGTCTCCAGTCGCAACACAGCTCGTCCGAACTGGTCGACCTCCACTCAGGATAAGGACGGCTATGACTCTTACATCTCTGATCCTTTGCACGTCGGCAATTCGGTGTTCAAGGGCGCGGGCTGCGAGTTGGCCGCCACGGCTACTGTCAACGTGCAATGCAATGACGGTCATTGGGAGTACAAGAGCCTGAGCCGCAATTGGCTGGGTTGCGGCATGTAAAGCGACCCCGCTCGACGAGTGCATTCGAGCGAGTTCGCTGGCGTCAAGGAAGGTGCCGCCGCGACGGCACCTTCCATTTCATCGCATCATTCTCATCGCGCCCAGGTTTCAATGAATCAAACCAACGCCGCCTGATGCACCCCGGCGATCGCTCTCCCCGATGGATCGGCCGCGTTGGCGAACGCCGCATCCCAGGCGATCGCCGCGGGCGAGGAACAGGCGATCGACTTGCCGCCCGGCACCGTCTCGGCGCAGGCCGTGCCCGGGAACAGGCCATCGAAGATGCCGCGGTAGTAGTACGCCTCCTTGGTCTGCGGGGTATTGATCGGGAAACGGCTCGCGGCCGTGGCGAACTCGCGGTCGCCCACGTGAGTCTCGGCATGCAGCTTCAAGCCATCGATCCAGCCGTAGCCGACGCCGTCGCTGAACTGCTCCTTCTGCCGCCACAGGATCGCGTCGGGCAGATAGCCTTCGAAGGCCTCGCGCAGGATCGACTTCTCGATCTTGCCGGCGGCCTTGTCGACCATCTTGGCCTGCGCGTCCATGCGCATGGCGACGTCGAGGAATTCCACGTCCAGGAACGGCACGCGCGGCTCCACGCCCCAGGCCATCATCGACTTGTTGGCGCGCAGGCAATCGAAGCTGTGCAACGCGTCGAGCTTGCGCACCAGTTCCTCATGGAACTCGCGCGCGTTGGGCGCTTTGTGGAAATACAGATAGCCGCCGAAGATCTCGTCGGAACCCTCGCCCGACAACACCATCTTCACCCCCATCGCCTTGATCCGCCGTGCCAGCAGGAACATCGGCGTGGAGGCGCGGATGGTGGTGACGTCGTAGGTCTCGATGTGCGCGATCACGTCCGGCAGCACGTCCAGGCCTTCTTCGAAGGTGTAGGTAAACCCGTGATGCACGGTGCCGAGCGCTTCGGCGGCGATTTCGGCCGCGGCCAGATCGGGCGAGCCCTGCAGGCCGATCGCGAAGGAGTGCAGACGCGGCCACCAGGCTTCGGCCTGATCGTCCTCTTCGATCCGGCGGCGGGCGAAGCGCGCGGCGCAGGCCGCGACCAGGGACGAATCCAGGCCGCCGGACAGCAGCACGCCGTAAGGCACGTCGCTCATCATCTGCCGATGCACCGCGCGTTCGAAGGCTTCGCGCAGTTCCTGCTTGGACACTTCCACGCCCTGGGTCGCTTCGTATTCGCGCCACGGCCGCTGGTAGTACTTCACCGCCACGCCGACGTCGCTGTCGTAGTAATGGCCGGCCGGGAACGGCGCGACGTCGTCGCACAGCCGCGCCAGCGCTTTCATCTCCGAGGCGACCCACAGGCGGCCGTCGGCGTCGTGGCCCCAGTACAGCGGACACACGCCGATCGGATCGCGCGCGATCACGTAGCGGCCGCGCGCGGCGTCCCACAACGCGAAGGCGAAGATGCCGTTGAGGCGGTTTAGCAGTTCGCCCAGGTCGCCGCCTTCGCGGTACAGGGCGTTGATGACTTCGCAGTCGGACTTGGTCTGGAACTCGTACGGCGCGGTGATCTGCTGTTCCAGTTCGCGGTGGTTGTAGATCTCGCCGTTGACCGCCAAGGCCAGTTCGCCGTCGGACGAGCGCAGCGGCTGCGCGCCGCCGGTCGGGTCGACGATCGCCAGGCGCTCATGCACCAGGATCGCGCGCGGATCCACGCTGACGCCGGACCAGTCCGGGCCACGGTGGCGTTGCTTGGCCGACAAGGACAGGGCCAAGGGTCTGAGCGGTCGCAGATCGGCGCCGGGACGGAGGTCGAACAGACCTAGGATCGAGCACATCGGGGAATCTCCTGAAGGGTTTGAAGCGTTAAGGATCGTTCGAAGCGATTGCGGGATTTCGGGATTTCGGGGGCCTGAAACGCAAGAAGCCCACACTTCGCAGTGCGGGCTTCCTGAGCGATTGAGCGTGTGTTGCGCGCGCTAATCGCCGGCCCGCGGGAGGCTGGCGTTATTGCGGTTATTGTTGTTGGCGCGCACGTTGGCCACCAACGAACGCAGGCGGCCGGCGGAAGCGGCGCTGCGGATCGGGGCGGTGGCGGACACGAAAGTCATGGACGGATCGTGCTTGAGGACGGCGACGGATGCAAGCGCCGCCTGCCGGGGCCAACGCGACCGCCGTCGCGATCCGGACATCGGGCCACGGCGGAAAGCCCGGCGACCCCCGAAGTCTCTTGTGGGAGGGCCTTCAGGCCCGACGCCTTCCGAACAGATGCGGTTGTAGCCGCGATCGGAACGAAAAGCGTCGGCCCTGAAGGCCCTCCCACAACAGACCTCGCCGCCTTCGCCCGGAGCGGAATGGCCCTGATTGCCCAAGCCATTTCATCGCTCCTTCGCGGCTCCGCCACGGACTTCGGCTAAGCTCGCCCACGGAGGATACCCATGGCCAAATGGATCAAGCGCGGCCTGCTCGCGCTGCTTTGCCTGTCGTTGATCGGCGGATTGACCGCCTGGTGGTTGCTGCGCGGCAGCCTGCCCCGCCTGCAAGGCGAACTCGCGCTGCCGGGATTGTCCGCGCCGGTGACGATCCAGCGCGACGCGCTCGGCGTGGTCACCGTCGATGCCGCCAACGAAACCGATGCGATGCGCGCGCTGGGCTATGTGCACGGCCAGGAGCGCTACTTCGAAATGGATCTGCTGCGCCGCACCGCGGCCGGCGAGTTATCGGCACTGTTCGGCGCGCGCGCGCTGGACTACGACCGGCAACACCGCGTGCATCGTCTGCGCCATCGCGTTCAGACGCAGCTGGCCTCGTTCGCGACCGACAAGGCCGCCCTGCTGCAGGCCTACGCCGACGGCGTCAACGCCGGCGCGCAAGGCTTGTCGCGCAAGCCCTGGCCCTACCTGTTGCTGCGCGCCGAACCCGAACCGTGGACGGTCGCCGATTCGGCCCTGGTCGGTTACGCCATGTACTTCGACCTGCAGGACGGCAGCAACGCGCGCGAATACGCGCAGTGGCGCATGAGCCCGCATCTGCCGGCGCCGCTGTACGCCCTGGTCACGCACCTGGGCAGCACCTGGGACGCGCCGCTGTTCGGCGCGCCGGTCGGCGATGCCGCACTGCCGACGGCGCAACAAGTGGACTTGCGCAAACTGCCGTCGCCGCCGCCGGGCAAGTTGGTGCCGTTGCCGTTCCTCGACGAGATCGGCAGCAACAACTTCGCCGTCGCCGGCAGTCTCACCGCCGACCGACGCGCGATCGTCGCCGACGACATGCATCTGGGTCTGCGCGCGCCCAACACTTGGTTCCGCGCGCGCCTGCGCTACGCCGACGCGCGCGCGGCCGGCGGGCGCATCGACGCCAGCGGCTTCACCCTGCCCGGATTGCCGGCGATCGTGGTCGGCAGCAACACCCACATCGCCTGGGCTTTCACCAACAGCTACGGCGACTGGGCCGACTGGTCGCGCCAACCCGGTTGCGCCGGCGACGCCAAGCCGCAGACCTGCGCCGGCCTGACCGTGCACCAGGAAACCATCGCGGTCAAAGACGGCCCCGCGCAGACCCTGACCGTGCGCGAGACGCCCTGGGGCCCGCTGCTGCACGACAACCCCGATGGCAGCGCGCTGGCCCTGCGTTGGAGCGCGCACCTGCCTGGCGCGCTCAATATGGGCCTGTCCGATCTGCTGCACGCGCAGTCGGTGGACCAGGCGCTGACGGTCGCGCGCAAGGTCGCCATGCCGGTGCAGAACCTGGTGGTCGGCGATCGCCAGGGCAAGATCGCCTGGCGTCTGCTCGGCCCGCTGCCGGAACGGCATGAAGGCTGCTCCACCACCGCGTTGATCGAGAACCTGGGCGACGGCGCGGCCGCGTGCGTGCCCTGGACGATCCAGACCGAAGACGCGCCGAACCTGATCGCGCCGCCGTCGGGCCGGTTGTGGACCGCCAACACCCGCACTCTCGACGGTCTGGACCTGGAACGCATCGGCGACGGCGACTACGTGCTCGGCGCGCGCGCCGGACAGATCCGCGACGGCCTGTTCGACAAACAACAGTTCACCGAACGCGACTTGCTGGCGATCCAACTCGACGATCGCGCACTGTTCCTGCAACGCTGGTGGAAGCTGTTGCAGGACCAGGCCGGGCGCGTGTCCAAGGGCGGCCAAAGCCCGGCGCTGACCGCGTTGGCCGCGGCCTCCAAGCATTGGGAAGGCCGCGCCGAACCGAACTCGGTGAGCTACCGCATGGTGCGTAACTGGCGCCGCGCAGTATTCACCCACGTCGCCAACGGCCTGACCGCGCCGGCGCAGGCGGCGATGGGCGCGCAGTTCGAAATGCCCGAACTCAGGCAGCTCGAAGGCGTGGTCTGGCCGCTGTTGAACCAGCGTCCGGCGCATCTGCTGCCGCGCAACGAATCCAGTTGGGACACCTTGCTCGAACACGCCGCCGCCGACGTACTCGCCGATCTGAACATCGCGCCCGGACCCAACGCCGCCGCGCAGTTGTCCAAGCACCGCTGGGGCGAGCACAACACCGCCGCGATCTGCCACCCGCTCGCCTCGGCCCTGCCCGGCTTCGCCAAGGGCGCGTTGTGCATGCCGCCCGACGAATTGTCTGGCGATGCCGCGATGCCGCGCGTGCAGCGCAGCAACTTCGGCGCCTCCGAACGCATGGTGGTCTCGCCCGGTCACGAAGCCGACGGCATCATCCACATGCCCGGTGGCCAGAGCGGCCACCCGCTGTCGCCGTTCTGGGGCGCGGGCCACGACGATTGGGTGCACGGACGGCCCACGCCATTCCTGCCGGGCACGGCGAAATACACGCTGACCCTCAAGCCCCGGTAATCGCGCGCACCGACAACTCAGCGGTCGCAGCTCGCGCTGCTCTACATGACTTACCTGTAGGAGCGGCGCAAGCCGCGACCGCGAAAACCCGCCGACGACGCCTGCTCGACTACGGCGACGCGACCGGCAGCACCGCGGTCGCGGCTCGCGCCGCTCCTACAGGGAGAAGCCGAGGCGCATTTGTTCAGCGCAACAAACGCTCGATCAACGCCAGATAAAGATCCGGCAGCGCCTCCAGATCGGCCACCGACACGTTCTCGTCGACCTTGTGGATGCTCGCATTGACCGGCCCGATCTCGATGCACTGCGCGCCCAGCGGCGCGATGAAGCGCGCGTCCGAGGTGCCGCCGCCGGTGCTCTCCAGCGGCGCGGCGCCGGCAAACCGCGCCAGCACCTCGCGCGCCGCCGCGCGCAATGGCCCTTCCGGGGTGTAGAACGGCTCGCCGCCGCGGAACCAGCGCAACTCGTATTCCAGTCCGTGCGCCTGCAACACCGCTTCGCATTCGCGCTCCAGACTCTCGGCGTTCCAGCTCGGGTTGAAGCGCAGATTGAACAGCACCTGCAATTCGCCGGGAATCACGTTGTTGGCGCCGGTGCCGGCGTTGATATTGCTGATCTGCAGCGAGGTCGGCGGGAAGGTCTCGTACCCCTCATCCCAACGCCGCGCGGCCAGTTCCGACAAGGCCGGCATCGCCTGATGGATCGGGTTGCGCGCCTTCTCCGGATAGGCGACATGACCCTGCACGCCGATCACTTTGAGCGTCGCCGACAAGGTGCCGCGGCGGCCGACACGCAACAGATCGCCCAGTTTCGCCGTCGACGACGGCTCGCCGGTGATGCACCAATCGATGCGCTCGCCGCGCGCGCGGAAGGTTTCAGCGACGCGGCGCACGCCGTCGATGGCGTCGCCCTCCTCGTCGGAGGTCAGCAGCAACGCGATCCGGCCGCGATGCCGAGGATGCGCCGCGACGAACTGTTCGAGCGCGACCACGAACGCGGCCACGCTGCCTTTCATGTCGGCCGCGCCGCGCCCGTACAGCACGCCGTCGCGGATTTCGGGCAGATACGGATCGCTGGCCCAACTGTCGACCGGCCCGGACGGCACCACGTCGGTATGTCCGAGCAACACCAGAGTCGGTCCCTCGCCCGCGCCGTGCACCGCCCAAAGATTATCGACCTCGCCGAAACGCAGGTGCTCGCAAGCGAAACCCGCACGGCTCAAACGCTCGGCGATCAGCCGCTGGCACCCCAGATCGTCGGGCGTGACCGACGGCCGCGCGATCAAATCGCAGGCCAACTCCAACACCGCGCTCTGGCCGCCGACGCTCACGAACCGATCCCGAAGCGCTGCTTGAAGCCGTTGTCGCTGAAGCCCTGGGTGACTTTGCCCTCGTCGCTGACCACGACCGGGCGCCGGATCAGCTGCGGATACTCCTTGAGCAGCAGCTTCCACTCCGCATCCGACGCCGGCTCCTTGCGGTTCGGCGGCAAGGTGCGCCACGTCGTCGAGGACTTGTTGATCAACGACTCCCAGCCGCCGAGCTGATGCTTCCACTCGATCAGCGTCTCCGGCGGCTGCCGGTTATCGCGATAATCGACGAAGCTGTGCGCGACGCCGAAGCGATCGAGCCATTTGCGGGCTTTCTTGCAGGTGTCGCAGTTGTTCAAACCATAAAGCGTGGTCATGGATCCCTCGTCGAATTCTGTTTATGTGCCGCTATGCGATTTTCCAGGTCCTTGATCAGCGGGGGCGGACCGTACGGCAGCACGTCCAGGAACGTGTCGCGGACGAGGAACACGATCTTGTCGCCGAACTTCCCCGGAACGGCCAGCGCCAGCGTCAAGCGAACGAGCGTGCGAATGCGCTGGGCCTTGACGCCGACCACATCGCGCAGGAGCACCGTGTCCTCCACTCCACGATTACGCACCAGCAAGCGGTCGCCGTCGTCGAAGACCTCGTCCAACACACCGCGCATGAACCAACAGTAATAGCTCGCCGACGCCACCAGCGCGATCGCGAACACGACCGCCGCTTCGACCGGTATCGGCCGCTGGGACAACATGGCCACCAACCCGGCGGAAAACGCGCCCACCGTCAACACCGGCAGGGTGCGCTTGAAGTGATGCGATATCGACGATGAAATTCGGCGCATTGTCAGATATCTCCCGACCGGCATGAACGATCATCCGATCCATTCGGCAGACCCTTACACCCCGGATCGTCTTTTTTGCAGGTGTCGCAGTTGTTCAAACCATAAAGCGTGGTCATCTCGCCCTCGGTTCTTGCCTCAGTAAATCCATGCGGGTCCGGCACGCCCGGCGAAAGTCGATGGACACAAGGAACACGGCTTATACGTTCTTTTCGGGGAAAGGTTTTCTGAAAGACTATCGGCGCCGTCCCGGCTGCAATCGGGTCCGCGCCTCACTCACTCGGCGGCGCAAATCAGTCAGCACCGCCTTTCCGCCGAACCCCAACAGGTCCGTCTGCGGGATAAACGCAATGCGCTCGCCCAATTCACCCGGACTGCGCAACTGCAGCACGATCTGGTCTGGGTTGCTCCACCATCGTTTCCACACCCGTTCAATGTCCGCCAAGGCTATGGTGACCTCGACGCCGCGACGCCGCACACGCAGGCGGTCGCCAGCATCAAGGACTTCGTCGGCCAGTTTCAGGGAAAACGCGACATGCACGGCGCACATCGCCACAGCAAACACTAAAAAACACGCGATGAATCGCGGGTCCTCGGGAAAAGGATGCTGCCGGATATGCGCATAAGCGATAAGCAATCCAATGAACGGGATAACCACGGACCATTTGTGCAATAAGGTACAGCTCGAAGAAATGCGCCGCATGGTCATCGCCTCAGTCCGCCAACCCACGCAACAAATCGTTGATGCTGGTCTTGGACCGAGTCTTGGCATCGACCTGCTTGACGATCACCGCGCAGTACAGCGAATGCGATCCATCCTTGGCCGGCAGCTGGCCGGAGACGACCACGCTGTAGGGGGGCACGTAGCCGTAGCTGATCTCGCCGGTGGCGCGGTTGTAGATGCGGGTGCTCTGGCCCAGGAATACGCCCATGCCGATCACGCTGTGGTGGCCGACGACGAAACCCTCGACCACTTCCGAGCGCGCGCCGATGAAGCAATGGTCTTCGATGATGGTCGGCGAGGCCTGCAGCGGTTCGAGCACGCCGCCGATGCCGGCGCCGCCGGACAGATGGCAATGCTTGCCGATCTGCGCGCACGAGCCGACCGTGGCCCAGGTGTCGACCATGGTGCCTTCGCCGACGTGCGCGCCGATGTTGACGAAGCTCGGCATCAGCACCACGTCCTTGCCGATGTAGGCGCCGCGACGGGCTATCGCGCCGGGAACGACGCGCGCGCCCAGCTTGCGGAAATCCGACTCGCCATAGCCTTCGAAACGCGCCGGCACCTTGTCCCAGAACGGCGCCGGATCGGCCTCGATCACCTGCATCTCGTTAACCCGGAAGTACAGCAGCACCGCTTTCTTGAGCCACTCGTTGACGGTCCAGCCGCCCTTGCCGTCGGGTTCGGCGACACGGAATTCGCCTTGCTCCAGGCCGTCGATCACCCGCTCGACGGTCGGACGGGTCGAGCCTTCGACCTCGTCCGGCGTCAGCATGGTGCGGCGCTCGAACGCGCTGTCGACCATGAACTTCAATTCGTCCGCGCCCGGCGCCTGATTGCTCTTCTTCTTAACGGCCTTCTTGCTGGTCTTCTTGGCGGGGCTCATCGGTTTTCTCCTTCGAGGCAGGCCAGCAACGCTTCGCGCAGTGCCTGCTGTTGCGTTTCGTCGAGCGCGCGATCGCGCCCGTCGGTGATCTGGAACACGTCCTCGGCGCGTTCGCCGAAGGTGGCGATGCGTGCGTCGTACACGCGCAGCCGCTGTTTTCGCAAAGTCTGGGCGACGTCGGCCAGCAGTCCGGGGCGGTCGGTGCAGACCAGGCTCACCGTGGTGCGCGGATTGGAACTCGCGCCCTTATTGAAATCACCTTTATTAAAATCACCCTTATTAAAATCGGAGAACTCGATCTGCGGGGCGATGCGGAAATGGCGCAGATGGCGCGGCTGGGCGCGGCGCGCGGGCTTGATCCGCTCCAGCGGGCCGGCCAGGGTCGATTCCAGGCGCCGCTCCACGTCTTCGGCGCTCGGCGATTGGCGCGGATCGGTCGGCACCACTTCGAAGGTGTCGAAGATCGCCCCGTTCGGGCCGTCGAGCACGCGCGCCTGCTGGATCGCCAAGCCCAGACGATCGAGCGTGGCGACGATCGCGGCGAACAAACCGTCGCGATCGGGCGAATGCACGAACACTTCCAGCGCTCCGGCATGCGCGCCGCCGTGCGCGCTGACCGGCCGCGCGCGCACGCGGGTGTCGCCGATCGCGACGCCGCGCAGCGACGCGGCCTGCCAGGCGATCTGATCGGGCCGGCCGCGCTGGAACGCGATCTCGGGCATGCGCGCGAACAACCCAGCGATTTCCTCATCGCGCGCGCCGAACGCCGCCAGCATGGCCTGCGCGGCCTCGCGGGTTTCCGCGGCGCGTTCGGCGCCGGCGACCGGATGCTCCAATCCGCGCCGCAACGCCAAGCGCGTGGCGGTGTACAGATCGGCCAACAACCGGTCCTTCCACGCATTCCACAGCTTGGGCGAGGTGCCGGCGATGTCGGCGCAGGTCAGCAGATACAGATGATCCAGATGTTCGCGATCGGCCACCTTCGCCGAAAAGCGATGAATGACTTCCGGGTCGGCGATGTCCTGCTTCTGCGCGGTCACCGACATCAGCAGATGCTGGCGCACCAGCCATTCGACCAGGGCGGTGTCGGATTCGCTCAGGCCCATCGTGGTGCCGAACACCCGCGCATCGTCGCCGCCGAGTTCGGAATGATCGCCGCCGCGGCCCTTGGCGATGTCGTGGAACAGACCGGCGAGCAACAGCAGCTCGGGTTTGCGCAGGCGCGGCCAGGCTTCGTGGGCGATGCTGAAACGCTCGTCGGCCACGCCCGAGGCGAAGCGGGCCAGATTGCGCAGCACCGCCAGGGTGTGTTGATCGACCGTGTAGACGTGGAACAGGTCGAACTGCATGCGTCCGGAGACTTTCGAGAATGCCGGAATCCAGCGCCCCAACACGCCCAGGCGGGCCATGCGTTCGAGCGCGTGCACCGGATGCGGGCCGCGCAGAATCTTGAGGAAACGTTCGCGCAGCGCCGGCTCGGCCTTGTCGAAACTCGGCACCTTGGTCAGCGCTTCGGCCAGCGCGCGCGCGGTCTGCGAATGCAGGCCGCGGATTTCGTCGTGCGCGGCCCAGGCCGCGAACAGCGCGAAGATGTCGTAGGCGTCGCGTGGCCACTCGGTCTCGCGCGCGGTGCCCGCTGTACGAGCAGCGATGTAGTCGCGGCGCAGTTCGAAGGCCTCGTACGGACCGGTCAACGGCACCGGCACGGCTTCGCCTTCGATCTGCTCCTCGAAGCGCTGCAGCAGGCGCTCGCCGATCCGCAGCACCAGCGCGGCGCTGCGGTAGAAGCCCTGCATCATCTGCTCGACGGCGAGGTTGTCGGCGTTGTCGACGTGACCCAGGCGCTCGGCCAGCAGCTTCTGATAGTCGAAGCGCAAGCGTTCTTCGCGTTTTCGCGCGACCAGATGCAGCCCGAACCGCAGGCGCGACAGCGTGCGGCGTTCGCGCTCCAGCGTGGTCAATTCGTCCGGCCCGAGCTGGCCGATCGAGACCAGCGATTCCAGATCGGAGGTGCCGATGATGCGCAGCGCCATCCAGTGCAGGGTCTGCACGTCGCGCATGCCGCCGGGGCCTTCCTTGAGATTGGGCTCCAGGTTGTCGGCGGTGTCGCCGTAACGCGCGTGGCGCTGGCGCAGTTCATCGCGCTTGGCGATGAAGAAGTCGCGCGCCGGCCACACCTGCGAGGGCGACACCGCGGCCTGCAGCGCCATCTGCGCGACCGCGTCGGCGGCGATCGGGCGCGCTTCCAGCATCGCGGTGAGCACGGTCAGATCGGCGGCCGCCTCGGTGCATTGCGCGGCCGAACGCACTGCGTGACCGACCGGCAGGCCGGCGTCCCACAGGCAAGCGAAGAAGCAGCCGAGTTGTTCGGCCTGCGCGGTTTGCGCGTCGGGCTCGGCCAGCACCAGCAGGTCGATATCGGATTGCGGAAACAATTCGCCGCGGCCGTAGCCGCCGACCGCGAACAGCGCCAGCGGCGCGCCGGCATCGATGCAGACCTGCCAGGCCGCGCGCACCTGCACGTCGACCGCGTCGGTGCGCGCGCGCAACAGCCGGTCGATGTCGGCGTTGGCGTCCTGGTCGAAACGCTGGGCCAGCGCGGCGTCGACCGCGCTCAGCGCGGCGCGGATCGCCGCGGGACTGCCCGGCTCCGGCGCCTCATCGGATGCGGGCGCGAGCGCGGACACCGGCGAGGCGGCAGCCGATCGATCGACGGGCCGCTCGTCGGCGCCGGTAGCGGTCATAGATCGTTATCGTCGCCCGGCACGCGGGTCAGGATTTCCACGCCGTCCTGCGTCACCGCGACGGTGTGCTCCCACTGCGCCGACAACTTGCGGTCCTTGGTCACCACGGTCCAGCCGTCGGGCAAGGTCTTATGGCGATACGTGCCTTCGTTGATCATCGGCTCGATGGTGAAGGTCATGCCCGGAACCAGCTTGACGCCTTCGCCCGGACGGCCGACGTGGAGCACCTGCGGGGCTTCGTGATAGACCCGGCCGATGCCGTGGCCGCAGTAATCGCGCACCACGCTGAAGCGCTCGCCTTCGGCGTAGGTCTGGATGGCGTGGCCGATGTCGCCCAGGGTGATGCCGGGCTTGACGATGCGGATCGCGCGGAACATCGCCTCGCGGGTCACCTCGACCAGGCGCTTGGCCATGACCGAAGGGGCGCCGACGTAGTACATGCGGCTGGTATCGCCATGCCAGCCGTCCTTGATGACGGTGACGTCGATGTTGACGATGTCGCCTTCCTTGAGGATCTTGCTGTCGCTGGGGATGCCGTGGCAGATCACGTTGTTGACCGAGGTGCACACGGTCTTGGGGAAACCTTTATAGCCGACGTTGGCCGGGATCGCCTTCTGCACGTTGACGATGTGCTCGTTGCAGATGCGATCCAGCTCGCCGGTGCTCACGCCCGGCTTCACGTGCGGAGCGACGACCTGCAGCACCTCGGCGGCCAGGCGGCCGGCGACGCGCATCTTTTCGATGTCTTCGGGGGTTTTGATGGAAATGGCCATGTCAGCATTATCGCTCATTCACGTTCGCCTATCATCGCGCCGCGCGATCCTCAGCGTGCCGATGCCGGCCCCTTGTGGAGACTTGCCGTGAATCCGCGTTCTTTGCTCCTGCTGGGCGGTTTGCTGGGCGGTTCGGCCGTCCTGGCCGGTTCGCCCGCGCGCGCCGAACCGCCGGCCGCGACCGAGCCGGCCTTCGTCGAACTGGTCCCGGGCCTGTCGGTGCTGCGCGGACCGGCCACGACGGTCCTGCTGGCGCAGGCCGAGGACGCCTCGATCCTGGTCGACAGCGAACTGCCCAAGACCGCGCCGGCCCTGATGAAGGCACTGGAGGGCCGCAAACCCCTGCGCTACGTGGTCAACACTCATTGGCATCTGGACCATGTCGGCGGAAACCAGGCCCTGGCCGAACGCGGGGCGGTGGTGGTCGCGCACGAAAACGCCTGGCGCCGGGTCTCGGAAGACACCTTTCTCAAGCATTTGAACCGCACGATTCCGGCCCTGCCGATGGCAGCCCGTCCAAGTCTCACGCTCCAGGGCGACGGAAAGCTGCGCCTGGGGACGCTCGAGGCGCGCTTGATCCATGTGCCTCAGGCCCATACCGACGGCGATCTGTTGGTCCATTTCCCCGCGGCCAACGTGCTGCACATGGGCGACTGCTTCTTCAACGGCCTGTACCCGATCATCGATACCGGCACCGGCGGGATGGTCGACGGCCTGATCGCGGCGTTGGACCGCGGGCTGACCCTGGCGGACGGCAAGACCCGGATCGTCGCCGGTCATGGGCCGATCGGCGGGCGGAACGATCTCAAAGCGGCGCGAGACATGCTGGTCGACGTGCGCGAACGCGTCGCCAGGCGCAAGCGCGCCGGCAAGACCCGCGAGCAAACCCTGGCCGCGGCACCGACCCAGGACCTGGACGCGAAGTGGGGCCAGGACTGGGTCACGCCGGCCCAGATCGTGGGCTCGGTCTACGATTCCTTGCCCGCCAAGCCGTAGGCTGAACCTGCCGGTCGGATACGACAGATCCTCCAGCGCCGCGAGGTCTGTTGTGGGAGGGCCTTCAGGCCCGACGCTCTCCGCAGCGAGGCAGTCAGGCGACCTGAGCAAAAGGCGTCGGGCCTGAAGACCCTCCCACAATAGACCTCGACCCCCCAGCGATTGCTCCAAGCCCGCGCCCGGGCTACAATCCGCCGGCTTTGTGGATGGGCCGTTCGTTTTCGACCCGCTCCGCATCGCCGTCCACGCCGGACGTCACCGGCGAATACACACCTGCCGCCACAGCCCGTGCCGGGGTGCCGCGTGCCAGTCTGGAGCCAAGGCTTCAGTACAGGACCAGCGGTTCGGTCACGAAAGCGACAGGGAGGCCCAACCCCGGAACCATCGTCCGAACGCTTCGGCTTCGGATGAAACGCCATCACTCATTCGGCGTCGGTTCCTTTTCCTCGGAGTTTCGCAATGCCTCAGATCACCATGCGCCAGATGCTGGAAGCCGGCGTCCATTTCGGTCACCAGACGCGTTACTGGAATCCCAAGATGGACCAGTACATCTTCGGCGCCCGCGGCAAGATCCACATCATCAACCTCGAGAAGACCGTTCCGCTGTTCAACGACGCGATGAACTTCATCTCGGGCATCGCGCAGAAGCGCGGCACCATCCTGTTCATCGGCACCAAGCGCTCGGCGCGCGAGTCGATCAAGGAAGAGGCCGAGCGTTGCAACATGCCGTACATGACCCAGCGTTGGCTGGGCGGCACGCTGACCAACTTCCGCACCGTCAAGCAGTCGGTCTCGCGCCTGAAGGAACTGGAAGCCGGCGAAACCGACGGCACCTTCCAGAAGATGGTCAAGCACGAAGTGCTGGGCCTGCGCCGCGAGCGCGACAAGCTGGAAGCCTCGCTGGGCGGCATCAAGGACATGAACCGTCTGCCCGACGCGCTGTTCGTGATCGACATCGGCCATGAAGACATCGCGATCAAGGAAGCCAAGAAGCTCGGCATCCCGGTCGTCGCCGTGGTCGACACCAACTACGATCCGGCCCTGGTCGACTACGCCATCCCGGGCAACGACGACGCCATCCGCGCCGTGCAGCTGTACGCCCGTGCCGCGGCCGACGCCGTGCTGGAAGGCAAGGCGGCGGCTCCGCAGGTCGGTGGCGTGCGCGAGGAAGACTTCGCCGAAGGCGAAGGCGAAGGCGCCGCGAAGGACGACCGCAAGGCCGCTCCGCGCGGTCGCGCACCGGCCAAGAAGGGCCCGGCTCCGGCTGCTGCCGCGAAGACCGAAGCCGCTCCGGCGGTCGAAGGCGAAGCTCCGGCCGCCGAGTAATCGCGGCCGTCAGCGTCCCGTAACGCAGCCGCGCCATAGTGCGCGGCTGCGACACGCACCATCCGACCCCTGTAGGAGCGGCGCAAGCCGCGACCAACCAACGCCACGTCCGCGAGCGTTGCTGCCCAAGTCCATGCAGCCCGCGCGCTCAATGCGAAAAGCTCGCCGAAGGTTCATCGCTTCGGCCGCCTCCGTGGCATTCGGCCTGTTCGCTTGTCGCGGCTTGCGCCGCTCCTACTTGGGCAACACGTACACCTGAGGTAATTCACATGGCTGAAATCACCGCTTCCCTGGTCAAGGAACTCCGCGAGCGCACCGGCGCCGGCATGATGGAGTGCAAGAAGGCCCTGACCGAAACCAACGGCGACATCGAGGCGGCGGCCGAGTGGCTGCGCAAGTCGGGCGCCATCAAGGCGATCAAGAAGGCCGACCGCGTCGCCTCCGAAGGCCGCATCGCGGTCGCTCAGGACGGCGGCAAGGCCGTGCTGGTCGAGATCAACTCCGAGACCGACTTCGTCGCCAAGGACGCCAACTTCCTGACCTTCACCGACGCCGTGGCCCAGGCCGCGCTGAGTTCGGGTGCGGCCGACGTGGAAGCTCTGAAGGCCGCCAAGCTGCCGTCGGGCGAGACCATCGAGGAAACCCGCGCCGCGGTGATCGCCAAGGTCGGCGAGAACCTGCAGGTCCGTCGCCTGGTCCGCATCGACAGCGCCAACAACATCGCCGCCTACGTCCACGGCGGCAAGATCGGCGTGCTGATCGAGCTCAAGGGCGGCGACGCCGAACTGGCGCGCGGTCTGGCCATGCACGTGGCGGCGATGAATCCGCCGCACATCAAGGCCAGCGACGTTCCGGCCGCCTTCGTCGAGAAGGAAAAGGAAATCGAACTGGCCAAGATGTCCGACAAGGACAAGTCCAAGCCGGCCGACATCCTGGAGAAGATCATCGGCGGCAAGATCGCCAAGATCGTCAACGAAGTCACCCTGTACGGCCAGCCCTACGTGCTCAACACCGACCAGACCGTCGAGCAGGTGGTCAAGGCCGCCGGCGCCGATGTGGTCAGCATGCAGCGCATCGCCGTCGGCGAAGGCATCGAGAAGCAGGTCGACGACTTCGCCGCCGAAGTCATGAAGCAGGCGGGTCTGGCGTAAGCCGTCCCCTCTCATCGCGGCAACGAAAAAGCCACGGATTTCCGTGGCTTTTTTGTTGCCGGCCTTTCGGTCGGCCGGCGTTTCGAAAGCCCGCCGTTGCAGAAGAATTTCATGGGCCGGCAAGCCCGCACCGTGTTCCTGCGCCGTTCGCCTCGTGCCGGCTCATGCGAGAATGCTGCTGACGCCGCCAGAACGACTGCGCGCACATTCGCTTGTCGCCGCCCTCCTTTTCGCACCGGGCATGGATTTCGACCCTGCAAAAGCGCGGAGCTTCATCCGCCGCCGCGCGGCCGGTCAATCGATCGGCGGGCAGGACTCCGAATAGCTCGTGGTCTGCGAGATCACCGTCCATTGCCCGCCGGTGTACCGGTACTTGGTCAGCACGATCTCGAAGGCCCAGCCGACATACTCGCAAGTGGTCTCGGTGTAGAACGAGCCCTCGACCGGATCGGCCTGGGCGATCGGCAGCGTCAGCAGCAGGCCGGACAAGGTCAGCGCGCACAGCGTCTTGCTCAACATGTTCATGGAACCCTTCCTGGGTTTGGCGGCGAGGATCTCGCCGTTTCCATCATAGAACCGGCCGGCCCGGAGGCCGAGATGGCACCTGTCGGTTTTGACACCACCGCCCCCGGAAACGACGAAGGCCGGAATCGCTTCCGGCCCTCGCCACCCGACCGCCGACGCCTCCGAATCGAGGCAGGCGGCATAGACAGGTCAGCCCTGCTGCTGGAAATACACTTCCTCGTAGGGCTGCACCACCACCCAGCCGGTGCCGGCGAACTTGAGCTGGACGCTCTCGCCCGAACCGCGGCCGAACAGGGTGCCCAGCGAGATGTCGGTGACGATGTCCGGGCTCAGTCCGCCCGACCAGGCCACGGTGGCGTTCGGATCGGTGAACACCGGCTGGTCCGGGGTCACCGCCAGGGTCAAGGGCTCGTAGTGCGAGGTGATCGCGACCACGCCGCTGCCGCTGAGTTTGATGTTGAACAGGCCGCCGGACATCATCCCGGAGACCTTGCGCATCATCTTGATGTCCGAGGCGACGCCGTCCTCATAGGCCAGCACGTCGTTGCCGTTGACGAAGATCGACTCGCCGTTGAGGCGCAGCAGGGTGATCTTCTTGCCGGCGTCGGCGATGTAGACGCGGCCCTGGCCTTCCATCTTCATCAGCTGCGTGCCTTCGCCGCTGATCGCTTTCTTGAGCAGATTGCCCAGGCCCTGCTCCATCATGCCCTGGCGCACGAACTTCACGCCGCCGCGGTAGGCGACCATCGAGCCGGCCTTGGCCCAGACCCGGCCGTTGAGCTTGACCTCCAGCAGGTGCGAGCTTTCCAGTTCGAACACGTCCTGGCTGAGGTCCTTCTGCTTGGACGATTCGACGAATTCATTGAGATTCTTGATCGACACTTTCCATCTCCTTGGGTGGTGCGCGGCCCGGTGGGGCGCGGCGGCGGTTCCAGTGGCTGGACCGGCGGGCGGATCATACCGTCCGACCGCGACAACGTGATCGCCGTCGACATCGCATCGGCCGGCGGCACCGGCGCGCGGCCATGCGAATTCAGGGTCCGCGGGATGTTTCAACGCCGCCATCGCCGCCGTCGCGTGCCTCAGCGGTAGGCGCTTGAGCTACAATTCCACCCGCTTTCCGCCTCCCCCGAGATCCCCCATGTCCCAGCTCGCCTATCGCCGTGTCCTGTTGAAACTCTCCGGCGAGGCGTTGATGGGCGATGAGGACTACGGCATCGACCCCAAGGTCATCGGCCGACTGGCGCGCGAAGTCATCGAAGTCCAGCAGGCCGGCGCCGAAATCGCGCTGGTGATCGGCGGCGGCAACATCTTCCGCGGCGCGGGCCTGGCGGCCGGCGGCATGGACCGGGTCACCGGCGACCAGATGGGCATGCTGGCCACCGTCATCAACGCGCTGGCGATGCAGGATTCGCTGGAAAAGCTCGGCGCCAAGGTGCGGGTGATGAGCGCGATCAAGATCAACGACGTGTGCGAGGACTACATCCGCCGCCGCGCCATCCGCCATCTGGAAAAAGGCCGTCTGGCGATCTTCGCCGCCGGCGTCGGCAGCCCGTTCTTCACCACCGACTCGGGCGCGGCGCTGCGCGCGATCGAAATCGGCGCCGACCTGCTGCTCAAGGCGACCAAGGTCGACGGCGTGTACGACAAAGACCCCAAGAAGCACACCGACGCGGTGCGCTTCGACAAGCTCAGCTACGACGAGGTCATCAGCCGCGATCTGCAGGTGATGGACACCGCCGCGTTCGCCTTGTGCCGCGACAGCGAGCTGCCGCTGCGCATCTTCGACATGGGCCAGCCGGGCGTGCTGCTGAAGATCCTGCGCGGCGAGAACATCGGCACCTTGGTGCAAGGCCGCGGCTGAATCCGCGCCTGCGGCGACGCGGGCGATACCGATCCGACACGCTGACGCACGCGCACTACTGCGGTCGCGCCGCATGCGCGTGCGCTCATCCGCCCGCTGCGACACGGTGGCCGCTGAGTAAACCGAACGATCGCGGCGGCGCTTTTATCGCAACGCCCAAACACCCGCGCGGTTCGAACTTCCGCTGGCCGCGCGAACATCGGCGCGCCCGCCCATGCGCTTGCCGCTGCGGCCATCCACCGGTGATGCCGCCGGCCTCGCCCGCGCTCAGCGCTCGGCGACCACCCGGGCTGCGGCGACGACCGACGCCGTGGCCTCGCGATCGATGCGCGAGTGCGCGATCGCGATACTCGCCACCTGCGATGCGTTGCGCCGAATCTGCACGAGCCACAGCCTGGTTTCTTCGCTGTTCCTGGACGACTGATAACGATACGGCGTGGCCGCGGCCTGTTCGCGGGCGCGACGGGCCTGCTCGATCGCGCGCTGGCGCGCATCGCGACCGGCCTGCTCGGCATCGAGCGCCTGCTGCCTGGCATCGCGGCGCGCTTGTTCGGCATCGCGCTGAGCCTGCGCCCGGTTGCGCTGGGCTTGTTCGGCATTGCGACGGTCCTGATCGCGGTCGCGTCGGGCCTGCTCGGCGTCGCGGCGAGCTTGCTCGGCATCGCGGCGGTCCTGGTCGCGAGCCGCCTCGGCTTCGCGGGCCGCGCGGCGCGCGGCTTCGCGCGACCGCAGCCCGGCCTCGCGCGCGGCGCGCTCGGCCTGCAGGCGCGCGCTCTGGGCCTGACTCGCCGCCAGCCGGGTCGCCTGTTCGGCGGCGCGATGGCCGTGTTCGTTGGCGCGCTGCGCTGTCAGTACCGCCTCTCGAGCGGCCGCGCTTTCTTCGCGCCCGGCTTCGAGCGCGGCGGCTCGCTCGGCTTGCGTTTCCGCGGCGCGCGCGGCGCGTTCGGCTTCGATCTCGGCGGCACGACCGGCGCGCTCGGCTTCTATCTCGGCCGTGCGAGCGGCATGTTCGGCGTGACGCTCGGCGTGCTGCTCGGCGGTACGCCCCGCGCGTTCGGCTTCGAGCGCGGCGGCACGACCGGCCCGCTCGGCTTCGCGCCCCGCCCGTTCGCCCTCGCGTGCCGCCAACTCGGCCGTTGCGGCCGCGCGTTCGGCATCGATTCCGGCCTGTCTGGCGTCGCGCATGCGTTGCTGCAATCGCGCGCGGATCGCACTGTCGCGCACGGCTTCGTAGCTTCCGTCGTCGCGCACGCGGTAGTACTGATCGCCCTTGATCGCCCACACCGCCGGCTGGCCGCCGTTGCTCAATTCGGTGATGCGGGTTTCGCCTCCGCGCCGATCCGAGGAATGGATCGACACCGAATGCGATTCGGTCTTCGGCGCGCGCTCGCTGGCCGCCGCGGTGACCCGGTACGGCACCAGCCCCAGCAGCACGACCGCCGCAGTCAGCACCAATGCGATCCATTGCGAAGACGAGGTCGCGTTCTGCAGCAGGAGCAAACGCCGCTTCAGTGCGGTGTAAGTCGGCGACGCGCTGGCGACGCCGGATGCCGGCCGCGGCGCGACGCCCAGACGCAGCAGCAAGCGGCCGTAGTCCTGCGCGGCGTAGCGCCGGCTTTCGAGCACGGCCGCATCGCAGGCCGCTTCGCGCGCGATCGAGTACTCGCGCGCGATCACATGCGCCAGCGGATGAAAGAAGAACAGATGCTGCACCATCGCCGGCACCCAGCCCCACCACAGATCGCGGCGGCGCACGTGGACCAGTTCGTGATGCAAGGCCATCGCCAAATCCTCGGCGCTGAATTGCGCCATGCGCTCGCGCGGCAACAGCACCGTCGCCGGCGGGCCGATCAGTTGCGGCGAATCGATCTGCGCCGACAGCCGCAGCGGCGGCAAACGGCTCAGCCCGAGGGCATCGCCGAGCGTGCGATAGGCGTGCAGCACATGCGGCTGTTCGCACGGCTGCGAATCGGCGACCCGGCGGCGCGCCGACGCGTAGCCGCGCGCGCTGGCGAGAGCGACCAGCGCGAAACCCGACAGCCACAATGCCGCGAACGCCAGCGGCCACGACAGCCAATCCAGCGCCGATGCCGATATCGGGTCGGCCGCGGCCGACGCCGCCAGATCGCCGCGGGTGGCGAAGAACGGCAACTGCGCGCTCGCCGACAATTGCGCCGACGCCGGCTCGGCGATCGCGGCCTGATTCCACGAGGCCGGCAGCAGCGGCAGACTCAACGGCGTCGGCCACAACGCGCCGACCAGCAGTTGCAAGGATGCGAACCACCACAGCCAGCAACGCACGCTCGCGCTCAAGCGCAGGTAGCGACACAGCGCCCACACCGCGGCGACCACCAGCAGCGATTGCACCCCGGCCGCGAGCAGACGCGGCAACAACGTCTCGCCGATCCAATCCAGACTCATCTCAATTCTCCTTGCGGCGCGATTGCAGATCGGCGACCAGGCTTTCCAGCTCGGCCAGTTCCTCGTCGCTGACCTGGGCGCGTTCGGACATCCAGGCCACGAACGGCGACACCGATCCCTGCAGCGTATTGGCGACGAAACTGGCGACCGCCGAACGCTTGACGTCGTCGGGCTCGGTCGCGGTGGAATAGCGGTACACCCCGCCGGCCTTCCGCCGGCGCAGATAGGCCTTGGCGCGCAGCCGTTCCATCATGGTCAGCACGGTCGAACGGGCCAGCCCGCGCGGCTCGCCGTAACCGCTGGCGACGTCGCCGACCGAGGCCTCGCCCTGTTCGGCCAGGTAGTGCAGCAGCGCCAGTTCCTGGTCGCCTATCGATTTACGGCTCATCTCGTCTCTCATGGCTACAGCTGTAGTCAGAATGCTTGTGACTACAGGCGTAGTCAACGTGACTGAAGTCATGGAAGCAGCAGGGATTGGGGAATGAGGGGCACAGGGAATGGACGGGTTTGTCGGGCTGCCATTCCCTGTTCCTCTCATTCCCTGTTCCCGCTTCACGCCATTGGGATTCGCCAACCGCCGTCGCGGTTTAAACCCCATCGCAAGCCCCTGTAATAGTGTTCGTGGGCGGGCCCGTGACAGCATTCGCCCATGCACTCACACAGCCACCATCACGGCCACCATCACGGCCTCAGCGGCACCCGCGCGTTCGCCGCGGTGACCCTGATCAACCTGGCCTACACCGCGCTGGAAGCCGGCTACGGCTTCATGACCAATTCGCTGGCGCTGCTGTCCGATGCCCTGCACAACCTCGGCGACGTGCTCGGCCTAGGCCTGGCCTGGGGCGCGGCGGCGCTGGCCAAGCGCGTTCCCACCGACCGCCACACTTACGGCTGGCGCCGCGCGACCTTGCTGTCGCCGCTGGCCAACGCGCTGCTATTGGTCGGTTTCTCCGGCGCGCTGGCCTGGGAGGCGATCCGCCGCTTCAGCGCGCCGCCGGAAATTCCCGCCTTGCCGGTGATCGTGGTCGCCGCGCTCGGCATCGTCGTCAACCTGGGCGCGGCCTGGCTGGTGCGCGACGGCCACGAACACGACCTCAACCGGCGCGGCGCGTTCCTGCATTTGATGGCCGATGCGGCGGTGTCGCTGGCCGCGGTGCTGGCCGGCGCGGGCATGTTGCTGACCGGCTGGGAATGGCTGGATCCGGCGATCGCGCTGCTGATCGGCGCGGTGGTCGCGATCGGCGCGTTCGGCCTGTTGCGCGAGAGTTTCAACGCGGCGATGGACGCGGTACCGCGCGGGATCGATCGCAGCGAGGTGGAGACGCTGCTGCGCGCGCAGCCGGGCGTGGTCGCGATCCATCATCTGCACATCTGGTCGCTGGGCGCGGGCGAGATCGCCATGACCGCGCATATCGTGCGTCCCGACGACAGCGACCACGATGCCTTCATCGACCGGCTCAATCGCGAACTGGACCACCGCTTCGGCATCAATCACCCGACCTTGCAGGTCGAACACGGCCGCGCCTGCGAGCACGACCGCCACGATCGCGCGCCGCACGGAGGCCACGCGCACGGGCACGATCATCACCACGATCGCGGCGATCATGATGAGCACGCGCACGAGCACGAGGCGTGCGCGCATGACCGTGGCCACGACGAACCCGCGCAAGCGCATCGCCCGGCCGAGCCCCACGCATGCGAGCGCGAAACCGAGCCGCACGACCACCCGCGCGAACACAGCCGCCTCCATCGGCCCTGAACGGCGCCGCGACAGCGCCTCATGCTGCAGCGCAACGAAACCGCTCGCGGGCGCCGCCCGAGCCCGACACCCGCTTGCGCAAACCCGCGCCTGCCCACGCAAAACGTGACCGACGCCTACGCAGGCCGCCCCTGCCCGCGTCCGCGCCGCTTGCGTCGCGGGCCGGCGAAATCGCGCTGATCGGGCCGCAATCGCGCCCCGATCCGCCGTCACGGCGGCGCTCGTGGTCCGCAAAACCTGCCCGAGCCCATATAATCCCGCGATTACCGCTACAGGATCGGAGCCGGCGATGCTCAACGACATCAAGAAAGACGCACAGAACCGCATGGCCAAGAGCGTCGAAGCCTTCCGCCACGACCTCACCAAGGTCCGCACCGGCCGCGCCTCGACCGCGCTGGTCGACCACCTCAAGGTCAACTACCACGGCTCCGACATGCCGCTGGGCCAGGTCGCCAGCGTCCAGGTCAGCGATGCGCGCACCCTGACCATCACCCCGTGGGAAAAGCAGATCGTCAGCGCAGTCGAGAAGGCCATCCTCGCCTCCGACCTGGGCCTGACCCCGAACACCGCCGGCACCGTGATCCGCATCAACCTGCCGGCGCTGACCGAAGAACGCCGCAAGGAACTGACCAAGGTCGTCCACAGCCAGAGCGAGGACGCCAAGGTCGCGATCCGCAACATCCGCCGCGACGCCAACCATCAGGCCAAGGAACTGCTCAAGGACAAGAAGGTCACCGAAGACGAGTTTCGCGGCTTCGAAGGCGACATCCAGAAGGTCACCGACGGCGCGATCAAGGACGTCGACGGCGTGGTCAAGGCCAAGGAACAGGAACTGATGGCGGTCTGAACGCAGGCCATCGCGGCGACCGCGCGCATGCGCCCGGGTTCCAGCCGCGCTGAACTTCTGCGTATCGTGCGGGTCCACAACGGGCACTGCCCCCGACCGGCCCGCCGCAACCACCGCGCCGCACGATGGACGCAGCGGCTTTCACCCTCGTCCATCGCCCCATCCGTTGCCTGAGGTCCCCATCATCGGCGCCATGCCTTCCGAGCCCGCCCATACCGCGCCCGCACGCATCCCGCGCCACCTGGCCGTCATCATGGACGGCAACGGACGCTGGGCCGAGCGCCGCCGCCGACCGCGCATCATCGGCCACCGCGCCGGCGCGCGCGCGGTCAACATCTGCATCGACTTCTGCATCGCCCGCGGCGTCCGCGCGCTGACCCTGTTCGCGTTCTCCAGCGAAAACTGGGGCCGGCCCGAGGACGAGGTCGGCGCGCTGATGAAGCTGTTCCTCAATGCGCTGGACCGCGAAGTCGAGGAACTCGACCGCCGCGGCGTGCGCGTGCGCTTCATCGGCGAACGCGACCGGTTCTCGGAAAAGATCCGCGAACGCATGGCCACCGCCGAGCGCCAGACCCAGAACAACGACACCCTGCACCTGAGCATCGCCGCCAGCTATGGCGGCCGCTGGGACATCGCCCAGGCCGCGCGTTCGCTGGCCCAGGACGTGGCCGCCGGGCGCCTGGACGCGCGCGACGTCGACGAGACCCTGCTGGCCTCGCGCATGTCGCTGTCGGACCTGCCGGCGCCGGATCTGTTCATCCGCACCGGCGGCGACACCCGGATCAGCAACTTCCTGCTCTGGCAGCTGGCCTATACCGAACTGTGGTTCACCGAAGCGCTGTGGCCGGAACTGGACGCGACCTTGCTGCAGCAGGCGCTGGACGATTTCGCCAGCCGCGAGCGCCGCTTCGGCCTGACCGGGGCGCAGATCGCGGCCCAGCCCAACGAGACCGTTGAATGACCCGAACCCGCCTGCTTGCCGCGCTGGTCATGGCGCCTGTCGCGATCGCGGCGATTCTGCTGTTGTCCACGCCCTGGATCACCGCGCTGGCCGCGGTGATCTTCCTGATCGGGCTGTGGGAGTGGTTCGATCTGGCCGAAATCGACGACACCCTGTCGCGCACCGTGCTGCTGGTGGTGCATGCGGCGCTGATGGTGGCGATCGTGTGGGCCTCGCGCACCGGCGGCCTGGGCGCGACCCAGGCGCCGATGGTGTTGTTCAAGATCGCCTCGCTGGTCGGGGTGATCTGGTGGCTGCTGGCTCTGCTGTGGCTGCAGCGCTTCAATTTCGCCAGCGACCATCGCACCTATGCGCGCATGTTCAAGCTCGCCGCGGCCGCGCTGAGCGTGATCCCGGCCTGGTGCGCGCTGGTATGGATCCATGCCGAGGGCGCCTACGGCCACTGGTGGCTGCTGACCGCGCTGTCGGTGGTCTGGGCCGCCGACAGCGGCGCGTATTTCGCCGGACGCAAGTTCGGCATGCTCAAGCTCGCGCCGCGGGTCAGTCCGAACAAGACCGTCGAAGGCCTGATCGGCGGCGTGTTCGCCGGCGTCGCCGTCGGTGTCACCGGTGGCGCGGGTCTGGCGCTGTTGCCCGAGCATCCTGCGCTGCAACTGTCGCAGTTGCCGTGGGTGGCGCTGGTGTCCTTCGCCGCCGTGCTGTTCTCGGTGGTCGGCGATCTGTTCGAAAGCCTGCTCAAGCGCCACGTCGGGGTGAAGGATTCCGGGCATCTGATTCCGGGCCACGGCGGCATTCTCGACCGTATCGACGGTGTGCTCGCTGCGTTGCCGGTGTTCGCGCTGGGCAAGGCGATTTTCGGGTTTTGATGATGAGCGCGCGCGGAGCCCACGCATGACCGCCCCTGCCCGCAATGTCGCGGTGCTCGGCGCTACCGGCTCGATCGGCAGCTCTGCGCTGGACGTGATCGCCCGCCACCAGCCGCAGCTGCGCGCCAGCGTGCTCGCCGCCGGCGGCAAGGTCGACGCGCTGCTGGCGCTGTGCGAACGGCACCGCCCCGATCACGCGGTGATCGCCGACGAAACCGCCTACCCCGCGCTGCGCGAGGGCCTGCGCGAACGCGGCCTGGCCACCCAGGCGCATTGCGGCGAGCAGGCCCTGGTCGAATTGGTGTCCTCCGAGGTCTGCGACACCGTCGTTGCGGCCATCGTCGGCGCCGCGGGGCTGTCTTCGACCTTGGCCGCGGCGCGCGCCGGCAAGCGCCTGCTGCTGGCCAACAAGGAATCCCTGGTGCTGGCCGGCGAGCTGCTGATGCAGACCGCGCAAGAAGCCGGCGCCTGCATCGTGCCCATCGACAGCGAGCACAACGCGATCTTCCAGTGCCTGCCGGCCGCGCAAGCGCGGGTCGAGGGCCACGGCGCCGCGCATGACGGTGCCGCGCGGGCCTCCGACAACCCCGTCCAGGCCGGTTTGAAGCGGATCCTGCTGACCGCCTCGGGCGGTCCGTTCCGCGGCCGTACACGTTCGGACCTGACCCAGGTCACGCCCGAGCAGGCCGTCGCCCACCCGAAGTGGTCGATGGGCCCGAAGATCTCGGTCGACTCGGCCACCCTGATGAACAAGGGCCTGGAAGTCATCGAAGCCCACCATCTGTTCGGCGTGGACGGCGAGCGCATCGAAGTGCTGGTGCACCCGCAAAGCCTGGTGCATTCGCTGGTCGAATTCGTCGACGGCTCGACCCTCGCCCAACTGGGTCTGCCGGACATGCGCACCGCCCTGGCGGTGGGTTTCGGCTGGCCGCAGCGGATCGACTCGGGCGTGGCCGGATTGGACCTGCTGGCGCACGGCCGGCTCGATTTCGAACGCCCCGACCTGGAAGCCTTCCCCTGCCTGCGCCTGGCTTTCGAGGCCCTGGCCGCCGGCGGCACCGCTCCGGCGGTACTGAACGCCGCCAATGAAGTGGCCGTTTCAGCCTTTCTTCAGCGGCGCATGGGTTTCCTAGCGATACCCGCGCTGGTCGAGGACACCCTCGCCGCGCTCCCGCCCACCCCGGCCAGTTCGCTGGCGGCGTTGCGCGAGGCCGATGCCCAGGCCCGCCGCCACGCCGAACAGGCGATCGGTCACGCAGCCCAAGCCTACAGAGCCTGATACAGCCATGAGCGAAATCCTGGGCTCGTTGTGGTGGCTCATCATCAGCATCGGCGTGCTGGTGACCTTCCACGAATTCGGCCATTTCTGGGTCGCCCGCCGTTGCGGGGTCAAGGTGCTGCGCTTCTCGGTCGGCTTCGGCAAGGCCTTGTACGAGCGCACCGGCAAGGACGGCACCGTCTACGCGATCGGCATGATCCCGCTCGGCGGCTACGTCAAGATGCTCGACGAGCGCGAGTACGAAGTCAGCGAAGCGCTGGCGCCGCAGGCTTTCAACCGCAAGTCGGTGTGGCAGCGCATGGCGATCGTCGCCGCCGGCCCGGTCGCCAATCTGATCCTGTGCGTGGCGTTCTTGTGGGGCATGTTCGTGATCGGCCGCCCCGACTTCGCCCCGGTGGTCGGCAGCACGACCGCGATCGCCGCCGAGTCCGGCCTGCGTCGCGGCGACACCATCGTGCAGATCGGCGAGCGCGCCACTCCGACCTGGAGCGAGGTGCGAATGGCGTTGATTCCGTACGCGCTCGATCGCGAGGACGTGGCGGTCAAGGTGCGCGCGGAAAACGGCAGCGAACTGACCCGCCACCTGCGCCTCTCGCAACTGCCGGCCGCCTTCGACGAACGCCGCGCGGTCGAGGTCATCGGCCTGGGCGCGCGCCACGAGCTGATCCCGGCCGTGGCCGGCCGGATCACCCCGGATTCCGCCGCCTGGGGCGTGCTGGCCGAAGGCGACCGCGTCACCGCGCTCGACGGCGTCCCGCTGGCCAACTGGAACGACCTGCCCGCGGCGATCAACCGGCTCGGCGAGCACGGCGGTCCGGCCATGATCGAAGTGATCCGCAACGGCGACCGTCTGGCCCTGGAAATCCAACCCAGGCGCATGAAACGCGAGAACGGCGCGGAGTTCTGGGGTCTGGGCGTGACTCCGGCCCAATCCAAGCCGCCGCAGCGCGACGCGGTGCTGCGCTACGGCCCGGTCGACGCGGTTCCGGCGGCGCTGCGCGAAAGCGTGCATCAGGCGCGCGAACTGTTCGCGATGATCGGCCGCGCGTTCACCGGCCGGGTCTCGCTGCAGAACACCGTGGCCGGCCCGGTGACCATCGGCCGCGCCGCCAACGCCTACGCCAGCAACGGTCCGGCCTGGTATCTGCAGCTGCTGGCGATGCTGTCGCTGAGCCTGGGAATCCTGAACCTGCTGCCGATCCCGATCTTGGACGGCGGACACCTGCTGTATTACCTTATCGAGCTGGTCAAAGGCAGCCCGGTCAGCGAGCGCGTGATGGCGGCCGGGCATTTCGTCGGCCTGGCGTTGATCGCGAGCCTCATGGGCCTGGCGTTCTACAACGACATCTTGAACAACCTGGTGCGCTGATGCCGGCCTGACGCTCGATCGAACGCTTTAGCTCCAACCACCAGCCGCCAAACCTGTCGCTTTGACCCACGCCAGCCCGCTCCGCGAGCGCTGGCAGACCAGCCCCCAACGGACGTAATGATGACGCGAATTCCTAATCGCCGCCTGCTCGCCCTCGCCCTTGCCACGGCAATGACCTCGGCCCCGGCGATTCCGGCGTTGGCGCAGTCCGCCGATCCGTTCTCCCTCGGGGGCGCCGCCCCGAACGCGCCGGGCCCCGGTTCGTTCACCGTCAGCGATATCCGCATCGACGGCCTGCAGCGCATTTCCGCCGGCACCGTCTTTACCTACCTGCCGATCGAGCGCGGCGACACGATGGACACGGCCAAGGCCGGCGACGCCATCCGCGCGCTGTACAAGACCGGTTTCTTCGAAGACGTGCAGCTCGGACGCCAGGACAACATCCTGGTGGTCACCGTGACCGAGCGTCCGGCGATCAACAAACTCACCCTGAGCGGCAACAAGGACATCAAGTCCGAGGATCTGCTCAAGGGCCTGAAGGAGATCGGTCTTGCCGAAGGCGAAACCTTCGACCGTCTGGCGCTGGACAAGGTCACCCAGGACTTGGCGAGGCAGTACAACAACCGCGGCAAGTACAACGTCGAGATCACCCCGACCGTTTCCCGCCTGGACCGCAACCGCGTCGACCTGACCATCAACGTCAAGGAAGGCAAGGCCGCCAAGATCCGCCACATCAATCTGATCGGCAACGACAAGTTCGAGCAGAAGGACATCCTCAACGGCTGGGAATCGCGCGAGCACAACTGGCTCAGCTGGTACCGCCGCGACGACCAGTACTCGCGCGAGAAACTCTCCGGCGATCTGGAAAAGCTCAACTCGTTCTATCTCGACCGCGGCTACGTCGATTTCGCCATCGACTCGACCCAGGTCGCGATCAGCCCGGACCGCCAGGACATGTTCCTGTCGGCCGGCGTCACCGAGGGCGATCAGTACAAGGTCTCCACCGTGCAGGTCACCGGCGACACGATCCTGCCCAAGGAGCAGATCGAGAAGCTGGTCATCGTCAAGCCCGAGCAGATCTTCTCGCGCCGCCTGCTCGAGATCAGCTCCGAATCGATCACCGCCACGCTGGGCAACGTCGGCTACGCCTTCGCCCAGGTCAATCCGATTCCGGAAGTGAACCGCGAAAACAAGACCGTCGGCATCAACATGCAGGTGGTGCCGGGCCCGCGCGTCAACGTGCGCCGGGTGATCTTCAAGGGCAACACCCGCACCGGCGATGAAGTCTTGCGCCGCGAAATGCGCCAGTTCGAAGGCAGCTGGTACTCGCAGGCCGCGATCGACCGCTCCAAGATCCGTCTGCAGGGCCTGGGTTATTTCGAAACCGTCGACGTCGAAAGCAAGCCGGTGCCCGGCAGCAACGACCAGGTCGATGTGATCTACAACCTCAAGGAAACCACCTCGGGCAGCTTCGTGTTCGGCCTGGGCTATTCGCAGCTGGGCAAGCTGACCACGCAGATCCAGTTGTCGCAGAACAACTTCCTGGGCAGCGGCAACCGCGTGTCGGTGCAGGCGCAGCGCAGCTATTACCAGCGCCGCTTCGACTTCTCCTACACCAATCCGTATTTCACCGACGAAGGCGTGTCGCTGGGCTACAACCTGTCGTGGCGCGAGTTGGACTACTCCGACTTCAACACCGCGCAGTACTCCACCACCAACGGCACCGGTCAGGTCGTGCTCGGCATTCCGCTGACCGAAACCGACTCGGTGACCGGCCTGATCGGCATCGACAGCAACGAGATCCTGGTCAGCCAGGGCTTCACTCCGCAAAGCATCATCGATTACCTCGATGCCCTGGGGGCGCGCACCTTCCACGCCTGGCGCGCGCAGATCGGCTGGGGCCGCAACAGCCTCAACCACGCGTTGACGCCGACCGCCGGCACCCAGCAGCGCGTGTGGCTGGAAGCGACCCTGCCCGGTTCGACGGTGGAGTACTACAAGCTCAACTACAGCTTCTCCAAGTTCTGGCCGCTGTCGCGCCACCTGGTGCTCAACACCCGCGCCGAACTGGGTTACGGCGACAGCTACGGCAAGGACACCACCCGCGTGATCGATCGCGACGGTCCGAACGGCCCGATGCTGCCGGAAACCATCACCGCCACCGGCCTGCCGTTCTTCGAGAACTTCTACGCCGGCGGCGTGCGTTCGGTGCGCGGCTTCACCGACAACACCCTGGGTCCGCGCGAAAGGGCTACCCAGGGCAGCTACAGCCAGCCCCTGGGCGGTTCGTTCAAGACCACCGGCTCGCTGGAAATGTACTTCCCGACCTTGCTCGATACGCCGGCCGCGCGCATTTCGGCGTTCGTCGACTTCGGCAACGTCTACAAGGATTACGACGCCTTCGACGCGGGCGAGCTGCGCGCCTCGACCGGTATCGCGATGATGTGGCGCTCGCCGATGGGCCCGATCTCGATCAGCTACGCCTTCCCGTTCAAGAAGCAGGGCCCGATCTACAGCGCCGACGGCAAGACCCAGCTCGACCGCGGCGACGAGTTGGAGCGTCTGCAGTTCACCTTCGGCGGCACGTTCTGAGCGCGGCTGCCCAGCCCCGACCGGTGGACACTCCCTCCTACTGCGCACGCGAACTGGCCGAGCGATTCTCGCTCGGCCTGCATGGCGACGCCGACGCCCGAGTCGATGGCGTCGGCACGCTGGCCAAGGCCGCTCCCGGCCAGTTGGCGTTCCTCGCCAATCCCAAGTACCGCGCGCAGCTGGCAGACAGCCGGGCCACGGTGGTGGTGATGCGCGAGGACGACGCCACCGGTTACGCCGGCACCGCGCTGATCGCGCGCGACCCTTATTCGGCTTTCGCCAAGATCTCCGCCCTGTTCGATCCCAGGCCGGTCCGCGCACCGGGCATCCACGCCTTGGCCGTGATCGATCCCAGCGCCCAGGTCTCGCCCGACGCGCATATCGGCCCGTTCGTGAGCATCGGCGCGCGCAGCCGCATCGAGGCCGGAGCGATGATCGGCCCCGGGTGCGTGATCGGCGAGGACTGCGTGGTCGGCGCCGGCAGCGAACTGATCGCCCGGGTGACCCTGGTGACCCGCGTGCGTCTGGGCCAGCGGGTGCTGATCCACCCCGGCGCAGTGCTCGGCGCCGACGGCTTCGGCCTCGCCATGGAAGCCGGCCGCTGGCTCAAGGTGCCTCAGCTGGGCGGGGTGACGATCGGCGACGACTGCGAGATCGGCGCCAATACCACCATCGATCGCGGCGCCATCGAGGACACCGTGCTCGAGGAAGACGTGCGCCTGGATAACCAGATCCAGATCGGCCACAACGTCCACATCGGCGCGCACAGCGCCATGGCCGGCTGCTCGGCCGCCGCGGGCAGCGCCAAGATCGGCCGCTATTGCCTGATCGGCGGCGCCGCCGGCGTGCTCGGCCACCTGGAGCTGTGCGACAAGGTGACGATCACCGCGATGAGCCTGGTCACCCACTCGATCCACGAACCCGGCGAGTACTCCTCGGGCACGCCGCTGATGGACAGCCGCAGTTGGCGCAAGAACGCGGTGCGTTTCAAGCAACTCGATCAACTGGCACGGCGCAGCGGCGCGCGCGCGGCCGACCCCAAACCCGACACCGAAAGCTGATCCACGCTCGCTTCGGCCCGGCCTTGCCGGTCGGGGCCGGTCCCGACGCCCGTGGGGAGCGGCGCATCGGGGCGATCCATACGGCCCCGCCACACCCGCACGGGAAACTGCGGGACAATAGACGCAAGCACGCGCCACCCTCGATGGGACGCGACGGAACGCGGATTTCGACGAACACGCGCCCGAACGCAGGCCGCGGCGCCTGACCCGCGCGACACAGATGGACACAGGACGAACCAGCACATGAGCCAGACCCTGCAACTCCCGCTCGATATACCGGCGATCCAGAAACTGCTGCCGCACCGTTATCCGTTTCTGCTGATCGACCGGGTGGTGGAGCTCGAGCCCAACAAGCGCGTGCTCGCCTACAAGAACGTGAGCTGCAACGAGCCCTTCTTCAACGGCCACTTTCCCGGCAACCCGGTCATGCCCGGCGTGCTGGTGGTCGAGGCGCTGGCCCAGGCCGGCGGCCTGCTGACCCAGATCTCGCACGGCGGCGTCGCCGCCGGCCGTTCGTTCTACCTGGTCAAGATCGACGGCGCGCGTTTCTCGCGCATGGTCACCCCGGGCGACAAGCTGGAACTGGAAGTCACCCTCAAACGCATGATCCGCAACATGGCCATGTACACCGGCGTCGCCCGTGTCGACGGCGAAATCGCCGCCTGCGCCGACATCATGTGCGCCGAGGCCAAGGAATGATTCGATGAGCGCGAGCATCCATCCCAGCGCCTTCGTCGAGCCCGGCGCGAAACTCGCCGACGGAGTCGTGGTCGGCGCTTTCACCTACATCGGCGGCGAAGTCGAAGTCGGCGAAGGCACGGTGTTCGGTCCGCATTGCGTGGTCCACGGCCCGACCAAGATCGGCCGCGACAACCGCTTCTACGCGCAGTGCGCGATCGGCGGCGACCCGCAGGACAAGAAGTTCGCGGGCGAACGCACGCAGTTGCATATCGGCGAGGGCAACGTGTTCCGCGAGTTCGTCACCGTCAACCGCGGCACCGGCAACGGCGGCGGCATCACCCGCATCGGCGACGGCAACTGGCTGCTGGCGTATACCCATGTCGCCCACGATTGCCAGGTCGGCAACGGCTGCGTGTTCTCCAACAACTCGACCCTGGCCGGCCACGTCGTCGTGGAAGACCAGGTGATCATGAGCGGTTTCTCGGGCATCCATCAGTTCTGCCGGATCGGCGCGCACGCCTTCATCGGCATGGGCGCGCTGGTCAACGGCGATGTGCCGCCGTTCGTCATGGTCGCCCAGGACGGCTACGGCCGCCCGCGCGGCATCAATAGCGAAGGCCTCAAGCGGCGCGGATTCGACGCCGAGCGGATCGGCGCGATCAAGCGCGCCTACCGCACGCTGTACGTATCCGGCGCGCCGCTGGACGAAGCGCGGATCAAGTTGGAAGAACAGGCCGCGACCAGCGTGGATGTGCGCACGCTGCTGGATTTCATCGGCAACGGCGAGCGGCCGCTGCTGCGCTGAGGCGATACGCGGCCGCGGGGTCGACGCGTTCCTCGGCCGCATCGCGGCAAACCATCAGTTCGGCAGCAAACCCCGGGCGCCATACCGGCGCCACTGCGGTTGCGACGACTGCGACGTGATCTGCTGCCGCCTGAAACTTGGCCCCGATCACGCGATTTGGCAGGATGTGACGTTCGAAGACGACGCTGGCCCCGTGTCGGAGCACAATGCGGCGGACAGTTCGCTTCCCACACTGACGCCCGTCGCCCGCCTCGTCTTCGACCGCGCGCAATACGAGCAAGCACTGGAGCGTTACAGCGCCCTATGAACGCCGCGACGACCCGCCCGATCGATGAAATTTTCCCCGTCGGACCTCCACCGCCGCCGCGCTTCGCCCTGATCGCAGGCGAAGCCTCCGGCGACCTGCTCGGCGCCGGCCTGATCGAAGAGCTCAAACGCCGTTATCCGGGCGCCGAGTTCATCGGCATCGGCGGCGAGCAGATGCGCGCGGCCGGCATGGAGACCTGGTTCGATGCCGGCGAGTTGGCGGTGATGGGCCTGGTCGAGGTGCTCAAGCACCTGCCGCGGCTGCTGCGCCTGCGTCGCGATGTGCGCCAGCGCATCCTGGATTGGAAACCCGATGCCTTCATCGGCATCGACGCACCCGACTTCAATCTCGGGGTGGAGCGCTGGCTCAAACAGCGCGGCGTGCGCACCGTGCATTACGTCAGTCCGTCGGTGTGGGCCTGGCGCAAGAAACGCGCGCGCAAGATCGGCCTCAGCGCCGACCGCGTGCTGTGCCTGTTCCCGATGGAACCGCCGATCTACGCCGAGTACGGCGTGGACGCGCGCTTCGTCGGCCATCCGCTGGCCGACGAAATGCCGATCCATCCCGACCGCGAATCGGCGCGCATGAATCTGGGCCTGGACGACGAGGCGCCGGTGTTGGCGATGCTTCCGGGCTCACGGGTAGGCGAGATCGAAACTCTGGCCGGCGACTTCATCGCCGCCGCGGCGATCCTGCTGGCCGCCGAACCCAAGCTCGGCATCGTCGCGCCGATGGCCAGCGCCACCGCGCGCGCGGCGTTCGAACGGGTGCTGGCCGGCCATGCCGACGGCGAGCGGGTCCGACGCGCGCTGCGCATCGTCGATCGCGGCGCGCGCACGGTGATGGTCGCCAGCGACGTGGTTCTGCTGGCTTCCGGCACCGCCACCCTGGAGGCGATGCTGGCCAAACGGCCGATGGTGGTGGCCTACAAGATCGCCCCGCTGACCTACACCTTGGTCAAGCGCATGGGCATGCTCAAGGTCGATCACTACGCGCTGCCCAACGTGCTGGCCGGCGAACCGGTGGTGCCCGAACTGATGCAGCACGACTGCACGCCGGAAAACCTGGCCGGGGCGACGCTGCGCTGGCTGCGCGACCCGGCCGCGAGCGCGGCGCTGCTGCCGAAGTTCCAGCGCATCCATCTGGAGCTCAAGCGCGACGCTTCGGCGCGCGCGGCCGAGGCGGTGGTCGAACTGATCGGGCAAAAAGCCGCCGGCTGAGCCTGACGCGAACCGCGGGCCCGGCCTACACTGGCCGGGCCCGCCCGAAGAGAACGCCCGCACCGTGGATTCGCTGATCGCCCCCGCCCCGCCCCAGCCGCGCGCCAAGCCGCGGCTGATCGCCGGCGTGGACGAGGCCGGCCGCGGCCCGCTGGCCGGACCGGTGTCGGTCGCGGCGGTGATCTTGAACCCGCGCCGCCGCATCGACGGCCTGGACGATTCCAAAAAGCTCACCGAAGCCCGGCGCGAAGCGCTGTACCCGCTGATCATCGAGCGCGCCGTGGCCTGGCGGATCGAGTTCGTCGAGGTCGAGGAGATCGACCGGGTCAACATCTTCCAGGCGACCATGCTCGGCATGCGCCGCGCGGTGCAGGCGCTGGCGCCGCAAGCGCAGTTCGTGCGCGTGGACGGCAATCACCTGCCCAAGGGCCTGCCTTGCGGCGGCGAGGCCTTGATCGGCGGCGACGCCATCGAGCCTGCGATCATGGCCGCTTCGATCCTGGCCAAGGTCGCGCGCGACCGCCTGATGCGCAGCCTGCACGAACGCTTCCCGCACTACGGCTTCGATCAGCACAAGGGCTATTCCACGCCTTCGCATCTGGCCGCGCTGAACCTGCACGGCCCCTGCCCGCAGCACCGCCGCAGCTTCGCGCCAGTGCGCACCGCCGAGCAGACCCTGAGTCTGTTCTGACCGCGAAGTTCCGCGCCGCCGCGCGCTTCGATCGGCTGAACGCGTAACCCGTGCCACAGGTCACAACGACTTCATACCGGCGCGCCCACACTTCGGTCAGGCGCATAGTTCCGACATCGACCCGCACAGGTCCCGCGTCGCCTCCGGCCCGCGACGCGCGCCGCCCCCGCCTCATCGGCCGGCCACGAGGTGCTCCATGCGCATGCCTCACCCCACGCCCACGCCCGAACCCTTCCCGTTCGAACGCGACAGCGCGCTGCCCTATCCGCCTGCGTACGAACCGGCGATGGCGGTCGGCCCGGCGGCGATCGCCGCCTTCGACGCCTTGGTTCATGAACTTCATCCCGATGCCGCGCGCGTGGACACCACCCGGTTGCAACGCCTCGCCGGCTGGCTGGCCTCGCTTCCGGCCAGCGAAGCGCGGCGCGCGATCGACGAGCGTCTGCAGTGCCTGCAGGATCTGCGCGCGATGGCCGCCGATCCGGCCTGGGACTGCGAACCGGCGATGCGCCGGCGCCTGGATCGCTTGTTCGCCTACGTCGACGAGGACGAGGGTCTGATTCCCGATCGCACGCCGTTGTTCGGCCTGCTCGACGATGTGCTGCTGATCGAGCTGACCTGGCCTGCGTTCGCTGCCGAAGCCGAGGATTTCCGCGACTTCTGCGCCTACCGCCGGATCGAGCATCCGCCCGGCGACGCCGTGCAACAGCGCGCGGCCTGGGTCCGCGACCGTCTGGCCGAGTTGGCGCTGCTGCAACACCACGCGCGGGTCAGCGACAGCCACTACGTCAACGGTCGCACGCCCGAGCCGGTGTTCCGGGTGGCGTGATCGCCGCGTGGCTTTCGCCGTATGCGCGAAAGCCGCATCGCGGGCGGGGCTCGGATCGCGCGCGCCGGTAGTGACGCATGGCTCGGCGCGGTCGTGGTCGTCGCAGCAGCCGTGAACCTCAGAACGCGATCTCCAGACTCGCGCGCAGGTTCGCGTGCGACGGCCGCCGGCGCTCGATCTGCTGGCTGCCGTTCTCGTCGAAATACTGCGAACCGGTGAGGATCGGTTGCCGCAACACATTGCCCGCGCTCAAGCGCAGCTTGGATTTGGGCGACAGCCGCCGCAAGCCGTACATATCCAGTTCGCGCCGCGCCGATTCGCTGTCGATCTGCATCGGTCCGCTGCGCACCGGCCCGCCGCTGCGATAGCTGTAACTGGCGCCCACCGTCCAGGCATCGTCGATGCGGTAATCGGCGGCTACGCTCGATATCAGCCGCGGTTGCTTGTCGATGCGATCGTCGGGCCCGGGCAGGTCGTCCATGCGCGACCAGTTGCGGGTCAGATTGAAACTCACGTCGAAACCGGGCACGCCGAGCCATCGCGCGAGCGAGAACTTGCTGTCGAATTCGATGCCCCAGGCGGTGGCGGTGCCGCCGTTGACCGGCGTGGCGACCCAGCGATCGCCGGATCGGACGGTCTGCGTGCGCACCACCGCTTCGATCCGGCGCGCATACCCGCCCAGGCTGAACATCGCGCCGTCGTCCCAGTACTTTTCGTAGGCCAGATCCAGGCCGGTGGCCAATTCGGGCTTCAAGGCCGGATTGCCGATCTGGTCGGGATTGAGTTCGCGGTTATTGGTCGAGGTGTACGGCCGGGGAATCAACAGTCGCAGTTCCGGCGCGCGATAACTGCGGCTCAGCCCGAGGCGTATCTGGTCCTTGGAACCCGACAGCTTCCAGCGCGACTGCAACACCGGCGAGAGCACGCCGGCGCGATGGCGGATGGCGGCGAAACGGTCGCCTTCGCTGAAGGTTTCGATGCGCTCCCAGCGCGCGCCCAGGTACAGCGACCAGCGCGGCGTCGCCGTCCACTCGTCCTGCGCGTACAGCGCGATGCGCCGGATCCGCGCGTCGAACGACAGATCGCTGACGCTGTCCGCCGCACCGTCGAAACCGCGCAAGCGCTGCACGCGCGATTCGCGCCGGCGGTCCTGACTGCCCTCCCACCCGGCCTCCAGCGTATGCCGCTCGCCGCCGGACCACGCGTACTTGCCGTGGGTCGCGATGTTGCGAACCCGCAAGGCGCCGTCGGTGACGTCGTCGAGATTGTGTTCGCCGTCGACGCTGTAACCCTGCTCGCGGAAACGCGAGCGTTCGCGATTGCCGCCGAGATTGAGCTTGCCGGTAAACTTCGCCGACTCGCCGAACGGATGGCCCCATTCGAGTTCCGTGCGCAGCTGCGCGACCTCCATGCCGGTGATCTGGCGATAGCGCGCATGCTGCAACTGCTGTCCGGCCTGGGTACGCCAGGCGATATCGCCCCGGCGATTGAGCTTGCTCGCGTCCAGGGCGCTGCGCCAGTTCAGCGTGTCGCCGTTGTCCAAGGTGAAGTCGAAACCGGGCGCCAGCGCCATGGCATCGCGGAATCCATTGAAGCGCAGATCGGTGTCGCGATGCAGTTCCTGCACGCCGCGCGCGTCGTGGCCGGTTTCGACTCCGGTTTCCCGCACTTCGAATTCGCGACGCGTCCATGAAGCGTTCAAGGCGTAGCCGCGGTGCTCGCCGCGATGCGACTGGCTCCAATGGATGCCGGGCGTGGATTGGCCGTCGGATTGGCCCAGGCTCAGCTTGAGTTCGCGCGAATCGGCGCGCGCGCTCTTGGCCAGGACGATGTTGATGGTGCCGGCGATCGCCTCGGCGCGCATGTCGGCGGTCGCCGTGCGCAGGATTTCGATCCGTTCGACCATGTCCGGCGACAACGAGCCCAGATCGAATCCGGGCGGCACGGCCTGTCCGTCCACGAGCAATTGGGTATAGCCCTTGCCCATGCCGCGCAGACTGATGGCGCCGGCCGCGCCCGGCGCGGCGCTGGAAACGCTGACCCCGGGCAGGCGTTTGATCGCGTCGGCCAGGGAACTGTCGCCGAAGCGCAGCAGTTCGTCCTTGGCCACGACCATGCGCGCGGCGGTGTCGTCGCGGCGCGCATCGTAGCGCTCGGCCCGCACTTGCACCTGCTGCAGATCGACGACCGGCGCGGGCGGGTTCTCGGCCGCGGCGGCGGTGCGCGCGGCCGTGGCCATGGCCATGGCGATCACGCCGGCCTGGATGCAGACCCATAACAAGGCGCGACCCGGCGGCTTGGCGGCGCGAACGTTCGGAACGAATGCATTGGCGATACGGGCGATAGTCATGGAACGCGACAGATTCCTTTGTCGAGACGAAACGTGGCCGCGTCCGACGCTGGCCGCGGCATGCGCCGGACAAGCGCCGCCCTCCTGGGTGTCAGGAAACGCGGGAATGAAATGTGCGCGGTCAGCGCGGCGCGGACGTGCGCGCCGGCATCGGCATCGGCGAAGAAGCTATCCGCTCATCGCAGCAAGGTTTGCGGATCCACACGGTGGCCGTCGAACAACATTTCGACATGCAGATGCGGCCCGGTCACCTTGCCGCTGCGGCCGGCGCGGCCGATCTGGGTACCGACCGACACGTGTTGCCCGACGGTCACGTCGAACCCGTCCAGGTGCGCGTACAACGACTGCCAACCGCCACCGTGATCGAGCACGACCACCTTGCCGTATTGCGCGCCGCCGGGATAACGCTCGGTCGCCGCGACGACGGTGGCGTCGGCCGGCGCATAGACCGGGGTGCCGCGCTTGGCGGCGAAATCCAGACCGCGATGCGGACGCACGTAGGGACCGCCGAGCGCGCCGTAAGCGCTGATGATGCGCGGCTGGGCGACCGGGAATCGCCAGTCGATCGTACGCGCGGGCGTCGCCGCGTCGACCGAGTCCAGCGATATCTCGTCGCCGGCCGCTTTGGCTTGCACGATCGCCGAAACCGCCGGCGATGCATCGGGAACCGAGCGCTGGGTCGCGCCGAGTTGCACCGCCGCGAATGCGCTGCCGGCCAACAGCGCCAACGCGCTCAACGCAAGCCGCAGCGGCGCCGGCATGCGCCGGCGGGTGTCGCCTTGCAGCATGTGGCCGATCCGCAGCTTGTGATTGCCCGGATCGCGACGAGTGAACGCCGCCACCTGCGCCGGCATCGGCGCGGCGGCCGACAACCGCACCGTTTCCAAATAAGCGCGGGCATAGCCGTGGCGCGCACCGATGCCCGCGCCCATCGCCGCGGCGTCGCAACGCAACTCGGCCGCCAACTGCACACGATCGGCGATCCAACCCAGAAACGGATTGAACCAGAACACCGTCGCCACCAGGCGCATCGACGCGGCGCGTTGCGGATCGTGCTGAGCCAGATGCGCCGCCTCGTGGCGCAGCACCATCTTGAGCTGACGATCGCTCAGCCGCGCGAGCAGCGCCGACGGCAGCACGATCGCGCGCCGCGGCCACGCCACCGCGAACGGGCTGATCGGCAAAGCGCTCACCCGCAACGAAACTCCACGGCCGCGCAGGCGCCGATACACGGCCGCGCTGAGCGGGCCCGGCAGCGAACCGGGATCGCACGCAACCGAGGCGCGCACGATCCGGCCCACCGCCAACGCACCGCGCGCCCAGCGCAGCGAAGCGATCGCCGCGCCGCTCAGATACAACGCCGCCAGCGCCGGCCCCAGCCAGATCCACAGGTTGGCGGCGGGTGTCCGCATCGCCTGCGACGCGCCCGTTGCCATTCCCGCCAATTCATCGATCGCCGGCAGCGGCAGCGCGACCGGCAGCGGCCAGGCCGCTTGCGCCGGCGCCGCGCATTGCCATGCGATCGCCAACACCGCGGGCACGGCAGCCAGCGCCCACACGCCCAGCCAGTAACCGCGCGCGGCGTGCGACAGGCGCAGCCCGCGGTGCAGGCCCACGCCCACGGCCCAGGCCAACAGGCCGGCCAGCAGGCAGGCGGCCGCGTGCAGCGCCCAGGCGCTCGGCGTGGGCAGCGTCATGCGAGCTTGTCCGGGTTGGAATCGTGCGGCTCCGCGCCGCGCAACAGCGCCTCCAGTTCTCCGATCTCGTCCTCGCTGAGCAGACGGCTGTCGGCGAAGGCCTGGGTCGGCAGCGGACCGTCGATCTCCAGCACTCGGCGAGCGAAATCGGCGCTCAGCGCGGCCAGGGTCGAGACCTTGCCGACCGCGGCGCGGTAGACGTGGAGCCCGTGCAAGTTGGTTTCCTCGACCAGGCCCTTGTCGAGCATGCGTTCGAGCGTCTTGCGGGTGGACGAGTACGACCACTCCAGCGACGGCGCCACGTGGTTATGCAGTTCGCGCGCGCTGCAGGCTTCGTGGCGCCACAGGCATTTGAGCAGTTCGAGCTCTGCGTTCGAGGGGCGGATCATGGGCGGGGCGCGGTCCTGTTTCCGATGTCGCAAACATACGACAAATGTCGCACACGCCGCAATACCCTCACCGACGACGGACGGGCCGGTCCCTGCCGGCCGGGAATTCGTCTGTCGCGGCAGGCAGGCTCCGCCGCGGACTCCCTTCGTGCATCGGCCGCTCCGATCGCCGACTGCGGCCCACCTCGTCCCTCTTGTCGGCGCCGCCGCGCACTGCCGCAACACTCATGGATCCGACCGCACGACGGCGCGCGTCACCACGACTCGAAGCACGCACCGGCGAGCGGCGATGGCGAACGCCCCGCACTGATCGTCTCGCCCCTGATGCATCGCCCTCACCGTGGCGGCCCCGTCAGCCACAGCGCCCGAAGATTGTTCGCAACGTGGTGAGATTCCGCCGCGACCGCCATTCCCGCGCTGTCAAGGCTTGCCCCAGCCCGCCGGGCTGATACCCTGCAATGCGGCTCGCACGCCGCCAGCCGTCCCCGGCTTGAGTATCCATCGGCACGGCCGCAGAACCGGTACGCATGTCCGCTCCATTCGTTCATCTCCACTTGCACAGCGAGTACTCGCTGGCCGACTCGACGATCCGCATCGGCGATCTGGTCAAGCGCTGTGTCGCGCTCGGCCAACCCGCCGTCGCGTTGACCGATGTCGACAATATTTTCGCCGCGGTCAAGTTCTACAAAGCCTGCGAAGGCGCCGGCATCAAGCCGATCCTCGGCGCCGACGTGCATCTGGCCGACGGCAACGAAACCGCTTCGCGCCTGACCCTGCTGTGCCGCGATCGCGGCGGTTACCTGAGTCTGTCGCGCCTGCTCAGCCGCGCCTGGATGGAAGGCCACCGCACCGAAGGCGTGGTGTTGCGTCCGGAATGGCTGCGCGAGGACAACCAAGGCCTGTTCGCGCTCGCCGGCCGCCACAGCCTGGCCGGCCGCCTGGCCGCGAGCAATCGCGATGAACTCGCCCACGCCTGGCTGGTCGACTGGCAGGGCGTGTTCGGCGACCGTCTGCATCTGGAACTGACCCGCTCCCAGCGCGACGGCGAGGACGCCTTCAACGCCTTCGCCCTGCAGGCCTCCAGCAAGCGCGGCCTGCCGGTGATCGCCAGCAACGACGCGCGCTTCATCGACGCCGAAGGCTATGAGGCGCACGAGGCGCGCGTGTGCATCGCCTCGGGCCGCGTGCTCGACGACCCCAAGCGTCCGCGCGACTACAGCGCCGAGCAGTTCCTCAAGTCCAGCGAGGAAATGCACGCGCTGTTCGCCGACGTGCCCGACGCGATCGACAACGCGCTGGCGCTGGCCAAGCGCTGCAACGTCGAACTCAAGCTCGGCGAATACGCGCTGCCGGCGTTTCCCACGCCGAGCGATCACACCATCGAGTCGTGGCTGCGCGCGCAATCGCGCGAAGGCCTGATCAAGCGCCTGGAAAAAAATCCGATCGCGCCGGGCAAGACCCGCGAGATCTACGACGCGCGTCTGGAAACCGAGCTGGACGTCATCATCAAGATGGGGTTCCCCGGTTACTTCCTGATCGTCGCGGACTTCATCAACTGGGCCAAGGACCACGACATTCCCGTGGGCCCGGGCCGCGGTTCGGGCGCCGGTTCGCTGGTCGCCTGGGCGCTGGGCATCACCGATCTGGACCCGCTGCCCTACGACCTGCTGTTCGAGCGATTCCTCAATCCCGAACGCGTGTCGATGCCCGACTTCGACATCGACTTCTGCATGGACCGCCGCGACGAAGTCATCGACTACGTCGCGCGCAAGTACGGCCGCGACCGCGTTTCGCAGATCATCACCTACGGCACCATGGCCGCCAAGGCGGTGGTGCGCGACGCCGGACGCGTGCTCGGCCACCCGTACGGCTTCGTCGACGGCATCGCCAAGCTGATTCCGCTCACGCTCGGTATCAGCCTGGACGACGCGCTGGGCGAATCCGAAGCGGCGGCGAAGAATCCGGAGCTGGCCTCGGCCGATCTGATCGCGCGCTACCGCAGCGAAGACGACGTGCGCGACCTGCTGGATCTGGCGCGCGAACTCGAAGACCTGACCCGCAACGCCGGCAAGCACGCCGGCGGCGTGGTGATCGCGCCGAGCCCGCTGTCGGACTTCTGCCCGCTGTTCGCCGAACACGACGGCGAAGGCCGCGGCAAGAGCCCGGTCACCCAATTCGACAAGGACGACGTGGAAGCCGTCGGCCTGGTCAAGTTCGACTTCCTCGGCCTGCGCACGCTGACGATCATCGATTGGGCGGTCAAGGCGATCAACAAGCGCCGGGCGAAGGAAGGCAAAGACGAACAAGAGCGCAGCCCGCTCGACATCACCGCGCTGGAGCTCGACGACAAACCCACCTACGAGCTGTTCGCGCGCGGCGATACCGTCGCGGTGTTCCAGTTCGAATCGCGCGGCATGCGCGAGTTGCTCAAGCGCGCCAAGCCCGACACCTTCGAAGACATCATCGCGCTGGCCGCGTTGTTCCGTCCCGGCCCGCTGGGCTCGGGGATGGACAAGGACTGGGTCGACCGTAAGCACGGCAACGCGGAAGTCACTTATCCGCACGACAGCCTGGAACCGGTGCTGTCGCCGACCTACGGCGTCATCGTCTACCAGGAACAGGTGATGCAGATCGCCCAGGTCCTGGCCGGCTATACGCTCGGCGGCGCGGACATGCTGCGCCGCGCGATGGGCAAGAAGAAACCGGAGGAAATGGCGAAGGAGCGCGCCAAGTTCGAAGCCGGCTGCGCCGAGCGCAATATTCCGGCCAGGCAGGCCAGCCCGATCTTCGACTTGATGGAGAAGTTCGCCGAGTACGGCTTCAACAAGTCGCACTCGGCCGCGTACGCGCTGGTCGCGTACCAGACCGGTTGGCTCAAGCGCCACTACGGCGCCGAGTTCATGGCCGCGACCTGTTCGTCGGACATGGACAACACCGACAAGGTGGTCAACTTCCTCGACGAAGCGCGGGTCATGGGCATCACCGTGCTGCCGCCGCACGTCAATGAATCCGAATACATGTTCGAGGCGATCGACGCCAACACCATCCGCTACGGCATCGGCGCGGTGAAGGGCGTCGGCCGCGGCGTGTGCGAGTCGATCGTCGAGGCGCGCCGCGCCGGCCCGTTCGCCGATCTGCTGGATTTCTGCAAGCGCGTGGACACCGGCAAGCTCAACCGCCGTGCGCTGGAAGCGCTGACCCACGCCGGTGCGCTCGACGGTCTGGGCCGCAACCGCGCCAGCTTGATGCTGCAATTGCCCGAAGTGCTCAAGGTCACCGACCAGTTGGCCAAGGAACGCGCGGCCGGCCAGGTCTCGTTGTTCGGCGGCTTCGAAACCGCCGCGCCGGCCTTGCATCTGGATCTGCCCGAAGCCAACGAATGGCCGTTGAGCCAGATCCTGCACGGCGAACGCGAAACCCTGGGCCACTACCTCAGCGGGCATCCCTTCGATCCGTATCGCGACGAATTGCGCAGCCTGGTCGGCACCGATCTGGGCGAGCTGGAAAGCATCTGGGAAAAACGCCCGGAAAGCGCGCGCAGCGGCTGGCGCCCGGAACTGGAAGTGATCGTCGCCGGACAAGTGGTCGGATTCCGCAAGAAGGGCGACAGCCAGATGTTCGTGCAGATCGAGGACGGCCGCGGCCGCCTGGAGTGCGCGTTCTTCTCCGAAACCTACAGCGAGTTCGCCTCGATGCTGGCGCGCGATCGCCTGTTGGTGATCCAGGGCGGCTTGCGCGAAGACGCGTTCAGCGGCGGCTTCGCCCTGCGCGCGGCGCGTTGCTGGGATTACGCGCAAGTCTGCGCCAAACACGCGCAACGCCTGGCGCTGCGCCTGGACCTGCGCGTGCCGGGCACCTGGCAACGCGTGGACGCGCTGCTGGCCAAGCAACGCCCGGGCCCGACCCCGATCCGCCTGGATCTGCTGCGCGAAGGCGCGGCCGGCATGCTCGACCTCAACGGTCCGCAGTCGGTGCGGGTGGATGCGGACTTGGTCGGTATGCTTCGATCTCAGCCGGGCGTGAAAGCGGTCAAGCTGAGCCTGTCCAAGCCCTGGGCTAACTAAGCAAAAGCGCCCTCATCCCGACCTTCTCCCGCAAGCGGGAGAAGGAGCTGATCGGCCTGAATTCAGCAAACGCAGCGCTCGCACGTCGCTCGCTGCCCACGCGCTCTTCGCTCCCTCTCCCTCTCCCGCTTGCGGAAGAGGGCTGGGGTGAGGGCCCGCTGGATCCGGCATCGCCGACATCGTCCCGCGCCAAAATCCCCAAGCACTCTGATTTCTCCCATACGCGGGAGAAACCATTTGACCCAGCTCTCCTCCAGACTCCGCCATCCCCCTCGGTACGGTCCGCCCCACTGGGCTAGACTGTCGGTTGACCAAGGCTCACGGCCCCCGAATGAATCCGAATTACCTCGACTTCGAGCAGCCCATCGCCGACCTGGAAGCCAAAATCCAGGAACTGCGCCACGCCAGCAGCGGCCCGGCGGTCGACATCGACGCCGAAATCCACGCCCTGCAGGATAAGCTGCGCCTGCGCACCGCGCAGATCTTCCGCGACCTGTCGTCCTGGCAGATCTCGCAATTGGCCCGCCACCCGGCCCGGCCGTACACGCTCGACTACATCCGGGTGACGTGCGACGAGTTCCAGGAACTGGCCGGCGACCGCGCCTTCGCCAACGACACCGCCATCGTCGGCGGCCTGGCGCGCATCGCCGGGCGCAGCGTGGTGATCGTCGGCCACCAGAAGGGCCGCGACACCAAGAGCAAGATCAAGCGCAACTTCGGCATGCCGCGTCCGGAGGGCTACCGCAAGGCGTTGCGCCTGATGAAGCTGGCCGAACGTTTCCGCCTGCCGCTGCTGACCTTCATCGACACCGCCGGCGCCTGGCCCGGCATCGACGCCGAAGAACGCGGCCAGTCCGAAGCCATCGCGCGCAACCTGCTGGAAATGGCCGAACTCAAGATCCCGGTGATCTGCACCGTGATCGGCGAAGGCGGTTCCGGCGGCGCGCTCGCCATCGGCGTGGGCGACCGCACCTTGATGCTCGAATACAGCACCTACTCGGTGATCACCCCGGAAGGCTGCGCCTCGATCCTGTGGAAGACCGCCGAGAAAGCCAAGGACGCGGCCGAACAACTCGGCCTGACCGCCAAGCGCCTGTTCGAGTTGGGCCTGATCGACAAGATCGTGCGCGAGCCGATCGGCGGCGCGCATCGCAATCCCAAACAGATGGCCACGCGTCTGAAGGCCGTGCTGCTCAACGAACTCGATGCGCTGGAAGGCGTGCCGAGCGATGAGTTGTTGCAGCGGCGGTATGAGCGGTTGCGTGGATATGGGGCGTACGAGGCGGCTTGAGCGCACCTAATCGGACATCGCAGACATGGACGTCCTGCTCAAATACATCGCAGGGGTGCTGGTCGTTCTCGCGACCCTGCTGCTGGCGCTGATCTACGGCTTGTACTGGTACGGGCTGCGCGGAATTCCCGAACAGCTGCCGCAAGCGCAGCGCGCTTACTCCGAGCCGCTGCGGCAGTTGTACTGGACGCTCGAGGTCGGCGGCACAGGCCCTATCGAAGTACGCCCGAGCAATCCGGTCGGTTTCGTCATCGATACCCTCACCGAGCCCAACGGCAACACGCGCGCGCTCGCGGGCCGTCTGCTGCGCGACCGCGTCGCAAGCCACCTGCAGATGCGATTGCTGCCGCAACGACGCCGGATATCGCTCTGGCATTTGACCAACGCCGCGCTCAGCATCCGGCTGAGCCGCGAACGCAGCGGCGAGCAGCTCATCGATTACGCGCTCGAACAGGCGTCCTTCGGCATCGACGAAAACGGCGCGCCGGTACGCGGCATCGATGCGGCGGCCAAGCGCTACTTCGCGCAGCCGGTGGAGGCATTGCAAACGCGCGAGCTGATCGCGCTGTTGGTTGCGATGCGCGGCAAGTCGCACGATCCGGCTTGCGAGCCGGGCAGATTCGCGCGGCGCTATGCGTTGCTTGTGGACAGCGCCGGCTTGGCGCTAGACGCGCTGCGGCCTCCGGCGAACATGCGTATCGGGGTTTGCCGACCCAGATCGTGAAGCGGCAACGCGACCGGGGAGCAAAGCGTCGGGCCTGAATGCCCTCCCACAAAAGACTTCAGACTGTCGGTTGCTGCTTCGTTCGATCGCTGTTCTGAGAAACCCTTCGGGCACGAAGACTCTGCGAAAGAGCCTTAAAGCACGAAGTCTTTTGTGGGAGGGCCTTCAGGCCCAACGCTTTTCCCGCAATCGCGATATCAACCCCAAGCCCGCTGATACTGCTCCGGCACATGCATCGCCGCGCCCAACTCGCGCGCGGCGCGATGCGGGAAGTACGGGTCGCGCAACAACTCGCGCGCAAGCAGCACCACGTCGGCCTCGCCGGCCTCGACGATCTTCTCGGCCTGCGCGGCCTGGGTTATCAGGCCCACCGCGCCGGTGGCGATACCGGCTTCGCGGCGAATGCGCGCGGAGAACGGCACCTGATAATTCGGCTCGGCCGGAATCCGCGCATGCGGCACCAGGCCGCCGCTGGACACGTCGATCAAATCCACGCCCAGCGCCTTGACGACCCGCGCCAGCTCCACGCTCTGTTCGATATCCCAACCGCCATCGGCCCAATCGGTCGCCGAAATGCGCAGCCACAACGGCAACCGCTCCGGCCACACCTCGCGCACCGCGGCCAGCACTTCGCGCAGCAAGCGCGTGCGGTTTTCGAAACTGCCGCCGTAACGATCCTTACGCCGGTTCGACAACGGCGAGAGGAACTGATGCAACAAATAGCCGTGCGCGGCATGGATCTCGACGAGTTGGAAACACGCATCCAGCGCGCGCTGCGCCGCGGCGGCGAAATCGTCGACCACGGTGCGGATCTCGATCGGCTGCAGTTCGCGCGGCTCGGCGAAATCTTCGCGGAACGCCAGCGGCGACGGCGCCACCGGCAACCAGCCGCCCTCCTGCGGCAGCACCGCGTTGCCGCCCAACCACGGCGGTTCGACGCTGGCCTTGCGCCCGGCGTGGCCGAGCTGCACGCCGACCACGGCTTCGCGCGCACGCAGGAAACAGGTGATCCGATGCCAGGCCTCGGCCTGCGAGGCGTTCCACAGACCGGTATCGGCAGCGGAAATGCGGCCCTCCGGCGACACCGCGCTGGCCTCGGTCATGACCAGGCCCGCGCCGCCGACCGCGCGGCTGCCCAGATGCACCAGATGCCAGTTGTTCGGCAGCCCGTCGACCGCCGAGTACTGGCACATCGGCGACACCACCAGGCGGTTGCGCAGGGTCAGGGATCGTTGCGAAAGCGGGGCGAAAAGCCGGGACACGGTGGAATCTCTGCGAGGGGCGATTGCGGATCAAGGTAGTGCCGGCCCGCGCCCGATGCAGCATCACGCATGGGTTGCTGCGTCCCGCCGCCGTGGCAACATGCGCGCATGTCCGTATCAGACAGCGATGCGATCACCCGGGCCCTGGCGCAAGCGCCGGATGCGCCGCTGTGGGTGGGCTACAGCGGCGGCCTGGACTCGACCGTGCTGCTGCACGCTTTGGCGGCCTCGCCGCGACGCCGCGAACGCGGGCTGCGGGCCTGGCATATCCATCACGGACTGCACCCGCAGGCCGACGATTGGGCGCGGCATTGCCGGGAATTCTGCGACGCTCATGGTCTGGAACTGAGCGTTTCGCCGGTATCGGTTGCGCGCGACGGCGGCGACGGCCCCGAGGCCGCGGCGCGGCGCGCGCGCCATGCCGCGTTCGAGGCCGGCCTGGGCGAGAACGAAGTGCTGGCGCTGGCGCATCACCGCGACGATCAGGCCGAAACCCTGCTGCTGCGGCTGTTGCGCGGCTCCGGTCCCGATGGATTGGCGGCGATGCGGCGCTGGCGCGACTGCGGCCGCGGACAGTTATGGCGGCCGTTGCTGGATCTGCCGCGCGCCGCGCTGGAGGCCTACGCGCATCGGCATGGCTTGCGCTGGATCGACGATCCCAGCAATCAAGAGCAGCGCTACGACCGCAATTTCCTGCGCCATCGGGTGTTGCCGCTGCTGCGCGAACGCTGGCCGCAGGCCGATGCCGCCTTCGCCGTGTCGGCCGAACTGAGCGGCCAGGCCAGCGGCTTGCTCGACGCCGACGATGCGCTCGCGCTCGCTCAGACCCGCAGCCTGGATCCGCAGGCCTTGTCGCGCTCGGCCCTGCTCGCGCTGCCGCAGGCGCGACGCGCGCGCGTGCTGCGTCGCTGGATCGCCGCGCTCGATCTGCCGCCATTGCCGGCGCAGGGCGTGCTGCGGATCGAATCGGAACTGCTGTCGGCTCGCGCCGACGCCGAAGCGCAATTCGTCTGGCACGGCGCGGTGATCCGCGCCTGGCGCGATCTGCTGCATGCACAACCGTTGCGTCCGGCCCTGCCCAAGGACTGGAACCACGACTGGGACGGCCGCGAACCGCTGTCGTTGCCCGACGGCGGCCAATGGCGGTTGGACGGCGCCGACGCTTTCGACATGCCCTGCGTGGCGCACGCGCGGCGCGGAGGCGAACGCATCGCCCTGCCCGGCCGCACGCACCGTCACGCGCTCAAGCACGCGCTGCAGGAACTGGGCGTGCCGCCGTGGGAGCGCCTGCGCTTGCCGCTGCTCTCGTCGTCGGACGGCGAACTGCTGGCGGCGGGCGATCTGCTGTATTCGGCGCGGATGGACGCCTGGCTGCGCGAACGCGGGGCGCGATTGGAATGGGTGTCGTAGCGATCGGTGCTTGCGCCATGTGCGCGTGAACGAGGTCGCGGCTCGCGCCGCTCCTACAAGGCGAGACCGAAACCGCGCAATCCGACTGTAGGAGCGGCGCGAGCCGCGACCGCGCCACCGCAGCGCCCCGCGCAACCGACGGCACAAGCCCCGCGACGCTCTGTCGCATTCGTGCCCGCGTCCACGCATTGACCCCGCCCGCCCCCCGGCTCACACTTCTCCCATGGCCCGTAAATCCACCACAGAAGCCGCCACCACAGAAGCCTCGCCGGTCGCCGATTTCGAGCAATCGCTGGACGCGCTCGAACAGTTGGTCGAGAAAATGGAACACGGCGAGATGAGCCTGGAAGATTCCCTCGCTGCCTACGAACGCGGCGTCGGGCTGTACCGCCGCTGCCAGACCGCGCTGGAGCAGGCCGAGTTGCGCGTGCGCCTGCTCACCGACCCGCAGGAACCGGGCAGCGCCGAACCGTTCGGCAATGCCGGTCCGCCCGGCAGCGAAGTCGATGCCTGACCCGTCCGCCGGTCGCGCCGCGACAGCCGGTGTCACGACAGCCTGCGCGAGCGTGCGCTGACCCATGGCCCGCCCCGCTCCGTCCGGCTCACCGAGGCCCGATCCGCTCATGCTCGACCGTATTCTCAGCGAGTGGCGCGAACGCGCCGACGCCGCTCTCGCGCACGCGCTGCCGGCCACCGACGCCGAACCGCGCCGGCTGCATCAGGCCATGGGCCATGCGGTGCTGCTCGGCGGCAAGCGCATGCGCCCGCTGCTGGTCTACGCCAGCGGCGCGTTGTTCGAAGTCGCACCGGTGGTGCTCGACGCGCCGGCCGCGGCGGTCGAATTCATCCACGCCTACTCGCTGGTGCACGACGATCTGCCGGCGATGGACGACGACGCACTGCGTCGCGGCCAACCCACCGTGCACGTGGCCTTCGACGAAGCCACCGCGATCCTGGCCGGCGACGCGCTGCAATCGCTGGCCTTCGGCGTGCTCGCCGACACCCAGGTCGCCGATCCGATCCGGGTCGATCTGCTGCGCACCCTGGCCCAGGCCGCGGGCGTGGCCGGCATGTGCGGCGGCCAGGCGCTCGACATCGACGCCACCGGCGCCGGCGTGCGGCTCGATGTGGCCGCGCTGGAACGCCTGCATTCGCTCAAGACCGGCGCGCTGATCCGCGCGTCGGTGCGGATGGGCGCCTTGTGCGGCGGCGCCGATCTGTCCGCGCTGGAATCGCTGGACCGTTACGCGCAGGCGCTGGGCCTGGCGTTCCAGGTGCGCGACGACATCCTGGATATCGAAGGCGACAGCCAGACCCTCGGCAAGACCGCCGGCAAGGACATCGCCCAGGACAAATCGACCTTCCCCGCGCTGATCGGCCTGGACGATTCGCGCGCGCGGCTGAGCGAACTCGCGCAGGCGATGACGCAGGCGCTGGAGCCGTTCGGCGAACGCGCCGCCGCGCTGCGCGCGCTGGGACGGCTGGCGATCGAACGCGATCGTTGAGTCGGAAGCGAAGCGACGCACGTATTCGCGTCGAATGCTGTGCAGGTCCGACGTCTGGCGTGAGCAACGCGTTACCGCGTTGCCGAAATACGAGGCGGATCCGCGCTCCGCAATTGTCGCGCGCTATTCCAAAACAAAAAAAACGGGCCGAAGCCCGCTTTTTTCTTGTCATGGCGCGCGTCTTACTTGACCAGACGCAGCGTCCACGGATAACGGTATTCCTCACCCTTGTTCGCGGCGAGCGCAGCCATGATGGTCAGCACCAGCCAGCCGATGCCGACCACGGCCATCAGCAGGAAACCGATCAGCACGATGCTGAGCACCACGCTGACGATGATCGCCAACAGCACGGTGATGTTGAAGTTCAGCGCTTCTTTGCCCTGGTCGGCGACGAAGGGCATGGTGTCCTTCTTGATCAGCCACACTACGAGCGGCCCCAGCACCGAGCCCAAGGGAATGAGCAAACCGACCAACGTGCTCAGATGAGCCAGCATGCCCCAAGTCTTCTCGTCCTGACTGATATCGTTCATTACGCTTCCCCTACGTGTTGGATGGTGTCGGTGCAAGTAGCCGCGCCCGTGGCCCGGCTCCCTTGCGGGCATCATAAACCTTTATTCATCACAGAATAACAATGCCGACGCGCAAGTTTTACCGCCCCCGGTCCACGTAGGGAGGGCACGATTCCGGCCACGCGATGCGCTCGGATATGTCGGAAACGCTTCGGTCCCGGTCGCCCGCGAGGGTCATGACAATGCGCTACCGCATCGTCGGTATCGAGCACCGGGCAGCGGCGTTCAGGTCAGACGCAGGCCCTGCATCGGCGCGACCGCCCGGCTGCCGGGAAACACCTTCGACTCCACCGCCGCATCGGCCAGCCCGACGTGTTCGATCAGCACGCGTTTGAACAAGGCGCGCAGATCGCTGGTGGCGCGCACATCGCGGCCTTCGTTGAGCTGCGCCGGCGCCAGCCCCGGCCAATCGCCGCCGATGCGGCCGCCGCCCACCGCGCCGCCGCACAACAGAGCGACGGCGCCGGTGCCATGATCGGTGCCGCCGGTGCCGTTGATCGCCGCGGTGCGGCCGAACTCGGTGACCACCACGACCACCGTGCGCGACCATGCCGCACCGAATCCGTCGCGCGCATTGGCCAGGCCCTCGTCGAGCTGGGCCAATTTGCGCTGCAGCAGCGGCGCCTGGTTGCGGTGAGTGTCCCAGCCGCTGTCCTCGACGAAGCCGATGCGCGGACCGTCGGCCACGGCCATGCGCTGCGCGGCCACGCGCATCGCTTCTGGCAGCGCGAACGCGCCCTTGCCTTCGCGCCGCATCGCCGCGGTCTGGGTCGAGCGCTCGAACAGTTCGTTGAGCCGCGGATCGGCCGCGTACAGCGGCTGCAATTGCTGCAGCAACAACGGGTCGACCTTCTTCGACAGCGGCGGCGACCAGTTGCTGGCGCGATCGCTGCCGCGCAGCGCCAACGGCATCACCGCCGCCACCGCGAGCGCGGAATCGCCGGGCAGCGCGCGCACGCAGCGGCCGAGCCAGCCGTCGCGCGCGCCGTTCGGCGTGGCGGTGCCGTTCTCCAGGCAATCTTGCGCATCGAAATGCGAACGCTGACGGTACGGCGGCGCGATCGCGACGATCGGCAACAACTGCTTGGCGCGATACATCGCCGCCGCCTGCTGCATCGCCGGGTGCAGGCCGAACTGGCTGTCGATGCGGATCGGATCGGCGATCGCACCGTCGCCGCGCAACGCCGCATAGGCCGGATCGCCGAACGCGGGCAACAGATGCAGGCCGTCGAGTCCGCCGCGCAGCAGCACCAGCAGGAACCGGGTGTCGTGTCCGGTGGCCGCGCGAGTCACGCCGGGGAACAAGGTCAACAGCGCGCTCGCGCCGAACGCCGCCAACAGGCCACGTCGTTGAGCGTCGATCATTTCATTCCCCTCCATCGGTCACGCTCTCCACTGGAATGCGGGACTGGCGAACAGCAACGAATAGCCGTCGCTGGCCGAGCCGGCGCGGCGCAGGCCGATCGCGAAATCGCCGCTGACCGTTTCGCTGCCGAGCACCGATACCGCGCGCTCGTACGGAGTGGAACCGCTCGCATCGACGCGATCGGCGAACAATTGCGCCGCCTGGATCCGCTTGAACAAACCGTCGGGGCTGCTCCAATCGGCGGTGGTATCGGGAAAACCGGCCGGCGAGCGCGGGGTGAATATGGGTTGGCCGAGATTGGCGAGCAGCGCGACCAGGGCGCGCGCGTCGCTGTCCACCGGCAGTTCGCCCGCGCGCAGCGCCGAGATCACGAAATCGTTCGGCGTCTTGAACTTGCGCGCATCGGGTTTCCACGCCAGCGGGCTTTCGACCAGGCTGGCGTAGAGCGCGCGCAAGTCGCCGTCGCTGCGCAGGTACGCCTTGGCCATGGCCTCGACCAAGGCCGGCGGCGGTTCGTCGGCGACGAAATGGCGCGCCAGCTTGAAACTCAGATGCTTCGCGGTGGCCGGATGCCGGGCCAGGTCGGCCAGTACCGCGCGCCCTTGCTCCAATCCGCCTTCGGCGTAGTCGCGGCCCAGCACATGCCGCGCGCCGGGTTCGTGCGCGTTGACGCGGAACGCGAACGGATCGTCGGATTGGGTTTCGTTCGGCCCCAGCGTGCTCCAGCCGGTGATCGCCCGCGCCAGTTCGGTCACATCGTTCTGGCGATAGCCGCCGTCCACGCCTAGGGTATGCAGTTCCAGGATCTCGCGCGCGAGGTTCTCGTTGAGCCCGCGCTTGCGACGGTTCGTGAGTTCGGCCTTGCGCGCCGCGCGCGAGGCATCGCCGATGGATACCGTGTTGTCGAGATAACGCAGCATCGCCGGATGGGTTTCCACGGCGAACAACATGTCTTCGAAACGTCCGGTCACGTGCGGCCGGATCGCTTCGCGCTCCATCGACGCCGCATACCGGCTCGCGCTGGACTTGTCGATGGACACCGCGAAATGGTTGGACCAGAACTGGGCCAGACGTTCGACGAACGGCGCCGGCGTGCGCGCGGCATGGCGATAACGCGCGCCGAATTCGTTGAGCTGCTGCTTGCGCATCTCGCGGAGTTTGTCGGCGGCGGGATCGGCGACGGCCGGCATGGGCTGAGCCTCGCCGTTGCCGCGACGTGCGTCCATCGCCGGGGCGGCCATGCCGTCCGTGCCGGCCGGCGCGGCGGCGGCCTGCGGCGTGCTCATCGCATCGCTTGCGCGCCTGAGCCGTTGCAGTTCGTACTCGTTGCGCATGATCGCCGCACTGCCGGGCAGACCGTCGAATGCGCTCAGCGATACGGGTTGCCGCAATTGCGCGAGCAGAATCTCACGCCCGTCGCCGCCGCCATCGATCTCGCCGGGGCGCGCGCCGAGTCCGAAACGATTGGCAGCAGTGGCTTTGCTTGCGCTCATCGGGTTCTCCGGGACAATAAGATATCCCCGGAAACGGACGCGCACCTCGCAGGTTGACAACAATCGACGCCCGTTCAGGCGCCGATGTCGCATTTCGAGAAATCGAACGGAGCTTCATCGGCCGAACGCGTTCGCGATCGAACCGCGCGTCGCTCGTCCACGCACGATCAATCTTCCGCGCTTTCGCCCGCCACCGTCATACGGCCGACCAGGATCGAACCGGTGCGCACATGCGAGCGGTAATCCACGTCGGTGCCGACCGCTTCGATGGCCTGGAACATCGTGCGCAGATTGCCGGCGATGGTGATGCCGTCGACGGGGTACTGGATTTCGCCGTCCTCGATCCAGAAACCGGCCGCGCCGCGCGAGTAATCGCCGGTGACCGCGTTGACGCCCTGCCCCATCAGCTCGGTGACCAACAGGCCGCGGCCGATCTGCTGCAGCATCGAGGCGAAGTCGCCGGCGTTGGCCGCGACCTGCAGATTGTGCACGCCGCCGGCGTTGCCGGTGGTCTGCAAGCCGAGCTTGCGCGCGGAGTAACTGCCGAGCAGGTAATGCTGCAGCACACCGCCTTCGATCAGCGCCGATTCGCGCGTGGCCACGCCTTCGGCATCGTAAGAGGTCGAGCGCAGCCCGCGATGCAGAAACGGTTGTTCCTCGATGCGGAACCACGACGGAAACAGTTGCGTGCCGACGCTGTCGACCAGGAAACTCGCGCGCCGGTACAAGGCGCCGCCGCTGATCGCGCCGAGCAGGTGGCCGACCAGCGAACGCGCGCTTTCGGCGGCGAACAGCACCGGGTATTCGCCGGTGGTCAATTGCCGCGGCGCCAGTCGCGCGATCGTGCGCTCGGCCGACTTGCGGCCGACGCTGGCTGCCGATTCGAGTTCGTCGGCGATCAACGCCGAGGTGTACCAGCCGTCGCGCTGCATGCTGTCGCCGCGACCGGCGATCAGCGCGCAGCCCAGACTGTGGTGGCTGCTGCGCTCGCGGCCCACGAAGCCGTGCGAGTTGGCGTACACGCCCAGGCTGCAGCCGGTGCCGACCGAGGCGCCGTCGGAGTTCTCGATGCGCGCGTCGAATTCGCGGCCGGCCGCCTCGCTGGCCAGGGCCAGTTCGATCGCGCGGTCGGCGTCGATGTACCAGGGGTGCCAGGTATCGAAATCGCGCAGATCGGTGGCCATCAGGGTCGCCTCGGCCAGGCCGGCGGCGCTGTCGTCCTCGGTGTAGCGGGCGATCGCGCAGGCCTGTTCGACCGTGGATTCCAGGCTTTCTTCGCGCAGATCGGCGGTGCTGGCGCTGCCCTTGCGCTGGCCGAAATAGACGGTCACGGCGATGCCGCGATCGCGGGTGGATTCGACCGTTTCCACCTCGCCCATGCGCACGTTCACGTTGAGGCCGGTCTCCTCCGAGCACGAGACCTCGGCCTGGGTCGCGCCGCGCGCGCGCGCGGCCGCGAGCAGGCGCTGGGACAGGTCGGACAGCGCGTCCAGACGCGCTTCGGGGTCGGCGAATGTATGGGCCGGAGCGGCCTGGCTGAGGGCTGACGCGTTCAATGGCTTATCCTAGTGGTGTGCGGCGCCGTGGCGCCGCCGTCGTAATGTTCAGTTTGCAGGCTATAGAGGTGTTTTGCGATGCGCGGCAGAGACGAGGAAACCGGCGAATTCCTGAGCCCCAGCCGGAGCCAGAACCGGCGCGAAGCGCTGGAAACGTTGGCCCTGGGCGAAAAACTGGTGTCGCTGACCGAGGCCCAGCTGGCCAAGCTGCCGGTGCCCGAAGCGCTGTTGCCGCACATCCGCGACTGCAAGCGCATCACTGCGCACGTCGCGCACAAGCGCCAGCTGGCGTTCCTGGCCAAGCAGATGCGCCGCGAGGACGAAGCGGCGATGGACGCGCTGCGCGATGCGCTGGACGAAAACGGCGAAACCGCACGGCGCGAGATCGCCGCGATGCATCGGATCGAGCAATGGCGCGAGCGCTTGCTCATCGACGGCGACAGCGCCCTGGCGGATTTCCTCACCGAGTACCCGACCGCCGACCGCCAGCGTCTGCGCCAACTGGCGCGCAATACGCTGGAAGAGCGCAAGCGCAACAAGCCGCCGCATTCGTTCCGCGAGTTGTATCGCGAGTTGCGTACGGTGATGTTGGGGGCGAATGAAGCGGGCGACGACGAGTTCGACGACGAACAAGAATGATTTTCGCCTGCTGCCTTTAGTCCCTCTCCCGCTTGCGGGGTGAACGCACGCCGCTTGCGAGCCATTGGCTCGCGCGTCCGTGAACGCCCGAACGCTATGCGTTCGGGCCGGGGCGGGGTTGGGGTGAGGGCACACAAGGTCGCGCCGTAATTCGTTACTCCGCGCGCCCTCTTCCGGCCCTTTGGGCCACCTTCTCCCGCAAGCGGGAGAAGGGAAAAGCCGAGGCCCCGCATCACGCGCTGGTGCCGCCCACCGTCAACCCATCGATCAACAGCGACGGCTGGCCCACGCCGACCGGAACGCTCTGCCCGTCCTTGCCGCACACGCCCACGCCTTCGTCCAGGGCCAGGTCGTGGCCGATCATGCTGACCTTCTGCATGGTCTCCGGGCCGTTGCCGATCAAGGTCGCGCCCTTGACCGGCGCGGTGATCCTGCCGTCTTCGATCAGATACGCCTCGGTCGCCGAGAACACGTATTTGCCGCTGGTGATGTCGACCTGGCCGCCGCCGAAATTGACCGCGTACAGGCCCTTTTTCACCGAGCGGATCATCTCTTCCGGATCGTGGGTGCCGGCCAGCATGTAGGTGTTGGTCATGCGCGGCATCGGCAAGTGCGCGAAGGATTCGCGGCGGCCGTTGCCGGTCGGCTCCATGCCCATCAGGCGCGCGTTGAGGGTGTCCTGCATGTAACCGACCAGCACGCCGTCTTCGATCAGCGTGGTGCAGTTGGTCGGCGTGCCTTCGTCGTCGACGTTGAGCGAACCGCGGCGGCCTTCCAAGGTTCCGTCGTCGACGATGGTCACGCCCTTGGACGCCACCCGCTGGCCCATGCGGCCGGCATAGACCGACGTGCCCTTGCGATTGAAATCGCCTTCCAGGCCGTGACCGACCGCTTCGTGCAACAGCACGCCGGGCCAACCCGAACCGAGCACCACCGGCATCACGCCGGCCGGCGCGTCGATCGCCTCCAGATTCACCAGCGCCTGACGCAGCGCCTCGCGCGCAAGCCGCTCGGGCTTGTCGCCGCCGAGCAGTTCGGCGTAGCTGTAGCGTCCGCCGCCGCCGGAGTAACCGCTCTCGCGGCGGCCGTTCTGTTCGACGATGACTTGCACGTTCAGGCGCACCAGCGGGCGCACGTCGGCGGCGAGCACGCCGTCGCTGCGCGCGACCAGTACGGTGTCGATGCCGCCGCTGAGGCTGACCATCACCTGCTGGACCCGCGGATCGGCCGCGCGCAGCAGTTTGTCGAGCTTGCGCAGTGCTTCGACCTTGGTTTCGTTGGCGATCGAATCGATCGGATCGTCGCTGGGATACAGCGAACGGCCACCGCCGCGCACCAGCGAACGCGTTTGCTGCGCGTTGCCTTCGCGGGCGATCGCGCGCGCCGATTTGGCCGCGCCGAGCAAGGCGTCGCTGTTGATCTCGTCGGAATAAGCGAAACCGGTTTTCTCGCCGCTGATCGCGCGCACGCCGACGCCCTGCTCGATCGAGTGCGAACCGTCCTTGACGATGCCGTCCTCCACGCTCCAGCTTTCGCGGCGCGAATGCTGGAAGTAGAGATCGCCGAAATCGATGCCCGGCCCCAGCAAGGTGCCGAAGCTGCGCTCCAGGCCGCCGGCGTCGAGCCCGGCGGGCAGAAGAAGGCGGGATTCGGCGATCTGGATCGGTAGGGTCATGTCGGAACCGTGGCGGCGTGGAAGGGTCATCTTAGGCGGCCGGCGCGCGCCTGTCCGGCGGATTCCCGGACCTGCGGCGCGATAACGCGGCTGAACAAGGAAATGGTGGCGGCGGCGCGGCCGATCAATGGGTTGGGCTTGCGCAATCGGGGCGCGAGCCGTGTATGGCGTTGGAATCGGCGGGCCACCGCGATCGGGTGGTCGCGCGGTCGGGGCTGAAGGCCCCTCCCACAAAATACCTCGTGGCGGCGAAATCTATTGTGGGAGGGGCTTTCAGCCCCGACCGGCGCAAGCCGCGCCGCCGCAAGCCGCCCGCGTGAATCAAGACCCGACCGATCCGCGGGCATGCCCCCCGCAGCCGACTCAGCCCTCCGGCGGCGGCGTCTTCGGCGTCAATCGGGTCTGCTCACGCGTGACCACCTCGACCTTGGGTTCTTTCCACGGCCCGGTGACCCGGTACGTCTTGGACGCCAGGCTGCCCAGCGGCCGCTGCAGCACCGCATTGGCGGCCGCGCCGATCGCCGCGCCGATCGGCCCGGCGGCGAGCGCGCCGACCGCGGTCAGCACGTTGGCGGCCTTGGGCCGCACTTCGATGGTCTGGTCGTAACTCTGCGCGCGCAGGTCGGTGGCGCCGCGGATGGAGATATTGGCGGCCGGGCCGTCGATCACCAGATCGTCGCTGCGCGCGCTGCCGTTGCCGAAGCGCACCGTGCCGCCGACCCGATCGAAGGCGAAGCCCTTGGAGAACAGGTCGCGGAAGTCCAGGGTCAAGCGCCGCGGCAGTTGGGCCACGCTGAGCAAACCGAGCATCCGGCCCGCGCCCGGATCGATCTCGATCAGGCGGCCGTCGCGCACGTCCAGGCTCAAACTGCCCTCCAGCGTCCCCAACGCGAAACCCGCCGGGCTGCCGGGCCAGCCGGCATCGAGCTTGGCCTTGCCCTTGCCGCCGCCGATCTGACCGCCCAGGCCGAAACCGCCGAGCAAGCCGCCGACGTCGCCGCTGTCGAGCGCGACGCTCAGATGGGTGCGCGCGGCCGCGCCGCGTCCGGTCCAATCGCCGCTGACCTCGATCGATTGCTTGTTGCCGCGCGCGCTGAATTGATCGATGCGCATACCCGCCGGCGTCGGCCGCGTGCGCAGGCTGGCGGCGCCGAGCGCGGCGTCGCCGAAACGCAGATCGGCGATGTCCAGATTCAACGCCGGAATCTTGGCCGGGTCCATCGCCGCATCCGGCGCCGGCTGCGCCGCGGCTTGCACGGTATTCGCGGCCGCGGCGGTGGCCGCGTTGACGCCGTTGGCGCCGGCGTTGACCGGTGCGTTCGGCGTCGCGCCCGAACGCCAGTGCAACCGCGCGAACTTTCCGGCGATCGCGCCGCCCTCCCCGCCGGGCACCATCAGCGCGCCTTCCAGCGCGGCGCCCTCGGCGCGCACCGCGGTGGCGCCGCGCGCGGCCGGCGCGACGATCACCCGCGTATTCGGGAACACGCCGCCGAGCAATTGCAGGCGTTGCGCGGTGACGTCGATGCGTTGCAAGGCCACGCCCTCGCCGGATCCGCCGCCATGCGCGATCGCGATCCAATCGATCGCCTCGAGCGTGTTGGCGCGGCCGGTGGCGATCAGGCCGCTGGTCGGCGGCGCCTCGTCGACCCGGTTGCTGCCCAGTTGCACGCGTACGCCGGTCTTGCCGTTGGTGGTGCGCGCGCGCAGCGCCAGGGTGTTGCCGAGCGCGACCCGCACATCGCCGCTGCCGAGCGGCAAGGGCGTGTCGACGGTGGTCGGCAACGACACGCCGGCGGCCTTGTCCAACGGCGGCGGCAGCGTCATCGCGGTGCCGACGAGATTGGATTGCAGATGCAGGATCGTCGGGGTCGCGGTGGATGCCACCGACGCCGGGGCCGAGCCCGGCGCGGCGACCACGCTGGCGCTGGACGACCTCGGGATCGAGATCCCCACCGTCCACAACGAACGCCCGTCCAGATACGACTTCAGCCAGGCCAACTCGTCGGGACCGCGCGCGATCAGTTCATCGGCGCCTGACATCACATCCAGTCCGGCTTCGAAAGCATTGCCGCGATCGCGCACGAAATTCTCGCCCGCGCGCAGCGACAACTTGCCCGGCGCGCCTTCGTGCATGACCGCCAGATCGTCGGCGCGGAAACCGCCGCGGCCGTACTCGGCGCGGCCGCGCACTTGCTCGAACGCGAGCTTCCAGCGCGGATCGCCGAGCTTGGCGTTGTCCAGGTCGATGGTGCCGGCGATCTGGGTCTGCGCGCCGCGGCGCAAGGGCAATTGCATGCCGAAACCGACCGTCGCCGCGCCGCTGGCACGCAGATTCTCGAACGTATCGGCGTGATCCTTGCGCAGCGGACTTTGCTTGAGCAGGGCCAGCAACTGGGTCGCATCGGCGGCCGCGCCGGCTTTCACGCTCAACGAGCCTTCTTTGTAATGATCGATGCCGGCTTGAATCTTGCCGATGCTCACGCCGGCGATCTTGCCGGCGCCTTCGACGGTGAAACCGTCGGCGACGAAATTCACGTCCGCATCCAGCGCTTCCACCGCCGGCCATTCGGGCTGGAACTTGACCACCGCGCCGTTGAGGCGCGCACTGGCCTGGAACAGGCCGTTGTTGCGGTTGAACGGCCATTCGTCCAGATCGCCGGAGATCACCGCGCGGGCATTGTCGAGCCGGCCGGCGACCAGGGCGGTATCGAGCCAGCGCAGCAGGTTCGGCGACATCTGGTTACGGATCCAGAAGCCCTTCGCGACCGGCACCTGGGTCGCGTCCAGATCGACGGCGATGTCGATCCACGGCCGCGTGCCGTCGCCTTGCCACCACATGCCACCGCGCGCTCTGACGCCGAACGCGCCGCCGTCGCCGATCAGGCGCAACGCGGTGGTGCCCACCCGCCAACCGTTGCCTTCGCGCCAACCGCCGATGCGGCCGTCGAGCTTGATCGTGTGGACCACGCCGAAACCGGTCGGCCAGTCGAAACGCATCGGCGAATTCGGGTCCAGATCGAGAGTGAAGCCATCGCCGTCGGCCTGCAGATCGCCGGCCAGTCCGCTCAGGCCCGGCGAGGTGCCCACCGCGTCGAAGCCCATCGCCTCGATGCGCGCACTGGCGAACATCGGCCCGTTACGACGGCCGTTGAGCGCGATCGAACTCAACGACACCCGCGGCTTGGCGGTTTCGAACCAATGGCGCAGGCGCTCGGGCAGCGCATCGCTGAGCGCGGCGACCGCGATCAACGGACCGGCGTCGATGCGATCGGCGCGCAGCGCGTAATGTTCGCCGCCGGCCACGGCCAAGCCGTCGAGCTTCTGTACGTTCTCGCCGCTGCCGATGCGCAGCGTCGGCGCATCCAGACGCCAGCCGCTGTCGGTCAGGCGCCAATGGGAGAGCGTTTCGACGTGTTCGAATTCGATCCGGGCGGCGGCGCCCGGCAGAACGCCGGCGACAGCCGCGGGTGCCGGAACCGGTGCCGAAGTCGCTCCGGCGGCAGCGGTGGGCGTGGAGACCGCGGCGTTTACCGGAGCGGCCGCCGGTGTCGGCAGCGGACGCTCGCCGCGCAACCCGACCCGGTCGAGCGCGGCCGACACCGTCACGCCGGCGACGCGATGCCCGCGCAGATCGGCCCAGGCCTCGGCGCGGCCCTGCCCCGATTCGATCCGGATGCCGACCAGTTTGAGCAGCGGCGACCAACCCGCCAGATCGGCGCGGGTGGCGCCGGCGTAAGCGCGGCCGTCGCCGCGCTTGCGATCGAAATCCAGCACCACGTCGAGCGGCGTCGACGGCGCGCCAGCCACGCCGACCGTCGGCCAGGCGCGTGCGCCCGCGCGCACGCGGTCGCCGTCCACGCGCAGACGCAGATCGATCTTGGGAACCCGCGCATCGATGCCCAGGCTGGGCGCGATCACCGCCAGCTTGGCGTCGATCACCTGCAACTCGCCCAAGCCTTCCAGCGACGACAGCGGATCGCGCTGCGTGCTGGCGTCCTGGCCCGGCAGACCGCGCGCCTTCCAACGGCCGTCGTCGGCGCGTTCCAAGGTCAAGTCCAAGCCCTTGAGCCGCAGTTCGGAGAACGCCTGCCCGGGCAACAGGCCGGCGTAGATCGACACCAGCATTTCAGCATCGCCGATGGTGAACGCCTGCGCGCCTTCGCCGACGCGCAAACCGTCCAAGCGCAGCAACGGGCCACGCCGGGTCCATTGGGTTTCCACCTTGTCGAACGCGACCGGCCGGCCGGCGCGCTTGCTGAGCCAGGCGGCGACTTGATCGGGATGGCTTTCGGCCAGCGGCAGCACCTGGCTGGCCGCGGCCAACAACAACGCCACCAGCACCAGCACCACCGCGACGCCATAGAAGGCGCCACGGCGGGCGATGCGCAAACGGCGGCGCAGCGGGGTGGGCATCAGCGCTGGCTCAGCTCCCTCTCCCGCTTACGGGAGAGGGTTGGGGTGAAGGCGAGCGCGGTGACGGCCTGCGACGGCGATTGCGTTTCGCGCGCCCTCACACCCCAAGGGTGCTTCCTGCGGGGCGTCCGGCCCTTCGGACCACCTTCTCCCGCAGGCGGGAGAAGGGAGTTGGCGAAAAGCGATGCTTTAAAGCAACACGACATCGAACTGCTCCTGCGCGTACTGATCGTCTCCCTGGAACCGGATCGACTTGCCGAGGAACTCCTCCAGCTCGGCCACCGCCGCCGACTCCTCGTCGGTGATCCGCGCGACCACCTTCGGCGAGGCGATCACCAACAACCGCGCCGCGTCGAACTGGCGCACCTGGCGCACGATGTCGCGGAAGATTTCGTAGGTCACCGTCTCCGGCGTCTTCAAGGTGCCGCGGCCGCCGCATTCGTGGCAGGCCTCGCTGAGCTGGCGCTCCAGGCTCTCGGTGGTGCGCTTGCGGGTCATCTCCACCAGGCCCAGCGGCGAGAATTCGTAGACCGTGGTCTTGGCGTGGTCGCGGGTCAGCGCCTTTTCCAACTGCCGCAGCACCTGCCGGCGGTGCTCCAGATCGGTCATGTCGATGAAATCGATGATGATGATCCCGCCCAGATTGCGCAGCCGTAGTTGCCGGGCGACCGACTGAGCCGCCTCGAGGTTAGTGCGATAAACGGTTTCCTCCAGGTTGCGTTGACCCAGGAAGGAACCGGTGTTCACGTCGATGGTGGTCATCGCCTCGGTCTGATCGATGACCAGGTAGCCGCCCGACTTCAACGGCACCTCCTTATCAAGCGCGCGCTGGATCTCGTCCTCGACCCCGTACAGATCGAAAATCGGCCGCGCGCCGGTGTAGTGCTCGATCTTCTCGGCCAAGCCGGGCATGTACTGCGCGGCGAAGCTGCGCAGGCGCTCGCAGGTTTCGCGCGAGTCGACCTTGACCTTCTCCACATCGCGGCGGATCAGGTCGCGCACCGCGCGCAGCGGCAGGCTCAGGTCCTCGTAGACGCGCTCGCCGATCTTGCTGCTCTGCGATTTCTCCGCGATCAGCGCCCAGGCCCGGCTCAGATAGGCGATATCCTCGGCCAAGGCCTCCTTAGGTTGGCCCTCGGCGTTGGTGCGCACGATGTAACCGTGGTTGTCGCCGGCCGGGGCCAGCGTGGTCACCAGCGACTTCAAGCGCGCGCGCTCGCCCTCGTCCTCGATCCGCGCCGACACGCCGACCACGCGCGTGCGCGGCAGCAGCACCAGATAGCGCGAGGGAATGCTCAGTTGGGTGGTCAGGCGCGCGCCCTTGCTGCCGATCGGGTCCTTGACCACCTGGACCACGATCTCCTGGCCTTCGCGCAGCAACTCGGCGATCGGCCGAGTCGGGGTCGGCGGCAGCGGCGCTTCGTCGCCCTCGCCTTCGCCGCTCTGGTTGGGCTTGACGATGTCGGCCGCGTGCAGGAACGCGGCGCGCTCCAGCCCGATCTCGACGAACGCCGCCTGCATCCCCGGCATGACCCGCTGCACGCGCCCCTTGTAGATGTTGCCGACCACGCCCCGGCGCCAACCGCGCTCGATGTGCAGTTCCTGCAGCATGCCGTTCTCGACCACGGCGACGCGGGTTTCGCGCGGAGTTACGTTGACCAGGATTTCTTCAGTCATGAGGCGGCGCTGATCCCTAAGCGATGGTCCGGCGGTGAGCGGAGGCGAAGAAGCGGAACGGTTGAAGGTCTGGGCAAACGGCGAAGCGGACGGGCCGACCGCCGATACCCGGTAATGGAATCGACTGCGTAGCTTAAGTTCAACGCGGTCGAAACCGCGCATGCGCGGACCGCGCCGCGCCGATCAAACGTCCAGGCCGAATTCGCGCAACAATCGCGCGGTTTCGTGCAAGGGCAGACCCATGACCCCGGAGTAACTGCCGGTCAGCCGGCTGACGAACACCTCGGCAAAGCCCTGGATGGCATAGCCCCCGGCCTTGCCCATCGACTCGCCAGTGGCGAGGTAGCGCTCGATGGTGGCCGGATCGAGTTCGGCGAAACCGACCTCGGAGACCGACACCGCCTGCGCCTCGCGCGACGGCGAAACCAGCGACACCGCGGAAATCACCTGGTGGGTCCGGCCCGACAATTTGCGCAACATCGCCGCGGCATCGGCGAGATCGCGCGGCTTGCCGAACACCTCATCGTCGAGCACCACCTCGGTGTCGGCTCCCAGCACCACCGCGGACGGGTTGGCGACCACCTTGAGCAGACCGGCACCGGCCTTTTCGCGCGCCACCCGGCGCACGTAGTCCAGCGCCGGCTCGCCGGGCTGGCGTTGTTCGGGCAGGTCCAGATCGAGGAGGCCGAAATCCAGGCCGAGGCGGCCGAGCAATTCACGTCGCCGCGGCGACTGGGAGGCTAGATAGAGCATGCGCGAAAGCATAACCCGCGCTGACTGAGCGCCAGCCGACGCCGTTCGGCGCAAACCCCGCACCGAATCACGGTTCGTTAACCGGTTCAGCAAGACCCTAGCCCTCGTCCCTCAAGGAGTTGCACATGACCCGGTTGTCGTCCTCGTCCTCGCTTTCGTCTCAGGCTTTCTCCCGTCTTTCGCTGCGCCCGCTGGCGCTCGCCGCCGTCCTCGCCTTCGGAGCCGCAACCGCCATGACCGCGTCCGCCCAGACCACGCCCTACGTCGCCACCGACGGCACCCTGCTTTCGGTCTCGGCCGAATCCGAAGCCAAGCGCACGCCCAACATCGCCACCGTCTCCACCGGCGTGGTCACCCAGGCCGCCGACGCCAACGCGGCGATGCGCTCCAACGCCGAACAGATGGCCAAGGTCGTCGCCGCGATCAAGGCCGCGGGCATCGCCGAACGCGACATCCAGACCAGCGGCATCAATCTCAATCCGCAGTACCGCTACGTCGAGAACCAGCCGCCGGTGATCACCGGTTACCAGGCCAACAACAACGTCAACATCGTGATCCGCGACATTTCCAAGGTCGGCAAGATCCTCGATTCGCTGGTCGCCACCGGCGCCAACCAGATCAACGGCCCGACCTTCGACCTGGACACCAAGGACAAGGAAGTCGCCTTCGACGAAGCCCGTCGCGGCGCGATCGAGAAAGCCCAGGCGCGGGCCGAGATGTACGCCAAGACCCTGGGCATGAAGGTGCGCCGCATCGTCAGCGTCAGCGAGGGCGGCCGTTTCGCTCCGCCGATGCCAATGCCGATGATGGCCATGCGGATGGAGAAAGCCGGCGCCGCCGCCGATACCTCGGTCTCTCCCGGCGAGAACACCTTGTCGATGAGCCTCGACGTGGTGTTCGAACTGGGCAAGTGATCGTGGCCGGCCCGGACAAAACCGCGCCGCCGGCGCCGGATCCGCGCTCGGGACGCCATCCCGGCTATCCCGAGCCGCAGCCGCGAGATCCGGACGACGCGCGCAAACCCGATCCGCGCAAGCCGCCGAACCCCGATGAGGGCGGCCTGGGACGCGACCCCGACCAGGATCCGGCCGGCGACTGAAGTCCCGGTATCGCAAGCCAAGACGAGGCCCGCGCAAGCGGGCCTTCGTTTTGGCACGCCTGTCGCGCGCCTGGCTGTGCGGATCGTGGCGAAATTCTCAGTGCCTGAAGATCTGGAGCGACTGCCATCCGCCGGATGCAAGTGGCCAAACGCATGACTCGCCGCGATGCGTTGCCATCCATTCAGCGATCGGGCACGTATCGATGGCGATCGACGGCACGGCCCCGCGCCGCGACGCGACGCAATCTCCAGGGAAAAATCGCCGCATCGCGAACACGAATGCACATCGCGATGGCATTTGGGTCCGGGCCGGCCCCGACCAAAGTCGCAAACGAGAACCGCTTGCGTTCAGCGCCGCCGCCAGCGCAACTTGTGACACGGCGCCGTCTTCAGCTTCGACCCCGTTGGCGGTTTCCAGCCGTTGCATGTGTTGTGCAGACACCCCAAGGAGAAGGCCCATGGTTCGCGCGCTCCCCTCTCACACCCACCAGCCGCTGGACGGAACCCGCATCGCGGGCAATGCCGGGGCGATCTTGTTCAACGGCGTGATGCTGATGCTGATGTTGGCGCCGTTGAGCGCGCCGAAGATGATCATGGACCAGGTCGATCCCGATCCTCCCGTCGTCTTCATTCCGCCAAAGGAGACTCCGCGGATCATCACCCATCAGCCGCCGCCGAAAGACGAGCCGCTCATCATCAAGCGCGACCCTGTGCGTCAGCCCGCGCCGACGGTCCAGCCGCAACCGGAGATCGTGGTCGAGAACACCACACCGTCGGAGATCGATACCCGCGTAGCGACCGTCACGCCGACCATCGAAACCCCGCCGAGCAACATCGGACAAGAGGTGCTCAGCGGCGCGACCCTGCAGGCGCTCAAGAACCCGCCGCCGACCTACCCGACGCAAGCGGTGCGCGACAACCTCACCGGCGTGGTCGAGCTGGAAATCCTGGTCGGCGTCGACGGCAAACCGCTCGACGTCCTCGTCGTTCGCAGCAGCGGCCACCGCATCCTCGACCAGGCCGCGATCCGGGTGGTGAAGTCGCGCTGGACCTTCCAGCCGGCGATGAGCAACGGCCAACCCGTGCAGGCCCGCGGCCGGGTGCCGATCGAGTTCAAGCTCGACCAGCAATAAACTCCTCTACAGCGCGTAGAACTGAAAAGCCCGGGTGCAGACCCGGGCTTTCTTTTTGCTCGTCCTCCCCGCGAAGGCCCATTGCCCTCCCTCCCCGCGCAGGCTCATTACCCGCTCTCCTCGCCTAGGCTCATTGCTCGTCATCCCCGCGAAGGCGGGGATCCAGAGACTTCAGAGCCATCTCGCGGTAAGGCCTAGGATTACCGCCTCCGCGCGAATGACGGCATCTCAGCCCCGGCATCTGCGCATCGAGCAGCGCGTGCCAACCGCTTCAGCGATCGACCGCGCCACGTCACGCCCGGTGATATGGATGATTGGCCAGCAACGCCGCGGCCCGATACAACTGCTCGGCCGCGACCAGCCGCACCAGCATGTGCGGCAAGGTCAGCGGTCCCAGCGACCATTGTTCGTCCGCGCGCGCGAGCACCTCGGGCGCATGGCCTTCCGGGCCGCCGATCAGGAACGCCAGATCGCGCCCCTGCCCGCGCCAGTGCTCCAGGCGCTGCGCCAGTTGCTCCGACGTCCACGAACGGCCACGCCCTTCCAGCGCGACCACGCAGGCATTCTTCGGCAAGGCCGCGAGCACGCGCGCGCCTTCGTCCTGGGTCGCGCGCACCGCGTCGCGGCCCTTGCCACGCAGGCCGGGTTCGATTTCGACCAATTCCAACGGCAACCAATGCGACAAGCGCTTCTGGTACTCGCCGAAACCTTCGGCCACCCAGCGCGGCGCGCGTTCGCCGACGGCGATCAATCTGCTTTTCATCGGCTCATGGTAACGGGCCCCGGCCGCGCGATCGAACCGTGCGTCGTCCACGCGCATGCCGCGGCGAACACTTCGGCCGCAAACGAAAAGGCCCGGCTAATGCCGGGCCTTTCGCATGCCGATACGCCAGGTATCAGCGCAGATTCTCTTCGATCACCTTGATCTGCACGCGCTTGCGCAGCGCCGAGGTCAGCTCGCGGCTTTCCTCGTAACCGCCCATCTGCGCGATCTGCGTGCGCAGCATGTCCATCTGCGCGGCCGGAATCTCCGACTTGTTGCCCGGCACGACCTTGTTGACCGCGAACAACACCACGCGACCGTCGTCGAGCTTGGACTTGCCGCCGGCGACCTTGCCGGCAGCCGGCGCCTTCAGCGCGAAGATCGCTTCGCTGACTTCCGGCGTCGGCAGCGGCATGCCGCGCGCGACGGCCGGAATGTTCTCCGGCGCCGGCAATTGCCTGGACGCGGCTACCGCGGCGAAATCTTCGCCCGCGTTGACTCGCGCGATCAGCGCGTCGGCGTCCTTCTCGGCGGCCTTGCCGCTGCGATCGGCGCGCACCGCGGCGATCACCTTGTCGCGCGCCTGCGCCAGCGGCTGCGCGCGTTCGGGCGTGTGCGAGACCACCCGGATCAACACGCTGTGGTCCTGACCGATATCGATCGGATCGCTGACTGTATTGTCCTGGATGCGCGCATCGGAGAACGCGGCGCGGATCACCGCCGGACTGGCGCCGATGCCGGTGTTGGCCGCAGCGTTGCGGGTGATCGGGCCGAGCTTGAGCAACGGCAGCCCCATCGCCTTGGCCGGTTCGGCCAGGGTGGTCGGATTCTTGTAGACCATGTCGACCAACTTGGCCGAGAAGTCGTTGAACGCGCGCTCGCGGCCGGTCTGGGTTTCCTCGCGCAGCAGCGTGTCGCGGACCAGTTCGAAGGACTGCTGCTGGCCGCTCTTGATCTCGCGCACCTGGATCACGTGCCAACCGCCGTCGCCCTTGACCGGGTCGCTGATCTGACCGGCCTGAAGCTTGAACGCGGCCTCGTCGAACGCGCCCGGGATATCGCCCTTGTTGATCCAGCCCAGATCGCCGCCGGCGGCCTTGGAACCGAGGTCTTCGCTGCTGGCGCGCGCGATCGCGGCGAAATCCGCGCCCGTCGCCTTGGCCTGCGTGGCGATCTGCTTGGCCTTGTCCTCGGCGGCCTTCTGCGCGGCCGCGTCGGCGCCGGCCGGCACGTTGATCTGGATGTGCGAGATCAGGCGCTGCTCGGCGGCGAGGAATTTGCTCTTCTCGCTTTCGTAGCGCTGACGCAACGCTTCTTCGGTCGGCGGCGCCGGCGGCGGCATGGCCGCGCCGTTGAGCTCGACGTACTCGATGTTCACGCTTTCGGGCGCGCGGAAATCCTTGGAATGGCCGTCGTACCACTTCTGGATGTCGGCGGCGGCGACTTCGCTGGTGTCGGGCGCGGGCGCCGGCATCATCACCAGGCTGACGTCGCGCTTTTCGCCCATCAGCTTGACCAGACGGTCGATCTCGTTCTGGGTCAGGAAGTTGCTCTGGCCCACGCCGCCGGTCAGCAGGCTTTCCATCAGGCGGTCGCGCACGAACTGCTCGAACTCGACCGGCGTCTGCGGCGGCTGGCGCATCTGCAGGCCGAGAATGTAGCGGTCCTGGCTGAACTTGCCGCTGCCGTCCTGGAAGTCCGGCACGCCCTGGATGGTCTTGACCACCAGTGCGTCGCTGACGGTCAGGCCGTCGACTTCGGCGGCGAGCTTGCGCACGCGTTCGTCGATCAGGCTGTCGAGCACTTCGCGCTTGCTCTCGGGCTTTTCGAACTCGCGCGCATCGAAGGCCTCGCCTTCCTGCGCGCGGCGACGGTCGCGTTCGCGCTGGAAGCGCTCGTCGAATTCGCCGCGCTCGATCGATTCCTTCTTCCACAGCATCGACGCCGGCCACCACGACGGCGCCGAACGCCACCACGACGGAGCGATCTCGATGCGCGCGACGGCGTTGTCGACGCGCTGCACGAGATATTGCTCGATGCCGACGAAGGCGAAGGGAATGATCAGCAGGCCGAGGATCACGGTGGCGATCCAGCCCGAGGTCTTGTCGCGTAGGGTCTGCAGCATGTCCGGGTCGCGTTAAGTCGTAAGCCGGACAGTTTAGCGCGGTTCCAACACACCGCACGCGGCCCCGGCCGAATCTGTGGCGAAGGCCGCGCGACCCCGGACCTCAGCCCCGCCAGCTGTGGCCCGGCCGCCCTCCGGGCCGCCCCAAAGAAAAGGTTCTTCACCCAAGTCCGGGGAAAGCCGCCCGGATCTTCAGGAAGAAGTAGGAGTCATCGCGGAAGCCGTAGGCCACCCGTTTAATCACCTTGATCTTGTTGTTGATCCCTTCGACCAAGTTGGTC
>NZ_JBQJIL010000008.1:0-416310 GCF_052078715.1 Lysobacter sp. CA199 | reverse complement strand
TCAGTGTCGACCCGCTGCCGTTGTTGAACACGTCGGTCACGGTCACACCGGTGATCGTCACGTTGCCGGTATTCGTCACCGTCACCGTGTAGTTGATCGTTTCGCCCGCTTCGACCGTGTTGTTCGGCGTGCCGATCTCGGTCAGCGTGTGGCTCTTGGCCACCGTCAACTCAGTGAGCGGCGGCGCAGGCGGCTGAATACAAGCGCTGTTATCACCCGCCCCGCCCGCTTCCTGCCCTGCCGGCAGCGACACGCTGTTGAACAAGCCAGTGCCCGCACTACCGCAAGCGGTGGCCTGGGTCTGGTTGGTGTAGACGTAGTTGACCGTCACCGAGTAGGTGTGGGTCGCGTTCCCAGCGATCGAAGTACCCGCCGCGGCCAAGGTGTAAGGACCGGCGCCGACAGCGGTGCCGCCCGCCGGCGCGCCGCCGGAGGTGGTCCAGGTGGCGCCCTGCGCCTGCAGGTTGGAGGCGAACTGGGTGGTATCGACCAGCGGACCGTAGGTGCCGGTGCCGTCGCCGGTGTTGGCAACCGTCACCGTGTAGAGCACCGAGTACACGCCGGAGGCGTTCGGACCGGTGGTCGACACCGCGGTCTTGGCGATGTTGAGCGAAGCCACGTTGTGACTGGTGCCGCATCCGCCGGGCGTGGTGCAGCCGTTGCCGCCGCTGACGTTGTTGGTGACCGCGATGGTCGCGGTGTTGCTGACCGTGGCGCTGTAAACAAAGGTGTGCGTGCCGACCGTCGAACCGGTCGCCAAGGTGCAGGTGATGTTCGGCGCGGCCACGACGCAGCCGGCGGGAGTCGCACCGCTGAAGGTGAGGCCGCCACCGAGCGTGTCGGTAAACACCGTGGGCGCGGTGGTCGTCGCGCCGCTGACGGTCGCGGTCAGGGTGTAGGTGATCGTCTGGCCCGGGGTCACGGTGGTGCCGCTGGCGGGGTTCGCGCTCTTGGCGATCGTGACCACGGCCACGGCGGTATTGGCCGTGCTGGTGTTGTTGCCCGGGGTCGGATCGGTGGTGCCGCTGGGCGGGGCGACGGTCGCGGTATTGGCGATCGTCGTACCGGTCCCGGCGGTGCCGGTCAGGGTGAAGGTAACGCTGCCGCCGTTGGGCAAGGTCGGGATGACCACGCCGCTGCCTTGCAGCTGGGCGACGGTCGGACCGGCCGGGCACACCGCGCCGCCGGTCGGGGTACCGCAAGTCAGCGTGGTCGCGGTGAAGTTGGCGACCGCCGGGTCGGTCAGCACGGTGCCGTTGGCGGCGCTGGGGCCGGCGTTGGTCACCACGATGGTGTAGACCACGGTGCCGTTGGCGCCGATCGAGGTCGGGCCGGACTTGCTGACGCCGACGTTGGAAACCGCCGCCAACGTATTCGAATCCGTAGCCGAACACGCCCCGGTCCCCGAATTGAACGTACCGCCGTTGGCTGTACAAGCCGTATCGACATTGGTCACGTTCGTCGGCGGCGTGATCGTCGCGGTGTTGTTCAGCGGGTTGGCGAACTGCGCCATCGCCGGCAGGCCGGCGAGGGCCAGCACGGAAGCGAGCAGCACACGCACTCCGGTTCGAGCAATGCGCGATCCAGTGGGGGCGTCGCGGTGAGCAGGCGACGGACTGGCCGGAGTACGGGTAGTGACGATTTTCATGCGTTGGCCCAAACAGGAGTTCGGTAATCGCCGGGACGACATCGCGCGTCGCCCTGAGGCGATGCAGCGACGCCACCGAGCGGTGGGTCGACGTGTTGCTATGAGTTTTCGTGTTGCTGGTCGTGCGGTACGGCGAGTGCCTGAAGCGTGGGCGAACGCTGAGCGCTCAAGCCCGGAATGGCTCTACATCCACAAAACGCGCAGTTGCCGTCAGGCGCGTTCGCGGTGGAACTACCACTGGGACTACCGCTTGGAGTCGGCTCGGCTGAGTGGCCGCGCGCGTCCAGTCGGCAAAACCTGGCTGTTCGATTCGCTTTGGACAGGAGCCGCTCGACGTCGGCCGCTTGGCGGCCGATCGACCAACAGCAGGAGACCGCCTGATGGCGGCCGGACCAACGACATCCCCTTGGATACCGATCTTCAGCCCCTGACACGTCATGACGTGCCCCCTTATTTTTTCCACTCAATCCGCACGTTCCCTACGAGGGAACCTACCGACAGATGCACCAGAAGTACCGTGGAACCCCTTACGCCAATACGCGTTTCGCACTGCTATACAGGATAGGAAGGCAAATAGTGTGCCATCCATCACACTTATATTTCAACACACATCACACTCAAAACGAGATCTTGCTTGCACAAAACTGCCCTTCCAGGTCAGAAAGGTGACCCATCCTGGCAACTTTGGTCAGCGCCCCCGGCGGGTGAACCAAAGTGCCAAGTGCGTTCCAAGCGGCACCCTACACCGCAAGGTGAATGTGATCTTTCAGTTAGAAATTAGCGTCATCTATGCAGAAGCCGCGTGAAATATCGATGCGAAGCTCATCGCAAACAGGCTCAAAAATCACGCAAATTGTCCGCTAAATCGGATACTTGCGAATTCAGCCCTTTCAGCTGGAAGCACCGATTCAGTCACGTTTGCAGCCGCTCGCGGCAGGCTGAGATCGGGGGCGACGCAGGCCCTATAATTCACGTCCCAACGAGCCGGCCGTCCCATGTCTTCCAGCGCTACGACCCTGTCTGTCCTCGACCTGACAAGCATCCAGTCCCTGGCCCGCGACGACATGGGAGCGGTGGACGCCCTGATCCGGCGCCGGCTGGCGTCGGACGTGGTGCTGATCAATCAGGTCGCTGAGTACATCGTCGGTGCCGGCGGCAAGCGTCTGCGGCCGATGCTGCTGCTGTTGGCGGCCGGGGCCCTGAACCATCGCGGCCCCGACGCCCACCAGCTGGCCGCGGTCGTCGAGTTCATCCACACCGCCACCCTGCTGCACGACGACGTGGTCGACGAATCCGACCTGCGCCGCGGCCGCCGCACCGCCAACGCAGTCTGGGGCAACGCCGCCAGCGTGCTGGTCGGCGACTTCCTGTACTCGCGCAGCTTCCAGTTGATGGTCGAACTGGACCGGCTGGAGGTCATGAAGATCCTGGCCGACACCACCAACCAGATCGCCGAGGGCGAGGTGCTGCAGTTGCTGCACGTGCGCAACCCCGACACCGACGAGCCGGCGTATCTGCGCGTGATCGAACGCAAGACCGCGGTCCTGTTCGCCGCCGCGACCCGCCTGGGCGCGGTCCTGGCCGGCGCCGACGCGGCGACCCAGCAACGCCTGCACGACTACGGCCTGGCGCTGGGCTATGCCTTCCAGATCGCCGACGACGTGCTCGACTACGCTTCCGACGCGCAGACCCTGGGCAAGAACCTCGGCGACGATCTGGCCGAAGGCAAGGCCACCCTGCCGCTGATCCACGCCATCGCCCACAGCGACGAAGCGGTGCGCGCGCGCCTGCGCGCGGCGGTGGAACACGGCGATACCGACGCCATGCCCGACGTCCTCGCGGCGATCCATGCCAGCGGCGGGCTCGACTACAGCCGCCAGCGCGCGCAGCACTACGCCGACGCGGCCGAGGCGGCGTTGGAGGGACTGGACGACAACGACTACACGGCCGCGTTGCGCGGACTGGCGCGGTATGCGGTGAGCCGCGATCACTGACCCGCCCGAATCGCTTCGGTCGGTCTGTCGCTAAAGCGTCGGGGCTGAAGCCCCTCCCACAAAATACCTCGCGGCTACGAAGCCTATTGTGAGAAGGGCTTCAGCCCGGACGTTTCGGCAAGCGATCGAATCAGGTTCTTCTTCGAGCCAGTTCGCAACCGCGAGGCATTTTGTGGGAGGGGCTTCAGCCCCGACGCTTTATCGCCCGCCGCGAGGCACAACCGCCCTCGCCTCGCCGCTTCAGTCGCGCTTGCCGAAGCGCTCGTCGAAGAACGCCCGCATCGCCGCGAACGAACGCTTGGCCGCGCGCTCGTCGTAACGGCAATTGTCGCCGGCCGGCGCGTTCGCATCCTCGACCTGCGAGAAACAATGCACCGCCCCGCTGTAGTTCACGAACTGCCAGTCGGCGCCGGCCTCGTTCATTTCCTTTTCGAACGCGACGATGTCTTCGGTCGGCACCGACTTGTCGGCGGCGCCGTTGAGCACCAGCACCGGCGTGTTGACCTTGACCCCGTTGCTGGGCAAACGGGACTTCAAGCCGCCGTGGAAACTCACCACGCCGGCGAGATTGGCGCCGGTGCGCGCCAACTCCAGTACCGCCGATCCGCCGAAGCAAAAACCCAGCGCACCGATCTTCGCCGTCGCCACCGGCACGGTCTTGTCCGCCTTCAACGCGGCGACCGCCGCGTCGACGCGCTTGCGCAAGGTGGCGCCGCCGTCGGCATAGGCCTTGCCCACCTGCGCCTTGGCCTCGGTCTTGTCCTTGGGCCGCACGTCCTTGCCGTAGACATCGGCGATCAGCACCACGTAATCGTCGCCGGCGATCTCCTTGGCCGTGCGGATGGCGTTATCGGTCACGCCCAGCCAGTTGGGTACCATCACCAGCCCCGGACGCTGGATCGTGTTGACGTCGTCGTAGACCAGCACGCCGCTGAAGCTGTCGTCGCCGACCTTCCATTCCAATGCTCGGGTCTTGATCGCGGCGAAAGCGGGCGAAGCGCACAGGGCGAGCAGCAGAACGGCGACGGGACGACGCATGGCGGGGCTCCGGTTGGGCTGTGGCCGCAGACTAGCGCGTTCCGCTGGCCGATTGCATGACCTGGAACGAGCGTTTTCGCGGCAGGACCTTCAGCCCACCAGAGCGATGCCCTGCGCGGCGCAACACAGCGCGCGTTCGGAGAGCGGCCGGGCCGATCGGCTTCGCCTGCATTCAATACGCTGTTCTGATCGAAGAGCGTCGGGCCTGAAGGCCCTCCCACAAAAGACCTCGGAGGACCCGCAAGACACGGAAGCTTTTGTAGGAGGCCCTATTAGCCCGCGAGAGCGGCGCCTTGCACGGCGCAACACAGCGCGCGTTCGGAGAGCGGCCGGGCCGATCGGCTTCGCCTGCATTCAATACGCTCTTCGCTCCGACACGACGATCCGGCAGACAGCAATCGGACGTCCCTGCCGCATCGGTATCGCCTCAGGCGATGCCCAAGCCTGCGATCGCGCTGATCGAGTCGGGATCGAATCCGGCCAGCTCGGCGAAATGGCGGCCGCGCGCGACGTAATCGCGGTACGCGCCGAAACTCGGCGCGCCCGGCGACAGCAGTACCACCCCGCCCTGCTCGCCCAAGGCCGCGCGCGCCTGATCCATGGCCTGCGCCAGATCCGCCGCGGCGCTCAAGGCGAATCCCGCCTGCGCCGCCACCGGCGCCAGCAACGCGTGGATGCGCGGCCCGTTCTCGCCCATGGTCACGATCGCCAGCGGCGCACGCTGCCGCATCGCCTCGGCGAAACCCTGCCATTCCACGCCGCGGTCGTGACCGCCGACCAACAGCGCGATGCGCTGGCCCGCATAGCACTCCAGCGCGGCCAATGTCGCGTGCGGCGTGGTGCTGATCGAATCGTTGACGTAAGCGATGCCGTCGCGCGCACCGATCGGCTGCAATCGGTTGGGCAGCGGGCGGAAACTGGCCGCGTGCGGCGCCAGCGGCGCGGCGTCGATGCCGAGCGCCTCGATCACGGTCAGCACCGCGCACAGATTGCCGCGATTGTGCCGGCCCGGCAGCGGCAACGCGGCGGTGTCCATGATCCGACGATCGCCGCGCCACAGCACATCGCCGCGCAGATGCCAGCCGGCATCGTGGCCGAACCAATGGATCTGGCTGTCGGGCAGCTGCAGCGCCGACAGCACCGGATCGTCGGCGTTCAACACTGCGATACGCGGCTTGGCCTGGGTCAGCAAACGCAGTTTGTCTTCGACGTAACGCGCTTGCGAACCGTGCCAATCCAGATGCTCGGGATAGATGTTCAGCGCGACCGCCACTTCGGGCCGCGCGCCGCCGGCGGCGACATCGCCGGTCTGGTAGCTCGACAGCTCGATCGCCCACAACTCCGGCGGCTGCTCCGGGTCGAGCACCTCCAGCAACGGCACGCCGATGTTGCCGACCAGGGCGGTGCGATGGCCGCCGGCGCGCAGCAGGTGCGCCAGCAGCGAGGTCGTGGTGCTTTTGCCCTTGGTTCCGGTGACGCAGACCGTACGGTCGCCGGCGTGTTCGCCGAACCACAGCGCGGTGCCGCCGATGAAACGCGTGCCTTGCGCCGCGGCGGTCAGCGCTTCGGCGCGGTACGGGCTTATGCCGGGCGATTTGACGACCCATTCGAACGCGCTCAGGCGCTCGGCGCTGGCCGCATGTTCGATGCTCAGGCGCGGATCATTCAAGCCGCGCGCGTCGGCGGCTTCTTCTTGCGAACAAAACAGGGTCAGCTCCAGCTCGGGCAGGCGCGAGCGGATCGCGTGGTAAGCCGCGCGGCCTTCGCGGCCCCAGCCCCACAGCGCGACGCGGCTGCCGTCAAGCTGCGAAATACGCACGCAACCGCTCCCACAACCGCGGCGGCAGACGCTGTTCTTCGTCCAGCGTCAGCAGCGGTTCGATGCGCAGATCGTCGCCAGCCAACTGCGGCCGGATCTCGCGCGCGAAACGCTCGACCAAGGCATCCTCGCGCCACTCCGGCCGTTCGGTCAGCGCCGCCATCGCCGCGCGCGATTCGCGGCCTTCGCCGACGCATTCGAACGGTTTGTGATTGCGATACTCCAGCAACGCGTCGAAACCGTCGGTCTGGGCCGGATCGTCGAGCAGGTTGCGTCCGAAGATGCCGACCAAGCGAGGCTTGGTCATGAACGGCGCCAACGCCAGAAACACGAAGTGGCATTTCGGACATACGCCGCACCAACGGCTCGCCGGCCGCTCGCCCAGGATATGGAAATTGCGATTGCAGCTGCTGAAGTGCGCGTCGTAGCGATCGGTGCGGGCGAACTGCCGCGCCACCGCCAACTCGCTGAGCGGGCGCAGCAGCGAGTAGTAATGCAGGTCGGCCGCGACATGGCGCTGCACGTAGTCGCCGAAGGCTTGCTCGCACGCCCAGCCCTTCGACCACTGGTGGTTCACCTCGCCGGTGCCCTCGATCAGGCTGCCGTAGCTGGCCGAACGCTCGTTGGAGAACACCACCTGGTCCACGCCGTGCAGCAGCGCGGCCAACACCATGATCGCCGAGTTCACCACGGTGACCGGGATGTGGCCGTTGTAGGCGCCCTGGCGGTTGAGCTCGAACAATTGCGGAGCCAGCGCGCGGCCCAGGTTGAGCGTGGGCAGTTCGGTGCGCTGCGCGCAGGCGGCGATCAGCTGCGAGCCGCCGATCCAGGTCACGGTCTGCTCGACGCCCTGCGCGCGCAAGGCCTCGATGCTGACCAGCGAATCCTTGCCGCCGCCGATCGCGACCAGGGCGTGTTCGCGCAGGCCGAGCGCGGGGGCTTGGCCCTCACCCCGGCCCTCTCCCGCAAGCGGGAGAGGGAGCGCTTCGGCGAGAGCATCGTCACTGCTCCCTCTCCCGCTTGCGGGAGAGGGCTGGGTTGAGGGCGCGCCGCCATCGCCCACCGGAAACTTGATCTTCTCGTGCAAGTCCAGCCCGTTGCGATATGCGAACTCGCCCAGACCGTTGACGTAGATCAGCTCCAGCAGCGCCGCGGCATCGGCGTCGATCGCATACGAATCGATGCGGATCTGCGGCGGCACCGCCGCCTTGTAATAGCTCACGCCGGCGATCAGATGCAGCAAACGCAGCGCCTGCTCCACCGCGCGCGCGCGCGCGCCGTCCAGCGCGAACGGCGCGCCGGGAATGGTGATGGTCTCGACCAGCTCCGGACCGTCGTCGAAAGCGTAGACCAGCTCGGCCACGCCGGTGGCCGCGTCCAGGCCGCAGCGGACGAAACGGAAGGCGCGCACCGAGTCGCGTTGGAATTGAGCACTCACGAGCGTTTTCCCGAAATCGAAGCGATGCGCGCGAAGGCGGCGGACAGGATCGTCTTCATTCGATCACCTCCTCCACCGGCAGCGCGCGCAGGTTGTAGGTATTGGCCATGGCCATGCCGTAGGCGCCGGTATCGGACACCACGATCACGTCGCCTTCCTCGGTGGCGACCGGCATCGGACGCGCGCGGCCGAGCACGTCGCTGCTCTCGCACACCGGACCGACCACGTCGAACGCGGCGACTTGCGCATCGTCGAGCCGGCTGAGGTTGTGGATGCCGTGATAGGCCTCGTACATGGCCGGACGCATCAGCGCGTTCATGCCCGCATCGCAGCCGATCCGAAGCACGCCGTCCTTCTCCACCACCTGGGTCACGCCGAGCAGCAGCACGCCGCTTTCGGCGACCAGGTAACGCCCGGGCTCGATCACCAAGCCATAGCGCGGATACGCGGACTTGATTTCCTCCAGCCCCGCGCGCCACGACACCAGATCGAAGCTCGGCGCTTCCGGCGTATACGCCACCGGCAGACCGCCGCCGATATCGATGGTCTCGATGGTGCCGACGCTGTCGGCCAGCCCGGCCAGGCTGGCGTAGACGCCGCGCCAATGCTGCGGATCGTCGATGCCGCTGCCCAGATGCGCATGCAGGCCGCTGATGCGGATGTTGAGCTTGCGAGCCTCTTCGATGAAGGCGTCGAACCGCGCCAGCGGCAGGCCGAACTTGGCCGCCACGCCGCCGGTGCGGACTTTCTCGTGATGGCCTTCGCCGTGGCCCAGATCCAGGCGCAGCCATAGCGTGCGGCCGCGGAACACCTCGGGCCAGCGCTTGAGCGCTTCGACGCTGTCGATGGTGACGATCACGCCGCGCTTGAGCGCGGCTTCGTATTCGTGCCGCGGCGCGAAGCTGGGCGTGAACAGCACGCGCTCGGGCGCCATATGCGGGATCGCGGCGAATACGCGCTCGATTTCGGCCAGCGACACGCATTCCAGGCCGAAGCCTTCGCCGACGATGGTCTTGAGCACGGCCGGATGCGAATTGGCCTTCATCGCGTAGAAACAGCGATCGATCGCCTGGGTGCCGATCAGCGAGCGCGCGCGTTCGCGCACGGTCACCAGATCGTAGACGTAGCGCGGCGTGCCGGCTTGCGCCATCTGCAGCAGGCGAGCGCGCTTGCCGCGCCACCACGGCGCGGCGCGCTGCGGCTTGCCGTGGGCGATCTCTCGCCAACTCGGACCGAACACGCTCTCGTCGCGCACCGGCATCGCGCCGCCGCGGATCAGTTCGTGATGCAAATGCGGCAGCAGGCCGTCGGCGTCGGCCTCGTCGATGACGAAGGTCAGGTTGAGATCGTTGGACGACTGCGAGATCAGATGCACGCGCTCGCGGCCGAACGCGGCCCAGATGTCGGACAGGCGGTGCAGCAGCGAACGCATGCCGCGGCCGACCAGAGTGATCGCAGCGCACGGCGCGATGACCTTGACCCGGCACACTTCGGCCAAGTCCGCCGACAAGGCTTCCAACACGTTGCTGTTGACCAGATTCTCGCTCGGGTCCAGCGACACGGTGACATTGGTCTCCGACGAACCGATCAAGTCGATCGACAGTCCATGCCGCTTGAAACGTTCGAACACGTCGGCCAGGAAGCCGACCTGCTGCCACATGCCGATGCTTTCCATCGACACCAGCACGATGCCGTTGCGGCGGCTGATCGCCTTGACCCCGGGCACGGTGGCCGCGCTCGCGTCGATGCGGGTGCCGGGCAGATCGAAGCGCTCGGTATCGAGAATCGCCATCGGCACGCCGGCGTCGCGGCACGGCGCGATCGAACGCGGATGCAGCACTTTGGCGCCGGTGGTGGCGATTTCCTGCGCTTCGGCGTAATCCAGCCGGGCCAGCAGGCGCGCGTCGGGCACTTCGCGCGGATTGGCGCTGAACATGCCCGGCACGTCGGTCCAGATTTCCACCCGATGCGCCTTGAGCAAGGCGCCGAAATACGCGGCCGAGGTGTCCGAGCCGCCACGGCCCAGAATCGCGGTGCCGCCGTCGCCGTGGCGGGCGATGAAGCCCTGGGTGATCAGCATCGCGGTCGGCTGAGCGTCGAAGCGTTCGCGGAAATCCGGCGCGGCCTGATGACGGCAGTTCACCGACAGGCGCTGGGCCCAGTCGCTGGCGTTGGGCAGCGAGACCGCGTCGAGCCAGTCGCGCGCATCGCACCAACCGAAGTCGTGCCCCTGCGAGCGCAGGTAGGCCGCGCCCAAGGTGGACGACAACAATTCTCCTTGACCCAGCACCTCGGCCTGCCAGTCCAGCGCACGGCCCGCCGCGCGCGGATCGGTTTCCAGCGCAACCAGTTTCGCCAGGCGGTCGTCGAGCACCGTATCCGGATCCAGACCCAGTTCGGCGCAGAAAGAGCGGTGACGATCGACCAGCCCGGCGAAGCGCGCGGCGATGCCCTCGTCCTGGCCCGGCGGCGCATAAGCGATCGCCTGCAGTTCGTTGGTGACGCCCGACAACGCCGAGACCACGACCAGCACGCGCCGGCCGTCTTCTTTCAGGCGTTTTCCCGCCAGGCGTCCGATCGTGTCCCAACGGTTGCGGCGCGATACGGAAGTACCGCCGAACTTGAGCACCACCCAGCCTGTGTGTTGCGTCTCCACGTCTTCCTCGGTTGTCGTTTCACTTCGATTAGGGTCCGGCACGCGCCGGGACAGGTCGATCCGCCCGCAACGGCGTCGATGCGACCGTCGCGGGATTCCACACTTGCGGGTCGTGCGCGCCTAGAATCTCGACCTTCGACATCGCGGCCTCGGCCGCGGCGCCCGTGGAATCTCGCCCTCGGGAGCCGCAACTTCGACAGCCGCGCGCTCATCCGGGAGCGGGGCACGAAACGGCGATTCTAGTCGAACTGGCCGGTTCCCGAACCTGTCGTGATCCAGCTTGCGCTCCACCGTTTCCTGTCGCTTCCCTGTCGATCTTCCCTGGCCCCGCCCTTGTGCCGCCACTGCATGGGCCCATCGGAACTTTTCCCGCAATGACGCAACGCCGCTATCTGCAATTGGACGTGTTCGCCGACCGCCCCGGCGCCGGCAATCCCCTGGCCGTGGTTCTCGACGCGCAGGGCCTGGACGACGACGCCATGCAGGCCATCGCCCGCTGGACCCGCCTGCCGGAAACCACGTTCGTGTTCGCGCCGACCCAACCCGGCGCCAGCTACCGCATCCGCATGTTCAGCCCGCGCCGCGAGGTGCCGTTCGCCGGTCATCCCAGCGTCGGTACCGCCTGCGTGGTGCTGGAAGCCGGCCTGGCCGCGCCGGTCGACGGCGTGCTGGTGCAGGAGGGCGTGGCCGGCCTGCTACCGCTGGCGGTCGACGGCGTGGGCGAGACCCGCACGATCGCGGTGCGGACCCCGCGCGCGCGGGTGGTCGAAACCGCCGCCGCGGGCGATCCTCGCCTGGCCGACACTTTGCGCGATCTGTCGCTTGGCGCGCTGCCGCCGGCATTGATGGACGGCGGCCGCCGCTGGTGGCTGGCCGAACTGCGCGACGAAGCCGCGCTGCGCGGCGCGACGCCGGACTGGGCCGCGATCGGCCGCCTGGCCGAAAGCACCGAGAGCATGGGCCTGTGCGCGTTCGCCCGCGCCGATGCCGGCCGCGACTACGACCTGGTGGTGCGCGCCTTCGTCGGCGCGCCGGCGCAATTCGAGGACGCCGCCTCGGGCGCGGCCAACGCCACCCTGGCGGCCTGGCTCAACCACAACGGCGCGCTGCCCGGACGCGACAGCCGCTACACGGTCAGCCAGGGCCGAGAGGTCGGATTCGACGCGCGGCTGGAGCTGCGCGTGGATGCCGACGGCGAGGTCTGGTCGGGCGGACGGGTCAGCAACGTGGTGCGCGGCCATATCGATTGGCGCTGATGCGTCCCGGACATCCTTTGTAGGAGCAGCCTTTGTAGGAGCGGCCCTTGTAGGAGCGGCGCAAGCCGCGACCGCGACATCTCGCCTACGACGTCACTGTGATGTCGCGGTCGCGGCTCGCGCCGCTCCTACAGGAAGAAGCGCAACCCCGCGCGCCCTCACTCCCCCTCTCGCGCAAACGCGAGAGGGGCTTATGCGGCAGTCCGCGCCTCTTCCCGCGCCACCGCGCGCCGCCCCAGCAGCACCACCGCGAACGCCGGCAGATACATCAGCAGGCCGTACATCGCCGCCGGTACCGCGATCTGCGGCGAGTTGAGCAAGGTCAGCGCGATCACGATCGCCAGGGTGCTGTTCTGCACCCCCACCTCCATGCCCACGGTGATCGCATCGCGCAGCGCCAACCCGCTGATCCGCGCCAAGATGAAACCGCCGCCGATCGCCGCCGCGCACATCGCCAGCGCGGCCGGCCCCAGTTCGGCGAAGCTACTTTTCAGAACATCGAACTGGGTCACCGCGATCGCCACGATCAACAGCAACAGCAACAGCAGCGAGAACCGGCTGACCCACGGTTCCACGCGCACGGCGAAGCGCGGCGCGATCCGCCGCACGCCCATGCCCAGCAACACCGGCACCAACACCAGCGCGGCCAGATGCATCACCGTCTGCCCCACCGGCAAACTGATCTGCCTGGCTTGGCCGCCGAACCACTGCAAGGCCAGATTGACCAGCAAGGGCACGCTGATGAAGGTCACCAGCGCGCTGATCACCGTCAAGGTCACCGCCAGGGCGACGTTGCCGCGCGCCAGATAGGTCAGCGCATTGGAGCTGCTGCCGCTGGGACAGGCCGCGACCAGCACGAAGCCGACCGCGAACTCCAATGAATCGGGAAACAGCCAGGCCACCGCGAAACCCAGCGCCGGCAGCAGCAGATAGTGGCCGAGCAGCCCCACCGCGACCGGTTTGGGATGCCGGCCGATGCGGCGGAAATCCTCGCCGCTCAAGGTCAGGCCGATACCGCACATGATGATCGCGATGGCGATCGGCAGTCCGATCTTGAGCAACAGGCTGTCCTGCACGCAACACCTCCCAGGCTGAATTCGGATGACGACCGGTCCGCTCCGCTCGGTGCGCCGGCACCGCGGACGTCGGCGTCCGCGTCGAACGCGCACGCACGAAACGGCTCAGGATAGAACGCGCGGCGCGGACTGGGCCTCCGCCGCGGCCGGACCGATCGGACTCAGCGATCGTAGCCCGGATTGCGCCGCTGCAACCGCCGCAGCAGCGCCGGCCAGGCCAACGCGCCGCCGAGCCCGCGCGTGACCTGCGCGGCCTGCGCCTGGATGCCGGCGAGGATCGGCTCGGGAATCCGCAACAGCTCGCGCGAACCGGCCAGGGCGCGCACCTGGATCGCGCAGGCCGCCTCGAAGATGTACATCGCCAGGAACGCATCGGCGATGCTGCCGGCGGCCGTCAACAAACCGTGGTTGCGCAGCATCAGAAAAGTATTGCGTCCCAGATCCTCCACCAGGCGCGGCTTTTCCGCGTCGTTGAGGGCGACGCCTTCGTAGTCGTGATAGCCCAACGCCGCCAGCACGAACAACGACTGCTGCGAAATCGGCAGCAGGCCCTCGCGCTGCGCCGACACCGCGATGCCGTTGAGCGAATGGGTGTGCATCACGCACTGCGCGTCCTCGCGCGCGGCGTGCACGGCGCTGTGGATCACGAAACCGGCCGGGTTCACCGGATACGGCGACTCGCCGACGGGCTGGCCGTCGAGCCCGATCTTGACCAGGGACGAGGCGGTGATCTCGTCGAAGCCCATGCCGTAAGGGTTGATGAGGAAATGGTGCTCGGGGCCGGGCACCCGCGCGGTCAGGTGGGTGAAGATCAGATCGTCCCAACCGAACAGCGCGACCAGCCGGTAGGCCGCCGCCAGATCCACCCGCAGGGCCCACTCGGCCTCGTCGGTGGCCGCGCGCAAATCGCGTTCATCAATCGCCGTGAGCATCGCCCTTCCCCGCTTCGGTGCAAAGGGCACAATACCCCCGCGCCCCGGCGCCGACCGTCGGCTTCCCGACAGTCGCACGATCACACAGGCCTCTCATGCCCGAACGCAGCCCACCGAACCGCGACGTTCTGGACAGCGACGCGTTGGCCGCCGATCCCTGGCTGCGCGACCTCTCGCCCGAGGTGGTCGCGCAACTGGCGGCGATGTCGGTGCGCCGCCGATTGCGCGACGGCGAACTGCTGTACGCGCGCGGCGATGCGGCCGACGGCCTGTACGGCGTGGTGCGCGGCCGCATCCGCATGAGCGTGCCGACCCCGAACGGGCGCGAGGTGTTATTCGTGCTGTTCGAACCGGGCAGTTGGTTCGGCGAGGTGTCGATGTTCGACGGCGAGCCGCGCCCGCAGGACGCTCGCGCGGTCGGCGACAGCGAGATCCTGTTGCTGCCGCGCGCGCGCTTTTTGACCCTGCTCGACGAGCATCCCGAGCTCTATCGCGGCTTCACCCGGCTGCTGTGCCGCAAGCTGCGCATGGTGCTGGAGTTCGTCGAGGACGCATTGACCCTGCCGCTGGCCGCGCGCCTGGGCAAGCGGGTATTGGAACTGGCGCGCGTCTACGGCGTGGATGAGGCCGAAGGACGGCTGATCGATCTGCCGCTGCCGCAGGACGATCTGGCCAGCATGCTGGGCGCGACCCGGCAGAGCGTGAGCAAGGAGCTCAAATCCTGGGAGCAGCAGGGCTGGATCGCGCTGCGCTACCGGCATGTGGTGCTGCGCGACGCGGCCGCGCTGGAGCGGATGGTGGCCAGGCTGGCGGGGTTGCCCGAAACCTGATCGCTCGGCGAGGTCTTTTGTGAAATGCCGCAACGGCCTGATCGGAAAGCGTCGGGCCTGAAGGCCCTCCCACAAAAGACCTCGCGGCACGCACTGGCTGTTGCCGGAGCGCAGAGGCCTCCCACAAATCCAGCAAACACCGCGGCTTGTGAGGTCTTTTGTAGGAGGGGCTTCAGCCCCGACTCGTATCCACCCGCTCGCGACGCAACGCGCTGCCTGGTCGGTCAATCACTCAGATGAGCTAGGTCCTGGCCGGAATGTCGCAACGGCCTGATCGAAAAGCGTCGGGCCTCCTGGCCGGAATGTCGCAACGGCCTGATCGAAAAGCGTCGGGCCTGAAGGCCCTCCCACAAAAGACCTCGCGGCACGCACCAGCTCTCGCCAGAGTGCAGAAACCCTCCCACACATCTACCAAACGCCGCGGCTTGTGAGGTCTTTTGTGGGAGGGGCTTCAGCCCCGACTCGTATCCACCCGCTCGCGACGCAGCTCAGGCGCGTGCACCGCCGAACGCGACGGCGACCCAATCGGTGGGCCGCCGCCGCTGCGATCAGAACTTCGCGTCGATGGTCAAAAACACCTGGCGCGGCGCATTGGCATGGAACGCATAGGTCTTGCCCTGCGGATCGGAGGCGCTGAAGGCGGCCAGATTGCTGGCGGTACGCTTGTCGGTGAGGTTGCTGCCGTTGAGCGCGATCGACCACTGCCGCAACGGCCCCATCGCGTCGAAGGTGTAGCGCACGGCCGCATCGAAGGTGGTCGAGTCGCCGAAACCGTTGTCGTTGGTGTAGGTGTAGTAGCGCTTGCCGGTGTACTTGCCGCTCAGGCTCGCCAGCCACGGACCACTGCGGTAGCTGATCTCGCTGGACAGCATCTTGTCGGGCACGTCGACCACGCGCTTGTCGCGGGTGGGCACCACCCTGCCGCTGTCGATGTAATCGTCCTGATAGGTCGACTTGTTCCACGACAACGCGTTGTACCACTGGAACTGCTCGCTGGGCTTCCAGATGAAGACCAGCTCGCTGCCGTAGCTGTCGACCGAACCGACGTTGAAGAACTTGGTGATGCACTCCGGACGCGTGCCCGCTTCGATGCTCGAGCACGGGTTCAGCGACAGCAGGCGGTTGTCGAACTTGACCTTGTAGACGCTCAGCGAAGCCTGGTAAGTCTCGCCGACCCGGCGGTAGCCGGCTTCCAGGGTCTTGGATTGTTCCGGCTTCAGATCGGCCTTCTGCGCGTCGAACGCGGCCTGGCCGATCGCCAGCGGACCACCGGCGCCACCGCCGACGAACGCCGCGACGTTCTCGGTGTAGGCGGCGAACAATTCCTGGCCTTCGCTGAGCTTGTAGCCGATGCCGAACTGCGGCAGGAAGCTGTCCTTGGTCTCCAGGCGGCCGGTGGCATTGGGCACTTCCATCGCGCGCGGATCGACCTGGCGCGCGCGCATGTCGGTCTGCGTGCTCTTGGCGCCGATGTCCACGGTCATGCGGCCGTCGAGCAGGCTGATAGTGTCCTGCAGATAGGCCTGACGGGTGTTGATGCGGTACTTCTGGAAGAACAGCCGGCGATCGGGATCGTCGAGGAAGCGGTCGTCGTTGACCGGGCCCTCGATGAAATAGAAGTTGCGCTGCACGTCGTGGTGATTGCTCTCGTACCAGAACCCGCCTTCGATGCGGTGGTTGCCGATCTCCCAGGCCAACGAGGCCATCGCGCCGTAACGGTTGATGCCGTAGTTGGTGCTGCGGATCGAGATCGGAATCGCCTTGGCGGTGTTGGGATACGAGTAGTTGCCCGGCGACCACCAATGGCCCTGGCCGCGGTCGTCGTGGTAGTAGGTCTGCGCTTTCAGCTGCAGGCCTTCGCCGAGATTGAACTCGCCGGCCAGCGCGGCCAGATGGTCGGTGCGCAGCGCGCGGCTGGCGTAGTACGCATCGTCGATGGTCGCCGCCGGGCTGGTGAACGAGCAGCGCGGATCACCGGCACGGTGCTGGTTGGCCGGCCACGGCCTGGGCGCGCAGTACGCGGCCGCGAGCGCGCGCTGCCAGTCCGGCTTATACAGATTCCAGTCCCAATCCGCGCCGCGCGCGAGCAGCGCCTCGGACAGATAGGCGTAATTGGCTTGGCTGGTTTCGGCGCCGGAGGCGAACGCGCTGATCCGGTTGCCGTCGCCGAACTGGTACACGGCCTTGAGGTTGAACTGGTTTTGGTCCTGGTTGTCGCCCGGGCGCGACCACATGTCGGCGCTGAGCAGCGAGCCGGACAAGTACATCGAGAAGCCGCCGTGCTCGCCGGTGTCCAGGCGCGCATAGGTGCGGCGGGTGTTGTCGCTGCCGAAGGTCTGGGCGACGCGCAGGCCGAACTCGGTTTCCGGATCGGATGAGTAGTACTGCAAGGTGCCGCCGAGGTTGCTGGTCGAGGCGGTGCCGAGCGAGCCGATGCCGGCGGCCAGTTCGGCGCCGGCCAGGTTCTCGCCGATCAGCGCGCGGCTGATGCCCAGGCCGTTGTAGTTGCCGTAGCTGTTGTCGCCAAGCGGGATGCCGTCGAGGGTGTAGCCGAGCAGGCGCTGGTTGAAGCCGCGCAGGCTGATGGTCTGGGACTCCTCGTTGGCGCCGTAGGCGTCGTTGGACTGCACCGAGATGCCGGGCAGCTTGTTGAGGATCTTCTGCGCGCTGGTGCCCGGCACGGTCTTTTCGATGTCGGCCCGCTTGATGCGCTGCACCTGCCGGGTCTCGCCCATGCCGATCACCGAAACCGCGTCGAGCGTGGTGGCGTCGCGGGCCGAATCGCCGGCGGCATCCGCGGGCGCTGCGTCGACGGCGGTATCGGCGGCGAAGGCCGGCGCCGCGGCGAGCGCGGTCCAGATCGCCAATGCGAGCGCGGCGGTGACGGGGGCGTGTTTCATGGGGTTCTCCGGGGGAAGGCAAAAAATCCGTGCAAGCATGCGCAGTGCAGATGACGCATTGATGGCGGCCACGGCCCGTTCCTGCGCGCGCCGCCCCCGACTACGACCAATGGGTTAGTCGGCGCGCCACGGCGAAAATCGCTGATTTTCCCGCCTGAACGGCGGTTCGGGCGGCGCTTCGGCAGTCAGCCGCCGACGCCTAACCCTAAGGTGCTATTGGCCCCCCTGGCGGTGCCGCCCACCATCGGCGCCGGGTGCTGGGGACGCCCTTGCGCGCCGCTTGCGGGCGCATGCGACCGGATCACCCGATGATTTTCGCAACAGGAGCCGCCGTGAGCGCGATCAGCACCACTGAAATCCCCGTCACCGCCCCGGCCATGAGCCCGGCGCAACGGCTCAAGTCGATCTTCTCCGGCTCGATCGGCAATCTGGTGGAGTACTACGACTGGTACGTCTACAGCGCGTTCTCGCTGTACTTCGCCCACGTGTTCTTCCCCAAGGGCGACACGGTCTCGCAGACGCTCAACGCCGCGGCGATCTTCGCCGTGGGCTTTCTGATGCGCCCGCTCGGCGGCTGGGTGTTCGGCCGTTATGCCGACCGGCATGGGCGCAAGGCTGCATTGATGTTGTCGGTGCTGATGATGTGCGCGGGCTCGCTGATCATTACCTTCACTCCGGGGTACGAGACCATCGGCGTGTTCGCACCGATTCTTTTGGTCGGCGCGCGGTTGATGCAGGGCCTGAGCGTCGGCGGCGAGTACGGCAGTTCGGCCACGTACCTGAGCGAAATGTCCTCGCGCGAAAACCGCGGCTTCTGGTCCAGCTTCCTTTACGTCACCTTGATCATGGGCCAGCTGCTCGCGCTGATGGTGCTGATCGTGCTGCAGCAGTTCGTGCTCAACGAAGAACAGCTCAAGTCCTGGGGCTGGCGCATCCCGTTCGCGATCGGCGCGATGGCCGCGATCATCGCCCTGTACCTGCGCCGCAACATGCAGGAAACCGAATCCTTCACCAAGCTCAAGGCCAGCGACACGCCGGTGCGCAAGGAAGGCTCGCTGCGCACCCTGGCCCAGCATCCGCGCGCGGTGCTGACCGTGGTCGGCCTGACCATGGGCGGCACGCTGGCGTTCTACACCTACACCAACTACATGCTGAAGTTCCTCACCATCAGCACCGGCTTCGACAAGGAAACCGCCTCGCTCATCAACGCCGGCACCTTGTTCGTCTACATGCTGATGCAGCCGCTGATCGGCGCGCTGTCCGACCGCATCGGCCGGCGCCCGCTGCTGATCGCCTTCGGCGTGCTGGGCACGGTGTTGACGGTGCCGGTGATGCATTGGATCCGCGGCGCGCAAACGCCGATGGAAGCGTTCTGGCTGATCATGATCCTGCTCAGCGCGGTCAGCGGCTACACCGCGATCAACGCGGTGGTGAAGGCCGAGCTGTTCCCGGTGGAAGTCCGCGCGCTCGGCGTCGGCCTGCCCTATGCGCTGACCGTCGCCCTGTTCGGCGGCACCGCCGAACCGATCGCGCTGTGGTTCAAGAAGATCGGCATGGAAACCGGCTTCTTCTGGTACGTCAGCGCCTGCATCGCCTGTTCGCTGCTGGTCTACACCTTGATGCCCGACACCCGCAAGCATTCGCATATCGATCGCGACTGACCGATCGCAAGCGATCGGTCTCGACTGATCGGTTCGCCCTACTCCCTACGTTCGCTACAGGACCGACACCATGAAATCGCCAGGCTCGCGTTTCTATCTATGGGTGGTGGCCGCCATCATCGTCGGCGGCGCGATCGGGCATTTCTTCCCCGATTTCGGCGTCAAGCTCAAGCCACTCGGCGATGGTTTCATCTCGCTGATCAAGATGCTGATCGGCCCGATCATCTTCCTGACAGTCGTGCTCGGCATCGCCGGCGTGGCCGACGTCAAGAAGGTCGGTCGCGTCGGTGCCAAAGCCATTCTTTATTTCGAGGTGGTTTCTACCTTCGCCTTGGTGATCGGCCTGGTGGTGGTCAACACGCTCAAGCCCGGCGCGGGGTTCGACGCCAACGTGGCCGATCTCGATCCCAAGAAGGTCGCCGAAGCCATCGGCTATGCGCACAAGGCCGAAGAGCAGAGCACGGTCGACTTCCTCCTGCACATCATCCCGAAGACCTTCACCGATGCCTTCACCGGCGAAGGCAGCCTGCTGCAGGTGCTGCTGCTGGCGGTGCTGTTCGGCTTCGCCCTGCTGCACATGGGCAAGAGCGGCGAGAAGGTCATGGACCTGTTCGAAACGCTGTCGAAGGCCTTCTTCGGCATCATGAGCATGATCATGAAGCTGGCCCCGATCGGCGCCGGCGCGGCGATGGCCTTCACCATCGGCAAGTTCGGCATCGAATCGCTCGGCCCGCTGCTCAAGCTGATGGGCAGCTTCTACCTCACCTGCCTGTTGTTCATCCTGATCGTGCTCGGCGCCATCGCGCGCTTCACCGGCTTCAGCATCCTGCGTTTCATCCGCTACATCCGCGACGAGCTGCTGCTGGTGCTGGGCACCTCCTCGTCGGAGTCGGCGCTGGTGCCGCTGATGCGCAAGCTCGAGCGCCTGGGCTGCTCCAAACCGGTGGTCGGCCTGGTGGTGCCCAGCGGTTATTCGTTCAACCTCGACGGCACCAACATCTACCTGACGATGGCGGCGATCTTCGTCGCGCAGGCGCTCAACGTCGAACTGACCCTGACCCAGGAAATCACCCTGCTCGCGGTGGCGATGCTGACCTCCAAGGGCGCTTCGGGCGTGACCGGCGCGGGCTTCATCACCCTGGCCGCGACCCTGACCGTGGTGCCGGCGGTGCCGGTCGCGGGCCTGGCGCTGATTCTCGGCATCGACCGTTTCATGAGCGAAGCGCGCGCGCTGACCAATCTGATTGGTAACGGCGTCGCAACTGTGGTGGTAGCGCGTTGGGAGAACGAACTCGACCGCGATAAGCTCAATCATGAGCTGCTCAATCCGCCGAGCGCGCTCGACCTCGACGCCGATCTGCCGTCGGACCACCACGGTCCGCTGGCCGACAAAACCGTCTGAGTCCGGTTGCATCGACCGGCGCGTCCGCGCGCCGGTCTCCCACCCTCCCTTCGGCCGGACGCACAACGCATCCGGCACGGTTTTCTGCTGCCAGGACGGCAGTAACGACTTGGAGCACGACCGACCATGCGTACCAATCGCCTCGCCTTCGCTTTGTTTCTGGCCTCGCTGCCTTGCGCCGCGCAGGCCGCCAGCCTCGAGGACTGGCCGACTAAATACACCTTCAGCGACGGCACCGAAATTTCCGCGACCGGCAACATCGCCTACGACGTAGTCGATTTTTCCGGCGACGGCTACGGCACCGCCGCGACCGACCTGTCCGACGACGGCCACTTCCGTCGCCGCGAGTTCGGCATGAACCTGAAAAAGAAAGACGTCTACGACTTCACCGCCGTGTTCGATTTCGAATCCAAGCTGTGGCTCGACGTGGCCTTGCGCCTGGACACCAAGGCCTGGTTCGACGCCGACTACGGCAAGGTGCGCGTGGGCTATTTCAAGACCCCGGTCAGCATGGAAAGCGTCGCCGCCTCGCGCACCACCAGCATGCTCGAACAATCGGCCGCGTCGCAGGCGATCTATCAAGGCCGCCGCACCGGCGTGGAATGGGCGCTGGAGCGGCCGCGCTTCGCGGTCAGCGCGGCGTACTTCTTCGGCCACGACCTGCAGGGCGACAACCCCGGCACCACCGCCGCCGGCCGCGCGGTGTGGACGCCGGTCAAGGACAAGGACCGGGTCGTGCATCTGGGCCTGACCGGTTCGGTCGAGAATCCGCACGGTTTCACCGACGGGCGCGGCGCTTATTCCGGCCCCGCCGCGCGCTTCCGCGCGCGCCCGATGAACGGCCTGACGCCGGTGCGCCTGGTCGATTCGGGCAGCCTGCGCAATACCGACAAGATCGTGCGCAACGGCCTGGAAGCGCTGTGGATCGACGGCCCGTGGTCGGTGCAGGCCGAGTACCTGCGTGCCACCGCCGAGCGCGACAACGGTTCGCGCGACTTCACCGCCAACGGCTATTACGTCACCGGCAGCTGGGTGCTCACCGGCGAAACCCGCCCCTACAGCGGCAACAACGTCGGCAACATCAAGCCCGCGCACGGCTACGGCGCGGTCGAGCTGTTGGCGCGTTACGGCGAACTGGACCTGGACGACGGCGGCATCGCCGGCGGCAAGCAAACCGATTGGACCTTGGGCGTGAACTGGTATCTGACCACGCACTTCAAGCTGCAGGCCAACTACGTGCGCGTCGACGCGGATAAGGGGCTGCTGTCGGCCGATCCGGATCTGGTCGAGGTTCGCGCTCAGGTGCAGTTCTAAGCGGCGTATCACGGCCGCGACGGCGTCCGTGCTGCGCGGTCGCGGCTCGCGCCGCTCCTACCTGGGCGGCGTTGGTCCAACGAAGCGACTGCAGGAACCGCGCGAGCCGCGACCGCCATCTTCAAGCGGCCTCGCCAATAACATCGGCTCGCATACAAACCGCTAATCTTCGGATACGCGCTATCGAGGCCGCCCGCCGTGATCCCCCGCCGCCGCCAGCTCCAGACCGCCCTGTGGATCGCGCTGACCGCGATCGGCGCGCTGCTGTCGATGCTGATCGCCGGCCGCGTCGCCTACTCGCAGGCGCTGCAACGCCAGGCCGGCGAAGCCAGCGCCCTGCTCGCCCAGCGCGCTCAGGTGATCGAACAGCACATCGACCGTTACCGGATCATGCCGGCGGTGCTGTCGCTGGACCCGCAACTGCGCGCGACCCTGGCCAATCCCGCCGACCGCACCCAGCAACAGCGCGCCAACGAACGGCTGGTGCAGCTCAATTTCGCCAACCGCACCAGCACCCTGACCCTGATCGACCGCAACGGCATCGGCCTGGCCGCGAGCAACTGGAATCAGACCAACAGCAACGTCGGCCATTCCTACGCGTTCCGCCCGTACTTCCAGAAGGCCATGTCCGACGGCGCCGGCGAGTTCTACGCCATCGGCGTGACCACCCACGTGCCCGGCCACTTCATCGCCCGCGCCATCCACGACGAACGCGGCGGCGCGGTCGGCGCGGTCGCGGTCAAGGTCGAACTGGAGGACATCCGCTCGGACTGGAGCGAGCGCGGCGATCTGGTCCTGCTCAGCGACGCCAACGGCGTGGTGTTCCTCGGCGCGCAGCCGCAATGGCGCTATCGCATGCTGCAAGCGCCGACGCCGGCGCAGAGCCACGAGCTGCAGCGCACCCGGCAATACCAAGGGCAGAAACTGCAGCTCGCCTCGTTCCGCATCGAGCGCGTGATCGGCGACGGCGCGCGCGTGGCGCGGCTGCGCGAACCTTATCTGCGCGAACCGATGCTGTGGCAGTCGCTGCACTTGCAACGCGAAGACTGGACCTTGCACCTGCTGCGCGACACCACCCCGAGCATCCGCACCGCCTGGATCGCCCGCGCGGTCGCCGCCGGCGCGTGGCTGCTGGTGATCTCCGTCGCGCTGCTGCTGATGCAGCGCAACCGCATCGCTGCGTTGCGTCTGCGCAGTCGGCAGGAACTGGAGAAAATGGTCGAGCACCACGCCGAGGCGCTGCGCAACGCCCAAGACGGATTGGTCCACGCAGCCAGCCAGGCGAGCCTGGGCGAAGGCAAAAGCCTGGAGCATCTGCCGCAGGGCGTCAGCGTGGTCGATGCGCAAATGCGATTGGTGGCCTGGAACCAGCGCTATGCCGAACTGTTCCGTTATCCGCCCGAACTGCTGCAAGTGGGCCGGCCGATCGAGGACCTGATCCGCTACAACGCCCGCCGCGGGCTGCTCGGCAGCGATCCCGAGGACGCGATCCGGCGCCGGCTCGAGCATCTGCAACGCGCGCAACCTTATTTGCACGAACGCGAGCGCCCCGACGGCACCGTGATCGAGATCCGCGGCAACCCCATGCCCGACGGCGGCTTCGTCACCAGCTACGCCGACATCACCGCCTACAAACAGGCCGCGCGCGATCTGCGCACCCTGGCCGACAGCCTGGAACGCGGTATCGAGCAACGCACCAGCGACCTGCAGGCCGCCAAGGGCGAGGCCGAGCGCGCCAACCGCTCCAAGACCCGTTTCGTCGCCGCCGCCGTGCACGACCTGCTGCAGCCGCTCAACGCGGCGCGCATGTACCTGTCCTCGCTGCGCCGGCGCGTCGACGACCCGGAAGGGCGCGAACTCAGCGACCACATCGAGGCCGCGCTCGCCGCGCAGGACGACATCCTGTCGAGCCTGCTGGACATCTCGCGCCTGGAGTCGGGCGCGCTGGAAGTGCGGCGCGCCGCGCTGCCGTTGTCGCGGGTGCTGGCCGGCATCGACAGCCAGTTCCGCATCCTGGCCGAATCGCGCGGCCTGCGCCTGCACTGCCTGCCGTCGAGCGCGGTGGTCGACAGCGACGAAATCCTGCTGCGCCGCATCCTGCAGAACTTCGTCTCCAACGCGATGCAGTTCACCCCGCGCGAGGGCCGCATCGTGCTCGGCGCGCGGCGCCTGCAAGACGGCGTGCGGATCGAGGTCTGGGACACCGGTCCGGGCATCGCGGCCAACAAACGCGAACTGATCTTCGAAGAATTCCAGCGCCTGGACGTCGGCGTGGAAGCGCCGCAACGCGGCGCCGGGCTCGGCCTGGCGATCGTGCGGCGGGTCGCGCATTTGCTCGGTCATCGGGTCGAAGTGCGCTCCTGGCCGGGACGCGGCAGCGTGTTCTCGGTGCAGGTGCCGTATGCGTCCGCCGCCCAGACCGACAGCGCGGCGCCCGCGCCGGCCGCGATCGGCGGACCGGTGGCGCAGGATCAGGATTCGCCGCTGCACGGACGCCGGGTCTGGGTGGTCGACGACGATCCGCATTCGCGCCAAGCCGCGCAACGCCTGCTCGCCGACTGGGGCTGCACCGTGGACGGCGCCGGCACCGCGGCGGAGACCCTCACCAAGGCCTCGTCCGCGCCGATGCCGGAACTGTTGCTGCTCGACTACCGCCTGGGCGAAAGCACCGGCTTCGAACTGGGCACGCAGTTGGAAGCCAAATGGCATCGCATGCCGCCGGTGGTGCTGATGTCGGCCGACGTCGATCTCTCGCTGCGTCCGCGCGCGGCCGAACGCGATTGGAGCTTCCTGCCCAAGCCGCTCAAGCCGGCGGCGCTGCGCGCGCTGGTCACCCGTCTGCTCGGCACGGTGGCCTGAACCCCACCGCGCGCGCCGGCTTTGCCGAGACGGCCGGTATGCGGCGGCGGCGGGCGCATCGGGCGCGCGGCGCTGGCAAGCGGTAGCAGACTGCCGCCATCGCCTCGGAGTGATCGCCGCATGCCCGACCTGCCCCTGCTCGATCTGCCCGCCTTGCGCGCATTGGCGTACGAATCGATCGCGATCGTCCAAGATTGCGCCTGCGTTCGGCCCGCGCCGCTCGCCTGGACCAGCATGTCGATGGAATTGCCGCAGTCGCGGCTGGATCGGATCGCCACCTTGGTCGCGGCCGCGGACTACGAACTCAGCGTCGAGGAATACCACCCGCACGACACTCATTACTGGTCGGCCGATGCGCCGATCGCGATCGACCGCTATCCCTGCAATCACTGCGATGTCTGGCGTTGCCGCGGCTGCGGCCGCTGTTTCCTGCATTACACCGAAGGCGGCGGTTACTTCGTCGATCGACGCATCCGCCTGCTCGATCCGGCGTTGATCGTCGAGTTGAGCGCACCGGGCTGAGCGCATTCGATCCGCGCCCGCGAGGCGGCGCGACGCGGCGATCGCCGATCAGGAATAGTCCTGGTTGTCGCCGTGCAGACCGCTGCCGTCTTCTTCCAGCGCCAGGCCCTTGACCAGCACCGCCGCCTGGGTGCGCGAGTGGCAACCCAGCTTGCGCAGGATCGCGGTGACGTGGATCTTCACCGTGTTCTCGGCCAGCGAAAGCTCGTAGGCGATCTGCTTGTTGAGCAGGCCGTCGGCCAGGCGCAGCAGCACGCGCATCTGTTGCGGGGTCAGCTGGGCCAGGCGATCGGCCAGTTGCGCGTCGCCTTCGTCGCGCTCGGCCTTTTGCGCCGGAAACCAGACTTCGCCGGCGAGCACCGCGTTGACCGCTTCGCCCAGCTTCGAGGACGGCGCGGACTTGGGCACGAAACCCGAAGCACCGAACTGTTGCGCGCGGCGGATCGTGCGCGGGTGTTCGTTGGAGGAGATCACCACCACCGGCAGCTCGGGGCGTTCGCCGCGCACGTACACCAGCGAGGAAAATCCCATCGCCCCGGGCATCATCAGATCGAGCATGGCCAGATCGAATTCGTCGCCGCTGGCGATGGCCGCTTCCAGCGCGCTCTGGCTGGCGACCTCGACGATGCGCGCGCCGGGCGCGATCTCGCCCAGGGCATAGCGCAGCGCCGCCCGGAACATCGGGTGGTCGTCGGCGATCAACAGGCGCAGGGTGTCGCTCATCGGGCGGAATCCCCTCGGACTTCGAAGCGGGCTCGATCCTACACGGTCGGGGCTCGCAAGGAACTGCGACCACCCAAGCGCCTTCCCCGTTGTGCGGCAGAGAGCCGGGACGAGGGTCCGCCCGTTCGCGCCGCAACGAGGTTTATTGTGGGAGGGCCTTCAGGCCGGACCGCGAATCTGGAGCGACGGTGCCAATGAGCTTCAGTCCAGACCCCGGTCGGGGCTGAAGCTCCCTCCCACAACAGACTTCGGGCATCCCGTGCGCGGATCTCAGCCACAAAAAACGAGGCGGCCGAAGCCGCCCCGTTCATGCATCGCGGAGTGCGAAACGATCAGCCCAGCAGGTGGGCGACGCCGGCGCGCTCTTCTTCCAGCTCGGCCAGGGTCTTGTCCATCGCGGCGCGGCTGAACGCGTCGACTTCCAGGCCTTCCACGCGAGTGTATTCGCCATTGGCGGTGATCACCGGCACGCCGTACATCACGCTCTCGGGAATGCCGTAGCTGCCGTCCGACGGCACGCCCATGGTCACCCACTTGCCGTTGCTGCCCAGCACCCAGTCGCGGATGTGGTCGATGGCAGCGTTGGCAGCCGACGCGGCCGAGGACAGGCCGCGAGCTTCGATGATCGCCGCGCCGCGCTTGCCGACCTGCGGGATGAAGGTGTTGGCGTTCCAGTCGGCATCGTTGATCTTGTCCTTCAACGACGCGCCGCCGGCCTTGGCGAAGCGGTAGTCGGGGTACATGGTCGGGCTGTGGTTGCCCCACACGATCAGGTTTTCGATCTCGCCCACGGCGACGCCGGCCTTGGCGGCGAGCTGGCTCAGCGCGCGGTTGTGGTCCAGGCGCAGCATGGCGGTGAAGTTCTTGGCCGGCAGATCCGGCGCCGACTTCATCGCGATGTAGGCGTTGGTGTTGGCCGGGTTGCCGACCACGAGCACCTTGACGTTGCGCGAGGCGACCTTGTTCAGCGCAGCGCCCTGGGCGGTGAAGATCTTGGCGTTTTCCAGCAGCAGGTCCTTGCGCTCCATGCCCGGGCCGCGCGGACGAGCGCCGACCAGCAGAGCGATGTCGGCGTCCTTGAACGCGACTTCGGCGTCGTCGGTGCCGACGATGCCGGCCAGCAGCGGGAACGCGCAGTCTTCCAGCTCCATGATCACGCCCTTGAGCGCGGCCTGGGCCTTCTCCAGCGGCAGTTCCAGCAACTGCAGAATGACGGGCTGATCCTTGCCGAGCATTTCGCCGGAAGCGATGCGGAACAGCAGCGAGTAGCCGATCTGGCCGGCAGCACCGGTGACGGCAACGCGGACGGGAGTCTTCATCTGGGTGTTTCCTTCGCTAGTGAACGTTGATGCGGGCGCGGGCCCGCGAAGTGAACGGGAGAGGACCGGCGACGGCGGGCACGGGCCCGCGGCCGCGCTTACAGGCGATAGCGCAATGGCGCGAGCTTGTCCTTGATCTGATCGGGTTGGTAGCCGTGAACGATGTCCTGACCGATGACGGTGACCGGCACGCCGTGCGCGCCGATCGCCGCCATCGCGCGCTGGCCGCGTTCGGTGTCGACGTCGACCAGGGTGTAGCGCACGTCGGCCAGTTCGAAGTCCTTGCGCAGCTTTTGGCAGTAACCGCACCACTCGGCAGCCAACAGGACGATGCGTTTGTCGCCGGTGTTCAGGCGCGGATCGTCCGGCGCGAGTTGCGCGGGACGATCGGCCATCCCCTGCGACCAGCCGCCGGACTGGGCGAATTTAGTCCCGGCCACGCCGACGACGAGCGCGGCCAGTACGCACAGCACGGTGCTCACGCGCATCGCTTCGCTCCTCGTCGCGGGCCGGTTCCGTCGCCAGGCTCAGACGAGCTCGGCGAAGAACTCCTGGAACCGCTGCAGACCCGGCGCCAGCTGCGGCGTCGGGCAGGTGTAGCTGATGCGCAGCGCGGTGGGCGCGCCGAACGCCGAGCCAGGCACGCAGGCCACGCCCTTGGTTTCCAGCAGCGCGTTGCACAAATCCATGTCGTTGCCGATCTTCAGGCCGCTGGGGCCATGGGTCTTGCCGAAGGCCACGCTGACGTCGGGGAAGACGTAGAACGCGCCCTGCGGACGCGGGCAGATCACCCCGGGAATCGCGTTCATCACCGCCATGACCTGATCGCGCTTGGCCTGGAATTCGGCGCAGCGGGCGGTCGGCACGTCCTGCGGACCGGACAGCGCGGCCACCGCGGCGGCGGTGACGATCTCCGGCACGTTGGTGATGTGATTGGAATTCATCGTGGTCACGGCCTGCGCGATCACTTCCGGACCGGCCATGAAGCCCACGCGCCAACCCGGCATGCCGTAGGTCTTGGACAGCGAGTCGATGAAGATCACCCGGTCGCGCAGCTCGGGATGCGAGTGCACGAAGTTGTGATAGCCCAGACCGTCGAACACCATGCGGTTGTAGATGTCGTCGGTGATGACCCAGGTGTCCGGGTATTTGGCGATCACCGCGGCCAGCGCGTCGATTTCGTCCTTGCCGTAGACCATGCCGGTCGGGTTGGACGGATTGTTGAACAAGAACACCTTCGGCTTTTTCGCCAACGCCGCGTCGAGCTGCTGCGGGGTGAGCTTGTAATCCTGCGAGGCCGGGCACGGCAGCAGATCGATCTTGGCGTTGACGATCTCGGCGATGTCGAGATAGCTGGTCCAGTAGGGGGCCGGGAAGACGATCGTGTCGCCTTCGTCCAACAGCGCCTCGGCGATGTTGTAGATCACGTGTTTGGCGCCGATGCCGGTGGCGCAGTTCACCCGGCCGTAACCGGTCAGGCCGATCTTGCTCATGTGCTCGATGAACGCGTCCAGCAGCGCGTCGGCGCCGCGGTTGCTGCCGTACTGGCCGCTGTCTTTGGCCAAGGCATCGCGCACGGCGGCATAGACATGATCGCCGGGCAGGAAATTGGGAACGCCGATCGAGAAACTGATGATGTCGCGGCCTTCGGCCTTGAGCCGCTTGGCCTTTTCGGCAACCTGCATGATCGCGCTGGGCTTGGCGCGACCGATGCGCCGGGCGAGCTGGGGCATCGTGTAAACCTCGTGGGGTGGTGTACGACGGAGCGTGCTGGGGAGTGAGGTGGTGCGGGCCGGGACGGCGATGGCGGCGCCGCGAGCGCGCCAGGCGGGCGCGTTCGCATAAGGCGCCGGAACCGCTGGTTCTAGCCGCAAAATGGTAGCACAGCACCGGCGACGCCCCGGTTTCGAGTCTGGCGGTTCGCACGGCTCCCGCGATACCTGATCGAAACGCCTTCTGGCCCAACTGCGAATCTGTGGCGACTACGACTCTGACCGACTAGCCAGACCTCGGTCGGGGCTGAAAGCCCCTCCCACAAAAAACCTCGCCGCCCCTGCCTCGGCCTGCCGCATGTCTTTTGTGGGAGGGCCCCAAAAAAACCTTGCCTCCCTGCCCCGGCATGCCCGATGTCTTTTGTGGGAGGGCCTTCAGGCCCGACTGCGAATCCTCGGCGACGACGCTGCTCTGCCCGCCAGTCCAGACCTCGGTCGGGGCTGAAGCCCCTCCCACAAAAGATTCCGTAGCGGAGGTCATCGGCAGGAAGATCCGCGCCAGAAACGAAAAAGACGGCCTCGCGGCCGTCTTTATTCGGATCCCGGCCCCCGGCGGTTGGCCGGCGGCAGGTTCGGCGCACTTACGGACGCTTGTTCTCGTCCAGCACCTTGTTCCAATCGGCCACGCGCTCAGCCTTGGCGGCCAGCACGGCGGCGACGTCGCCTTCGATCTTGACCGACTTGATCGCATCGCCCTGCTTGACCGTATCGACGATCTCCAGGCCTTCGAGCACTTTGCCGAACACGGTGTGCTTGCCGTCGAGCCAATCGCACACGATATGGGTGATGAAGAACTGGCTGCCGTTGGTGCCCGGGCCGGCGTTGGCCATCGACAGCACGCCGCGCTGGTGGCTCAGGCCGTTGCGGGTCTCGTCTTCGAACCGGTAGCCCGGGCCGCCGGTGCCGGTGCCCTGCGGGCAGCCGCCCTGGATCATGAAGTTCGGGATCACGCGGTGGAAGTTCAGCCCGTCGTAGAAGCCGCGCTGGGCCAGATTGACGAAGTTGGCGACGGTCAGCGGCGCCTTGTCGGCGGCGAGTTCGACGCGGATCGGGCCGCGCTCGGTGTCGAAGGTGGCGATCAGGCTCATGCAGCGCACTCCAGGTGTAGCGATGGGGATGGAAAAACGGTTCGCCGGCCGAGATGGCGACGGCCAAGGCAATCCTCAATGGTACCGAAGCGAAAAAAACCGCGTCGGGGCCGGAGCCCTGGTCGGAGCGGCGCGAACCGCGGAAGCGCGGGTACGGCTTGGAACGCGTCGCGGGGTGGCCGGGGCCTCAACCGCGGACTGGAGCTGAACGCGTCGGCGCAAGGCCCGGACGTGGCCGGGCGGCAGCAGTTGGACGTCTCAGGGCGGCCGGGCGGTTGGGGTGACCGGCTTCGGGTGGTCGCGGCTTGCGCCGCGCCTACAGGGGCGACTGCTGCCTTTTATCGGGCCTGCCCGCTCATAAAACAGGTCCGACGTGAATAAAGCCCGCCGCCGCAGGCACTTGCCACCTTTGCCAGGTATAATGGCCGGCTTCCTTCCTCAGCTATAGCGCCTTCCGGCGTCCTCTCGCATGTCCATCGAACGCCTGCGCAATATCGCCATCGTCGCTCACGTCGACCACGGCAAGACCACCCTCGTTGACTGCCTGTTGAAGCAGTCGGGCACCCTGTCCGAACGCACGGTGCTGGCCGAGCGCGCGATGGACAGCAACGACCAGGAAAAGGAACGTGGCATCACGATCCTGGCCAAGAACACCGCCATCACCTGGCAGGGCAACCGCATCAACATCGTCGACACCCCAGGCCACGCCGACTTCGGCGGTGAGGTCGAGCGCGTGCTGTCGATGGTCGACTCGGTGCTGATCCTGGTCGACGCGATGGACGGCCCGATGCCGCAGACCCGCTTCGTCACCCAGAAGGCGTTCGCGATGGGTTTCAAGCCGATCGTGGTGGTCAACAAGATCGACCGCCCGGGCGCCCGTCCGGATTGGGTCATCGACCAGGTGTTCGACTTGTTCGACAAGCTCGGCGCCACCAACGAGCAGCTCGACTTCCCGATCGTCTACGCCTCGGCGCTGCACGGCTACGCCAGCCTGGACGACTCCGCGCGCTCCGGCGACATGACCCCGCTGTACGAAGCGATCATGAAGCACGTCCCGCCGCCGGAGGTCGATCTCGACGGCCCGTTCCAGATGCGCATCAGCCAGCTGGACTACAGCAACTTCGTCGGCCTGATCGGCATCGGCCGCATTCAGCGCGGCAAGGTCCGCCGCAACATGCCGGTCAGCGTGGTCGACCGTCACGGCAAGAAGCGCCAGGGCAAGGTGTTGCAGGTGCTCGGCTTCATGGGCCTTGAGCGCCTGGAGACCGAGGAAGCCGACGCGGGCGACATCGTCGCCATCTCCGGCGTTGCCGAGCTGTCGATCTCCGACACGGTGTGCGCACTGGACACCCCGGAAGCCCTGCCCGCGCTGACCGTGGACGAGCCGACCATCAGCATGACCTTCCAGGTCAACAACTCCCCGTTCGCCGGCCAGAAGGAACATAGCGGCGGCAAGTTCCTCACCAGCCGCCAGCTGCGCGAGCGCCTGGTGCGCGAAACGCTGCACAACGTGGCGCTGAAGGTCGAAGAAGGCTCCGATCCGGACAAATTCCTGGTCTCGGGCCGCGGCGAACTGCACCTGTCGGTGCTGATCGAGAACATGCGCCGCGAAGGCTTCGAGCTGGCCGTGTCGCGTCCGGAAGTCATCATCAAGGAAATCGACGGCAAGCTGATGGAGCCGGTCGAACAGTTGGTGGTCGACATCGAAGAGCAGCACCAGGGCGGCGTCATGGAGAAGCTCGGCACGCGCAAGGCCCAGCTCAAGGACATGGTGTCCGACGGCAAGGGACGCGTGCGCCTGGATTACATGATCCCGGCTCGCGGCCTGATCGGCTTCCAGAACGAGTTCCGCACCCTGACCCAGGGATCGGGCCTGCTGTTTCATGTGTTCGACCACTACGGTCCGAAGGAACAGGGCGCGATCGCCAAGCGCATCAACGGCGTCATGATCGCCAATGCTCCCGGCACCACCCCGGCCTATTCGCTTGGCCCGCTGCAGGAGCGCGGCAAGCTGTTCGCTGCCGAAGGCGACAACGTGTATGAGGGCCAGCTGATCGGCATCCACTCGAAGGATAACGACCTCACCGTCAACGCGATCAAGACCAAGCCGCTGACCAACATGCGTGCCTCGGGCAAGGACGATGCGATCCAGCTGAGCCCGGCGATCAAGTACACGCTGGAGCAGGCGCTGGACTTCATCGAAGACGACGAACTGGTCGAAGTCACTCCGAAGGAAATTCGCCTGCGCAAGAAGTTCCTCACCGAAAGCGATCGCAAGCGCGCCTCGCGCGCCGCCTGATCGGCTACGTTGTCAGGCAGCACGGGCGCCGCCGCCTTGAACGGCGGCGCCCTCGCCCCAAGTCACTACGCTCCCGTTCCACGCAACGCACGGCGCAAGACCTGGGGCAAGGCGGCATCGCGCATCGGCGCATGCCGCATCCGCCGGGTCGTCCACGCCGCAGCGTCGGGAACCTTGGCGCGTCATGAGGATCGAAGCTGCATGCCCGTGCACGATCTGATCGCTATTCCCGGACACCTCCTCTTCCCGTGCAGCGCAGGCGGCCACTGGGCTGCGATCGCGCGATGACTACGCCGGAACACCACTACGACAGCAATCCGAAGGCCCATCCGGGCCTGCACGTGATCGCCGCGGTCGAAGCGGCCAAGGGCGCGCTCGCGCTGTCGGCCGCCAGCGGCCTGGAACTGCTCGGCCCGGCGCCGTTGCAGCGCTGGATCGAAGAACTCATCAAGCGCTTCCATCTCGATCCCGAGCACGGCTCGCTGGCCTGGCTCGCGCACAGCATCAGTCCGCACTCGGTGCACCTGGCCGCGGCCATCGTGCTGGCCTACGGCGCGCTGCATCTGTTCGAAGCCTGGGGCCTGTGGAAAGCCAAGGCCTGGGCCTCGTGGCTGGGCTGCCTGGGCGCGGCCTTGTATCTGCCGTTCGACATTTACGCGCTGATCCACCATCCGGGCTGGCTCGCCACGGCGGTTCTCATAATCAACGTGATCGTGGTTTGGGTTCTCGCGCGCGACATCCTCAAGCGGCGGCGCTGATCGTCCGCTGTTGCGGGAGGGAGCTTGCTGTTGTGAGAGATCTTGTGGAAGCGAGCTTTCTTTTGTGGGAGGGAGCTTTAGCCCCGACGCTTTTCGGTCAGGTGGCTTATATGTCCGCGGCGACTTGACCAAAAAAGCGTCGGGGCTAAAGCTCCCTCCCACAAAAGACCTCAAGCGCCTGCAGCGGCATTGGCCGACTGCGTTCTGCCGACCTCGCTCTCCCGATTCCCGATTCCCGAATTGTTAGCGACTGATTAACCCGCACCGTGCCTGCATTCCAACCCGATCGGGCTGGAGTCACAGGCGTCGCGGCGCGCGCGGGTGTATGGTTTCGACGTCGCGGCGCGAGTCGCGAATCGGGCCGCCGCACCGCATCGGGCGGCCCGCAACGACACCCCCGATGCGGACGCGCGCCTTCCACGCACGCGGTCACCGTTGCACGCTCACTCCCCAACACGAGGAATGCTTATGAAGACTTGGTCCAAGCCTCAGATCCGCGAGATCTCGGTCGGCTGCGAAATCAACTCGTACTCCTCCGGCGATCTGTTCTGAGCATGTCCGCTTCCGCCGTCGCAACGCTCGCGCGGATGCTCCCGCCATCGGTGAGTCATCGATGATGCGCATCCTCGTGCTCGGTGCGGCGGCCGGGGGCGGCTATCCGCAGTGGAACTGCAACACCCCTGGCAGCCAGCGCGCCTGGCGCCAGGAGCCCGGACATAAGCGGCGCAGTCAGGCCAGCATCGCGGTCAGCGCCGATGGCGAACGCTGGCTGCTGATCAACGCCTCGCCGGATTTCCGCCAACAGATTCTCGCCCTGCCGTCGCTATGGCCGCGGCGCGACCTGCGTCATTCGCCGATCGAGGCGGTGCTGCTGACCAGCGGCGAGATCGACCACATCGCCGGCCTGCTGTCGATGCGCGAACGCCAACGCTTCGACCTGTGGGCCAGCGCGCGCGTGCTCGACGTGCTGGGCCAGAATCCGATCTTCGATTCGCTGCACCCCGATTACGTGACGCGCAAAGCGTTGCCGCTGGACACGCCGCTCGACATCGACGGCGTCGATGCGCCGCTCGGCTTGCGCGTGACCGCCTTCAGCGTACCCGGCAAGGTTCCGTTGTTCATGGAATCGCGCGCCGGCGGCGACCTCCAAGGCGGCGACGAAGAAACGGTCGGCCTGGAAATTTCCGACGGCCACGAACGCTTCTACTACATCCCCGGTTGCGCAGCGCTGCCACCGGCCTTGCGCGAGCGCCTGCGCGGCGCCGCGCTGCTGTTCTTCGACGGCACCTTGTGGCGTGACGACGAGATGCAGCGCGCCGGCGTCGGCGCCAAGACCGGCGCGCGCATGGGCCATATGAGCATCGCCGGCGGCAACGGCGAGGACGATGCCGGCACCCTGGCCGCGTTCGCCGATCTGGACGTGCGGCGCAAACTCTTCATCCATCTCAACACCACCAACCCGGTCCTCGACGAGGCCTCGCCCGAGCGCGCGCAAGCCCGCGCGCACGGCTGGGACGTCGCCGAGGACGGCATGGAACTGAGCCTATGAACGCCAGCGCCGCCGAACTGCATCGCGCGCCCGCCTCTCACACCCGCGAACTCCTGTCGCCGGACGAACTGGAAGCGCGCCTGCGCGCGATCGGCGCCGAGCGCTACCACGACAAACATCCCTTCCACGCGCTGCTGCACGGCGGCCGACTCGATCTGGGCCAGGTCCAGGCCTGGGCGCTGAACCGGTTCGAATACCAACGCTGCATTCCGCTCAAGGACGCCGCCCTGCTCGCCCGCATCGAGGACCCGCAACTGCGCCGGGTCTGGCGCCAGCGCATCGTCGATCACGACGGCGAACGCGAAGGCGACGGCGGCATCGCGCGCTGGCTGCATCTGACCGACGCGCTCGGGCTGGATCGCGAACTGGTCGAATCCGGCCGGGCACTGCTGCCGGCCACCCGCTTCGCGGTGCAGGCTTACATCCACTTCGTGCGCGAACGCAGCCTGCTCGAAGCCATCGCTTCCTCGCTGACCGAGCTGTTCGCCCCGACCATCATCGGACAGCGCGTGGCCGGCATGCTGGCCAATTACGATTTCGTCTCGCCCAAGGCGCTCGCGTACTTCGACTCGCGCCTGCATCAGGCGCCGCAGGACGCGAATTTCGCCCTGGATTACGTCAAGCGCCACGCCCACAGCCGCGAGCAACAGGAGGCGGTCTGCGACGCGCTACGCTTCAAATGCGAAGTGCTGTGGTCGATGCTCGACGCGCTGCACCTGGCCTATGTCGAACCTCGGCTGGTTCCGCCGGGCGCGTTCCGTCCCCAGGAGACGCGCCCATGAATCCCACCATCGATGCCGGCAGCGTGCTGCGGTTCCCGGTCGGCGTCCGCCTGCAACACGATCGCACGCGCGAACAGTGGGTACTGCTGGCGCCCGAACGCGTGGTCGAGCTCGACGAGATCGCCCATGCCGTGCTCACCCACGTCGACGGGCGTTCGGACGTGGAGGCGATCGTCGCCGCGCTGGCCGCCGAGTACGGCGCCGACGCCGGCGAAATCTACGGCGACGTGATCGATTTGTTCGCCAGCCTGCTCGACAAACGCATGCTGGCCTTCAATCCGCAATTGTCATGAGCGTCGATCGCACAACGGCCGCACCGGCATCGGCCCAGGCCGCCGCGCCCGTGCCGTCGTTGCGTGCGGAACACGTACACGTCGAGCCGGCGCCCGCGCCGCCGCTGGCGGTGTTGCTCGAACTCACCCACCGCTGCCCACTGTCGTGCCCGTACTGCTCCAATCCGCTGCAGTTGATCGGCCTGCGCGAGGAACTCAGCACCGCGCAGTGGCTGAGCGTGCTCGAACAAGCCGCCGAGTTGGGAATCCTGCAGGCGCACTTCTCCGGCGGCGAACCGACCCTGCGCAAGGATCTGCCCGAACTGCTGCGGCATGCGCGCGCGCAAGGGCTGTACTGCAACCTGATCACCTCCGGCGTCGGCGTGAGCCGCGAGCGGCTGCAGGAACTGCAACACGCCGGACTGGACCATCTGCAGTTGAGTATCCAGGACAGCCAGAGCCCGGGCGCCGACCGCATCGCCGGTTACCCCGGCAGCCACGAACGCAAGCTCGCGCTGGCGCGCTGGTGCGGCGAGCTGGAACTGCCGCTGACGCTCAACGCGGTGGTGCACCGGCACAACGCCGAACGCGTCGGCGAGATGATCGAACTGGCGCTGAGCCTGGGCGCCGGACGCCTGGAAGTCGCGCATACGCAGTATTACGGATGGGGCCTGCAGAACCGCGCGGCCTTGATTCCTACGCGCGAACAACTCGATGCGGTCACCGCCGTAGTCGAACAAGCGCGTGAGCGATTGCGCGGCCGACTGGTGATCGACTACGTCACCCCCGACTACTACGCGCGCCGGCCCAAAGCCTGCATGGGCGGCTGGGCCCAGCGTTTCGTCAACATCACCCCGGAAGGCAAGGTGCTGCCCTGCCACGCCGCCGAGACCCTCGCCGATCTGCACTTCGAATCGGTGCGCGACCGCAGCCTGGGCGAGATCTGGCGCGACTCCGAGGCATTCCGCCGTTATCGCGGCACCGCCTGGATGCCCGAACCCTGCCGCAGCTGCGAACACCGCGAACGCGACTGGGGCGGCTGCCGCTGCCAGGCGCTGGCGCTGAGCGGCCGCGCCGACACCCTGGATCCGGTCTGCGAAAAATCGCCCGATCACGCGATGGTGCGCGCGCTCGCCGAACGCGAATCGCGGGCGCCGGCGCCGGAGTTCGTCTATCGCAAGTCCAAGGCAACCGGAGCCAAGGGTTCGCAAGACTGATCGCAAGCCGCTGACGTGGAACCGAGCCCGCGACTTCGCACTGGATCGAGGATTGCGGCACAGAGCGCGGAACATTCACCGGCACGCCACTGACTACGCCGGGTCGGCTCGCAAATCCCGGCGCGTGCGCCACGCGCGCAGCGGATCCAAGCCTCGCCCATTGCGTGACGCAATACCGCTCACTCATACCGGCACATCAAAGCGCGCATTGCCGCGACCGTTGGAACACCGCGACACACCGTCCGCACCACTGCCGGTTCGTCCAAGGCTTTCGTCGCATCGAACTGTGGGCATACTCGCGCCGATACTCTCGAGCACGTTACTTCGCGCGACCTCCTCAGGATCCGGCCATGTCCGCCATGCCTCTCCCGACCCGCCTCAGCCTGCTGGCGTTGGCCCTCGCGCTGGCCGGCTGCGCCGGACAACCCGCGACGCGCCAGGCGCGTCCGCCCGCGATCACCGATCAAGCGCCCAAGGGTTTCCTGCCCGGTGATCCGCTGCGCGTCGCCGAAGCCGATACCGCCACCCTGGCCGCGCGCATGGCCAGCGACGAACTCAGCAGCGCGCGCCTGACCCAGGCCTATCTGGATCGCATCGCCGCGCTCGACGACGCCGGACCGCAGCTCAACGCGGTGATCGAACTCAATCCCAACGCCGTCGCCGAGGCGCGCGCGCTCGACGAGGAACGCAAGGCCGGCAAATTGCGCGGTCCGCTGCACGGCATCCCGGTGTTGGTGAAGGACAATATCGACGCCACGCCGATGGTCAATTCGGCCGGCTCGCTGGCGCTGGCCGAACATCGGCCGCGGCACGACGCCCCGCTGGTCGCCGCGCTGCGCGAGGCCGGCGCGGTGATTCTGGGCAAGACCAATCTCAGCGAGTGGGCCAACTTCCGCTCCGGCCGTTCGATCTCCGGCTGGAGCGCGCGCGGCGGACTCACCCGCAATCCTTACGTGCTCGACCGCAGCGCCTGCGGCTCCAGCAGCGGCACCGGCGTGGCGATCGCCGCGAGCCTGGCCGCGGTCGGCGTCGGTACCGAGACCGACGGCAGCATCCTGTGTCCGTCGGCGGTCAACGGTCTGGTCGGCTTCAAACCCACGGTCGGCCTGGTCAGCCGCGCCGGCATCATTCCGATTTCCAGCAGCCAGGACACCGCCGGACCGATGGCGCGCAGCGTCGCCGATGCGGCGCAATTGCTCAGCGTGCTCGCCGCGGCGCAGGCCGGCGGCGACGACGCGGCGCAGGCCGCCGTGGGCAAGCGCGTGGCCGATTACGTCGGCACGCTCGACGCCGACGCGCTGCACGGCGCGCGCCTGGGCCTGCTGCGCGACACCGGGGTCAAGCTGCCGCCCGAAGCCGACGCGGCGCTGCAGCGCGCGCTCAAGGCCATGCGCGATGCCGGCGCGACCATCGTCGAGGTGCGCATGCCCGGCGACGGCCGTTGGAACGCCGCCGAGTACCAGGTGATGCTGTACGAGTTCAAGCACGGCCTGGAGCGCTATCTGCGCGACAGCGGCGCGCCGGTGCAGACGCTCGACGCGCTGATCGAGTTCAACCGCGCCCATGCCGCGCGCGAGATGCCGTACTTCGGCCAGGACATCTTCGAACAGGCCGCGGCCAAGGGCAGTCTCAAGGATCCGGCCTATCGCAAGGCCGCCGCGCAGGCGCGCCAGTTCGCAGGAGCGCAAGGCATCGATGCGCTGCTCAAGCGCCACAAGCTCGACGCGCTGATCGCGCCGGCGACCGCACCGGCGTTCATGGTCGACCCAGTCAACGGCGACGCGTTCGGCGGCGCCAGTTGGGGCGCGGCCGCGGTCGCCGGTTATCCCAGCCTGACCGTGCCGATGGGCGAGGCCTCCGGCCTGCCGGTCGGTCTGGCGTTCATGGGCCGGCGCTGGAGCGACGCGCAGTTGCTTTCGCTGGGCTACGCCTTCGAACAAGCCACCCAGGCGCGCACGCCGCCGCGTTATCGGCTGACCCTGAGTCCGTAACCGCCGCCGTGCTCTCGCGCCCGGCGCAAACGAAAAGCCCGCCGGAAGGCGGGCTCTCGTTGCCGGCGAAGCGATGCTTCAGGCCGGCGCGGCGATCTGCGCCTGCTTGCGCACGATCAGCATCGCCACTTCCAGCGCCTGCTCATAGTTCAGGCGCGGATCGACCGTGGAGCGGTAGGCGCGTTCCAGATCGCTCTCGGTAAGCTCGCGCGCGCCGCCCAGGCATTCGGTCACGTCCTCGCCGGTGAGCTCCAGATGCACGCCGCCCAGGCGCGTGCCGGCCGCGGCGTGCAGCTCGAACGAGGACTCGATCTCGGCGCGGATGTTGCGGAAACGCCGGGTCTTGTAACCGTTGCTGGTGCTCTCGGTGTTGCCGTGCATCGGATCGCACACCCACAGCACACGGCGGCCGTCGCGGCGCATCGCATCGAGCAGCGGCGGCAGCTTCTCGGCGACCGCGGTCGCACCCATGCGATGGATGAAGGTCAACCGGCCCGGTTCGTCCTCGGGGTTGAGCAGGTCGATCGTGCGCAGCAGCTGATCCGGCGTGACCGACGGACCGACCTTGAGCGCGATCGGATTGCGGATGCCGCGGAAGTACTCGGCATGGGCGCCATCGACCGCGGCGGTGCGCATGCCGATCCACGGGTAATGCGTGCTGAGATTGAAGTGGCCCCAATGACGCGGCACCTGCCGGGTCAGCGACTCTTCGTACGGCAGCAACAGCGCTTCGTGCGAGGTGTAGAAGTCCACCCGGTTGAGGTTGTGCACTTCCGAACCCGACAGCGTCTCCATGAAACGCACCGCGTCGCCGATCGCGTTGACCATGCGCCGGTATTCGTCGGCCAGCGGCGAGTGGCCGACCCAGCTCAGGTTCCAGTACTCGGGATGGTGCAGGTCGGCGAAACCGCCGTCGATCAGTGCGCGCACGAAATTCATCGTCATCGCCGAGCGCGCGTGGCCCTTGATCATGCGGCGCGGGTCGGGCTTGCGCGCGACCTCGTTGAAGGCCGGCGCGTTGACCATGTCGCCGCGGTAGCTGGGCAGGCTCACGCCGTCGATGGTTTCGGTATCGGCCGAACGCGGCTTGGCGTACTGGCCGGCGAACCGGCCCACGCGCACCACCGGCTTGCGCATGCCGTGGACCAGCACCAGGCTCATCTGCAACAGCACCTTCAGGCGGTTGGAGATAACGTCCGAGGAACATTGGTCGAAGCTTTCCGCGCAATCGCCGCCTTGCAGCAAAAATCGCTTGCCTTCCTGCGCCTCGGCCAATTGCTGCTTGAGCGAGAGTATCTCCCACGACGTCACCAGCGGCGGCAGCTGACGCAGTTCCTGCAACGCGGACTCCAACTCGGCCGCGTCCGGATAGCTCGGCAACTGCAGTGCGGTGCGCTCGCGCCAGGAGGTCGGGCTCCAGTCGGCGGGCAGATTGACGGCACGGAGGTTGCTGCGATCGGAAGCGCTCATTTCCTTGATTCCAGTTGGTGACGCGGTGTGTGGATGGTTGGGGTGGATGGGAGGGTTGAAACCACTAAGGCCGTATTGGGATCAACGCGCGCGGAACGCGGCATAGGCCGCCCACAGCGCCAGGACGATGAAACAGATCAGGCTCCACGCCGGCATGGCCAGACCGAGGAAGCTCCAATCGACCGCGGCGCATTCGCCCGAGCCGGTCATCACCTTCTTGATCACGCCGGCGATCGGCATGGCGTCGAGCATGTAGTTCAGGCCCGGACCGCAAGCCGGCACCTGATCCGGCGGCAGGTGCTGCAGGCGAACGTGGTTGCCGGCGACGGCGATGCCCGCCAACGCGGCCAGCAGCGTCAGAACGCCGTAGCTGCGCCGGCCGGCCGGTTTCTTCGGCCCGTGCAGGCCGCCGATCAGAAACACGATACCGAGGGCGGCGAACGCGAAGCGCTGGAAGATGCACAACGGACACGGTTCCAGGTGCTGGTAAAGCTGCAGGTAAAACGCATACGCGAGCAGACCCGCGCAGGCCAGGAAGCCGAGCAAATACTGAATCCGGAAGGAGGCTTTGAAGGGGTTCATGTTCACACCATACGGGGCTGGGTCGGGTCGTGCCAATGTCGGATCGGCATCTAGATGCGCAACGCGGCATTTCGTCGCAGCAACATCGACTGCACCAGGGGGCGAAAGTTGCCGCCCCGTTCACCAAGTCCCGAAATCCTCCCCAAATCCTGCCGGATCCACCCTACAAGGTCGTGTCGCTTTCGGCCGCAACCGTTGCCGAAGTAACCGTCGCCGGAAAGCAAAAACCCCGGCCGAGGCCGGGGTTTTGCTGGCTGCCGCCCTCGGCCGCGGACGGCCTGGGACAGCATGTCTTGCATAAGCGGCGGCGGCCGATTACTCGGTCGCGGCCTGCGGACGATCGACCAGTTCGACGTAGGCCATCGGCGCGTTGTCGCCAGCGCGGAAACCGCACTTGAGGATGCGCAGGTAGCCGCCCGGACGCGAGGCGTAACGCGGGCCGAGTTCGACGAACAAGGTGCCGACGGCTTCCTTATCGCGCAGGCGCGAGAAAGCCAGACGACGATTGGCCACGCCGTCCTTCTTGGCCAGGGTGATGAGCGGCTCGGCGACGCGACGCAGCTCCTTGGCCTTCGGCAGGGTGGTGCGGATGAGACCGTGCTTGATCAGCGAGGCGGCCATGTTGGTGAACATGGCATCGCGGTGAGCACTGGTGCGGCTGAACTTACGGCCGGATTTCTGATGGCGCATGACTGTGATTCCTAGTGAATGTCGAAACTGTTGGACTTCGCTGTCGCCATCCAGGCGTTGGTGCTTTGGACTGCGGTTGGTCCGAACCGATCGTTCCTTGATCGGCGGGTCGCGGCCTTCTGGGGCCGTCGACGGGTGTGGTGCGGTGTTGTTTATTGCGGTGTTGCGGGTGGGTCTGAATCTGGATCAAAAATCCACGCTTCGGCTAGCCTCGGCGTGGACCCTTTTCGTTCCCGGCCCGGCGCAGTGCGCCGGGCGTTCGAGCCAGCGCGCGGCTATGCCGCGCAAGCGCTGGCTCTCACCCCATCATCCCGTGCGAGGCGATGCCGGCGGGCGGCCAGTTTTCCAGCTTCATGCCGAGGGACAGGCCGCGCTGAGCCAGCACTTCCTTGATCTCGGTGAGCGACTTCTTGCCCAGGTTCGGGGTCTTGAGCAGCTCGACTTCGGTCTTCTGGATCAGATCGCCGACGTAGTAGATGCTCTCGGCCTTGAGGCAGTTGGCCGAACGAACGGTGAGTTCGAGATCGTCGATCGGACGCAGCAGGATCGGGTCGATGCCGCTGGTGGCCGGCTTGGCCGCACCGCGGTCGCGGTGGGTGAAGTCGCCGAACACCGACAGCTGATCGGTGAGGATGTCGGCGGCGGTGCGCACGGCTTCCTCGGCGTCGATCGTGCCGTTGGTTTCGATGTCCAGCACCAGCTTGTCGAGGTCGGTGCGCTGCTCGACGCGCGCGGCTTCCACCGCGTAGGCGACGCGGCGGACCGGCGAGAAGCTGGCGTCCAGCATCAGGCGGCCGATCGCGCGGGTTTCTTCATCCGGACGACGGCGCGAAGCCGCCGGCTGGTAGCCGAAACCGCGTTCGATCTTCAGACGCATGTTGAGCGCCGTGTCCTTGGTCAGGTGGCAGATCACATGGTCGGTGTTGAGAATTTCGACGTTGTGGTCGGTCTTGATGTCGCCGGCGGTGACGATGCCGGGGCCTTGCTTGGCAAGCGACAGCGTCGAGGAATCGCCGGTGTGCATACGGATCGCGACGTCCTTGAGGTTCAGCAGAACTTCCAGCACGTCCTCTTCCAGACCTTCGACCGTGGTGTATTCATGCAGCACGCCATCGATTTCGACCTCGGTGATGGCAAAACCCGGGATCGACGACAGCAGCACGCGACGCAGCGCGTTGCCCAGCGTGTGGCCGTAACCGCGTTCCAACGGCTCGATCACGACTTTCGCGCGATTGCCGGTGAGGCGTTCGATTTGCGGACCACGCGGGCGCAGTACCTGGTTGGCGGTAACCGTCATGTTTCGGTGTCTCCAATGACCTTCGCCGGGGGGCGGCGAGAGGCTTTAGCTCTTGGAGCCCTCTCTTAACGAGAGAGCGGCCGGTGCGCATGGCGCACCGACCTGGGTTGCGGGTTCACCGCCGGATCCTGAGGGACGCCGGCGGATGCCCTGCACTATTACTTGCTGTACAACTCGACGATCAGCGCTTCGTTGATGTCGGCCGGCAGGTCCGCACGATCCGGAACCGCCTTGAACACGCCGCTGAACTTCTTGCTGTCGACTTCGACCCACGACGGCGACAGGTCCATCTGCGACGACACGGTCAGGGATTCCTGCACGCGAAGCTGCTTCTGGGCGCGCTCGGACAACGCGATCGCGTCGCCGGCCTTGACCTGGTACGACGGGAGGTTGACCGACTTGCCGTTGACCGTGACGCCGCGGTGCGAGACCAGCTGACGAGCAGCCGGACGAGTCACGGCGAAGCCCATGCGGTAGACGACGTTGTCCAGACGGGTTTCCAGCAACTGCAGCAGGTTCTCGCCGGTGTTGCCCTTCTTGGTCGAGGCCTTCTTGTAGTAGTTGCGGAACTGACGTTCCAGCAGACCGTAGATACGCTTGACCTTCTGCTTCTCGCGAAGCTGGGTGGCGTAGTCGGACAGCTTGCCCTTGCGGGCGGTAGGGCCATGCTGGCCGGGTTTTTGCTCGAGCTTGCACTTCGAGTCGAGCGCGCGAGCGGACGACTTCAGACCAAGGTCGGCGCCTTCGCGACGAGCGAGCTTACAGGTGGGGCCAATATAACGAGCCATTTTTCTTCAGCTCCTCAGACGCGACGCTTCTTCGGCGGACGGCACCCGTTGTGCGGGATAGGCGTCACGTCGATGATGTTGATGATCTTGTAACCGACGTTGTTCAAAGAACGAACGGCGGACTCACGACCCGGACCCGGGCCCTTGATGCGCACTTCCAACGACTTGACGCCGTAGTCGAGCGCAGCACGGCCAGCCTTTTCGGCTGCCACCTGGGCGGCGAACGGGGTCGACTTACGCGAGCCGCGGAAACCCGCGCCGCCCGAAGTCGCCCACGACAGCGCATTGCCCTGGCGGTCGGTGATCGTGATGATGGTGTTGTTGAAAGAAGCGTGGACGTGGGCGATACCGTCGGTGACGATGCGCTTGATCTTCTTCTTGGTCTTGACTGCTGCCGGCTTGGCCATGGTCTAGGTCCCCTTACTTCTTGATGGCCTTGCGCGGACCCTTACGGGTACGTGCATTGGTCCGGGTACGCTGACCACGCAGCGGCAGGCCGCGACGGTGACGCAGGCCGCGGTAGCAGCCCAAGTCCATCAGACGCTTGATGGCGATACCGACCTCACGACGCAGATCGCCCTCGACCACGAACTTGCCGACTTCGGCGCGCAAACGCTCGACGTCCGGCTCGGACAGGTCACGGATCTTCGTCGTCGAAACCACACCTGCCGTCTGGCAGATCTGCTTCGAACGGGTACGGCCGATGCCGAAAATACTTTGCAGGCCAACCCAGACATGCTTCTGGGCAGGCAAATTAACGCCCGCAATACGCGCCATAAGGCGATCTCCAACTGATTTGGCGGCCAGGACGGATTAATCCCGGCGGAGTGAACTGGAAATTATATCTAGGTCTCGGGTTAATAGGAAGCCCCGCGGCACCAAAGGTGCCACGGAACCACGGCATGGGGAGTGTGCCCATGCTCCGGCGACGAGTCTGAACTGGCTGAACAACGCGATGACCTGCCCTGCCCAACCCCGCGCGCTACTCTTGCGCGCGAACCGGTCCTGACTCACCCGCGCGCGAGACCGCCGCGCGAGCCGCCCTTCAAATTCGCCTTCTTCAACAGGCTCTCGTACTGATGCGACATCAGATGAGCCTGGATTTGAGCGATGAAATCCATAATCACGACCACCACGATCAGCAGCGAGGTGCCGCCGAAGTAGAACGAGGTGCCGAGTTTGGTGCGCATGATCTCCGGGAGGAGACACACGATCACCAGATAAATCGCACCGGCCGCGGTCAACCGCGTCAGCACGCCATCCACATAATCCGCCGTTGCCTTACCGGGGCGAATGCCCGGGATCAGCGCGCCCGACTTCTTGAGGTTGTCGGCGGTTTCCTGCGAATTGAACACCAGCGCCGTGTAGAAGAACGCGAAGCCGATGATCAGACCAGCATACAGGATCATGTGGACCGGCTCACCCGGGCTGAGCCACTGGCTCAGGCGCTGGAGGAAACCGGAGAAGCCGCTGCCGCTGTTGCTCTGGGCGAACCAGGTCGCTGCGGTGGCGGGGAACATCACGATGCTCGACGCGAAGATCGCCGGGATCACGCCCGACATGTTGAGCTTCAGGGGCAGGAACGACGCCTGATTCATATAGGCGTTGCGACCGCCCTGTCGACGGGCGTAGTTGACCGTGATCCGGCGCTGGCCGCGTTCGACGAAGACCACCAGGTAGGTGAAGCCGAACACCAGCGCGATGACCGTGATCGCCGCGATCGCGTTCATGTCGCCGTTGCGGATCTGCTCGAACATCTGCAGCACCGCAGCCGGAAGACCGGCGACGATACCCGCGAAGATGATCAGCGACACACCGTTGCCGATACCGCGCTCGGTGATCTGCTCGCCCAGCCACATCAGGAACATGGTGCCAGCCGTCAGCGAAATCACCGCGGTCAGGATGAAGCCCATGCCCGGTGCGTACACCACCGGCAGACCGTCGGGCGCCACGCTGGACTGCAAGCCCGCCGCGATACCCCACGCCTGGAAGACCGCCAGCGGGATCGCGCCCATGCGCGACCACTGGTTGATCTTGCGCCGGCCCGATTCGCCTTCCTTCTGGATGGCTTTCAGGCTGGGCACGATCTGCACCAGCAGCTGCACGATGATCGATGCCGAGATGTACGGCATGACATTGAGCGCGAACAGGCTGAAGCGATGCAGAGCGCCACCGGAGAACATGTTGAACATGTCCACGATGGTGCCCTGCTTGGTCTCCATGAACTTGACCATCGCCTCCGGGTTGATACCCGGCACCGGGATGTAGCTACCGATGCGATAGACGATCAACGCGCCGATGACGAACAGCAAACGCTGACGCAACTCGGTGAACTTACCGAGTCCGCCGCCGATACCAGCCATTGCGTTGCCGCTGCGCGCCATTGAGCCCTTACTCCTCGACCTTGCCGCCGGCCGCTTCGACAGCGGCCTTAGCGCCGGCCGTGGCCAGCACGCCCTTGAGCACGAACTTCTTGGTCAGCTCGCCCTTCTTCACGATCTTCGCCTGCTTGGCGTTGCTCGGAACAAGCTTGGCGGCCTTGAGCGCGGCGAAATCGATCTCGCCGGCTTCCAGCTTATCGAGCTGATACAGCAGGACTTCGGCCGTGTCGTTCTTCAGCTTGGAGCGGAAGCCGATCTTCGGCAGACGACGCTGCATGGGCATCTGACCGCCTTCGAAGCCGGCCTTGATCTTGCCCTTGCCCGAACGAGCGAACGAACCCTTGTGGCCGCGGCCCGCGGTCTTGCCGAGGCCCGAACCGATACCGCGACCGACGCGCTTGCGGTCTTCGCGGGCGCCGTCAGCCGGCTTGAGTGTATTGAGACGCATGATGTTCTCCTTAGCCCTCGACCTGAACCAGGTAGTGGACCGTATTGATCAGGCCACGAACCTGCGGGCTGTCTTTCAGCGTCCGCACGTCGTTGAGCTTGTTCAGGCCGAGCGCCTTCACCGACAGGCGGTGACGCGACTGACAGCCACGCAGACCCTTGACCAGGCGCACGGTGACGGTGCCGCCTTCGACGGGCTTGTTAGCAGCCTTAGCCATGGTTGAGATCCTCGACCTTCTTGCCGCGCTTGGCAGCGATCTTGGCCGGCGAATGCATGCCGGTCAGACCCTTCAGGGTGGCGCGAACCAGGTTGATCGGGTTGCGCGAACCGGTGGCCTTGGCCAGCACGTTCTTGACGCCGACCGCTTCGAGCACGGCGCGCATCGCGCCGCCGGCGATCACGCCGGTACCTTCCGACGCCGGCTGCATGTACACATGCGCCGCGCCGTGGCCCGACTTCACGGCATGCCACAAGGTGCCGCCGTTGAGGTCCACGTTGTTCATCGCCTTGCGGGCGTATTCCATCGACTTCTGGATCGCGACCGGCACTTCGCGCGCCTTGCCGTAACCGAAACCGACCTTGCCGTTGCCGTCGCCCACCACCGTCAACGCGGTGAAGGTGAACTGGCGGCCGCCCTTGACGGTCTTGCTGACGCGGTTGACCGCGATCAGCTTTTCGATCATGCCGTCGTCGATCTCTTCGCGGTTGCGATCACGGTCGCGGCCCCGCGGTGCTCTATCGTCTGCCATTTCGATGTCTCGTTGATTAATGGGATTTGCGGCGTGGCCGCTTATGATTGTGAAGTGGTTCGGGTGCAGCGCCATGGCAGGAATCCACCATGGCGCCCGACACAAGCCGTGTCGGCGGGTGAGCTGATGCGCGGTTAGCGCGGCATGCCGCGCTGCCTCGGCGAACGCCCGGCCAGGGATAGCCGGACCGGACGATCCGAAGGCGATGACGTCACGCCATGGATGGCAGCCGTCACCCGCACTTTCAACCCTCGACGGACCGAAATCCGCCGCAAATCTTTAGAACTGCAGGCCGCCCTCGCGAGCGGCATCGGCCAGCGCCTTGATGCGGCCGTGGTAGCGGTAGCCCGAGCGGTCGAAAGCGACCTTCTCGATGCCCGCAGCCTTGGCGCGCTCGGCGATGAGCTTGCCGACCTTGACGGCGGCTTCGGCGTTCTTGCCGTTCTTCAGGCCTTCCTTGACGTCGGCCTGCACGGTCGAGGCGGTGGCCAGGACCTTGGAGCCGTCGGCGGTGAAGACCTGGGCGTACAGGTGCTGACCGGTGCGAAGCACGGTCAGACGGGCGACGCCGAGATTGCGGATGTGCGAGCGGGTCGACTTGGCGCGACGCAGGCGAGCGATGTTCTTGTTCATGTTCTGATCTCCGAAAGCTGAAAGCTTGAGTGTTTCGGGGCCGATCCTGGAACCGGCGCCCTACCCGTTAGGCCTTCTTGGCTTCCTTACGGATGATGACTTCGCCGGCGTACTTCACGCCCTTGCCCTTGTAGGGCTCCGGCGGACGGAAACCGCGAATCTTGGCGGCGACTTCACCGACGCGCTGCTTGTCCGCGCCCTGGACCACGATCTCGGTCTGGGTGGGAGTGGCGATGGTGATGCCTTCCGGAGCGGTGAACAGAACCGGGTGGGAGAAACCCAGCGCCAGGTTCAGGTCCTTGCCCTGCATCGAGGCGCGGTAACCGACGCCGACCAGCTCGAGCTTGCGCTCGAAGCCTTCCGACACGCCCTTCACCATGTTGGCGAGGATGGCGCGCAGGGTGCCGGTCAGCGGGATCAGCGCCGCGTCTTCGGTCGTGAACACGGCTTCGCCGTTCTCGACTTTCAGATTGATGGCGGCCGGCTTACCGATCGACAGCGAGCCCTTCGGGCCCTTGGCGACGACGGAATCGGCCTGGATGTTGATTTCGACGCCCTTCGGGAGGACGACCGGCTTCTTGGCAACTCGGGACATGTTCGTTTACTCCCTTAGGCCACGAAGCACAGGACTTCACCGCCGACGCCCTGCTGGCGCGCCTGGGCGTCAGTCATGATGCCCTTGGAGGTGGAGATGATCGCGATGCCCAGGCCGCCGAGGACCTTCGGGATCGCATCTTTGCCGCGGTACTGGCGCAGGCCCGAACGGGAGTAGCGCTGGAGGCGCTCGATCACCGGCTTGCCTTCGTAGTACTTCAGCGAGATTTCGAGTTCGGATTTGCCCGGACCGACTTCGGTCACGCGCGAATCCAGGATGTAACCCTCGTCCTTCAACACGGCGGCAATAGCCACCTTGACCTTGGACGACGGCATTTTCACCGTCTGCTTGCGCACAGCGGCCGCATTCTTCATGCGGACCAGCATGTCGGCGATGGGATCAGTCATGCTCATTGAATATCACCTATGAGTAGCACCGATATCCGCGGGATTGCGAATTTCAGCAATAGATTCAACTAGTTACGATGTTTCGACAACGCCGCCGCGACCCAAAGGCCGCGGCGGTGGAACCGGGAAAGCCGGTAAGGATACCAGATTTTACCAGCTTGCCTTACGCAGACCCGGCACATCGCCGCGCATGGTGGCTTCACGCAGCTTGTTACGGCCGAGGCCGAACTTCTGGTAGACGCCACGCGAACGACCGGTCAGGGCGCAGCGGTTGCGCTGACGGCTCGGCGAGGAGTCGCGCGGCAGCTTCTGCAGCTTGATGACCGCTTCAGCCTTCTCTTCATACGAAGAGCTGTCGCTGGAGATGATCTTCTTCAACGCATCGCGCTTGCCGGCGTACTTCTTCACCAGCTTGGTCCGCTTGATGTCGCGGTTGATCATGGAAGTCTTAGCCATTGTTCAATCCTAGACTCAGTTACGGAACGGGAAGCGGAAGGCTTCGAGCAGGGCCTTGGCCTCGGCATCGGTCTTCGCGGTCGTGGTGATCGCGATGTCCATGCCGCGAACGGCGTCGACTTGGTCGAAATCGATTTCCGGGAAGATGATCTGTTCCTTGACGCCCATGTTGTAGTTGCCACGGCCATCGAACGAACGGCCGGAGACACCACGGAAGTCGCGCACGCGCGGCAACGAGATGTTGACCAGGCGGTCCAGGAACTCGTACATCTTGGCGCGACGCAGGGTGACCTTGGCGCCGATCGGCCAGCCGTCGCGGATCTTGAACGAAGCCACCGACACGCGGGACTTGGTCACGATCGGCTTCTGGCCGGCGATCTTGGTCATGTCCGCAACGGCATTTTCCAGGATCTTCTTGTTGGTGGCGGCTTCGCCCACGCCCATGTTCAGCGTGATCTTGACGAGGCGCGGCACTTCCATCGGGTTCTTGTAGCCGAACTTTTCAGTCAGCGACGGAACCACTTCTTTCTTGTAAAACTCTTCGAGCCGGGTGGTCATTTCAGCATTCCTCAGGCGTCAACCGCCTCACCGCTGGAGCGGAACACACGCAATTTGCGTCCATCCTCCAGCACCTTGAAACCGATGCGTTCGCCCTTGCCGGAGGCCGGGTTGAACAGCATGACGTTGGAAATGTGGATCGGCGCTTCGCGCTCGATCACGCCGCCGGGCTGGTTGGCCTGCGGGTTCGGCTTGGTGTGGCGCTTGATGATGTTGATGTTCGCCACGACGACTTTGTCGCCGAGCACGCGCACCACATCGCCCTTCTTGCCCTTGTCCTTGCCGGCGGTGACGATCACTTGATCGCCCTTCTTGATACGGTTCATGGTCTAGTTCCTCTGCTCAGAGCACTTCAGGCGCGAGCGAGACGATCTTCATGAACTTCTCCGAGCGCAGCTCGCGAGTCACGGGTCCGAAGATACGGGTGCCGATCGGCTCATGCTTATTGTTGAGCAACACCGCAGCGTTGCCATCGAAGCGGATCAGCGAGCCGTCCGGGCGACGAACGCCCTTACGAGTGCGGACCACGACGGCGTCGTAGACGTCGCCCTTCTTGACCTTGCCACGCGGGATCGCGTCTTTCACGGTGACCTTGATGATGTCGCCAATGTGCGCGTAACGGCGCTTGGAGCCGCCGAGCACCTTGATGCACATCACTTCCTTAGCACCGGAGTTGTCGGCAACGCCGAGGTAGCTTTGCATCTGGATCATGGTTCAGCCTCCTCTTAGACGGCCGCGCGGCTGACGATTTCAACCACGCTCCAGTTCTTGGTCTTGGACATCGGAGCAATCTCCTTCACCCGCACGATGTCGCCTTCTTTGCAGGCGTTCTCGGCGTCGTGAGCGTGGAGCTTGGTCGAGCGACGGATGTACTTGCCGTACAGCGCGTGCTTGACCTGACGCTCAACCAGCACGGTGACGGTCTTGTCCATCTTGTTGCTGACAACCCGGCCTTCAACCGTGCGCAGCGCCTTGTCTGTATTGTTGTCGGTCATGGCGGGTCCTTACTTCTTCTCACCCAGCAGCATGTTCACGCGAGCAATCTCGCGCTTCACACGGCGGGGTTCGTGGGTCTTGTTGAGCTGACCGGTGGCCTTCTGCATGCGAAGAGCGAAGCTCTCCTTATGCAGTTCGACCAGATGAGTCTTGAGCTCATCCGCCGACTTCTGGCGAAGTTGCTTGAGTTCCATTAGCGCACCGTCCGGGTAACGAAAGTGGTGGTCACCGAGAGCTTGGCGGCAGCCAGACGGAACGCTTCGCGCGCCACGTCCTCGGCCACACCTTCGATCTCGTAAATCATGCGACCGGGCTGGATCTGGGCGACCCAGTACTCGACGTTGCCCTTACCGGAGCCCATTCGGACTTCGATCGGCTTCTTGGTGATCGGCTTGTCCGGGAACACGCGGATCCACATCTTGCCGCCACGCTTGACGTAACGGCTGATCGAACGGCGGGCCGCCTCGATCTGGCGCGCGGTCAGCTGACCGTGCGCGGTTGCCTTGAGGCCGTATTCGCCGAAGCTGACGGCGTTACCGCTCCAGCTCAGGCCATCATTGCGGCCCTTGTGTACCTTGCGGTACTTGGTTCGCTTGGGTTGCAACATGACGGATTACCTCTGTTCGCGGGCAGGACGGCCCGGACGGTCGTTACGATCACCGCGGTCGCCGCGGTCACCACGATCGCTGCGCGGCGAATCGTCCTGCTTCTCCTGGCCCACCTGGGAGAAGTCGAACACTTCGCCCTTATAGATCCAGGTCTTGATGCCGATGATGCCGTAGGTCGTCTTGGCTTCAGCGAAGCCATAGTCGATGTCGGCACGCAGCGTGTGCAACGGCACGCGACCTTCGCGGTACCACTCCGAACGCGCGATTTCGGCGCCGTTGAGACGGCCGGCGACGTTGACCTTGATGCCCAGGGCACCCAGGCGCATCGCGTTGCCGACCGCGCGCTTCATGGCGCGGCGGAACATGATGCGACGTTCCAGCTGCTGAGCGATCGACTCGGCGACCAGCTGCGCGTCGAGTTCCGGCTTGCGGACCTCGGTCACGTTGATGTGCGCCGGAACGCCCATCAGCGCGCTGACTTCCTTACGCAGCTTCTCGATGTCCTCGCCGCGCTTGCCGATCACCACGCCCGGACGGGCGGTGTGGATCGTCACGCGGGCGTTGTTCGCCGGACGCTCGATGAAGATCTTGGAAATACCCGCTTGAGCAAGCTTCTTGCGGAGCATCTCGCGGACCTTGAGGTCGGCGGCGAGGTACTCGGCATACTGCTTCTTGCCGGCAAACCACTTGGAATTCCAATCCTTGGAGATACCAAGGCGGATTCCGGTCGGATGAACTTTATGACCCATTGTCTGACTCCGCCTTACTTGCCGGCGCCCACAACCACAGTGATGTGGCTGGTGCGCTTGAGGATGCGGGTGCCGCGGCCTTTCGCACGAGCCATGAAGCGCTTCAGTGCGGGACCCTCGTCCACCATGATGGTCGTGACCTTGAGCTCGTCGATGTCAGCGCCCTGATTGTTCTCGGCGTTGGCGATGGCGGACTCCACGACCTTACGGATCAGTGCAGCCGCCTTCTTGTCCGAGAACTTCAGCAGGTTGACGGCGCGCTCGGCCGACAGACCGCGCACTTGGTCGGCGACCAGGCGGGCCTTCTGCGGGGAGATGCGCGCGGTGCGCAGGATGGCTTTCGCTTCCATGGTCATCTCCTTACTTGCCCGACTTCTTGTCGCCGCCGTGACCCTTAAACGTACGGGTCAGAGCGAACTCGCCAAGCTTGTGGCCAACCATGTTTTCGTTGACCAGCACCGGGATGTGGTTTTTGCCGTTGTGGACGGCGATCGTGAAGCCAACCATTTCCGGCAGCACCATCGAACGACGCGACCAGGTCTTGATCGGCTTCTTGTTGTTGCCCGCGGTTTCGACCTTCTTCATCAGATGATGGTCGACGAACGGGCCCTTCTTCAGTGAACGTGCCATGTTCGATTAACCCCTGCGATCGCGCACGATGAATTGCGTGGTGCGCTTGTTCTTGCGCGTCTTGTAACCCTTGGTCGGAACACCCCACGGGGTGACCGGATGCGGGTTGCCCTGGCCAGCCTTCGCCTCACCGCCACCGTGCGGGTGGTCGACGGGGTTCATGGCGGCGCCACGAACGGTCGGCTTGATACCGCGCCAACGCTTGGCGCCGGCCTTGCCGAGCTTCTCGAGGCTGTGCTCGTCGTTGCCGACTTCGCCGATGGTGGCGCGGCACTCGACCGGCACCTTGCGCATTTCGCCGGAGCGAAGACGCAGCGTGGCGTAGCCCTGTTCGCGAGCGACCAGCTGCACGCCGGCGCCGGCGGCGCGGGCGAGCTGAGCACCCTTGCCCGGCTTCATTTCGATGCAATGCACCGTGGAGCCGACCGGGATGTTGGTGAGCGGCAGCGTGTTGCCGACGCGGATCGGAGCGTCACGGCCCGCGATCACCTGATCGCCGTCCTTCAGGCCCTTGGGGGCGATGATGTAACGGCGCTCGCCATCGACGTAGCACAGCAGCGCGATGTGCGCGGTGCGGTTGGGATCGTATTCGATCCGCTCCACGCGCGCCGGAATGCCTTCCTTGTCGCGCTTGAAGTCGATGATGCGGTAATGCTGCTTGTGGCCACCGCCGATGTGGCGGGTGGTGATGCGACCGTGGTGGTTACGGCCGCCGCTCTTGCTCTGCTTTTCGACCAACGCCGCGTGCGGCGCGCCCTTGTGCAGGCCCGGAGTCACAACGCGGACCGCGTTGCGGCGACCGGCGGAGGTGGGCTTGAAAGTCATCAATGCCATGGATCGTTCCTCAGGCCTTGGCCATCACGTCGATCGACTGGCCTTCGGCCAGCTTCACGTACGCCTTGCGCCAGTCGGCGCGACGGCCCATGCGGTTCTTGAAGGCTTTTTCCTTGCCCTTCACGTTGACCACATTGACAGCCTCGACCTTCACGTCGAACAGCTTTTCCACGGCGACTTTGATGTCGGCCTTGGTAGCGTCCGTCGCCACTTCGAAGACGTATTGGTTGGAGACTTCCTGCAGACGCGCGGTCTTTTCGGACACGCGCGGTGCGCGGATGATGCTGTAGAGCTTGGCGTCGTTCATGCCAGCCACTCCTCGATCTTCTTGACCGCATCGGCGGTGAACACGATCGAATCGGCGCCGACGAGGGCCACCGGATCGAGTCCCTGCACGTCGCGGACTTCCACATAAGGCAGGTTGCGGGCCGAGAGGTACAGATTCTCGGACGCTTCCTCGGTGACGAGCAGCGGACGACGGCCGGCTTCCAGAGACTTCAGCATGGAGATCATGCCCGAGGTCTTCGGCGAATCCAGGTCGAGCTTCTCGACGACGGTGATGCGGCCCTGACGGTTCAACTCCGACAGGATCGCAGCGATCGCCGCGCGGTACATCTTGCGGTTCACCTTCTGGGCGAAGCTGCGCGGCTTGGCCGCGAAGGTCACGCCGCCGCCGACGAAGATCGGAGCCGTCAGCGCGCCATGACGCGCACCGCCGCCCTTCTGCTTCTTCGACTTCTTGGTGGTGCCGTTGACTTCCGAACGCGTCTTCTGCGCCTTGGTGCCGGCGCGGCCCGCGTTGCGGTAGGCCACAACAACCTGGTGAACCAGGTCTTCGCTGAATTCGCGATCGAAGATGGCGTCGGAAACCGACAGCTTCTTGTCGCTACCGTTGATGGCAAGTTCCATCGTTATGCTCCCTTGCTCGACGGACGGACGATCACGTCACCGCCCGGAGCGCCCGGCACGGCGCCCTTGATCGCGATCAGGCCGCGCTCGGCGTCGACCTTGACCACTTCCAGGCCCTGCGTGCTCTGCTGAACGGAACCCATGTGGCCGGACATCTTCTTGCCCGGAAACACGCGGCCCGGCGTCTGGCGCTGGCCGATAGAACCCGGCGAGCGGTGCGACAACGAGTTACCGTGGGTCGCGTCGCCCATGCTGAAGTTCCAGCGCTTGATCGTGCCCTGGAAGCCCTTGCCCTTGGTGATGCCTTGGACGTCGACGATCTGGCCCACTTCGAAGATGTCGGCCTTGATCTCGCCGCCCACTTCGAAAGCGCCGATCTTGTCGGCTTCCACGCGCAGTTCCCACAAGCCGCGACCTGCTTCGACCTTCGCCTTGGCGAGGTGACCGGCTTCGGGCTTGTTGACGAGCGCGGCGCGGCGCACGCCGACGGTCACCTGCACGGCGCTGTAGCCGTCGGTTTCCGTCGTCTTGATCTGGGTAATACGGTTCGGAGTGGCCTCGATGAGGGTCACCGGAACCGACTTGCCGTCTTCGGTGAAGAAGCGGCTCATGCCGGCCTTGCGACCGACGATGCCCAACGAATATTTCTTCGCGGTCATGGTAGGTGCCTCAGGTCAGCTTGATCTGGACATCAACGCCAGCCGCGAGTTCGAGCTTCATCAGCGCGTCCACGGTCTTGTCGTTGGGGTCGACGATGTCGAGCACGCGCTTATGCGTGCGGGTCTCGTACTGGTCGCGCGCGTCCTTGTCGACGTGCGGGGAGACGAGAATGGTGTAACGCTCGATCTTGGTCGGCAGCGGGATCGGGCCGCGCACTTGCGCGCCGGTCCGCTTGGCCGTCTCGACGATCTCGCTGGCCGAGCGGTCGATCAGACGATGATCGTACGCTTTGAGCCGGATCCGGATCTTTTGGTCCGCCATGACGGAATTCCTTGGTTAAAAGAGCGACGGGACGGCTTCTGGGTGCGCCGACCCCACGAAAACGCAAACACTCCAGGACAACACCCTCGCCCCGGAGCTTCCTTGCCTGGAAAAGCTAAGGCGGCCCGGTTTCCCGGCCCGCCCAGACTGAGTAGAACGCACGAAGGGCCCCATTAGCGTTCTTTGGATGCCGTGAACTTTTCAGTTCGGGGCCCAGAACGTATGGAGCGCTGCCGTGCGACATGTCCCTGTCTGGCGAATACGAGGTGCGTCCTGCTCCTCATTTCGCTGGTTGCGCCGCCCCGGCATAAACAGGGGTGGCACGGTGGTCGCGCATTCTACATGCATCCGATCGGAGAGTGCAAGCACCCTGCTCTCGGATCGTGAATGCGGGCCCCTGCCCTCTCCGGGCGGGACCTCGACTACCGGTTTTCCCAACCTCGGTCGCGGGACCGGGGTTGGGAAAACCGGCGACGGCTTGGGCCGTCGCGGGTTTACTTGAAGCGGACGAGATCCTGAGATCGTCGCCTTGAAGCATGACGCCAGAACCGAAGATCCGTCGCCACCGACTTTCGACCCCGGCCATCGCGCATAGCGCGATGGCGTTCGGCGCCACGCGACATGCGCTTCCACGCATGTCGCAAGCGGTGTCGCCTCACCCCCGCTTTCGCGGGGATGACGGTTTGACAAACCCAGGCGCGCGAGCGCGCACGGGTCAGTTCATCACTTGATGATCTTCGCCACCACGCCCGCGCCGACGGTACGGCCGCCTTCGCGAATCGCGAAACGCAGGCCTTCGTCCATCGCCACCGGGTTGATCAGCGACACCACCATCTTCACGTTGTCGCCCGGCATCACCATCTCCACGCCCTCCGGCAGCTCGCAAGCGCCGGTGATGTCGGTCGTGCGGAAGTAAAACTGCGGACGGTAGCCCTTGAAGAACGGGGTGTGACGGCCGCCTTCGTCCTTCGACAGCACATACACTTCGGCTTCGAAGTCGGTGTGCGGCTTGATCGAACCGGGCTTGCACAGCACCTGGCCACGCTCCACGTCGTCACGCTTGGTGCCGCGCAGCAGCAGACCGGCGTTGTCGCCCGCCTGGCCCTGATCCAGCAGCTTGCGGAACATCTCCACGCCAGTAACAGTGGTCTTCTGGGTCGGACGGATACCGACGATTTCGATTTCGTCGCCCACCTTCACGATGCCGCGCTCGATACGACCGGTCACCACGGTGCCGCGGCCCGAAATCGAGAACACGTCTTCCACCGGCATCAGGAACGGCTTGTCGATCGCACGTTCCGGCTGCGGAATGAAGGTGTCCAGCGCTTCGACCAGACGCAGGATCGACGGCACGCCGATTTCGCTCTGATCGCCTTCCAGCGCCAGACGCGCCGAACCGTGGATGATCGGGGTGTCGTCGCCCGGGAACTCGTACTTGGTCAGCAGCTCGCGCACTTCCATCTCGACCAGCTCAAGCAGCTCGGCGTCGTCCACCATGTCGGCCTTGTTCAGGAACACGACGATGTACGGCACGCCGACCTGACGCGACAGCAGAATGTGCTCGCGCGTCTGCGGCATCGGGCCGTCAGCGGCCGAGCACACCAGAATCGCGCCGTCCATCTGCGCCGCACCGGTGATCATGTTCTTCACATAGTCCGCGTGGCCCGGGCAATCGACGTGCGCGTAGTGGCGATTCTTCGATTCGTATTCCACGTGCGCGGTCGAGATCGTGATGCCGCGCGCCTTCTCTTCCGGCGCCGCGTCGATCGCGTCGTATGCCTTGAACTCACCACCGAAAAGCTCTGCGCCCACCTTGGTCAGCGCTGCGGTCAACGTGGTCTTGCCATGGTCAACGTGACCGATGGTGCCGACGTTTACGTGCGGCTTGGTGCGCTCGAATTTACCCTTAGCCATGATATGTCTCTCTTAAGTTCTGTGATTCGGGATTTGGGATTGGCGATCTAGAACGGCCCGATCCCTTACTGAATTGTTCGCGATGAAGAGCCGACCTAAGGCTTCGGGAGCAGTTAGGAACTCGCTTTCGCGAATCCCCGCCCCCGAATCCCGTCAATCAGCCGCCCTTCTTGATCACGGTCTCGGCGATGTTGTTCGGCGCCTCGGAGTAGTGATCGAATTCCATCGTGAAGGTCGCGCGGCCCTGGGTCAGCGAACGGATGGTCGTCGCGTAACCGAACATCTCGCCCAGCGGAACCATCGCGTTGATGGTCTTGCCCGACGGCGTGTCGTCCTGGCCTTGCAGCAACCCGCGACGACGGCTCAAGTCGCCCATCACGTCGCCGACGTAATCTTCCGGCGTCACGACTTCGACCTTCATCATCGGCTCCAGCAGGACCGGATCGGCCTTGCGGAAACCTTCCTTGAACGCCATCGACGCGGCGAGTTTGAACGCCATTTCCGAGGAGTCGACGTCGTGGTACGAGCCGAACACCAGCTTGACCTTGACGCCCACGACCGGGAAGCCGGCCAGCGGACCGCTGGTGATGGTTTCGCGCAGGCCCTTCTCGATCGCCGGGATGAATTCCTTCGGAATCACACCACCGGTGATGTCGTTGACGAACAGGAAATCGTTCTCGACGTCCTCGTTCGCGCGGTCCTTCTCGTTCATCGGCGACAGCTCGATCACGACGTGACCGTACTGACCCTTACCGCCGGACTGCTTGGCGTGCTTGTAGTCCGACTTGACGTCCGACTTGCGGATGGTCTCACGGTACGCCACCTGCGGCTTGCCGACGTTGGCTTCGACATTGAACTCGCGCTTCATGCGGTCGACGAGGATGTCCAGGTGCAGCTCGCCCATGCCGGCGATGATGGTCTGGCCCGATTCTTCGTCGGTGCGCACGCGGAACGAAGGATCTTCCTGAGCCAGGCGGCCCAGGGCGATACCCATCTTTTCCTGGTCCGACTTGGTCTTCGGTTCGACCGCCATCGAGATGACGGGCTCCGGGAAGATCATGCGTTCCAAGGTGATGATGTGATCCTGCGCGCACAGCGTGTCGCCGGTGGTCACGTCCTTCAGGCCCACGGCCGCGGCGATGTCGCCGGCGCGGACTTCCTTGATTTCGTCGCGCTGGTTGGCGTGCATCTGCAGGATGCGGCCCACGCGCTCTTTCTTCGACTTGACCGGGTTGTACACCTGGTCGCCCGAATTGAGCACGCCCGAGTAGACGCGGAAGAAGGTCAGCGAACCCACGAACGGGTCGGTCATGATCTTGAACGCCAGCGCCGAGAACGGCTCGGTATCCGACGCCTTGCGGCTGTCTTCCTTGTCGTCTTCATCGATGCCGGGAACCGGCGGACGATCGGACGGCGACGGCAGCAGGTTGATCACGCCGTCGAGCATGGCCTGAACGCCCTTGTTCTTGAACGCCGAACCGCAGAACACCGGCACGATCTCGACGCGCAAGGTGCGCGCGCGCAGACCGGCGACGATCTCTTCCTCGGTCAGCTCACCCTCGTTGAGGTACTTGTCCATGAACTCTTCCGAGGCTTCCGCCGCGGCTTCGATCATGAACGCGCGAGCTTCGTCGGCCTTGGCTTGCAGGTCGGCCGGGATTTCGCGGTACTCGAACTTGGTGCCCTGCGATGCGACGTCCCAGTGGATCGCCTTCATCTTGAGCAGGTCGACCACGCCTTCGAAGCCTTCTTCGGCGCCGATCGGCACCTGCATCGGAACAGCGTACGCGCCCAGGCGCGACTTCAGCTGCTCGACGACCTTGTCGAAGTTGGCGCCGGTGCGGTCCATCTTGTTGACGAACGCCATGCGCGGCACGGAGTACTTGTTGGCCTGACGCCACACGGTCTCCGACTGCGGCTGGACGCCGCCGACCGCGCACAGCACGAACACCGCGCCGTCGAGGACGCGCAGCGAACGTTCGACTTCGATGGTGAAGTCGACGTGCCCGGGGGTGTCGATGATGTTGAAGCGGTGCTCGGGCAGCGACTTGTCCATGCCCTTCCAGAACGCGGTGGTCGCGGCGGAGGTAATGGTGATGCCGCGTTCCTGCTCCTGCTCCATCCAGTCCATCGTCGCGGCACCTTCGTGCACTTCGCCGATCTTGTGGCTGACGCCGGTGTAGAACAGGATGCGCTCGGAAGTCGTGGTCTTACCGGCATCGATGTGAGCCATGATGCCGAAGTTGCGGTAACGCTCGATGGGAGTGGTGCGAGCCACGGGACCCTCTCGTAATAAGTTTTCGAATTCCAGATGGCCGGATGCCGCCTTATCGGCGGCCTCCGGTTCGCAAGGCGGCCTTTCAGCCGCCGCGGCAACATCTCATGCGGATGTTGCGAAGGCCCTGTCGCCAGGGCGCTTGGATCACCAGCGGTAGTGGGCGAACGCGCGGTTCGCTTCCGCCATGCGGTGGGTCTCTTCGCGCTTCTTGATCGCCGCGCCGCGGTTTTCCGAAGCGTCGAGCAGCTCGGCGGCCAGCTTGCGCGGCATCGAGCTCTCGCCGCGCTTACGCGCGGATTCGATCAACCAGCGCATCGCCAGCGCCATGCGGCGCGAGGTACGAACTTCGACCGGCACCTGGTAGGTGGCGCCGCCGACGCGACGCGACTTGACTTCGACCGACGGCGAAACGTTGGTCAGCGCCTTCTCGACCAGCTCAAGGGCGTTCGGATTCTTCTCTCCGATGACGTCCATTGCGCCGTACACGATCTTCTCGGCGACGGACTTCTTGCCGCTCTGCATGACCATATTGATGAAGCGCGCGATCGTCTCGCTGCCGTGCTTGGGATCGGGCAGAACCGAACGCTGAGGGGTGGAACCTTTACGCGACATGGTGCGTACCTATTTTCGTGATTCTTGACAGACGTGCTTGCGGGTGGCGGCGCCGGGCGCCGGCCTGGGCAGCGACGCGCTTAGGACTTCGGACGCTTGGCGCCGTACTTGGAACGGCTCTGGCGACGCTTGGCGACACCGGCGGCATCGAGCGAGCCGCGCACGGTGTGGTAGCGAACGCCCGGCAGGTCCTTGACGCGACCGCCGCGGATCAGCACGACCGAGTGCTCCTGCAGGTTGTGGCCTTCGCCGCCGATGTACGAAATGACTTCGTAACCGTTGGTCAGGCGCACCTTGGCGACCTTACGCAGAGCCGAGTTCGGCTTCTTCGGGGTCGTGGTGTACACGCGGGTGCAAACGCCGCGACGCTGCGGGCAGTTCGCGAGCGCCGGCGAGGCGCTCTTGTAGGTGGTCGCCTGCCGCGGCTTGCGGACGAGCTGATTGATGGTTGCCATCTAGAACTCTTGTATTGAGGGGCCGGGCGGCCGCTTCGTGAGAAACGAACGGCAAGCCGAATACACCCGACCTGCCGAGACGAAAAAGTATAGCCCGCGCTGAACGTCTCCGTCAACGCAGGCGACACGAACAAGCAGAACCAGCGCAAAGCTGCGCCGACTCCATACCTATTCGATTGATCCCGCCCTACCCTGGGCCGAACACTAGGCGCTCCCTGCGCCTAATTTCGTGATCTGGGATTCGACCCATACGGGTCGATCCGGTCAGCGACGATAGCACAATTTTGGGCATTTGCCAGCCCCCATCGCCGCAGGACCGGCCGGATTCCGCGCCGGCCGTCGTAACCGGCAAAAAACAAGGCGGGCATCGCTGCCCGCCTTGTTCTGCAACCGTTTGGAACGACGCCGACGCTTAGGCGTTGTCGTCGCCGGCCAGGGCTTCGACCGCCGGGGCCGCAACCTCGGCCACCGAGACCGGACCGGCCAGGGCTTCCATCTCCGAGTCGGTCAGACCCGACGCGTTCTTGCGACGCTGGGTGTGGTAAGCCAGACCGGTACCGGCCGGGATCAGACGGCCGACGATCACGTTCTCCTTCAGGCCGCGCAGACCATCGCGAGTACCGCGCACGGCGGCCTCGGTCAGCACGCGGGTGGTTTCCTGGAAGGAAGCCGCCGAGATGAAGGATTCCGTCGCCAGCGAGGCCTTGGTGATGCCCAGCAGGACCGGGTCGTACTTGGCCGGGATCAGGTTACGGGCCAACAGACGCACGTTCTCTTCGACGAAGCGCTGACGCTCGATCTGCTCGCCGTGCAGGAACTTGCTGTCGCCGTGGTCGGTGATTTCGACCTTACGCAGCATCTGACGGACGATCACTTCGATGTGCTTGTCGTTGATCTTCACGCCCTGCAGGCGGTAGACGTCCTGGATTTCCTTGGTCAGGTACACGGCCAAGGGCTCCACGCCCAGCAAGCGCAGGATGTCCTGCGGGCTCGGCTCGCCGTCCACCACGGTCTCGCCCTTCTCCACGTGCTCGCCTTCGAACACGATGATCTGGCGATACTTGGGGATCAGCTCTTCGTGCTCTTCACCGTCGGCCTGCTTGATGATCAGGCGCTGCTTGCCCTTGGTGTCCTTGCCGAAGCTGACGATGCCGGAGACTTCGGCGAGGATCGCCGGGTCCTTGGGCTTGCGCGCTTCGAACAAGTCGGCCACGCGCGGCAGACCGCCGGTGATGTCGCGGGTCTTCGACGCTTCCTGCGGGATCTTGGCGACCACGTCGCCCACGCCGACCGCGGCGCCGTCCTGCAGGTTGACGATCGAACGCGGCGGCAGCAGGTACTGCGCCGGCAGATCGGTGTTGGGGATCGACAGGTCCTTACCGTTCTTGTCGACGATACGCACGATCGGACGCAGGTCCTTGCCCTGCGAGCCGCGACGCTTGGGATCGGTGATTTCGCGCGACGCCAGGCCGGTCAGTTCGTCGGTCTTCTCGATCACGGTCACGCCATCGACGAAGTCGATGAAGCGAATGAAACCGGCGACTTCCGAAACGATCGGGTGGTTATGCGGATCCCAATTGGCGACGGTCTGGCCGGCCTTGATCTCGGCGCCGTCCTTGACCGCGACGGTCGCACCGTACGGCAACTTGTAGCGCTCGCGCTCGCGGCCGTGCGGGTCGAGCACCGACAGCTCGCCCGAACGCGACACCGCGACCAGATGGCCGTTGGCGTGCGCGACGTGCTTGAGGTTGTTGAACTTGATCGAACCGGTGGTCTTGACCGTGACGTTGTCGATCGCCGCAGCTCGCGATGCCGCACCACCGATGTGGAAGGTACGCATGGTCAGCTGGGTGCCCGGCTCGCCGATCGACTGAGCGGCGACGACGCCGACCGCTTCGCCGTGGTTGACCAGGTGGCCGCGGCCGAGATCGCGGCCGTAGCAGTTCGCGCACACGCCGAAGCTGCTGGTGCAGGTGATCGTGGAGCGGACCTTGATCGACTGGACGCTGGCCTCTTCGAGCTTGGCCACCCAGGCTTCGTCGAGCAGGGTGTTGCGGGTGACGATCGGATCTTCGTCGTTGCCCGGCAGGAACACGTCCTCGGCCACGACGCGGCCCAGCACGCGATCGCGCAGCGGTTCGACCACGTCGCCGCCTTCGACGATCGGGGTCATCATCAGACCTTCGAGCGTGCCGCAATCGTCTTCTGTGATCACCACGTCCTGGGCCACGTCGACCAGACGACGGGTCAGGTAACCCGAGTTCGCGGTCTTCAACGCGGTATCGGCCAGGCCCTTACGCGCGCCGTGGGTCGAGATGAAGTACTGAAGAACGTTCAGGCCTTCGCGGAAGTTCGCGGTGATCGGCGTCTCGATGATCGAGCCGTCGGGACGCGCCATCAGGCCGCGCATACCGGCCAGCTGGCGGATCTGCGCCTGCGAACCACGCGCGCCGGAGTCGGCCATGATGTAAATCGAGTTCATGGACTTCTGCGGAACCATCTTGCCTTCGGCATTCAGGACGGTATCGGTGCCGATCGCGTCCATCATCGCCTTGGCCACGCGCTCGTTCGTGCGCGACCAGATGTCGACGACCTTGTTGTAGCGTTCGCCGGCGGTGACCAGACCGGACTGGTACTGCTGCTGGATTTCCAGCACTTCAGTTTCAGCCTCGGCCAGGATGCCCTTCTTCTCGCCCGGGATGATCATGTCGTCGATGCCGATCGAAACGCCGGCGCGGGTCGCGTAAGCGAAGCCGGTGTACATCAGGCGGTCGGCGAACACGACCGTGTCCTTCAGACCGAGCATGCGGTAGCACGAGTTGATCAACCGGCTGATGTTCTTCTTGGTCAGCTCGGTGTTGGCCAGCGCGTACGGCAGGCCGTCGGGCAGGATCTCGCGCAGCAGGGCGCGGCCGACGGTGGTGTCGACGATCGAGGTCTTGGGCTCGCGGGTACCGTCCTCGTTGATCACGATCTCGCTGATGCGGACCTTGACCTTGGCGTGGATCTGCACGACGCGGTTGTCGTAGGCGCGCTTCACTTCGGCGACGTTGGCGAACACCATGCCCTCGCCCGCCTTGTTCTCCAGGGCGCGGGTCATGTAGTACAGACCCAGCACGACGTCCTGCGACGGCACGATGATCGGCTCGCCGTTGGCCGGCGAGAGGATGTTGTTCGACGCCATCATCAGCGCGCGCGCTTCCAACTGGGCCTCAAGGCTCAGCGGGACGTGCACGGCCATCTGGTCACCGTCGAAGTCGGCGTTGAACGCGGTGCAGACCAGCGGGTGCAGTTGGATGGCCTTGCCTTCGATCAACACCGGCTCGAACGCCTGGATGCCCAGACGGTGCAAGGTCGGCGCGCGGTTCAACAGCACCGGATGCTCGCGGATCACCTCTTCGAGGATGTCCCACACTTCCGCCTCTTCGCGCTCGACCAGCTTCTTGGCGGCCTTGATCGTCGTGGCGAGGCCACGGCGCTGCAGCTTGGCGAAGATGAAGGGCTTGAACAGTTCCAGCGCCATCTTCTTCGGCAGGCCGCACTCGTGCAGACGCAGGGTCGGGCCGACCACGATGACCGAACGGCCCGAGTAGTCCACGCGCTTGCCGAGCAGGTTCTGACGGAACCGGCCCTGCTTGCCCTTGATCATGTCGGCCAGCGACTTGAGCGGGCGCTTGTTGGTGCCAGTGATGGCGCGGCCGCGACGGCCGTTGTCCATCAGGGCGTCGACCGATTCCTGCAGCATGCGCTTCTCGTTGCGCACGATGATGTCGGGCGCATTGAGTTCGAGTAGACGACGCAGACGGTTGTTGCGGTTGATGACGCGGCGATACAGGTCGTTGAGGTCGGAGGTCGCGAAGCGGCCGCCTTCCAGCGGCACCAGCGGACGCAGGTCCGGCGGCAGCACCGGCAGCACGGTCATGACCATCCACTCGGGGCGGTTGCCCGACTCGAGGAAGGCTTCGACCAGCTTGATCCGCTTGGTCAGACGCTTGAGCTTGGTTTCCGAACCCGTCGAGGCGATATCTTCCTTGAGCTGCAGCATTTCGGCCTGCAGGTCGATCGTGCGCAGCAGGTCGTACACGGCCTCGGCGCCCATCGCGGCTTCGAAGTCGTCGCCGTGCTCCTGACGCGCGGTCAGGTACTGCTCTTCAGTCAGCAGATTGCCGCGTTCCATCGGGGTCAAACCCGGCTCGGTCACGACGTAGGCTTCGAAGTACAGGATGCGCTCGATATCGCGCAGGGTCATGTCCAGCATCAGGCCGATGCGCGAGGGCAGCGACTTGAGGAACCAGATGTGCGCGACCGGCGAGGCGAGGTCGATGTGACCCATGCGCTCGCGGCGCACCTTGGCCAAGGTGACTTCGGTGCCGCACTTCTCGCAGACCACGCCACGGTGCTTCATGCGCTTGTACTTGCCGCACAGGCACTCGTAGTCCTTGATCGGTCCGAAGATCGCGGCGCAGAACAAGCCGTCGCGCTCGGGCTTGAAGGTACGGTAGTTGATGGTTTCCGGCTTCTTCACTTCGCCGAACGACCACGAACGGATCAGGTCCGGCGAAGCCAGCGCGATCTTGATCGCGTCGAAGTCCAGCGCGGGACGCTGCTGGTTGAAGAGATTGAGCAAGTCTTTCATGTTTGACTCCGGGATTCGGGATTAGAGAGTTGAGATTCGTTAAAGCGGGGATCCGGAGGATCGGGACGGTCGGCTTTCGCCTTTACCAATCCCGAATCCCGAATCCCCAATCACCGCTTCTCAGTTCTCTTCCAGCTCCATGTTGATCGCCAGCGAGCGGATTTCCTTAACCAGCACGTTGAAGGACTCCGGCATGCCGGCGACCATTTCGTACTCGCCGTCGACGATGTTCTTGTACATCTGGTTGCGGCCCTGCACGTCGTCGGACTTCACCGTCAGCATTTCCTGCAGGGTGTAGGCCGCGCCGTAGGCTTCCAGCGCCCAGACTTCCATTTCGCCGAAACGCTGGCCGCCGAACTGCGCCTTGCCGCCCAGCGGCTGCTGGGTGACGAGCGAGTACGGGCCGGTCGAACGCGCGTGCATCTTGTCGTCGACCAGGTGGTTCAGCTTCAGCATGTGCATGTAGCCGATCGTGACCGGACGCTCGAACGCCTCGCCGGTACGGCCGTCGTGCAGCACGGCCTGACCGCTGCTCGGCAGCTCGGCGAGTTCGAGCATGCGCTTGATCTCGACTTCGGCCGCGCCGTCGAACACCGGCGTCGCCATCGGCACGCCGTCGATCAGGTTGTGCGCGAGCGTCAGCAGTTCCTCATCGGTGAACTGCTTCAGATCGACGCGCTGACCGTGCAGTTTCTGGTCGTGGTTGTAGATGTCGTCGAGGAACTTGCGCAGATCGGAAATCTTCTGTTGCGCCTCCAGCATGCGCTGGATCTTCTGACCCAGGCCCTTGGCGGCCCAGCCCAGATGCACTTCCAGGATCTGGCCGATGTTCATACGCGACGGCACGCCCAGCGGGTTCAGCACGATGTCGACGGTCTGGCCGTCGGCCGCGTACGGCATATCCTCGACCGGCACGATGGTCGACACGACACCCTTGTTGCCGTGACGGCCGGCCATCTTGTCGCCCGGCTGGATGCGGCGCTTGACCGCCAGGAACACCTTGACCGTCTTCAGGATGCCCGGTGCGAGGTCGTCGCCCTGGGTGATCTTGCCGCGCTTGTCGGCGAAACGACGATCGAATTCCTTCTGATGGACGTCGATCTGCTTCTGGGCGCGTTCGATCGCCTCGATCGCTTCCTCGTCCTTCATGCGCAGGGTGAACCAGTCGGACTTCTTCAAGCCGTCCAGCACCAGCGAGGTGACGGTGTCGCCCTTCTTCAGGCTGGCGCCGCCGTTGGCGATCTTGCCGATCAGCTGCGAACGCAGACGATCGTAGATGGCCGCTTCGAGGATGCGGAACTGGTCGTCGAAGTCCTTCTTGACCCGGCGGATTTCCGACTCTTCGATCTGACGGGCGCGCTTGTCCTTCTCGATGCCGTCGCGGGTGAAGACCTGCACGTCGATGACGGTGCCGTCCATGCCCGGGGGCACGCGCAACGAGCTGTCCTTAACGTCCGAGGCCTTCTCGCCGAAGATCGCGCGCAGCAGCTTCTCTTCCGGAGTCAGCTGCGACTCGCCCTTCGGCGTGACCTTGCCGACCAGGATGTCGCCGGCACGCACTTCGGCGCCGATGTAGACCACGCCGGACTCGTCGAGGCGGTTCAATGCCTGCTCGGAGACGTTCGGGATGTCGGCGGAGATTTCTTCCGGTCCCAGCTTGGTGTCGCGCGCCGAGCAGGTCAGCTCTTCGATGTGGATCGTGGTGTAGCGATCCTCTTCGACCACGCGCTCGGAGAGCAGGATCGAGTCTTCGAAGTTGTAGCCGTTCCACGGCATGAACGCGACCAGCATGTTCTGGCCGAGCGCGAGCTCGCCGATATCGGTCGAAGGACCGTCGGCCAGCACGTCGCCACGCGCGATCACGTCGCCGACCTTGACCAGCGGGCTCTGGTTGATACAGGTGTTCTGGTTCGACCGCGTGTACTTGATCAGGTTGTAGATGTCCACGCCGGCATCGGTGACGCCGGAGATTTCGCTCTCGTTGACCTTGACCACGATGCGGGCCGCGTCGATCTGTTCGATCGTGCCGCCGCGCAGCGCATTCACCGTCACGCCCGAGTCGCGCGCCACGGCGCGCTCGATGCCCGTGCCGACCAGCGGCTTCTGCGAACGCAGGGTCGGAACGGCCTGACGCTGCATGTTCGCGCCCATCAGCGCGCGGTTGGCGTCGTCGTGCTCCAGGAACGGAACCAGCGCGGCCGCGACCGACACGGTCTGCATCGGCGAGACGTCCATGAAGTGGATCTCGGACGGCGGCTTGAGCAAGGTTTCGCCCTGGAAGCGGCAGGCGACGAACTGGGCGGTGATCATGCCCTTCTCGTCCTGCGGCGCGTTGGCCTGGGCGATGACGTACTCGTTCTCTTCGATCGCCGAGAGGAACTCGATGTCGTCGGTGACCTTGCCGTCCACGACCTTGCGGTACGGCGTCTCGAGGAAGCCGTACTTGTTGGTGCGGGCGAACACGGCCAGCGAGTTGATCAGGCCGATGTTCGGGCCTTCAGGCGTTTCGATGGTGCACACGCGGCCGTAATGGGTCGGGTGCACGTCGCGCACTTCGAAGCCGGCGCGTTCGCGGGTCAGACCGCCCGGGCCGAGGGCCGACACGCGACGCTTGTGCGTGACTTCCGACAGCGGGTTGTTCTGGTCCATGAACTGCGACAGCTGCGAGGAGCCGAAGAACTCCTTGATCGCGGCGGCCACAGGTTTAGCGTTGATGAGTTCCTGCGGGGTCAAACCCTCGGACTCGGCCATCGACAAACGCTCTTTCACCGCGCGCTCGACGCGGACCAGGCCGACGCGGAAAGTGTTCTCGGCCATTTCGCCGACCGAACGCACGCGGCGGTTGCCCAGGTGATCGATGTCGTCGACCACGCCGCGACCGTTGCGGATCTCGGTCAGCACGCGGATGACGTCGAGGATGTCCGAGGTCCGGCCCAACTCGTTGCGCAGACGCACCGACTCCTCGTCCTTGCGCTCGGAGAAGTACTTGGCGTCGTACAGCACCGAAGCGCCGATCGTTTCCTTGCGGCCGATGCGGCGGTTGAACTTCATCCGGCCCACGCCCGACAGGTCGTAGCGCTCGAAGGTGAAGAACAGGTTGTGGAACAGATTCTGCGCGGCGTCCTTGGTCGGCGGCTCGCCGGGACGCATCATGCGGTAGATCTCGACCAGCGCTTCGAGCTGGGTCTTGGACGGATCGATGCGCAGGGTGTTGGAGATGTACGGGCCACGGTCGAGGTCGTTGACCCAGATGGTGCCGACGACTTCGATACCGGCCTTGCGGAACGCGGCCAGCTGATCTTCGCTGATCTCGTCGTTGGCCGAAGCCAGCAGCTCGCCCGACTTGGTGTCGACCACGTCATGCGAGAGGATGCGACCGACCAGGTACGCGTCCGGCACGGCCAGCGCGGCGATGCCGGACTGTTCCATCTGCTTGACGTGGCGCGCGGTGATGCGCTTGCCGGCTTCGACGATGACCTTGTCGCCGTCGGCCAGATCGAAGTCCAGGGTTTCGCCGCGCAGACGCTCGGAGACCAGCTCCCACTGCACGCCCTCGGGCATGATGTGGAAGGTGTTGACCTCGAAGAACTCGGCGAGCATTTCGGTGTTGTTGTAACCCAGCGCGCGCAGCAGCACGGTCACCGGCAGCTTGCGGCGACGGTCGATACGGGTGAACAGCGCATCCTTCGGGTCGTACTCGAAGTCGAGCCACGAGCCGCGATACGGAATGATGCGGGCGCTGTAGAGCAGCTTGCCCGAGCTGTGGGTCTTGCCGCGGTCGTGATCGAAGAACACGCCCGGCGAGCGGTGCAACTGCGAAACGATGACGCGCTCGGTGCCGTTGACGATAAAGGTGCCGTTGCCGGTCATGAGCGGAATCTCGCCCATGTAGACCTCCTGCTCCTTCACGTACTTGATGGCCTTGGTCGAGGACTCGCGGTCGTAGATCACCAGGCGCACGGTCACGCGCAGCGGAGCGCCGTAGGACAGGCCGCGGTTACGGCATTCGCGTTCGTCGAATACCGGATCGCCGAGCTTGTAGCCCACGTACTCGAGCGCAGCGTTGCCGCTGTAGCTGGAGATCGGGAACACCGACTTCAGCGCGGCATGCAGGCCGCGGTCGGCGCGCTTGGCCGGGTCGGTGTGTTCCTGCAGGAATTCGCGATAGGAGTCGACCTGGATCGCGAGCAGGAAGGGGACTTCGAGGATGGATTTGCGCTTACCGAAATCCTTGCGGATGCGCTTCTTTTCGGTGAACGAATATTGCTGCGTCGTGGAAGCTGTGGTCATGGTGAGCTACCGCCTCGATTAGCTTAATGAGCCGAGAAATACGCCTGACAGCGTGTTTCCGGGCGAACCGCGCGTCCGCGGTTCAGGGGACTAATGACTGAAAACAAAATTGCCAGTGGGAAGTCGCTGGTATTGCCGGCACCAGCACGCCTTATCCCGCTACTTCCAACTGCCAACTCGGGTGAAGCCGGGATTCAGGATTCGATATTCGGGATGCTCAAGCCGTGGCTTTTGCGAATCCCGAATCCCGAATCGCCGATCTCGTGGAACGGCCAAAGGCCGGGGACTTTCGTCCCCAGCCTTGGGTGGTCGCCAAGAAAAAACGGCGACGCAAGTACGGCTTACTTGACTTCGACGGTCGCACCAGCGGCTTCGAGGTCCTTCTTGAACTTCTCGGAATCGGCCTTGTTGACCGCTTCCTTGACAGTCTGCGGAGCGCCTTCGACCAGGTCCTTGGCTTCCTTCAGACCCAGGCCGGTGATGGCGCGGACGGCCTTGATCACTTCGACCTTCTTGTCGCCGGCGGCCTTCAGGATGACGTTGAACTCGGTCTGCTCTTCGACCACGACAACTTCGGCCGGGCCAGCATTGCCGGAAACCGGAGCAGCGGCGGAGACGCCGAACTTCTCTTCGATCGCGCGGACGAGTTCCATGACTTCCATCAGGCTCTTTTCGGCGATGGCTTCGACGATTTGTTCGTTGGAAAGGGACATTTGAATAACCTCAGGAAATATTGATCTTACGAATCGGGTTCAGTGAAGCGGTCGCGAATGCGGATCGGCGATTACGCCGGTTCCGCTTCGGCCGGAGCTTCGACGGCGACTTCGCCACCGCCCTGCTTGTCGGCCACGGCCTTGACGGCGCGGGCGAACATGGCGGCGGGCTCGGACAGGACGCGGGCCAGCATGGCCAGGGCCTGATCGAGGGTCGGCAGCGAGGCGAGAACTTCGACGTGGCTGGCCGGATACACCTGACCACCCACGGCGACGACCTTGGCCTGCAGCTTGTCGTTGCCCTTGGCGAATTCCTTGATAAGACGACCGGCGGCGCCGGGTTCTTCGGTCGAGAACGCATACAGCAGCGGACCGACGAGCTTGTCTTGGACGCACTCGTATTCGGTACCGGCAACGGCACGGGAAGCCAGGGTGTTCTTGACAACGCGCAAGTACACACCGGTTTCACGAGCCTTCTTGCGCATCGCGGTCAGTTGAGCAACCGTGAGGCCAGCGTACTCGGCGGCAATCAAGGAGTGAGCCTTCGCAGCGACTTCTGCCAGTTCGGCGACTACTTCTTGCTTCTGAGACAGATTAAGAGCCATTGCACTCCTCCAAGGCCGAGATTCGGGATTCGGGATTCGGGATTCGTAAAGCGGCTTTCGCCTGACTCAACCGATCCTTGATACCGAACGTCCAATCCCGGCACTATTAACTCCGCTTACGGCTCCTGCCGCTTGCGGTCCTGGGCGGCGACCGTCCTTGGCGCCGGGGATGCCGGAGGCATCCCGGGTGGTGGCCTTTCCTGAAGCTTCATTACTGAGTTCAGTCGGGGCGGCACCATCTGCGCGGGCCCGACTCCGAAGAGTCGAATTAAGCGATCTCGCTTGCACCGACGGCGACTCCTTGCCGTATCGAGCTTCCGTGCCCGTCGTCGGTACGCGCTGACCGCGCCTGCGGTCTTTGACGGCTATCGCTTCGGGACGGTGCCCTAGGCGATGCCCTCAAAAATTTGGCTTGCGGAAGATCTAACTTCCGCCGGCCTCTGTTTCTTGGTTCGAGCCGTAAAGCCAAAACCGAAAATCCATCGCTACCGCTTTTCGCCCCGGCCATCGCGCACGGCGCGATGGCGTTCGGTGACACGCGACATGCGCTTCAACGCATGTCGCAAGCGGTGTCACCTCACCCCTGCTTTCGCGGGGATGACGATCTGACAAAGCCGCGCGCATGCGCGCGGGTCAGATCGTCACTTCAACGTCAGCGAGGTCTGATCGACGATCACGCCCGGACCCATGGTCGAGCTGATCGAAATCTTCTGCAGGTATTGACCCTTGGCGGTCGACGGCTTGGCCTTGATCAGGTCGAGCAGCAGCGCCTGCAGGTTGTCCTTCAGCGAGCCGTCTTCGAAGGAGACCTTGCCGATGGTGCAGTGGATGATGCCGCCCTTGTCGGTGCGGTAACGCACCTGGCCGCCCTTGGCGTTCTTGACCGCTTCGGCCGGATTGGCCGAGACCGTGCCGACCTTCGGGTTCGGCATCAGGCCGCGCGGGCCCAGCACCTGACCGAGCTTACCGACGACGCGCATGGCGTCCGGGGTGGCGATGACGACGTCGTAGTTCAGATCGCCGGCCTGCATCTTCTCGGCCAGATCGTCCATGCCCACGGCCTCGGCGCCCGCGGCCAGAGCCTCGTCGGCCTTGGCGCCGGCGGGGGCGAACACCGCCACGCGCACCGACTTGCCGGTACCGGCCGGGAGCACGGTCGAACCGCGCACCTGCTGGTCGGACTTCTTCGCGTCGACGCCCAGACGGACGGAAACGTCCACGGACTCGACGAACTTGGCCTTGGTGGCGGTCTTGACGATCTTGACGGCTTCGTCGAAGGAGTAAGCCTTGCCCGGAACGACGGCGGCCTGAATTGCTTTTTCGCGCTTAGTGATCGCCATGTCTTAGCCCTCCACCACGAGACCCATGCTGCGAGCGGAGCCCGCAATCGTCTTCACCGCCGCGTCCAGATCGGCCGCGGTCAGATCGGCTTCCTTCGCCTTGGCGATGTCTTCGAGCTGCTTGCGGGTGACCTTGCCCACCTTCTCGGTGTTCGGGCGCTTGGAGCCGGAGCTGATGCCCGCGGCCTTCTTCAGCAGCACCGAAGCCGGGGTCGACTTGGTCACGAAGGTGAAGGTACGGTCCGAGTAGGCCGTGATGATGACCGGGGTCGGCAGACCCGGCTCGAGCTTGGAGGTCGCGGCGTTGAACGCCTTGCAGAACTCCATGATGTTCAGGCCGCGCTGACCCAGCGCAGGACCGACCGGCGGCGAGGGGTTGGCCTGACCGGCCTTGACCTGCAGCTTGATGTAGCCGACTACTTTCTTTGCCATGGTGGTTTCTCTCCGGGTGCTAGCGCCTTGACCGCAGGCTCCCCATCGGGCCGGAAATCGCGCGTTCCGGCATCGCGTTTTCTGTTGCGCAGACAGCCGCCCCGGGGTGACGAAGGGGGCGGCTGAACGGGCGCAGCCCGCCGCACAAAGGCAGCGAGCCGCACACTATATCAGGTTTTTCGGACTTTGCAGCCCGCAGGCGCGGGGCCGGCCGGGCCGGGCCCGCAGGCTCAGGTGGCCTTTTCGACCTGCCCGAACTCCAGCTCGACCGGGGTCGAACGGCCGAAGATCAGCACGGCTACGCGCAGACGGCTCTTGTCGTAGTTGATTTCTTCGACCACGCCGTTGAAATCCACGAACGGACCATCGACCACGCGGACCATCTCGCCCGGCTCGAACAACACCTTCGGACGCGGCTTTTCGACGCCTTCCTGAACGCGCTGCAGGATCCGGTCGGCTTCGACGTCCTGGATCGGCAGCGGACGATCGGCGGTGCCGCCGATGAAACCCATGACCTTCGGGGTTTCCTTGATCAGATGCCAGCTCTCGCTGTCGATGCGCGGAATGCCGGCTTCGTCGTGCGTGGATATCTGAACCAGGACGTAGCCCGGGAAGAACTTGCGTTCGGAACGGCGCTTCTGGCCGGACCGCATTTCCACGACCTCTTCGGTCGGGACCAGGACTTCGCCGAAGCGGTCCTGCATTTCGAAACGGACGATGCGGTCGCGCAGCGCCTGGGCCACGGACTTCTCGAAACCGGAGTAGGCGTGGACTACGTACCAACGCTTGTTGTCTTGCGTGTTCAAGTCGGTCGTCTCCTCAGCGCGACAGCAGGAATTTGACCGCGAGCTGGATCACCCAGTCGAAACCGGACAGGATCAGGCTCAGGATGGCCACTGCAATCATGACCACCCATGTGGTCTTGAGTGCTTCTTCACGGGTCGGCCAGACCACCTTGCGCAGTTCGAATCGGGATTCGGACAGGAACTCGCGGGTCTGGACGCCTTTGGCCGAGAACATGAACACGGCCGCGCCGGCCAACAGGCCTGCCACGACCGCGCCCGAACGCGCCGGGCCGCTCCAATTCTCGAACCAGAGGTAGGCGAACACACCGCCAGCCGCGAGCAGCAATGCCAGCGCGTACTTGACGATGTCACCGGCGCCGGATTTGTGTTGTTCGGCCTTGCTGTTCATTCTCGGAGCGATTCCCTCGCGAAAGCCCGCCCATCCCTGCGCGGCCCTTTCAATGCATTCCAGTCGCCGCGTCGTCCGACACGGCTCGGTATCGAGTGGCACGCCAGGAGGGACTCGAACCCCCAACCTGCGGTTTTGGAGACCGCTGCTCTGCCAATTGAGCTACTGGCGTACGTCTTGAAATCTTGTGATCCGGCTCGACGCCCTGTCGGGCTGACGGCCGGCCGATCATTGTGTTCGAAAACACGATGCTTTGAAACAACGAAGGCGGACCGGGTTGCCGGCCCGCCGTTCGCTTGGGCTTGCATTCATCGCCGATGGGCTGGGATAAACTTTCTTGCGTCCGCCTGAGACTTCGGGGGTTAGGCCTCGTCTCTGGATCCCCGCTTTCACGGGGATGATGAACTGACAAAGCCGTGCGCGCCTGGGGGCGCACGGGTCAGTTCATCACTTGATGATCTTCGCCACCACGCCCGCGCCGACGGTACGGCCGCCTTCGCGAATCGCGAAACGCAGGCCTTCGTCCATCGCCACCGGGTTGATCAGCGACACCACCATCTTCACGTTGTCGCCCGGCATCACCATCTCCACGCCCTCCGGCAGCTCGCAAGCGCCGGTGATGTCGGTCGTGCGGAAGTAAAACTGCGGACGGTAGCCCTTGAAGAACGGGGTGTGACGGCCGCCTTCGTCCTTCGACAGCACATACACTTCGGCTTCGAAGTCGGTGTGCGGCTTGATCGAACCGGGCTTGCACAGCACCTGGCCACGCTCCACGTCGTCACGCTTGGTGCCGCGCAGCAGCAGACCGGCGTTGTCGCCCGCCTGGCCCTGATCCAGCAGCTTGCGGAACATCTCCACGCCAGTAACAGTGGTCTTCTGGGTCGGACGGATACCGACGATTTCGATTTCGTCGCCCACCTTCACGATGCCGCGCTCGATACGACCGGTCACCACGGTGCCGCGGCCCGAAATCGAGAACACGTCTTCCACCGGCATCAGGAACGGCTTGTCGATCGCACGTTCCGGCTGCGGAATGAAGGTGTCCAGCGCTTCGACCAGACGCAGGATCGACGGCACGCCGATTTCGCTCTGATCGCCTTCCAGCGCCAGACGCGCCGAACCGTGGATGATCGGGGTGTCGTCGCCCGGGAACTCGTACTTGGTCAGCAGCTCGCGCACTTCCATCTCGACCAGCTCAAGCAGCTCGGCGTCGTCCACCATGTCGGCCTTGTTCAGGAACACGACGATGTACGGCACGCCGACCTGACGCGACAGCAGAATGTGCTCGCGCGTCTGCGGCATCGGGCCGTCAGCGGCCGAGCACACCAGAATCGCGCCGTCCATCTGCGCCGCACCGGTGATCATGTTCTTCACATAGTCCGCGTGGCCCGGGCAATCGACGTGCGCGTAGTGGCGATTCTTCGATTCGTATTCCACGTGCGCGGTCGAGATCGTGATGCCGCGCGCCTTCTCTTCCGGCGCCGCGTCGATCGCGTCGTATGCCTTGAACTCACCACCGAAAAGCTCTGCGCCCACCTTGGTCAGCGCTGCGGTCAACGTGGTCTTGCCATGGTCAACGTGACCGATGGTGCCGACGTTTACGTGCGGCTTGGTGCGCTCGAATTTACCCTTAGCCATGGCTGTCGCTTCTCGTGTGTGGTCTGTGCGTTGCGGTGGCTGTTGGTAAAGCAGCCGATACTGCGGAAAGTGGTGCTCACGAAAGGAATCGAACCTTCGACCTCCTCCTTACCAAGGAGGTGCTCTACCGACTGAGCTACGTGAGCGTGAAACTTGGTTCGTACCAGCAATGGGGCCGTTGCGAGCCGGTTTCAACGCAGACTCAATGGAGCGGGAGACGGGAATCGAACCCGCACCATCAGCTTGGAAGGCTGAGGTTCTACCGTTGAACTACTCCCGCGCCGCGTGTTGCCGTTACAGCGTTGGAACTTGCATCGAAACCCGTTGCCGAAACCCGCGCCAACCGATACCGCCGATCGTCGCGTCTTGCGTGGAGGCGTGAATGATGCCGCCACTTTGAAACCGATGAAACCCTTGAATCTGGTCCACCTTGAAACTGGTGGAGGGAGGTGGATTCGAACCACCGAAGGCGTAAGCCAGCAGATTTACAGTCTGCCCCCGTTGGCCGCTTGGGTATCCCTCCGAAAGAGCCCGTAATTCTGGCGTGCGATCTTCAGGAAGTCAACGAACTTTCATGCACAAATTTCGAAATCCTTTCCTGGGCCGACCGCGGAGACCGCCGACGCCCGGGACGGGCCGCGTAGTCTACTCAGACATTGAACCGGAAGTGCAAGACATCGCCCTCTTGGACGCGATATTCCTTGCCTTCCAGGCGCAGACGGCCGGCATCGCGGGCGCCGGACTCGCCTTTGTACTTGATGAAATCGTCGTAGGCGATGGTTTCGGCGCGGATGAAGCCCTTCTCGAAGTCGGTATGGATCACCGCCGCGGCCTGCGGCGCGGTCGATCCGGCCTTGACTGTCCAGGCGCGCACTTCCTTCACCCCGGCCGTGAAATAGGTCTGCAGGCCCAGCAACTCGTAGCCGGCGCGGATCAGGCGGTTGAGGCCCGGCTCGGCCAGGCCCAGGTCGGCCAGGAAGGTGTCGCGGTCCTCGTCCTCGAGTTGGCTGAGCTCTTCTTCGATCGCGGCCGAGACCGGCACCACCTGCGCGCCCTCGGTCGCGGCGCGGGCGCGCACGACGTCCAGGTGCGGATTGTTCTCGAAACCGTCCTCGAGCACGTTGGCCACGTACATGACCGGCTTGAGCGTCAGCAGGAACAGATCGCGCAGGGCGATCTTGTCGTCCTCGGACAGGTTCAGTGCACGCGCCGCCTTGCCGGCGTCCAGGCCCTCGCGCACGCGGCCGAGGACTTCCTTGCGCACGATCGCTTCCTTGTCGCCGGTCTTGGCCGAACGCTCGGCGCGCTGATAGGCCTTCTCGACGCTTTCCAGGTCGGCCAGGGCCAGCTCGGTATCGATGGTCTCGATATCGGCGATCGGATCGACCTTGTTGTTGACATGGATCACGTCCGGGTTTTCGAAGCAGCGCACCACATGGGTGATCGCATCGACTTCGCGGATATGCGCCAGGAACTTGTTGCCCAGGCCCTGCCCGCTCGCCGCGCCGGCGACCAGGCCGGCGATGTCGACGAACTCGACCGCGGTCGGGATCAGCTTCTGCGGCTTGACGATCTCAGCCAGCGCATTCAGACGCGGATCGGGCACCGGCACCGCGCCGACGTTCGGCTCGATCGTGCAGAACGGAAAGTTGGCCGCGGCGATGCCCGCCTTGGTCAGCGCGTTGAAGAGGGTCGACTTGCCGACATTGGGCAGGCCGACGATGCCGCATTTGATGCCCATGGATTGGATCCGAGATTCGTGATTCGGGATTCGGGATTCGAAGAGCGCTCGCTCTCCAAATCCCGAATCCCCAATCCCTAATCCCGACTGGTGTGCAACTGCGTCATCGCGTCCATGAAGTTGCCTTGCACCGCCAGCGGCATGACGTCGATCGCGTTGTCGATCGCGCGCAGGATCACCGCCTCGTCGTCCTTACCGGGCCGTCCGAGCACCCAGGGCGTGACTTTGTCCTTGTGGCCGGGATGGCCGATGCCCACGCGCAGGCGGTGGAATTTGCCGTGGCCGAGCAATTGAATGGTGTCGCGCAAGCCGTTCTGGCCGCCGTGGCCGCCATCGAACTTGAGCCGGGCCGTGCCGGGCGTCAGATCGAGTTCGTCGTGCGCCAGCAGCGCCTCTTCCGGCTCGATCTTCCAGTAGCGCAGTGCGGCGCCGACCGATTTCCCGGACAGATTCATGAACGTGGCCGGCTTGAGCAGCCATACCGGGCGGCCGCCGATCTCGATCTTCGAGGTCTCGCCGAACAGCTTGGATTCCAGGCCGAAACGCCCGCCGAACTTCTGGTTCAAAGCGTCCACAAACCAGAACCCGGCATTGTGCCGGGTCCGGGTGTATTCGGCGCCGGGGTTGCCCAGGCCGACGATCAGGCGCAGTCCCGCCATGACTCACGACAATCCGCAAACGCAGGCCGGCGCGCCCGTGCGGGCGCGCCGACAGGCGATTACTTCTTGTCTTCGTCCTTCTTGGTGACCTTCGCGGCCGGCACTTCGGCGGCCGGCGCTTCGACGACCGGCTCGGCCTCTTCCTTGCCGTGCTTGGCACTCACGACAGCGACGTCGTGTTCCTTGCCCAGCTTCAGCTCGGGGATCTCGACGCCATTGGGCAGCTTGATCTCAGACAGGTGGACGACGTCGCCGACGGCCAGGGCCGACAGGTCGATCTCGAGGAACTCCGGCAGGTCCTTCGGCAAGCAGCTGATTTCGACTTCGTTGAGCTCGTGGGTGACCACGACGTCGGCAGCCTTGCCGGCCGGCGACTTGTCTTCGTTGAGGAAGTGCAGCGGCACGGCGACGCGGATCGCCTGGTTGGCGTCAACGCGCTGGAAGTCCAGGTGCATGATGATCTGCTTGAACGGATGGCGCTGCATATCGCGCAGCAGGACCTGCTGCACTTGGCCGTCGAGTTCCAGATTCAGGATCGAGGAATAGAACCACTCGTGCTGGCTGGCCAACCAGATCTTCTCGTGCTCGAGCTGGATCGGCTGCGGAGCGGCGGTGCCGCCGTAAACGATGGCCGGGATGGTCGCGGCACGACGCAGGCGGCGGCTCGCACCCTTCCCCTCGACGTTGCGGCCAGTGGCCTTGATGTTGTGTTCGGACATGTTGGTGTACTCGTTAGGTCTTGCGTTGTGACCCCGCCTCGCGGCGGGAAGAACGCTCACCCGCGACCAGGTGAGCGGTGCGCGAAAACCGGCCGGAGCCGGTTGCCGCAGATTCGGTTGTCAGTCGACGTAGAGCGAACTGACCGATTCGCCGAAAGCAATGCGGCGAATCGTTTCGGCCAGCAGCTCGGCGACGCTGAGCTGACGGATACGGCCGGTGGCGCGGGCCACAGCGGTCAGCGGAATGGTGTCGGTCACCACCAGCTCGTCCAACTGCGACTTCATTACATTGTCGATCGCCGCGCCCGACAGCACCGGATGGGTGCAGTAGGCGACGACTTTCTGCGCGCCCTGCGCCTTCAGCGCCGCCGCGGCGGCGCACAGGGTGCCGGCGGTGTCGACGATGTCGTCGACCAGCACGCAGGTCTTGCCCGACACGTCGCCGATGATGTTCATCACCGTGGCGACGTTGGCGCGCGGGCGGCGCTTGTCGATGATCGCCAGCTCCGCGTCGTCCAGCCGCTTGGCGATCGCGCGAGCGCGCACCACACCGCCGACGTCCGGAGACACGACGATCAGATTGTCCGTGCCGTGCGCGCGCCAGATGTCGGCGAGCAGCAGCGGCGAGGCGTAGACGTTGTCGACCGGGATGTCGAAAAAGCCCTGGATCTGATCCGCGTGCAGATCGACCGTGAGCACCCGATCGGCGCCGACCGCACTGAACATCTTGGCCGCGACCTTGGCGGTGATCGGCACGCGCGAGGAGCGCGGGCGACGATCCTGGCGGGCGTAGCCGAAGTAAGGCACCACCGCGGTCACGTTGGCCACCGAGGCGCGCTTGAGCGCATCGATCAGCACCAGCAATTCCATGAAATTCTCGGCCGTCGGCGCGTTCGTCGGCTGAATGACGAACACTTCCTGCCGACGCACGTTCTCTTCGATCTCGACCTGCACTTCGCCGTCGGAGAAGCGCCCGACGAGGGCCTTACCGAGCCGGATGCCGAGTTCCTTGCACACCGCCTCGGCGAGAGGACGGTTGGCGTTGCCGCTGAAAACCAGCAGATTGCGATCGTTTTGCACTTTAGTTTTACTCCGCTTCGCTCTGACCGGGCGGCTCGGGAATGGGGAATCGAGAATCCGGAATCGCCGTGACGTTTCCGGATTCTCCATTCCCTACTCCCGCAACAACTGATGGCAGGGGCGGTAGGATTCGAACCTACGAATGCCAGGATCAAAACCTGGTGCCTTGGGCCTCTTGGCGACGCCCCTGCAGTAAACCAGTTCAGCTTTTCTTTGCTTCAAGCGCGGCGTGCAGCGGGGAACGCTTTGCGCCAGCGGCCGTCCAGGCCCGAAGGCTTGAAGGCAGTTCCGACAACGCTGCTTGCGCGGATTCGCGCGTGGCGAACTCGACGAAACACCCGCTGCCCGAGCCGGTCAGGCGTGGCGAACCGATCCGCGACAACGCGGCGAAAGCAGCCTCGACGGCGGCTTCGCGCTGACGCAGCACCGGCTCGAACGCATTCCCGAGCGGCTTACCCGAAACGAAGTCCGATATTGTCGCGGGCGCAGCATCCCGCGTCAATTCGGAAGATTGAAACAAGGCGGCGGTCGGCGCGTGGACGCCGGGGTCGGCCAGCACGTACCAGGCCGGCGGCAGCTCGATCGGTTGCAGCGCTTCACCGACGCCCTCGGCCCAGGCATTGTCGCCACACACGAAAACCGGCACGTCGGCGCCCAGGCGCAATCCCAGCTCGGCCAGACGCTCGACGTCGAAATCCACGCTCCACAAGGCATTCAAAGCAACCAGAACGGTGGCCGCGTCGGACGAGCCACCGCCGAAGCCGCCACCGGCCGGAATGCGCTTTTCGATGACGATGTCCGCTCCTTGACTACAATTAGCCTCTTTTTGCAGCAAAATCGCAGCCCGCACGGTCAGATCGTCCTGCTCGGCGACGCCTGCCACCGAGCCGCCGTGGCGGACCACCCGGCCATCGGCACGCGGGCGCAGCCGGATCGTGTCTCCCCAGTCGAGGAGACGGAAGACGGTCTGCAGCAGGTGGTAGCCGTCGGCGCGACGGCCGGTGATGCGCAGGAACAGATTCAGCTTGGCCGGGGCGGGCCAGAGCGACCAGACAGGATCGGTGGGGTCTTGCATAAGTAAGTCCAGCGGCGACCGGCTAGCGGGAAATGGCGGCCGAATCGTTTCCGTTCGCCGGCAAATACCGCAGATACCGCAGGTACTCGCGCAAGGCGGCATTGTAGGCGCCCGCATAGGCCTCGGCGCGTTCCCATAACGCCGGCTCATCGATGTAGTCGGTGTCGGTCCCGTCGAGCATCCGCACTTGCTGCCGGTCGGACTGCTCGAAGCGTGTGCTGGTACGAGCGCTGCGCCAACGCACCTCGCCCCAGGCCGGCGCGCGGATCATGCCCCAGCCGGTACCCAGGCCCACCGGACGTCGCTCGCCGCGGGCGAAGTTCGCGCGCATGTCGGCGGCCGGATTGTCCAGATTCAATGCCAGTAACTGCTGGCGCAGCGGATGCGAGATCGGGCCCGGGAGCAACACCGCCGCGCTGGGTTCGGCCTTGCCCGGGGCGGCCTCGGTCGCCTCGCCCTTCCACTCGTCCACGATCAACCGCACCTGCGCCTTGGCGCGGCGCGCGTCCAGCCGCGACGGCAGATCGCCGCTGGCCGGCCATTGGTAAACGATGTTCCAGCCGTCCTGCTCGATCGACAGCGGACGCCCGTCCGGGCCGGGGACGATCCGGGCTTCGGCCAAGCTCTGCGCCGGCAAACCATGCAGCCAATCGCCCAGCGCCGCGACCGGGATGTCCCAGCCGGTGGTTTCCAGCAGCAACTGGCCGGCATCGGCACCTTCGCGCGGCCCGCCTTCCAGCCCTTCCAGGCGGGCGCCGTCGGCGGCGGCGCTCAGACGCCAGCTCTGGCGGGTGACCGGCGCGCTGAGCGCGACGTCGTAACGTTCGCCGCGCTGGCTCCATTCGATCCGACCGCTGCCGCCCTTGCCGGCGTTGGATACGGCGATGCGGCCGGTCAACGACCACTCGCCCCGGGCGCGCACCCGCGTCGTGCGCGCGGCTTCGCGTTCGATCGCATCGGCGGCGGGCACGACACTACCGGCCGGCACCTGCTTGATGCCGGGCCCGGCGCAGGCGCCGAGCAGCGCGATCAGCGACGCGGCGGCGAACAGCTTGGCCGCTCGCGGATATCGCGCCGTTCCCTGCATCGCCGCACTCACAAACCGTACTTCTTCAGCGCGCGCACCAGCGAGCGGTTGTCCGCGTCGATCTTGCGCGCCTGCTCGAAGTATTTGCGCGCCTCGTCCTTGCGGCCGGTTTCCCACAGCAGTTCGGCCAGATGCGCGGCGATCTCGGCGTCCTTCTGCATGGTCAGCGCGCGGCGCAGTTCGGTTTCCGCTTCCTTGGTCCGGCCCAGGCGATAGAGCACCCAGCCGTAGCTGTCGATGATCGCCGAGTTGTCGGGCTCGGCGGCGCGCGCGCGTTCGATCAGCTCCAACGCTTCCTGATAGCGGGTGGTGCGGTCGGCCAGGGTGTAGCCCAGCGCGTTGAGCGCGGCGACGCTGTCGGGTTCGGCGACCAGGATGCGACGGAAATCGGCTTCGGCGCGGGCGACGTCGTCGCGGCGCTCCCAGCTCAGCGCGCGCGCGTAGAGCAGCTCGGGCTCGTCCGGGAACGCAGCCAAGCCGCTGGCGAACGCGTCGTTTTCGCCGGCGACGTTTTTGTCTTCCGAGTGCAGATTGGCTTCCAGAATGTAGGCGTCGCGGCGAGCGTCGTCCTCGGCCGAGGCGTCAGACTGCATCGCGCGCAAGCTGGCGTAAGCCTCGTCGGAACGCTTGAGCTTATGCAGCACGTTGGCCGCGCGCAGACGCGCGACCGAACGCTGCGAACCGCCAGGCACGCCCTGATACCAGCTCAGCGCTTCGTCGAAGCGCTCCAGGAACTCGGCCAACTGGCCCAACAGCAGGCGCCGCGCCGGATCGGGCTTGGCCGCGTCGGCGCGCAGTTCGTCGTAGAGCCGGGTCAGGGTCGGCTTGTCCTCGGCGCGGGCCAGGTAGGACGCGCGCAGCGCATAGGTCTGCTCGTCCTGCGGCCCGTGCGCCAGCACCTGCGCGACCTTGCCGTAATCGTTGAGGCCTTCGTACTGCTCGGCGATCAGCGCGCGCAGGTTGTTGTCGGTATCGGCCAGCGGCACCAGGGTGGCGAGCAACTCGGCCGCCTCCTCGGCCTTGCCGTCCTCGCGCAGCTGACTGACCCGCAGCAGCGCCACGCGCGGCTCGCCGGGGAAGCGGCGAACCACTTCCTCGACGATGCGTTCGGTCAGCTTGGGCTGGTCGAGCCGCTGCGACAGGCCGCCGAAGGCGACCCAGGCCATCAGATTGCGCTGCGGCATCTTGCCGCCGTCGATGATCTTCTCCAGCACCCGCGCCGCCTGCTTCTGGTCCTTGGCGCCGGCGGTCAGCACACCCAGCGCCTGGCGCCAACCGGCGTCGGGGTCGTCGGCCATCAGCAGATTGAGCTGGCGCAGCGCGGCGCGCTCGTCGCCGCGGCGCAGCGACAAGGTGGCATCGGCCGCGGCGAGCGAGTTGCCCTTGCCGCCGAGCTTGCGCCACAGCGCCAGCGCGTCGGCCGCGGCCGCGTCCTGCTTGGCGACCAGGGCGATGGTGGTGGCGCGTTCGGCCAGGACCGCGTCGTTGGCCGCGCGCGCGGCCTTGAGGTAGGCGGCGGAGGCGTCGTTCAACTTGCCCGACTGCAGCGCGAACTCGCCGGTCAGCAGCGACTCCAGCGAAGCGCCGGTGGGGTCCTTGCCGGCCTGGGCGCGGATGGTCGCGGCGGTGGCCGCCAGGTCGGCGGCGGTGGGCGGGTTCAGCGAGGCGGTCGCCGCGGTCGCGCTCGAGCCCCAAACCGCCAGGGCGAGCGCCAAAACCGCCGCTTTCCGGGACAGGCGCGGCGGCCGTGTCGGGACCTGCGCCGGGGCCCGGCGATCGTCTTCAGTTCTGTCTATTGGACCGATCGAGCAAATCGAATCGTAGAGAACCACGTGAGGACCAGTTGGGCCGGTAGAATGGCGGCCTTCAGCAGCCCGCAGCTTATCGCAAGCACCTGAACCGATGTCCCGCGCCGCACGCCGCCCGATGAAACTTTTTCGCTTCACCGCGACGACGGCCGGCCGCGCCTATTGCCCAGGATCGATCCGCCTGCGCCCATGAGCTTGTTCGTCCTCGGCATCAACCATCAAACCGCGCCGGTGAGCCTGCGCGAGCGGGTCGCGTTTTCCGGCGATGCGGTGCCGGCCGCGCTCGACGCGCTGCGCGCGCTGGCGCCGGTGCGCGAGGTGGCGCTGCTGTCGACCTGCAACCGCACCGAGCTGTACGCGGTGGCCGACGACGACGGCCGCGCCCTGGCCGATTGGCTGGCCACCCATCCCGACGATACCGGCGATCTGCACGCGTATCTGTATCGCCATCGCGATGCCGAAGCCGTGCGCCATTTGTTCCGTGTGGCCACCGGTCTGGATTCGCTGGTGCTCGGCGAGCCGCAGATCCTCGGCCAGGTCAAGGACGCCTGGGCCACCGCGCGCGGCGCCGGCACCTTGGGCAGTCAGCTCGACCGGCTGTTCCAGCAAGCCTTCTCCACCGCCAAGCGCGCGCGCACCGACACCCGCATCGGCGCCAATCCGGTGTCGGTGGCCTCGGCCGCGGTGCGATTGGCTCAGGAGTCGTTCGCGCGCCTGGAAGATTCCACCGTGCTCTTGGTCGGCGCGGGCGAAACCGTGGAACTGGCGGCGCGACACCTGGTGCAGGCCAAGGCCAAGCGTCTGCTGATCGCCAACCGCACCCTCGCCCACGCGCAGGATCTGGCCACCCGCCACGGCGGCGTGGCGCTGCCGTTGAGCGAACTCGACCGCCATCTGGGCGAAGCCGACATCGTGTTGTCGGCCACCGCCAGCCGCGAACCGATCCTGCACCGGCCGCAAGTCGCCGCCGCGCTGGCCACGCGCAAGCACCGGCCGATGCTGCTGCTGGATCTGGCCGTGCCGCGCGACATCGCTGCGGACGTGGCCGATCTGAAGGACGTGTTTCTGTACACCGTGGACGATCTGGAACGGGCGATCGAAGACAACCGCCGCAGCCGCCGCGAGGCGGCGACCGAGGCCGAGGCGATCGTCGAACTGCAAGTCGCGCGCTTCGTCGAAACCCTGGCCGCGAGCACCCGCACCGCGCCGATCAAGCGCCTGCGCGATCACGGCGAAGCCGCGCGCGAAGAAGTGCTGGCCAAGGCCCGCGCCCAACTCGGCGCCGGACAGGATCCGTCCGAAGTGCTCAACTTCCTCGCCCACACCCTGACCAACCGCCTGCTGCACGCACCGACCATCGCCCTGCGCGAGGCGGCGCTGACCGGCAATCCGGAATTGGCTCGGGCGGCGGACAAGTTGTTTCCGGCGATGAAGCCGGGATTGGGGAATGGGGAACAGGGAATGGAAAGGGCGGGCTCGGATTCCGACGACGAAGCTTAGCGATCCCGACCGATCGCAAAACGCCGTCGCTCTATCCATTCCCTGCTCCCTCCATTCCCCATTCCCGGCTTCAAATCATGTCCCCTTCCCTGCGCCGCAAACTCGAAGCCCTGGCCGAACGGCGCGAAGAACTCGAACGCCTGCTCGCCGATCCAGGCGTGATCGGCGACAACGACCGCTTCCGCAAACTCTCGCGCGAATTCGCCCAGCTCGAACCGGTCGCGGTGGCCCTGGCCGAGGAGGCGCGGGCCAAGGCCGATCTGCGCGCTGCCGAGGCGATGCGCGGCGATCCGGAACTGCGCGAGCTGGCCGACGAGGAAATCGCCGCCGCGCAGACGCGACTGGAACAGCTCGATATCGAACTGCTCGCGCACCTGATCCCGAAAGACTCGCGCGACGACGGCGATCTGTACCTGGAAGTCCGCGCCGGCACCGGCGGCGACGAAGCCGCGATCTTCGCTGGCGACTTGTTCCGCATGTACGCGCGCTACGCCGAGCGCCAGGGTTGGAAGGTCGAAATCGAATCGTCCAATGCCGGCGAGCACGGCGGCTACAAGGAAATCATCGCCCGGGTCGAAGGCCGCGGCGCCTATTCCAGGCTCAAGTTCGAATCCGGCACCCACCGTGTGCAGCGCGTGCCGGAAACCGAATCGCAAGGCCGCATCCACACCTCGGCGGCGACGGTGGCGATCATCGCGGTGGAGCCGGAAGGCGAGCCGATCGAAATCAATCCGGCCGACCTGAAGGTCGACACCTTCCGTTCCTCCGGCGCGGGCGGACAGCACGTCAACAAGACCGAATCGGCGATCCGCATCACCCACATTCCCAGCGGCGTGGTGGTCGAGAACCAGACCGAACGCAGCCAGCACGCCAATCGCGACAAGGCGCTCAAGCGCCTGCAGGCGATGCTGGCCGACGCCGCCGCGGCCAAGGCGGCGGCCGCGCAGGCCCAGGACCGGCGCCTGCAGGTCGGCAGCGGCGATCGCAGCCAACGTATCCGCACCTACAATTTTCCGCAGGGCCGGATCACCGATCACCGGGTCGAGGGACTGACCCTGTACGACCTGCCGAACATCGTCGCCGGCGATCTGGACGGTTTGATCGGGCGTTTGATTCACGAGCATCAGGCCGATGAACTGGCGCGGTTGTCGGCCGCCTGAGCCCGCCGCGAGCTTGTAGGAGCGGCGCAAGCCGCGACCGCGAATTCTCGACCACGACGCCTGTTGGCGGCGACGCCGCTGCCGCGAGTTCGCGGTCGCGGCTCGCGCCGCTCCTACAACCGGCTTGCGGGTCCGCAGCCGATCCGCAATCGCCAGTCATGACGCTGCCCGGCGCGAGCGGCCATAATCGGTCGTCCCCCGCCGGATCGCCCACGCATGAGCCTCACCGTCCGCCGCGCCAGTCCCGCCGATCTGGACCTGATCGCGCCGCTGTTCGATCGCTACCGGCATTTCTACACCCAACGCGACGACGCCGCGGTCTCGCGCGCCTTCATCGGCGAGCGCCTGCAACGCGGCGACTCGGTGCTGCTGCTGGCGGCGCTGGACGGTGCCGACGGCGCCGGCTTCACTCAGTTGTACCCGACCTTCTCCTCGGTACGCGCGGCGCGGGTATGGGTGCTCAACGATCTGTTCGTGGACCCGGCCGCTCGCCGGCGCGGCGTCGCCCACGCCTTGTTGGCGGCCGCGGTGGAGTTCGCCCGCGTCGACGGCGCAGCGCGGCTGGAGTTGGAAACCGACCACGACAATCTCAGCGCGCAGGCGCTGTACGCCGCCGCCGGCTGGCGGCGCTTCGACGGCACCCAGCGCTACCACTTGCCGCTGACCGCGGTTTGACGCGCATGTCCGGCGCCGTCCCGCTGAAGCCCACGCTGCTGAAATCCACGTCTATGAAGTCCAGATGCCTGACGTCCATGTGCATGAAGTCCAGATGCATGCAGTTCGTACCGATGAAGTCCGCGTCGTGACCGACCCGCGCACGCAATTGCGCCAAGCCCTCGGCCGCAATCCCGGCGACGCGATGGCCTGGGTGATGCTGGCCGAACACGAGCTCGACGCCGGCGACGCGCAGGCCGGCGAAACCGCCTCGCGACGCGCCCTGCAACTGCGGCCGGGCCATCCCGAAGCGCTGGCGCGGCTAGGCCGCGCGCAATGGATGCAGGGCAAGCGCGAAGATGCGGTCGCCAGCCTGGGCGCGGCCGCGCGCGCGGCGCCGCGGCATCCGGGCATCGCGGTGTGGCTGGCGCACGCTTTGGAGGACGTCGGCGACGCCGAGGGCGCGCTGGAGGCCTACACCCACGCCTACACCCTGGCCCCGCGCGAACCGCAACTGGCCGCCTACCTGCTCAACTGGCGCCGTCGCTTGTGCGATTGGCGCGATCTGGACACGCTCTCGCGCCAGGTGCGCGAAGCGGTGGCGCGCGCGCAGGCGTCGGTGGAACCGTTCGCTTTCCTCAGCGAAGACGCCAGCGCCGCCGAGCAACGCCGTTGCGCGAGCCTGCGCGCGGCGGTGATCGCGCAGGCGGTGCGGCCGCTGCCGCCTGCGCCGCCCAAGGACGTCGCCGCGACCGTGCGCGCGGGTTTCCTGTCGAACGGTTTCGGTGCGCATCCCACCGGTCTGTTGACGGTCGCCTTGTTCGAGGCCATGTACCGCCGTGGCGGGATCGAGTTGCATCTGTTCGCGCTCAACCGCGACGACGACAGTCCGATCCGCCGGCGCCTGCAGGCCGCCGCCGATACCGTCCACGACGTGGCGATGCAGCCGCATGCGCAGGTCGCCGCGAGCATCCGTCGCGCCGGCATCGACGTATTGTTCGATCTGCGCGGCTGGGGCGGCGGCGGCACCCCGGAAGTGCTGGCGATGCGGCCGGCGCCGGTGCAGGTCAACTGGCTCGCCTACCCGGGCACTTCGGCCGCGCCGTGGATCGATTACGTGCTCGCCGATCGCTATGTGTTGCCCGAATCAATGCTCGCCGATTTCAGCGAAACGGTGGCCTGGCTGCCGCGCTGCTTCCAACCCTCCGACGTGACCCGGGAACTGCCGCCGGCACCGAGCCGCAGCGAATGCGGCCTGCCCGAGCGGGGCGTGGTGTTCTGCTGTTTCAACAACAGCTACAAACTCAACCCGCGCAGCGTCGCGCGCGCGCTGGAAGTGCTGCGCGCGGTGCCCGGCAGCGTGCTGTGGCTGCTGTCCGGCCCGGGCCGCGCCGATCAGCGTCTGCGCGATTTCGCCGCCCGTCGCGGCCTGGATCCGGCCCGGCTGGTGTTCATGCGCAAGCAACCCCACGCCGACTATCTGGCGCGGCTGCGCCACGCCGATTTGTTCCTCGACACCGATCCCTATAACGCGCATACCACCGCTTCGGACGCGCTGTGGGCCGGCTGCCCGGTGCTGACCCGTCCCGGCGCGACCTTCGCCGCGCGCGTGGCCGGCAGCCTCAATCACCACCTGGGCATGGACTCGATGAACGCCGCCGACGATGCGGCCTTCATCGCACGCGCGACCGCGCTGGGCAACGACCCACAGGCGCTGGCCGCGCTGCGCGCCGAACTGGCCGCGCGCCGCGCCGACAGCGGCCTGTTCGACATGGACGGCTTCGCGGTGGATTTCGCCGCGATGACCATCGCGATGGCGCGGCGGCAGCGCAAGGGCGAGGCGCCGGCCTTGCTGCAGGGGCCGGCGCGTTGAGCCGCGCCGCTCGACGCTGCGCTAACTTCACCCACGCGCATTTGCGCTAGGCTCCGACCATGACCGCAGAACGCGATTTCATCCCCCTGAACCTGTGCGTGCTGACTGTCTCCGACAGCCGCACCCTGGCCAACGACAGTTCCGGCGATTACCTGATTCAGTCGCTGACCGACGCCGGCCACCGGCTGGTCGAGCGCAAGTTGTTGCCCGACGATCGCTACAAGCTGCGCGCAGCGGTGTCGCAATGGATCGCCAATGAGGGTGTCGACGGTATTCTGGTTACCGGCGGCACCGGCTTCACCGGCCGCGATTCCACGCCCGAGGCCCTTCTGCCGCTGCTGGACAAGGAAATGCCGGGCTTCGGCGAGCTGTTCCGCGCGATCAGCTTCGAGGAAATCGGCACCTCGACCTTGCAATCGCGCGCCTTCGCCGGCCTGGCCAACGCGACCTTCCTGTTCTGTCTGCCGGGCTCGACCTCGGCCTGCCGCACCGCTTGGGAAAAGATCGTCGGCGCTCAGCTCGACGCGCGCACCCGGCCGTGCAACCTCGCCACTTTGCGTCCCCGCCTCAAGGAGTGATGCGCATGTCGCTGGACACCACCCTGCGTCTGTTGGCCAAGGCCAGCGGTTTGAGCGTGACCGATCTGGCCACCGCGATTCCGCGCGCCGGCGCGGCCACCGTCAGCGCCTGGCTGCGCGGCGAAAAGCTGCCCGGCAAGGACCAGCTCGACGCGCTCGCTCGCGCCTTCGGCGTACCGGCCGGCGCGCTGCTCGCCGAGCTGGCCAGCACCCTCGATCCGTCGCGCACTCAGGGCGAACACGATCTGCTCGCCGCCTATCGCGAACTCACCACCAAGCAACAGGGCGCGCTGCTCGAAGTGGCCACCGCCATGGCCGGCACCAAGCGCGGCGCGGCCAAATCCCCGGCAAAACCCTCCCGACCGAGAAAGGCGCAACGATGAGCGGACTCAAGCGCAAGGAATACGAGGAACAACTTGCCGCGCTGCAATTGGAACTCGTGGCGATGGCGCGCTGGGTGCAGCACGCCGGCAAGCGCGTGGTGGTCTTGCTGGAAGGCCGCGACACCGCCGGCAAAGGCGGCACCATCGGTGCCTTGTCCGAGCATCTCAATCCGCGCCAATGCCATATCGTTGCGCTGTCCAAGCCCAGCGAACGCGAAAGCGGCCAGTGGTATTTCCAGCGTTACGTTCCGCATCTGCCCGCCGCTGGTGAGATCGCGCTGTTCGACCGCAGTTGGTACAACCGCGCTGGCGTCGAACGGGTCATGGGCTATGCCAAGCCCGAGCAGGTCAAGGCCTTTCTCAAGCAGACGCCGGTGTTCGAAAAGCTGCTCATCGACGACGGCGTACTGTTGTTCAAATACTGGCTGTGCTGCGACCAGGAAGAACAGGAAGAACGTTTCGCCGAGCGTTTGAACGATCCGCTCAAACGCTGGAAACTCTCGCCGATCGATCTGGAAGCGCGCAAGCACTACGACGACTACACCAAGGCACGCGAGGCCATGTTGGAAGCCACCCACACCAAGCACGCGCCGTGGACGCTGGTGGATTTCAACGATCAACGGCTGGGGCGGCTGACTTTGATTCGCGATTTGCTGTCGCGGCTGCCCGATACCCACGTGAAGCAGGCGGCGCTGGAGTTCCCGAAGCTCAAGGGCAAGCCGTCGAAGGAGAAGTACGGGGCGCTTAAGCCGATTGGTTGATTTGGGAGTCGGGAGTCGGGAGTCGGCAACAGCGCACTTACCTATCGTCATTCCCGCGTTCGCGGGAATGACGAGCAAAAGCGGACCGGCCTCGGCACCGACGCTACTGCGACTTCCGAAATGGCTGAAACAACTGCAACAGCCACGGTTTCTGCGCCAACACCAGACTCACGCCGACCCGCTCCTGCGCGGTCAGCGCCGCATCGCGCGCCAGCAAGGCGTCGAACTCGCGCGCCACTTCGTTCAATCGCAGCTTGAGCTCGCGGATGCCGGCGATGCTCAGCGAGCCGCTGAGCAACAGCAGCACGTCCTGTTCGCCGTCGAAAGGATCGGCGAAATAGTCGCCGAGCAGGCGCAGGCGGAAATAGCGCTCCATCGGCCCGTCGGCGCGCCAGCGGAAGTTGCGCGCGGTGCGCGGGCGGCCGCGGTTGCCGGGCATCAACTCGATGATGCCGAGCCGGTCGAGCTTGACCATCAATCCGGTCCAGCGCGCGTTGTCGAAATTGAAGTGCGCCTGCACGTCGGCCTGCTTCCAACGGTTCAAGGTCAGAAACAGCGCGACCAGCAAGGCCGGCTCGTCGACCAGCGCCTGCTCCTGCGCTTCGCTGAGCATGGCCATCGGCGCGCGCCCGCGCGCGGCTTCAGCGCTGAGCTCGGCCAGGCCGATATCGAGCACGTCGCAGACCTCTTCCAGGCGCTGCAGGCTCATCGCCCGGCGCGAGAACATGCGCTTGACCGCGGCCTCGCTGAGCTTCAGGCGCCCCGCCAAGTCGCGATAGGTGAGGTCCTGGGCGCGCAAAAAGCGCTTCAGGGCGTCGACTAGTTCCAGAGACAGGGCCATGGGTATCAAATTACGCTACTGAACAGAGAAATTACAGCCACCCTGTCGATGATTCTTGCCAAGCCTCCCCGGCCCGCCGATGGTGGCTCCGGACCTGAACGAGGTGGCACGAATGACACGGATTTCCGAACGCCTGCTCCTCCTTGTTCTGGTCGCTGCCGCCGTGGCGGGCTCGCTGGCAGGGATGCCGGCGAGGGCGGCGGTGCAATCCGACGGCCTGAGCCGTCAGTCCGCCGCCAGCCTGGACGCCTCGGTCGAGGTGCCGATGGCCGCGGCGAACGCGCTCTCGCAGGGCGCAAAGTTTTCCGTCACCGGCATTCAAGCCAGCGCCAACGGCGTAGCGGTAACGATCTCCGCGGCCGCGGCCGGCACGTCCTTCGTCGTCGCCTTGTCGGCGGCGCAGGCGAAGGAGCTCGGGCTCAAGGTCGGCTGGGCCGTGGTCGTCACCGTGGTCGCTGCCGGCTGGCTGATCAGCGACGGTCACCTCAACCTTATTTGCTTCGTCCCCAATGATCGCGCACGCGCCTTGACCCACAGCGCCCGGATGGCCGGATGAAGCGGTTCCCTCGTCGCCCCAAGGTCGCGGCAGGCAGGACGCTGATCGCCGCGATGGTGGTGGCCGTGGTGGTGGGAGTGATGCCCGCACAGGGACGTGCGGGCACTCGCTGCGAGGCCGAGACGATCTTGCCGCAGAAAGTCGCCGCCGCCGCGCAGACCGCCTTGACCGTGGCCGCGGCGCTCGACGAACGCGACGCCCCGGCGGCGCTGGTGGCACGGGTGGGCACGGATCTGTCCGCGCAGGGCCTGGTCTACAGCCATGTCGGTTTCGTCGTGCGCGATCATCCGGCCGGACGCTGGACCGCGGTGCATCTGCTCAACGAATGCGGCAGCGAGCGGTCCAGCCTCTACACCCAGGGACTGGTCAATTTCTTCTCGGATCATCTGGTCAATCAGGACGCGCGCATCGTCTGGCTGGAACCGGAGCAGGCACGGCGATTGGCCGAACGCTTGCGCGCTCTGCCGCGCGACAGCCTGCATCAGCCGCACTACAACCTGATCGCGCGGCCGGGCAGCACGGAGTATCAGAACTCCACCGCCTGGGTGCTGGAAACGTTGGCCGCGACCTTGCCGCAGAGCGCCGAGAACACCGATCGCCACGCCGCGTATCGGGCCGCGGAGCGCGACGGCTTTCGACCCGACCGCATCCACATTCCTTATTCCAAGCGCGTGCTCGGCGGTTTGTTCAGCGCCAATGTCGCTTTCACCGATCACTCCATCGGCACGCGGCTGGGCGGCGAGTATCCGATGGTGACAGTGCGTTCGATCGTGCAGTACTTGGATCGCAGCGGCCATGTCGTCGAGCAACGCGAATGGCGCAATGGGCGGGCGATGGAGCAGTTGGGGGCGTTGTAGGCTGCGGCGGGGATTTGCGCTGTTCGGGCGTAAAGCGAATCGCCCTGTCCTCTTTTTCAAAGGGGGAACAGCAAAAACCGTCAACCGCAAACGAACCCGTCGCCGGCTTCGTCGTCTTGAGCCGACTCGCGCACCAGATTCTCTACCCGCGCCATCTCCGGGCCCTGGCGCAGCCATTGCGCCAAGCGTTCGATCGCCGCGGCCTCGCCCACCGCCAGCACTTCGACCCGGCCATCGCGCAGGTTGTTGGCGTAGCCGCGCAGTCCCAGCGCGAGGGCGCGATCGCGGGTGGAGGCGCGGAACCACACGCCCTGCACCTTGCCGGCAACGAAGAAACGCGCCGCGCTCACGACTTCGCCGCGGGCGCCGCCGGCTCGGCCTTCGCATCGCCGGCCTTGGCGATGGCGTCTTCGAGCTTCTTCGCGTCCACCGGGCCGAGGAATTTCTCCGCGACCTTGCCGTCGGGACCGATCAGATACGTCATCGGCAGGCCCTTGGGCGTGTCGAACGCCTTGGGCGGATCGGCGACGTCGACGATCGCGATCGGATACGACACCGGATGCTTCTTGAGGAAGGCCTGCATGTCGGCCTTGTCGATTTCCTCGTAGGCCAGGCCCACCACGTCGATGTGCTCGCGCATCGTATCCAGCGCCGACAACTCCGGCATTTCCTTGATGCACGGCGCGCACCAGGTCGCCCAGAAGTTCACCACCACCCAGCGGCCGCGGTGCTCGCTCAGATCGTAGGTCTTGCCGTCGAACGTGGCGATGCGCAGTTCGGGGGTGTCCGCTGCGCCGGCGGGCGCCGGGATGGGCTTGGAGTCGTCGGCCGGGAGTGGTTCCGGGGTTTGAGAGGCTGGAGGTTTGACCGCTTCGGCGGATTTCGGCTCGCCGCCAGATGCGGCCTCTTCGGTTGGCTTCTGGCATGCCGCCAGCAGCAGCGCCGCGATGGCGGCCGCGAGCAGCGGCAGGGTACGGAGGATGCGGGCCTTCGAAATCATGGGGTTTCCTCTTCGGCGTGAATGCTGGACACGCGTCGTTTCATCAACGCGCGCAGCGGCACGCGTAGTTCGTCCATCGCCGCGACCGCGGACTGGCCCAGCGAGTCGTCGCGGCACGGCAGCATGGCTTCGGCGATCGGGATGCGCAGGTTGCAGGCTTCGTACAACTCGCCCAGCGACAGATCGTCCAGGTCGCGCGCCAGCAGCCATTCGCCGCTCTCGGCGCGGCGCACCACGTTGATGTCGCCCAGTTGTTCGAGCATCTGCTGGATCAGCGCGTCGGTCAGCATCGGCTCGAGTTGCTGGATGCTGTCGATGTGCAGGCCGCGGCCGTCCTTGCGCGCCTCGTTGAAGCGCGCCAGCAGACGCAGCAGGCCGTACATCTCGAAGCCCAGCGGCAGGCGCATCGACGCGGGCTGGTAGCGGAACGCGGCGATCGAGGACGCCAGCGAAGCGCCCAGCAACACCGCGATCCAGCTCAGGTAGATCCACAGCAGGAAGATCGGCACGAACGCCAGGGTGCCGTAGATCTTCGAATACGAGCCGAAGTTGCCCAGGTACAGGCCGATGCCACCCTTGATCAGTTCGAACAGCACCATCGCCAGAAACGCGCCGGCGACCGCGTGACGCCATTTGATCGTGCGGTGCGGCACCACCCGGTAGATCGCCGCGAACGCCAGCCATTCCAGACCCATCGGTGCGGTGCGCAGCAGCAGGCCTTCCAGCCAGCGCCCTGGTTGCGTGGCGAACACTTCCATAGCGAAAAAGCGCGCCGAGATCGCCAGGCTGGCCGCGGCCATCAGCGCGCCGAGGGTCAGCACGGTCCAATAGACCAGGAAGCGTCCCAAGCGCGGCCGCGCCGAATGCACGCGCCAGATCCGGTTGAACGCCGCTTCCACGCCGTTGAGGGTGATCAGCAGCGAGACCACCAGGGCGATCACGCCGGCGGTGGTGAGCTGGCCGGCGTTGGCCGAGAACTGCTTGAGGTAGCTCTCCACCGAGCGCGCCGCGGAGGGCACGAAGTTGGAGAAGATGTAGTCGCTGAGGCGGTCGCTCCACTCGCTGAACATCGGGAACGCCGAGAGCACGCCGAACACCACCATCGACAGCGGCACCAAGGCGAATACCGTGGTGTAGGACAAGGCGCCGGCGGCCTGGAACAGGTTGTCGTCGAGGAAGCGGCGGCTGAGGAAGCGAAAGAAAGTCGCCATGCGCGCGCGGTCGCGCACGCGCTCGCTCCAACGGTAGATCGAGTCCAATGGTTCCATCCGGCGCAGGGTAACCGATGGGGTGTGGGGGCGGTATGCATGGCAGGTGCGGATGCGGCCGTGCGCCCTCATCCGGCGCTTCGCGCCACCTTCTCCCGCTTGCGGGGTGAGGGGCCGCGCTTGCGAGCCACCGGCTCGCGCGGCGCCGAACGCCCGAGCGCCATGCGCCCGGGCCGGGGCGCCGGTGAAGCCAACCCGCCGCCGCATTCCTCTATCCTTCCCCGCACAGGAGAATCCAATGACCGAAGTACTGGTGCTCTACTACAGCCGCGGCGGATCGGTGGCGCGGCTGGCGCGGCAGATCGCACGCGGGATCGGCGAAGTCGACGGCATCGCCGCCCGCCTGCGCACGGTGCCGCCGGTCGCGGCGGTCACCCAGACCGCGGCCCCGCCGGTACCCGAGGAGGGCGCGCCTTACGTGGACGCGCGCGATCTGGCCGAATGCGCCGGCCTGCTGCTCGGCAGCCCCACCCGATTCGGCAACATGGCCGCGCCGGTCAAGCACTGGCTCGACGGCCTGGGCGCGGAGTGGGCCAGCGGCGCCCTGGTCGGCAAGCCGGCGGCTGTGTTCACCTCCACCGCCACCCAGCACGGCGGACAGGAATCGACCCTGCTGACGATGATGGTGCCGCTGTTGCACCACGGCTGCGTGATCCTCGGCATTCCCTACACCGAGCCCGCGCTGAGCCACACCCGCGGCGGCGGCACGCCCTACGGCGCCAGCCATGTCGCCGGCAGCCAGGACGATCCGCAGCTCAGCGACGACGAAGCCATACTGGCGCGCGCGCTCGGCCGACGCGTCGCCGAACTGGTCGCCAAGGTGAGCCGTTGAACGCGCCCTCGCCCGCCTCCGCCCGCCCGTCGCGAACGCGCGCGGACTGGGTGCTGTTGGTCTCGCTGTTGGCGCTGACCGCGCTGTTCTGCGTGTGGTACGTGCTGCCGCAGCGGCATCTGCTGGCCGGGCTGAGCGTGTTCATGGCGCCGCCGGCCTTGCTCGCCGTCGGCGTGGCCTTGCGCAGCCGTCTGGCCGCGTACTGGGCTGGCGTGCTCGCGCTGTTCTGGTTCTGCCACGGCGTCATGCTGGCCTGGTCGTCGCCACCCGAGCGCGCTTATGCCTGGATTGAGCTGGTGCTGGCACTGGTGGCGATCTTCGCGGCCAACCTGGCTGGGGTGAAAGCGCGGTTCGGGAAAAAAACCGAGCAACCGAAGCTGCGCCAGTAAGGGCCCTATAAACCATCCGAAGACCGGTGGCGGCCGCCCGGAAAACGCCAGCGAACGTCCAACCCAGCCGCCACAAAAGCGCGGCCCCCGCTGCCTATCTCGACGCAAACTCGAAACATGGCGGTCGCGACTTGTGACCAAAGGTAATCCCCGCATGATGGATTTCACGGGTCTTCTGCTCGGCTACAAGAAAAACCGACCGCTGACCGACGCGGAACGCAAGAACCAACTCAAGCAAAAGGAGCGGCTGGAACTGCCGTTGAACTACGACCTGTGCGTGACCAGGCTCAACAGCACCTTCATGGAGACGGTCGACCGCTACTATGCGTGGCGCGGGGTGCTGACGATGATGATGGGCGTCTTTATCCTGTTGTGTGGCGTCGGGTATATGGATTTGGTCTGGATCACAGTGACTCGTTGGGGACAGCCCGATGAGAATCCGGAAGAAGCGATGCTTTTTCTCCTGGTGACGGGAATGATACTTCTTACCAGCATGGGTGTTTATTCCTGGATTGCCCTTAAAGAAACTCTCACGTTCACCCACTTTCCCATTCGCCTGAACCGCAAGACGCGCAAAGTCTACGTATTCCGCCCTGGTCGCCCGGGCCGGCCGATCCTTACTGCCGACTGGGACAAACTGTTCGTGACCATGACGCCCTGCAAGGGCAGCGGCACCGGCCTCAATCGGAACTGGGACATCCGTGCGCATGTCATGGCCGATGACGGCGAGACGGTGCTCGACACCTTCGCCTTCGATTTCGTCTGGCATGGCGGCGAACTCGACGTGCTGCGCGGACACTGGGAGTTTCTGCGCCGCTACATGGAAGACGGTCCCGAGCAGGCCCACACGCTGGTGGACGTGTGCATGCCCATCGCCGAGCACCGGGAAACCTTGCGCTGCTCGTTCAACCGCTTCTATGTGAATTTCCTGGGCGGCGGCCTCTGGCTGTGGTACATGCTGCTGCCTTACTGGCTGCTGTGCGTCGTGGGCCGCATCGTCTCGATGTGGACCAGCAAGGTGCCTGTGTGGCCCGAACACATCCAGGCCGAATGCCGCATCGAGGCGGACGATCCGTACGTGAAGGACGAGCGCAGCAACCAGAAGAAAGAGCTCTACCCGATCTGACCGGGAGAGTGAACGCCAGCGGCCCGTCACCCGCTACCGCAACGAGTTCACCACCGTGTGCGCGATCAAATCCCCTACCGGACCGGCCGCTGAGCCTGGCCGGCCCCGGCCAGCGCATTCACCCCAGGCCAAGTGTGCACGGCAGCCAGAGCGTCATCGTCATCGGCAAAGAAGGCGCCAGCCCGTAGCGCACTCCCGCCGCGAACTCGAAACATGGCGGTCGCGGCTTGTGACCGAAGGTAATCCCGCGGGCCGCAGCTCCTGGCCAAGCGGCTGCCAGCGGCTTGGAGGCCTATAATCGGCGTCTCTCCGAATACGCGAACCCCTCGAGATGGACCAGCTCTGCATCGTCACCACCGGCGGCACGATCGACAAGATCTATTTTGACGACAAGTCGGACTATCAGATCGGCGAACCGCAGATCGGCCGCATCCTCGACGAACTCGGCGTGGCGTTCCGCTACAGCGTGATTCCGATCATCCGCAAGGACTCGCTGCACATCACCGCCAGCGACCGCGAGCTGATCCGCGCCGCGATCGCCGCGCAGGACGCGCAGCACGTGCTGGTGACCCACGGCACCGACAGCATGGTCGAAACCGCCAGGGTGCTGGCGACGATTCCGGGCAAGACCATCGTGCTGACCGGCGCGCTCAATCCGGCGCGTTTCCGCGGCTCGGACGCGGAGTTCAACATCGGCACCGCGGTCGGCGCGGTGCAATCGTTGCCGGCCGGCGTCTACATCGCCATGAACGGGCGTATCTGGGATCCGGCCAAGGTCCGCAAGAACGTCGAAGCCAATCGGTTCGAAGCGATCTGAGCGGCGCCCGCGACGAGCCGCCGCGATCGGCAAACCCGGCCGCGCGGCCATGCGCGCGGCGCGCGTCGTACCCGGGTTCGCCAAGGCGGTCGCGCATCGGGAAGCGCATCGAGTGTGGATCCGGCGTTTGCTGCGGCGCGTGATCGATTAGCATCGGCGGCTTGTCCCATTGCTGTGGTGATCTTCATGCGTCGATTCGTTCCGGCCCTGACGGTGTCAGCCCTGGCCCTGTGCGTTCTGGCGGCTTGCCAGAAACCGGCCGAACCCGATCCGTCGGCCAGCCCGGCCCAGACCGATACCGGCAAGGCGCCCGCCAGCCAGCCTGTCGCTACCGCGCCCAATCCGCTCGAGCCGCCCGAGCGCATGCTGCGCAACGACGCGATCGGCTACGACGGTTTCAACGGCAGCAACGAGGCCGGCACGGTCAGCGCCAAGTTCGGCGCCGACGCGGCGACCATCCGCGGCGCCTGGGGCGGCGAGATGAAAGACAACAACGCCCAGCGCCCCGACGCCAAGTGCTATCTGCTGTATCCGGTGCGCGGCGCGATCACCCACCAATACGGCTTCCTGATGGGCGGCGACGGCCTGACCGGCATCGACGTCTACGATCCCAAGGCGCTGGCGCCCGGCGGCGGCCGTATCGGCATGAGCATCGATGAGATCAACAAGGCCTACGCCGGCCAGGTCAAGCAGGTGCCCAATCCGAGCTTCGAAGGCGCCGCGTTCCTGCAGGTGGCCCCGCCCGGCGGCAAGGACACTCAGCTGACCTTCGAAACCGACGCGCTCGGCAACGTCACCAACTGGCGCATCGCCAAGCGCAGCGCGCTGGAACCCAACGAGAGCTGCACGCGCTGACGTCGGTCGCGCGCCGCGCCGCCTAAGAAAAACCCCGGCGGGGGCCGGGGTTGCGAACGTCTTCGCCAAACGGAGAGCGCATGGCGGGCCGCAATGCGCGCGGCCCGCCTTTCGCGATCAGAAGGTGATGCTCCAGGTGTCGATACGGCCGGTATCGCCGTTCGCGTTGTCGTTCACCCGCAGCTTCCAGCTGCCGTTGAGCGGTTCGCTCGACAGATTGAAGGTGAAGGTGCCGCTGACGTTGTCTGCGCTGCCGCCGGTGCGGTTGTGGATGTTGTAGAGCGAGCCGTCCGGCGCGACCAGGTCGACTTTGATATCACCCTTGTAGGTGTGGACGATGCTGACCGACACGCTGGCGTTGCTGGGGGCGTTGCCGGTGCGGCCGGACACGCTGATCGTGCTTTCCACGGTCGCGTTGTCGTTGATCGCCACATCGGTGCCGTTGCTGTAGGTCTGCGTGCCGGGACCGGGCCCCGGGCCGCTGCCCGCGGTCTTGCCCAGTTCGCCGAGGAAGGCCAGGCCGAGTTTGGCGAACGGCACGCTGTTGGCGGCCGAGTTGCCCATGTTCGACAGCTTGTCGTTGGGCGTGTGGATCGAGTTGAAATAGCCGCCGCTGCTGCTGCCGCCCTCGAAGTACATCGCCGCCGGGAAACCGGCCGAGGTCCACGACGCATGATCGGAGCAGCCGTAACCGCAGGTGTAGCTGCCAACCGTTCCGCCGAGGTAGGTCGTGTACAGCTCGCGCATGAACTGCTGCAGATCGGAGTTGGAGTTGTCGCTGACCAAGCGCACGTCGGTTGCGCCGCTGACCCGGTAGTTGGTCATGTCCAGTTGCAGCGCGCCTACCACGTTGACGCCGCGGTTCTTGAAGTCTGTGGCGATCGCCTTGGAACCGCGCAGCCCCACTTCCTCGGCCGCATAACCCATGAACTTGATCGTGCGCTTGGGCTTGTAGCCGCTGGCCAGCGCCACGCGCAGCACTTCAGTCAAGGTGGCGATGCCCGATGCATCGTCGTCGGCGCCTGGCGCGTTCATCGCGTCGCCGGTGCCGCTGCTGGAGATCGAGTCCAGATGGCCGCCGAGCACCACCACTTCGTTCGGCAACTCGCTGCCCTGGATGGTCAGGATCACCGAAGGCTGGGTCGAGCAGTTGGTGCAGCCGGTGTAGAGCTCGGCGCTGACGTCGCTACGGCCGTTGGCCAGGGCCAGCCAGGTGTCGCGGATCCAGGTGGCCGAGGTACGCCCATGGGTGGAGGCGTAGTAACGGTTCGGGTATTGCGTAGACAGATGATTGATGGTGCCGCGGATGTTGGCTTCGCCCACCTGGCTCAACCACGGCGTCACCGTGGCCTGGTTGTCGATGGTGTAGGTAGCGAACGTGGCCTCGATGGCCTCGCTGGTGAGGTCATCACGCACGAAGGCTTCGGCCTCGGCGCGGCTGTCGAAGGCGAAGAAACCGCCGCAGCGTTTTTCCTTCTCGTGAACCTGGAGCGTGACGTCGGCAAGTTGATGGGTCTTCAACTCGGCGATCACCAAGGGATCGCCGACCGCGTTGGACAGGCCGGTGGCATTGCGGGCCAGCGTCTTCACCCCGGCATCGAAGGTCTGACGCGAAGTCACGATATAGACGGGCTTGAACGGGTCGTCGGTCGCGTCGGCCGGGCGCGCATGGTCGTGGCCATGGCTTTGTGCGAACGCGGGCATCGCGGCGGCGGCCAGCGCAAGGGCGAGCAAGGTGGGGACGAGTTTCGCGGGCGAGGAGGCGGAATACGGATTCACGGAAGGCGCTCCTGGTTCGGCGTCGACGACGATGCTCCGGCATCGGCGCAATGACGCGGGCTATGGGAACGGCGATCGCGGAATGCGATCGCCGCATGCATTGCTTCGGGTGAAAGCGGCGCCGCAGCGTACGGGGATGAACGATCCGGTGCACCCGGGATTCGACCCTAAGCGCGCGAAGCCGCAACGAACAAGCGACAACCGGTGCGAGCGCACATTCGCGTTCGTGACTTGAGTCATGCAACGGCGCAGTAAACGCTTACGGCCCGTCCGCGAATGGAATCGAACGATGAAACCCGCGAAAAACAGCGGAAATTTTCGGTGTTTCTGCAGTGGAAATCAGGTGCCGCGCGAACCCGTCGAGTATGTACGCGGCGATCGCCGAAGCCCGCGCCGGAGCGACTGCGCGAAGCGGCGTTTCAGCGCGGGCCGGCGATCCGACGTCGGCGATGGCCGCTCGCGTTTATCGATACCAGTCATGCATGCAACGAGGTGGGCGCACAAACGGCAACCCCGGCCGAAGCCGGGGTTGCGGTCCCGCGCACGGCGGGCGATCAGTGCATCAATGTGGCCGATGCGATCAGAAGGTGATGCTCCAGGTATCGATACGGCCGGTGTCGTTGGTCTGATTGTCGTTCACGCGCAGCTTCCAGGTGCCGTTGAGCGGCTCGCTCGACAAGTTCTTGTTGAAGGTGCCGATGACATTGTCGGCGCTGCCGCCGGTGCGGTTGTGGATGTTGTAGAGCGTACCGTCCGGAGCCACCAGGTCCACCTTAATGTCGCTCTTGTAGGTGTGATAGATCGTGACCTGGATCGGCGTGCTGGCCGAACCGTTGCCGGTGCGGCCCGACACCACGATCGAGCTTTCCACCGTGGCGTTGTCGACGATGGTCACGTCGGTGCCGTTGGTGTAAGTCTGCGTGCCACCCGGGCCGCTGACGGTGACCGAAGCGCTCTTGGTTTGGGTGGCGCCGTCGTCGTCGGTGACGGTGAGCGTGACCGTGTAGGTGCCGGCCGCGCTGTAGGTCTTGGACGGATTGGCCGCGGTCGAGGTGGTGCCGTCGCCGAAATTCCAGCTGCGCGAGGCGATGCTGCCGTCGCTGTCGGTCGAGGTGTCGGTGAAGCTCACCGTCAGGCCGCTGGCGCTGGAGGTGAAGTTCGCCACCGGCGGGTTGTTGCCCGGACCGCTGCCGCTGACGGTGAAACGCACCGCGTTCGGCGTGCCCGGCTTGCCCGAGGCGTCGGTGCCCTGCACGTAGACCGTGTGCACGCCCTGGCTGAGTCCCGTGGTGGAGATGCTGCCGGTGACGTTCTCGTTGCTGCTGTTGAAGCTGCCGTCGCTGGCGCTGAGCGCGATCGGCGTCGCCCCGCTCGCCCACGGCGGCGCGTCGAGATAGGCGCGCGCCGAAGCGATGTTCTGCACCGCCTCGGTGCCGTTGCTCTGATTGAACAAGCTGTCGTTGATGTTGGCGGTGATCGTTACCGGTGTTCCCGCCGGCACCGTCGCCGACGATGCATTGACCACCGTGGTGTCCGGGCCGCTGGGCAGCGTGTACGGCGCCCACAGGCTGCGCGCGACATAGCGCAGAGTCTTGAGGTTGTTGGGCAAGGTGGTGCCGGTGAAGCTGCTGCAGCTTTCGAAGAAGCTGCCGCCCAGTTCGATGGTGTAGCCCGGCACGCCGAGCAGACCGTACATGGTGTCGTCGGTGGTGCCGTCGGTGGCGTACAGCTCATCGGACTGCTGCGGACGATAGCCGTTGAAGTACGCCATGCGTCGACCGAAGGTCTGCAGCGCGGTGCTGTTGGGCGCGGCGTTGCTGGTATCGCCCCACGACCACAGGACCAGATCAGCGGCGCTGTGGATATCGATGAACACACCCTGGGTATCTTCAGGCGCGGCGGTGGTGACATCGTCGGGACGTCGGTCCTGGAAGATGCCGCCGGTGTACACACCGTTGCTGCCGCGCGTACCGGCGACCAGGCGCATCAGGTTCTGGGTTTCCGGATCCGACGACGCGGTCGGGCCGCGATAGGTCTCCGCGCACTGATTGCCGCTGGAGCCGCCGGCGGCGGTGTTCCAGTGATACGGGAAATTGCGGTTGAGATCGGTGCCGTAGCTGCTGGCACTGCAGCTGCCGCCGTTGCTGTTGTTGACGTTCTTGCGCCACGAAGCGCCCGCCTCGGCCTTCTTGCGGCCGTCGGGATTGGCCTGCAGCACCAGTTGGAAGGCGAAGTTGTCGAGCAGCCAGGTCGCTTCCGGATCGGTGCCGTAGCCGTTGACCAGGCCTTCGGCGAAACGCGTCACCAATTCGGCAGGCGCGTACTCGCGAGCATGGATCGAACCGAACAACACCAACGTCGGTTTGTTCGGTAATGCGGCGTCGGTGGCGGTGTTGCTCAGCCGTAGCACGCGCATGTCGTAGCCGGTAGCTGCGCTCTGGGTCTTCTGCCAGGTCGGGCCGATGTTGGTGATGCGCGCCAGATTGGGTTTGGTCTGCGCCAACGTATCCATGGTCGAGTAGGTTTCCTCGACCGTGCGGAAGCAGCTGAAACCGGGAATGCTCTTGGTCCCGTTCAAGGAGCCCTGCAAGGCGGTCTGCAGGCGCTGCAGCCTGGCCGTGGACTCCTGGTCGATCTGGTACTTGAATCCGGCGCGGGTCAATGCGGTCAGATCCTCGGGCATGGCTTCCACGCGCACGGTCTTGGCCTGGCGGTCCACGTTCAAATGCTGGAAGCGCGAGGCGATGCGTTGCAGTTGCGCGGGATTGTCGTACTGAGCGGTAACGAACACGGGCAGATCGTCGGCGGCCGCGGCGCTGGCGGACAACGCCAGCAGCAACGGCAACGCGGCAGGTTGGAAGCGCATTGGGAAACTCTCCATGTACGGGTGGTGGACAGCGACGGGGGACGTGCTGCAGCCATGCTGGGGAGCGGATGCGATCTGCGGCAAGCGTCGCCGGTCGCGCCGATGGATCGCTTTCGTGATGCGTGCGGCAGATCGGTGTTTCGGTGTGCCTCGGGGCCGCAGTCGATGGGTATTCGACGCGCCTCGCACAACGTCCACGCTGCGTCTTCGCAAGGTCTTCGCGGCATCGGCCGCGACCGCGGCATCGCGGCTCTCCGCAGGCGGCATCGCCTGCAAGGAAAGACGCCGCGGCTGTGAGGCCGCGGCGTCGGGTGCTTCAAACGCGGTGGATCAGAACGTGATGCTCCACTTGTCGATGCGGCCGGTATCGGCGTTCGCATTGTCGTTGACGCGCAGCTTCCAAGTGCCGTTGAGCGGCTCGCTCGACAGATTCTTGTTGAAGGTGCCGATGACGTTGTCGGCGCTGCCGCCGGTGCGGTTGTGGATGTTGTAGACCGTGCCGTCCGGAGCCACCAGGTCCACCTTCAGATCGCTCTTGTAGGTGTGGTAGATGGTGACCTGGATCGGCGTGGTCGCCGAGCCGTTACCGGTGCGGCCGGACACCACGATCGGGCTTTCCACCGTGGCCATGTCGGTGATCGCCACGTCGGTATCGTTGGTGTAGGTCTGCGCACCCGGGCCGCCGGACACCGTGACCGTGCCGGTCTTGGTGTTGGTGGCGCCGTCGTCGTCGGTGACGGTCAGCGTGACGGTGTAAGTACCGGCGGCGCTGTAGGTCTTGGACGGGTTGGTCGCGGTCGAGGTGCTGCCGTCGCCGAAGTTCCAGCTACGCGAGGCGATGGTGCCGTCGCTGTCGGTGGAACTGTCGGTGAAGTTGGCGGTCAGGCCGCTGGTGGTCGAGGTGAAGTTCGCCGTCGGCGGAGTGTTCGGCGTGCCGCCGCCCGAATCCACGCCATCGATGAACTGCGCGCCGGTGTTGGCCGGATCGAGCCAGTCGCTCAGACGCGAAGCCGCCGCGCCGCCGCCGGTCCACGAAGTGAACACGCGGCCGTACTGGTCGCTGCGGTTGGTGCCGGTGGCGCTGCAGCTCGACGGACCGCCGTGCAGCTGACCGAGCACGCGCTTCTCGGGGCTGTAGATGGGCGAACCCGACGAACCCGGTTCGGTGATGCCGCCGGTCGGCTGCCACTGCACGTTCAAGTGCGTGGTGCCGGCGCCGCCGCCCCACGCCACGAACGAAGTCGGGCTGGTCGAATCGCTGATGCGCTTTTCGGCCACGTTCGGGTGATGGATGCCGATCGCGCCGGGATAGTTCTGATCGCGGCGATCCCAACCGGCCCAGAACAGGTTGAAGGCGGGATTGGCCGCCGTGTTGAGTTCCAGCAGGGTGAAGTCGGAGGTCGCGTAGGTCGCCTTGACCGATGAACCGGTCTGGGTCTGCGACATCGAGCCGTCGCCGTTGGCGCCGCTGGCCGGGGTGTTCGGCGGGCGGCAGGTCGAGTTCTGGTAGTTCCAGTACACCACGATGCTGGCCGCGGTCGAAGCGGTACCCATGCCGCAATGATGCGCGGTCAGGAAGTACATCTTCTTGTCGTTGGCGGTGTTGTTGACCAGCGAGCCGGTGCACGCCAGCGAACCGCTCTTCGAATAAGCGGCCACGGAACGAATGATGTCGCGGCGGCCGTCGCCTTCAGGGCAGACCACGTCGATGTTGCACGAGCCCGACACGCCCTTCTCGCCCGCTTCGGCGGCCAGACGGCGCGACAGCGGGCCGAAACCGACGTAGTCGTGGTTGACCTTGGTCAGGTGCAGCTTGAGCTCGCCCATCTTGGCGCGCGGCAGCACCACTTCGATCACCGCTTCCTGGCCCGGCACGACGGCGGTCCACAGCTGGCCCTGCGCGTTGTTTTCGCGCGAGGTGTATTGGTTGATCAACGCGCGATCGCCGCCGGCGGTCTGAGTGGCCGGATAGACCAGCAGACGGCCGCCTTCGGGCATGTGGTACTGGGTGAAACCGAAGTTCAGCGACAGCGCTTTCTCCGAACGGATGCGCTGACGCCACACTACGTTGTCGGCGTCCAGGTCTTCCCATACGCCGGAATTGAGCGGGGTCATGTCGACCGTCATCGGGAAGGCGAAGCGCGGGATATCGCCGCGCTTGTCGCGTTGGCGATCCTCGGCCTTGAGCTTGGCCACATCGACCGCGGGCATGGCCCGCAACGCGATCTTGTCCAAGCCGGAAAGATTTTGATGATCGAAAGCCGCCGGGCGCGAGGCCGGCGCGGCGAGTGCGGCGCTGATCGAGAGTCCGAGCAACAGCAAGGAACCACAAATGCGTTTCATTGAGTAGTCTCTCCGTCCGTGATTAGAGGCATGACCGCGGCGCCCGGCAGGGCCGGTGCTGGATGGCGATGGCGTCGGGTCAGGCGGTGGGAACTGGATACTCCAGCGATTGATGCAGACGATGCCGCATGCTCCCCCTCAGCGTGCGTTTACAGCTACCACGCGTGGCGCAGGTTGCGTCGATCGATATTTGTGCCACGGCGCGACTGTGCGGCAGCGCCGTCGCGCACAACAAGACGCAAATCCCCTGAATCGACATCGGATTTGTGCATCGTGTCACGCATACGAGCAAGATTTGTTTCTATTGAAATCGGTGTCCGAAACAGGAAATCGAAATTGAGACTTTGCGCGAGTTCAGAATGCGTTGCCGCTCACGATGACGGGGAACTTGCAGGTAGGGTCACGGAGGAATGTCGTCGATCCTCGCGCCGGATCGTCGCCTCGCGCGGCTTCATGCTGCAGTGCACGAGCGCGGCGATGGCGAAAGCGCCGAGACGCTTCACCCCTCAAGCGATCTGGACCACGAGGTCTTTTGTGGGAGGGCTACAGCCTCGACCTGGGCGAATTCGCCGAGCCGCTCACCCTTCAAGCGATCTGGACCACGAGGCCTTTTGTGGGAGGGGCTTCAGCCCCGACGCTGTTCGTTCCGGTCGCGACAGAATCTAGTAGCGCAACTGGAGAACACCGCGAACCGATCGAACAGCGTCGGGGCTGAAGCCCCTCCCACAAAAGACTTCCAGGCTCTGTCGATGCTTGGTATCCCCGGGTTGCATTACTTGGCGCTGTAACGATCGGGACGAATCGAACAGCTTCGCGGCTGAAGTCCCACAACAGACTTCCAAACCTTGTCGATGCTCGCTTGGGCCCGCAGCCGGGAAGCGAAAAAAAGAAACCCCGGCTTCGGCCGGGGTTTCTGGTTCAACTACCGCATTGGCGTCGGCATCGGCGAGCGATGCCTCACGGCTCGATCAGAACGTGATGCTCCACTTGTCGATCTTGCCGACGTCGCCGGCGCCGTTGTCGTTGACGCGCAGCTTCCAGGTACCGTTGAGCGCCTCGCTCGACAGGTTTTTGTTGTAGGTCTGGATGATGTTGTCGGCGCTGCCGCCGGTGCGGTTGTGCAGGTTATAGACCGTACCGTCCGGCGCGACCAGGTCGACCTTCAGATCGCTGCGGTAGGTGTGCTTGACGTCGATCGCGATCGGCGTGCTGCTGCCGGCGTTGCCGCTGCGGCCCGACACCACGATCGCGCTTTCCACCGTGGCCATGTCGCTGATGGTCACATCGGTTTCGTTGCTGTAGGTCTGCACACCGCCCGGGCTGGTCACGGTGACCGACGCGGTCTTGGTGTGGGTGGCGCCGTCGTCGTCGGTGACGGTCAGGGTGACGGTGTAGGTGCCCGCCGCGCTGTAGGTCTTGGACGGATTGGTCGCGGTGGAGGTGGTGCCGTCGCCGAAGTTCCAGTTGCGCGAGGCGATGCTGCCGTCGCTGTCGCTGGAGCTGTCGGTGAAGCTCACCGTCAGGCCGCTGGCGCTGGAGCTGAAATTGGCCGCCGGCGGGTTGTTGCCCGGCGATCCGCCCGAATCCAGACCGTCGATGAACTGCGAGCCGGTGGCGGACGCGTCGAGCCAATCGCTCAAGCGCGTTCCGACGCTGCCACCGCCGGTCCAGGAGGTGAAGATGCGGCCGTACCAGTCCTTGCGATTGGCGCCGGTCGCGCTGCAGCTGGACGGACCGCCGTAGAGCTGGCCGATCACGCGCTTGTCGGCGCTGTACAGCGGCGAGCCCGAGGATCCGCCCTCGGTGACGCCGCCGGTGGCGAACCACTGCACATGCAAGGCCTGGGTGCCGGCCTGGCCTTCGAAACCGCCGAACGTGGTGGAGCCTTCGACCAGGCTGATGCGCTTTTCGGCCACGCGCGGATGGTGGATCGCGACCGCGCCGGAGAACTGCTGATCGCGGCGATCCCAACCGGCCCAGTACAGGTTGTAAGTCGGGTTGGCGGCGGTGCTGAGTTCGAGCAGGGTGAAGTCGGACGCTTCGTTGGTCGCGCGCAGGGTCGCGCCGGTCTGCGACTGGCTCAGCGAACCGTCACCCGGGCTGCTGCTGGCCGACGTGTTCGGCGCGCGGCAGGTGGTGTTCTGGTAGTTCCAGTACACCACCATCGAATTGTTCACCGCGGCGGTGGTCATGCCGCAGTGGTGCGCGGTCAAGAAGTACATCTTCTTGTCGTTGGCGGTGTTGTTCACCAGCGAGCCGGTGCACCACATCGTGCCCTGCTTGGAATACGCGGCGACCGAGCGGATGATGCTGTCGCGGTAATTGTTGCCTTCCGGGCAGGCCACATCGATTTCGCAGGCGCCGGAGCTGCCCTTGGTCTGGTTCAGCGCGGCATCGCGCGCGAGCGCGCCGAAGCCGACGTAATCGTGATTGACCTGCGCCAGGCGCAGCTTGAGTTCGCCGGCGCGCGCGCGCGGCACCACCACTTCGATGATCGCTTCATCGCCCTGCACCACCGGCGTCCACAGCTCGCTCGCGCCGTTGTTGTCGGCCGCGGTGAAGCTGCGCACGCGCGAGGCGTCCGAGCCCGGCTTCTGGTCGGCCGGATAAATCAGCATGCGAGCGCCCTGCGGCAGCTTGAACTGGTCGAAATGGAAGTTCAGCGACAAGGCGTTCTTGGATTCGATGCGCGTGCGCCACACGACGTGGTCGGCGTCGAGATCTTCCCAGGTGCCGCTGTTGAGCGTGTCCAGGTTCACCGGCAAGGCGGTGGCGAAGCGCGGGATCTCGCGGCGCTGTTCGCGCTTGACGTCTTCGGCGCGCAGCTTGGCGACGTCGATCGCAGGCATGCTGCGCACGGCGATGCGGTCGATCCGGGAGATGGCGGCATTGTCGAACGCGGCGGGGCGCAGCGCCGGACCGGCGAGCGCGGTGCCGATCGACAGGGCCAGCAGGCCCAGGGTGAGGGTCAATCGTTTCATGAGTTCGTCCTTAACATTGGGGATTCATGCGATGGATCGCGATGAGTGGCGTTGGATCGAATAGCGGCCGCGGCTGGGCGAAGGCCCGCCGCGGCCGCGACGACGCGGGCGGCGACGGTCCGACCATGGACCGCCGCCGTGTCGCCGCCCCGCCCTTGCGGGACGCGGCGGCGCGCGGGTGACGGCGCGCCCCCTGAGCGCGCCGGAACTTCAGCCGGCAGGCTTAGAAAGTGACACTCCAGGTGTCGATGCGGCCGACGTCCTGCGCGGCGCGATCGGCGGCGCGCAGCTTCCAGGTCCCGTTGAGCGACTCGCTCGACAGGTTCTTGGTGAAGGTGCCGCTGACGTTGTCGGTGCTGGTGCCGGTGCGGTTGTGGATGTTGTAGACCGAACCGTCCGGCGCGATCAGGTCGACGATCAGATCGCCCTTGTATGGGTGAATGATGTTGACCGAGATCTGCGCGTTGCTCGGTGCGTTGCCGCTGCGGCCCGACACGGCGATGTTGCTGGTCACGCCGGTGGCGTTGTTGTCGGGAATGTTGACGTCGGTTCCGTTGGTGTAGGTCTGCACGCCGCTGGCGGTGACCGTGACCGAGGTGGTCTTGGTGTTGGTGATGCCGTCGTCGTCGGTGACGGTCAGGGCGACGGTGTAGGTACCCGCCGCGCTGTAGGTCTTGGACGGATTGGTCGCGGTCGACGTGGTGCCGTCGCCGAAGTTCCAGCTGCGCGAGACGATGCTGCCGTCGCTGTCGGTGGAGGCATCGGTGAAGGCGACGGTCAGGCCGGTGGCGCTGGAGGTGAAGTTCGCCACCGGGATGCCTTCGCTCGGCGAGTTCGAATCCAGGCCTTCGATGAATTGCGCGCCGGTGCCGGACGTGTCGAGCCAATCGCTCAACCGCGACGCCGCGACGCCGCCGCCGGTCCACGAGGTGAAGATGCGGCCGTAGTAGTCGGCCTTCTGTTCCTGCGGCACAGTGCAGCTCGACGGGCCGCCGTGCAGCTGGCCGATCACGCGCTTTTCCGGGCTATACAAGGGCGAACCCGAGGAACCCGGCTCGGTCACGCCGCGGTTGACGCCCCACTGGACGAACACATGGCTGCCATCGCCCGGCGACGGCGGAGTGTAGCTGGCGCCGCCGTAGCCGGTGGTGCGCGAGAGGCTGTCGGAGAAGCTGATGCGCTTGTCGGCGACGTTGGGATGGTGGATCGCGATCGAGCTGTTGTAGTTCTGGTCGCGGCGATCCCAGCCGGCCCAGTACAGGTTGTAGCTCGGGTTGGCCGCGGTGGTGAGCTCCAACAAGGTGAAGTCGGAGGCCGCATTGGTCGCGCGCAAGGTCGCGCCGGTCTGCGATTGCGCCAGCGAGCCGTCGCCGTTGGCACCGCTGGCCGCCGAACCGATCGCGCGGCAGGTCGAATTCTGATAATTCCAGTACACCACCATCGAGTTGTTCACTGCGGCGGTGGTCATGCCGCAGTGATTCGCGGTCAGGAAGTACATCTTCTTGTCGTTGGCGGTGTTGTTCACCAGCGAGCCGGTGCACCACATGGTGCCTTGCTTGGAGTACGCCGCGACCGAGCGGATGATGTCGCGATAGCCGTTGCCTTCCGGGCAGACCACGTCGATGTTGCAGCTGCCAGAAGCCGCTGCGATGCCCACGTCGAGCGCGGCATTGCGCGAGAGCTTGCCGAAGCCGACGTAGTCGTGATTGACCTTGGCCAGGTGCAGTTTGACCTCGCCGGTCTTGGCGCGCGGCACCACCAGTTCGATCACCGCTTCATCGCCCGTCACCACCGGCGTCCACAGCTCGCCGAAGGCGTTGTTGTCGGCGGCAGTGAAGCTGCGCACGCGGTCGGCGCTGGAGTTCGGGCCCTGATCGGCCGGATAGATCAGCATGCGCGCGCCTGCGGGCAGCTTGAAGCGGTCGAAATGGAAGTTCAGCGACAAGGCGTTCTTGGATTCGATGCGCGTGCGCCAGACGACGTGGTCGGCGTCGAGGTCTTCCCAGGTGCCGTCCTTGAGCGTGTCGATGTTCACCGCCAACGCGGTGGCGAAGCGCGGGGCCTCGTCGCGCGCGTTGCGCTTGACGTCTTCGGCGCGCAGCTTGGCCACGTCGATCGCCGGCATGCTGTGCAGGGCGATGCGGTCGACGCGCGAAATGCGCGCGTTTTCGAATGCGGCCGGCCGCAGCGCCGGGCCCGCGAGCGCGGTGCCGATCGACAGGGCGAGCAGGCCTAGGGTCAGGGTCAATCGTTTCATCAGGTGTCTCCGTCCGTTGGGAATTCAGGCGATGGATCGCGATGAGTGGCGCGGAATTGCGAATGACGCCGCGCCCCGCGACCGCCCGCGCGACCGCAGTCCGGCTCGAGGCGAGCCGGCTGTGGTGGCGTGGGCAACGACGGTCCGCGTCCGGACCGCCGCCTGGTCGCCGAACCCGCCGAATAACGGCGGGACGGAACGCGATTGACTAAGCGCTCCCCTGAGCGCGTTCGAACTTCTTCATGGGGCTACGTGATCGGCTGCGTGCGGACACGTGGCTCAGAAGGTGATGCTCCAGGTGTCGATGCGGCCGACGTCCTGCGCGGCGCGATCGGCCGCGCGCAGCTTCCAGGTCCCGTTGAGCGGCTCGCTCGACAGGTTCTTGGTGAAGGTGCCGCTGACGTTGTCGGTGCTGGTGCCGGTGCGGTTGTGGATGTTATAGGCCGAACCGTCCGGCGCGATCAGGTCGACGATCAGGTCGCCCTTGTACGGGTGAATGATGTTGACCGAGATCTGCGCGTTGCTCGGCGCGTTGCCGCTGCGGCCCGACACGGCGATGTTGCTGGTCACACCGGTGGCGTTGTTGTCGGGAATGTTGACGTCGGTGCCGTTGGTGTAGGTCTGCACGCCGCTGGCGGTGACCGTGACCGAGGCGGTCTTGGTGTGGGTGGCGCCGCCGTTGTCGGTGACGGTGAGGGTGACGGTGTAGGTGCCGGCCGCGCCGTAGGTCTTGCTGGGGTTGGTCGCGGTCGACGTGGTGCCGTCGCCGAAGTTCCAGCTGCGCGAGGCGATGCTGCCGTCGCTGTCGGTCGAACTGTCGGTGAAGTTCGCCGTCAGGCCGCTGACGCTGGAGCTGAAGTTCGCCACCGGCGCGGTGTTGCCGCCGGGCGCGCCGCGGTAAGCCGCCATCGCCGCCTTGGTCTGCACCAGCACGCGCTGGTTGTGGTTGCGGTCGGCAGTGCCCATGGCGATGCCGTTGTAGGTCACGTCCGGGTTCGACCAGTAGTTCAGGCGCGGGCAGCCGCCGGTGCAGGCATAGGCCATGATCGTGCGCCACTTGCTGCCGGTGGCCGGCTCGTAGCGATAGCCGTGACCGTAGGCATACGGCGTATTGGTCGGATCGGCGGCCGGATCGTGGCGCGCCGAGAGCAGATGGCCGATCTCGTGGGCGAAGCTGTAGTAGCCGGTGGCGCAGTCGTAATGCACGGTCGCGAACGCGGTGGCCGCGGTCGAACCGATCGAATGGGCAAGGCCGCAGTTGCCGGCATCGTCGATGACCAGCACGCTGACGTCGGCGGCGTTGGCGTCGCGGCTGGCGTGGATGTCGTCCATGTAGCCGTCGGCGGGATCGGCGAAACGTTCCTCGTCGGTGAAGTGGCCGTCGCCGGCCGAGGTGTATTCCACCGTGCGGTAGTTGGCCAGTTCCAGGTTGATGCCGACGTTGGAGTTGGCATAGCCCTGGTTGCTTTCGGCCACGGCCAGTTCGACCAGCGCCTGCATGTCGCCGCCGTACGCGGTGACCGCCTGGTTGGTCGCGACCACTTGCACGCGGATGGTCGCGGTCGCGCCCGGATCGACCGCGCTCGGGCCGATCGCGGCGATCGCGTCGCGAGTGGCCGAGCGCATGTCGAACTGCGGCAGATCCGAATCGCGGTAACCGGCCGGGTGATCGGGCGGCATGCGGTTTTCGTCGACTTCGATCACCGCGTGGCTGCCGTCGGCGAGCGGACGGATGCGATACAGCCGGCCGTCGACGCGCACATTGCCGGTGACACCGTTGCCGCGACGCACCAGCGCGACCGAGTTGCGTTCGTCGTGGCGAACTTCGCGTGCATCGTGGCTGGCGGCCTTCGGGTTTTCGCGCAAATGACCCAGCCACACCGTGCTGCCGCGGCCGGTGTCGCGCGCGCTGTCGAGCACGGCGTTGACCAGATGCGCGCCCAGGCGCAGTTCGATTTCGCGTGTGCCCACGCTGACCACGTTGGCGTCGGCGCGCTTGAGTTGCAGCGAAGCGGTGGCCGGCGCGGCGGCCAGACTCTGCGCTCGTCCGAACGCGGACGCGCCTTGCGCGCTGGCGGTGGCGCGCGCGGGCGCGGCATCGCCGATGAACAACGGCTGCGCGGCGAATGCCGGCAGAACCGCGATGCCCGACACGAGCACGACGGCGCGCGCGGCATTCAGACCGCGCGAGCGGGCGCGGCCGGAAGACTTGCTGATCATGATCTGAAACCCCCGAGGTGGATGGCCGCAACGCGGCAGAAAGTGGCTCGACGCAACTTCGTCAATGCGGGCTATTGGTCTGCCGTCGAAAAATCGCCACCGAACGCCCGGCGATCGGCCGGGCGTGAAGTCGCGAACGCCTCGAATGAGCGTGCCTGCCCTGCTCTTGCGAAGTTCCGTTCGCGGGTCGAGTTCGTCGTCTCGCCCGCATTACGACGCTAGCGGCACAAAGCAAGTGTCGGCAATGCCGCCGGACGCGATTGGCGCGCGTCGTTCGTGATGTTTGTCATGCATCGGAATACTGCCGCCCATGTGCGCCTCCATCCCAACCCATGCACCGATTCGCCGCCGCGCCGATATTGCGCCGCAACGAAAAACCCCGGCTTTCGCCGGGGTTTTGCTTATCGCTTCGCGACCTCGTTCGGCGCGCCATTTCTGTGTGGCGCATCAACCATTCGAGAGCTGACTCATTTGCGCCGGCCCATGCAAAAGCTCGCTCATTCAGGCGCTGGCCGATCTGAAAACCGGCTTGAGCGATCACAGGCTCATTTGTCGATCACCGCCGGACCGCGGATGATCGGATCGAGCATGATGTGATTGTCCGGCTCGATGAACTGCACGTCCGGGTCGTCGGCGAATGTTTCCATCAAGCGCACGGCTTCGGCGCGATCGAGCGCGGGGCTGACGCTGAATACGTCGGCCTGGATGCCCATGCGGTGCTTCCAAGTCAGCTTCAGGCCGCTCTTGTTGGCCAGTCCGGCACGACCGGCGGTCTGATCCAGTCGCGGTTGCACCGCGCCTTGCTGAGTCAGCGGTGCGGTGCCGTCGCGGTACTTGACGATGAACTGCCCGAACGGCCCGTTGCCGACCGGCGCACCGACCTGCGCCCCGTGCGCGCCCTGCTTCGGCGCGGCGGACGGCGCCTGCTCCATCGTCGACGCTTCTGGCGATCGGGCCGGGTTCGCATCCGGACCGGGTTGATCGACGCCGGGCTTGCTGGTGCTTGCGGCCATGGGGAGTGACTCCGACTGGGCGAGTGCATCGTCGGCTGGCGCGTCCGACGGGGCGGGAGCGGCGGAACAGGCGCTGATCGCCAGACATAGCGACAAGGCCAGGACGGACGCGGCGAGGAAGTTAGGAGAGTTCGGCATGCGGGCGACTCCTGGCAAGGAATAATCTGCAACGCGCCAAGGGGCGCGGCGGGGTCGATACACCGTCCAAGGTATCCAAACGGCTGAAGCGCTGCTGCGCGGTGATTCTCTCACGGCGTATCGCCGCGCCGTGAACGGCCAGGCCCGGCGATGGAATCGTCGCCGGGCCGGATTGCGCGAAGCGCGCCGACGATGGCGCGCTTCGGCGGATCGTCAGGGCTGGGGCTGGCGTGCACGCGTTACCGCCGCGGCCGCGTCGACCAGACCCGCGCCGCAGCCGCCGGGACAATTCGCCGGCGCGATCGGACGCGCGGTTTCGGTCAGTATCCCGAGCACCTGCTGGAACGTCCGCGGCGTGACCGAGGCCGCCTGTATCAGCGCGACCACGCCGGCCACATGCGGCGCGGCCATCGAGGTGCCGTCCAGATAGGTGTAGTTGTTGCTGCGATAGGTCGACGCGATGCCGTCCGCCAAATGGTCGCGGGTGCAATCGGCGGGCTTGTTCACGAATCGGTTCAGCGCGAAGAACTCGGTCTTCGGCGAGCAGCTTTCGCCGCCCGGCGCGGCGATGTCGATGCTCGCGCCGTAGTTCGAGTACCAGGCGCGACGCCCGCCGCGATCGCTGGCGGCCACGGTGATCACGTTGTTGCAATTCGCCGGAGCGAAGTGGCTCACATTGCTGTTGTTGTTGCCGGCCGCCGCCACGACGATCGTACCGTTGGCGGTCGCGGTATCGATCGCGTCCTGCCAGGCCGGAACTTGCGCGCAGCTTGCGTACGCCCCCACCGACAAGTTGATGACATCGGCGGGATTGGGATTGGCCGGCACGCCGGATACGCGTCCGCCCGAAGCCCAGACGATACCGTCGGCCAGGTCCGAAGCGAAGTTGTTCTGGCCGGCTCCCACGACCCGGATCGGAACGATCTTGACGCCCGGAGCGACACCGGCGACGCCCATACCGTTGCCGGTCACGGCCGCGACGGTTCCGGCCACATGAGTGCCGTGAAGAATGCCCTGCGTTCTGAAGGTCGCATCGGTCGGATCGGAATCGCGACCGTTGCCGTCGCTGCCGTCGCTGGCCGAAAGCATGTCGTAGCCCGGCAGCACGTTGGCATTGAGGTCGTTGTGCGAAATGATCCCGGTGTCGATCACCGCGACCACCGCCCCGGCGCCGTCATGGGTATCCCAGGCGAGCGGCGCACGGATACCGACGCTGTCGTTGGCCAGATCCCATTGCGCGCTGAAATGGGTGTCGTTGGGCAGCGCGGCCGGGGCCACGGGCAGATCCGGCTGCGCCCATTCGACATTGGGATCGTCGGCGATGCGCCGGATCAGCGCCTGCATTTGCGCGCGGTTCAAGGCCTTGTCGCTGGCCACCACATCGCTGCCGATGGCCATGCGCCGCAATCGCTTCAACGTGGCGACGGGCTTGCCCGTCGGATCGGAACCGGCCGCCAGGCTGGCGCTACGCAGCGAGGCATCCACCGCCGCCGCCGCGAGCGCCGGCGCGCTGCCGCGTTTGTACTTCACGATGAGCCTGTCGTAGGTCTGTCCCGCTTGCAGGCCAGACAGGTACGCCTGCCCTGCGAACGCTGGAATCGCGGCCAAGACGCTCAATGCGAACAACGCCGCCGCGGCCATCGGCCGTACACGCCGACGGGTGCTGAAAAGCGATTTCATGTGTGGATTCCCTGCTGGGTGCCGCATCGCGGCGAGGTAGGACTTTTCCGCGGCCGCGCCATAGCAGGCTCGACGGCGGGACTTTGTCGAAACGCGCCGCACCCGCGCCGTGCGCCCTGGCGAGAAAACCAAACAGGTCGGCGCCGGCTTCGACCCCGCCGTCTGCGATCCCGGAAACCACGGCCCGCCGCTACAGCAAGATCGTTCGTACGACCTGGGATGTAACGAGGGTCGGACGGACACTCCCCACTAGGACAAGTCTGATTCCGATGCGCAGCGACGATCGTCGGATCCGCGACGATCCCGGACGCAGGCGAGCGGCGCCCCGGCTTCGATCGGCCCGGCTTCGACCGACGACGCCTGCGCGCATAAAAAAAACCCCGGCCGAAGCCGGGGTTCGCGTCGCGCATCGGCGGTCCAGGCCGCCGATCGCACAAGGTTCAGAAGGTGACGCTCCAGGTGTCGATGCGGCCGACGTCCTGCGCGGCGCGGTCGGCAGCGCGCAGTTTCCAGGTTCCGTTGAGCGCTTCGCTGGACAGATTCAAGGTGAAGGTGCCGCTGACGTTGTCGCCGCTGCTGCCGCCGCGGTTGTGGATGTTGTAGACCGAACCGTCCGGCGCGATCAGATCGACGATCAGGTCGCCCTTGTACGGGTGGATGATGTTGACCGTCACCGAGGCGTTGCTCGGCGCGTTGCCGGTGCGGCCCGACACGGCGATGCTGCTCGACACGCCGGTCGCGTTGTTGTCCGGGATGTTGTAGTCGGTGCCGTTGCTGTAGGTCTGCGTGCCCGGCGGCGTGGTGCCGCCGACCGCGTCGACCGCGGCCTTGGCGTTGACGATGCCCGCGCCGCAACCGCCCGAACACGCACCCGGCAGCGCGCGCGCGGTGTTCTTGAGCAGGGTCTCGATCTCGGCCGGGGTCTTCGGCGTGGTCGCCTTGGACTGCAGCAGCGCGACCACGCCGGCCACGTGCGGCGAGGCCATCGAGGTGCCGCTCATGTAAACGTACTGTTCGCTGCCCTGGGTGGTGGTGCCGCTGTTGTGGGTCGAAGCGATCTGATCGCCCGGCGCGGACACGTCGATGCCGGTGCCGTAGTTGGAGTAGCTGGCTTTGGCGCCGGCGGAAGTGGTCGCGGCGACCGCGATCACGTTGGCGCAATTGGCCGGCGTCGAACCGGAGACGTTGGCGGCGTCGTTGCCGGCCGCCACCACGATGGTGGTGCCGCGGCCGACCGCGCCGTTGATCGCGGTCTGGTAGCTGCTCGGGCAAGCGCCGCCGCCGCCCAGGCTCATGTTGATCACTTCGGCCGGATTGGCGTTGGCCGGGATGCCCGACACGCTGCCGCCCGAGGCCCACACGATCGCATCGGAAATGTCGGAGTCGTAGCCGCCGCAACGGCCGAGCACGCGCACCGGCACGACCTTGGCGTTGAAGGCAGTGCCGGCCACGCCCTTGGCGTTGTTGGTCACTGCCGCGACAGTGCCGGCGACGTGGGTGCCGTGCCAGCTCGAATCGCCCGCGGGCGCGTCGTAGCCGGGCGAATCGCACTCGGTCGCGTTGTTCCAGTCGCCTTCGTCGTTGGGGTTGGAGTCGCGGCCGTCGCCATCGCGCGAAACGAAGGTGTCGGAGATGAAGTCGTAACCGGGCAGGAGGTTGGCGTTGAGATCGCTGTGCGGGGTGATGCCGGTATCGAGCACGGCGACCACCGCGCCGGTGCCGGTGGCCACGTCCCAGGCCTGGTCGGCGCGCATGCCGCCGTTGGCGCCGTTGAAGCCGTATTGCACGCCGTAGTGGGTGTCGTTCGGGCTCAGGGTCGGATGGCGCAGCACGTCGACTTCGACGTAGTCCACGTTCGGATCGGCGGCGATCTGGCGCATCAGCGATTCGGCCTGGGCGCGATCGAGCGTGCGTTCGGCGCGCACGACGTCGGCGCCGATGGCGGTGCGGCGCAGGTGCTTGACGCCGAACGCAGCCGGGCCGCGCGCCTTGCCGGCGGCCGTGGCCGCGCTCAGCGCGTTCTGCACGTCGGCGCGGCCGTCGCGGTATTTGACGATGAAGCGGTCGAACTTGTTCGCGGTCTGCAGGCCGCCGAGATTGACACGGCCGGCGGCGAACGCGGAACCGGCGACGGTGGTAGCCAGCACCAGCGCGGTCGCGGCGGCCAAGGTATGTACGCGATTGGAACGGACAGACATCGTGTGAAACCCCCAAAACGAAAGGCCGCGATCGCGGCGGATGTCGTCCGGTGCGGCGCGGCGGCCAACGAGGACGCCGCGCGTCCGGACTGATCATGGATGTGCGTCCCCCCGGACTGCGTGGCACATCCTGAGTTTCACGCTAATGACTTCGAGCGCGCCTCGACAAGGTCTATGAGCGGACTTTTTGCGTATGCATAGTGAAACGAATCACGCATTCGCAACGCCGTTATGTGCCTAACGTCACAACGCAAAAGCAGTAAAACACCCCACCCCGGCGCGTCGCGACGGCTCGCAGCGGGTGCCCGCCCGGCACCGGCTGGTCGGCGCGGGTACGGCCCTGCCGGTGTCGGGTTGCAAAGGATCGACAAGCGCGATTCACGGGCGCCGAACCTCTCCGGCAGCCGCGTTCGGTCGTCGCGTTCGTACTGCGCGATCGCCTCGATATCCGCCGGGTCGAAGCGCGCTCATCGCCTGTCCTCTCGCGTGTCCTTCTCGTCGCCCTCCCCCGCGCGCCGGATCGCCGAGTCCAGGCAGGCGAAACCGATGCGCCCTGCAACGGCAGGGCGAACCATCCAGCCCTCCACGCCGCGCGCGATTCGCGGATACCACCCACGACAGCGCCACCGAGCGCGCAAACGAAAACCCCGGCCGAAGCCGGGGTTCTCGTGAAGCACCGCGCGAGCCCGATGGCCGCGTGGATTCAACCTGCGCGCCGACTCAGAACTTGACGCTCCAGTTGGCGATCCTCCCGGTATCGCCGCCGGCACGATCGGCCGCACGCAGCTTCCAGGCGCCGTTGAGCGCCTCGCTCGACAGGTTCACCGTGTAAGTCTTGACGATGTTGTCGGCGCTGCTGCCGGTGCGGTTATGCAAGTTGTAGACCGTGCCGTCGGGCGCGATCAGGTCGACGATGAGATCCCCCTGGTAGGTATGGACGATGTTGACCGCCACTTCCGCGCTGCTGGGCGCATTGCCGGTGCGGCCCGACACGGTGATCGTGCTGGTCGCGCCGGTGGCGTTGTTGTCCGGGATGTTGGCGGCGGTGGCGTTGCTGTAGGTCTGGGTGCTGCCGGTCGGCGGCGCACCGCCCGCCGCAGCGACCGCGGCGGCGGCGTCGACGATGCCTACGCCGATCGGCTTGGCCCCCGGCGACACCGGGAACGCACGCGCCGTGTTCTTCAGCAAGGTGCGCATCTGCTCCTGAGTCAGCGGCGTCGGCGCGATCGACTGCACCAGCGCGGCGACGCCGGCGACGTGCGGCGCGGCCATCGAGGTGCCGCTGTAGGACTTGTAGGCCTCCGTCGTCGGTCCTTGGGTGCCGTTGTTGACGGTCGACAGGATCGCCGAGCCCGGGCCGGCGATATCGACCGCGGTACCGAAGCTGGAGAAACTCGAACGCGCCCCCGAAGAGGTGACCGCACCGACGGAAATGACCGTGCCGCAGTTGGTCATCGTGTAGCCGACCACATTGCCGTCCTTATCCTTGGAGGTCGTCACATCGGCGTCGCTGTTGCCGGCCGCGACTACCACGATACTGCCGCGCGCGGCCGCGCTTGCGACCGCGCTCTTATAGGACGGCGGACATGCGTCCGGCGCGTTGCCGCCCAGGCTCAGATTGATCACATCGGCCGGATTCGGATTGGCCGGCACGCCAGGCACCGAACCACCCGAGGCCCAGATGATCGCGTCGGAGATATCCGAACCGAAGCCGCCGCAGGGGCCGAGCACGCGGACCGGCAACACCTTGGCCGCGTGCGCCGTACCCGCCACGCCCTTGCCGTTGTTGGTCACTGCGGCGACCGTTCCGGCCACGTGCGAGCCGTGCCAGCTGGACGCGCTCGAACGCGTGGGGGCATTGGGACACTGGCCGACCGTGAACCAGTCGCCCGGATCGGCCGGGTTGGCGTCGCGGCCATCGCCGTCGTTGGCAACGATGAAACCACCCTCCTTAAAACCCGACGTCACGCTATCGCCACTGATCATGTCGTAGCCGGCGATCACGTTGGCATTGAGGTCGCTGTGACTGACGATGCCGGTGTCGATCACCGCAACCACCGTGCCCTCACCCTTGGTCACGTCCCAGGCGCTGGTGGCGCGGATGCCGCCATTACCGCTACCGAAACCGAACTGCTGACTGAAGTTGGTGTCGTTGGGCGTGAAATACGGAACCATCATGATGTCGTTGGATACCGACTCCACATTCGGATCGGCCGCCAGTTGCTTCATCAGCGCCGCGGCCTCGTCGCGATTCAATGCGCGGCTGCTGACCACCACGTCGGTACCGGTCGCGGTACGGCGCAGGCGCTTGAGCTGCACGGCGCGCTTGCCGCCGCCGAAACGGCTGCTGACCGCGGTGGCGGCGGCAGTGGTGGATCGGTTGAAACTGGCAACGTCGCTGCGCGGCGCGCTGCCGCTCTTATAGGTGACCAGGAAACGGCCGAAGGCCTGGCTGCCGTCGGCGCTGAGGCTGGCGACGTCGACGCGATCGGCGGCGAACGCGGAACCTGAAACGCAGGCGATCGCCAGCGCCGTGGCGACGGAGAGAACGTTGAACGAAGTGGAACCTGTGGACATCGGGTATAGCTCCCCTGTGGATGGAACCTGGCCGCATCGGCGGCGAGAAGCCGGATTCGCAAGCGCTGCGCGCGACGCGGTCCGGATGCAATTGACCAGCGCATGCAAGGCCGGCCAATGCCTTCACGCTAGAGCGTCGGTGCCGGCCACAGCACGAGCCCGGCGTAGCTCGCCGGATGAAATTTCGTGACTCGCATCAACTATTCAAACCATTAGGACAAGTCCTAATCCGCAACCAAGGGTTGCGCTCGCAACAAAGGCCGGGATCGCCGGAGGCGCTCGTTCGCGCAGACAGCCGCTCTGGAATGAAAAGCCTCAGGTGCACTGCGTGTGCCGCGGCCGCATCGCTGCGGCCGCGACGCGGATGGATCAGAACTTGACGCTCCAGCTGTCGATCTTGCCGGTGTCGCTGCCGGCGCGATCGGCCGCGCGCAGCTTCCAGGCGCCGTTGAGCGCCTCGCTCGACAGATTCACCGTGTAGGTCTTGACGATGTTGTCGGCGCTGCTGCCGGTGCGGTTGTGCAGGTTGTAGACCGAACCGTCCGGCGCGATCAGGTCGACGATCAGGTCGCCCTGGTAGGTGTGGACGATGTTGACCGACACCTGCGCATTGCTCGGCGCGTTGCCGCTGCGGCCCGACACGGTGATGCTGCTGCTCACGCCGGTGGCGTTGTTGTCGGGAATGTTGAAATCGGCGGCGTTGCTGTAGGTCTGCACGCCGCCGCTGCCGCCGCTCACCGTGACCGAGGAGGTCTTGCTGTGGGTCGCGCCGCCGTTATCGGTGACCGTCAACGTGACCGTGTACGTGCCGGCCGCCGTATAGGTCTTGCTCGGGCTGGTCGCGGTCGAGGTGGTGCCGTCGCCGAAGCTCCAACTGCGCGACGCGATGCTGCCGTCGCTGTCGCTGGAGCTGTCGGTGAAGTTCACCGTCAGTCCGCTGATCGCCGAGCTGAAGTTCGCCACCGGCGCTTGGTTGCCCGGGGTGCCGCCGGATACCGCGGCGACCGCCGCGGCCGCATCGATGATGCCCGCGCCGCAACCGCCGGAGCACTTGTTGGCCGCAATCGGCCGCGCCGTGCTTTCCAGGATCTGCTCGATCTGCGCCGGCGTTTTCGCCGTCGGCGAGGCGGCGATGATCAGCGCCGCCACGCCGGCCGCATGCGGGCTGGCCATCGAGGTGCCCTGATTGAAGGCATAGCGGCCGCCGCTCACCGTCGACAGCACACCGTTGGCATCGTTGGTGAAAATCATCTCGCCGCCGGGCGCGGTGATGTCGATGGTGGCGCCCCAGCTGGAATAGGACGAACGCGAACCGGATTTGTTGCTGGCAGCCACCGAGATCACGTTATCGCAGCCGGCCGGCGTGACACCGCTGACGTCGATATTGCTGTTGCCCGCGGCCGCGATCACGGTCGAACCGTTGGCGACGGCGGTGTTGACGGCGAGTTGCCAGGCCGGCGTCGTGCTGCACGGACTATTGCCGCCGAGCGACAGGTTGATCACCTCGGCCGGGTTGGGGTTGGCCGGCACGCCGGCGATGCTGCCGCCCGATGCCCATACCACCGCGTCGGCGATATCCGAATCGGAGCCGAAGCCCTGATTGCCCAGGACCCGGATCGGTACGATCTTGGCACCGAAAGCCACACCGGCGACGCCGATGCTGTTGTTGGTCACCGCGCCGATGGTGCCGGCCACATGGGTGCCGTGGTCGACATCGGACGAATCGAAAGGATCGGCGTCGCGGCCGTCGCCGTCGTCGGACTTGCCGCACCCAGGCAACGCGCCCGCCTCGCGGCACTCCGCATCGGAAAAGCCGGTGGTCGAGTGGATGAAATCGTAGCCTGGGAGAATATTGGCGTTGAGGTCGGCGTGCGGCACGATGCCGCTGTCGACCACCGCCACCACCACGCCGCTGCCGTTGCTGGTGTTCCAGGCGGTCGGCGCACGGATACCGACCGCGGAGTCGGCGTAATGCCACTGCTTGCCGAACTCGGGATCGTTCGGCGTCATCAGCGCCTTCTTGAGGCCGTCGAGTTGAACGAATTCGACATCGCGATCGGCGGCGATCTGCTTCATCAGCGCGGTCGCTTCGGCGCGATTGAGCGGCGTGTCCGAGGCGATCACGCGGCCGCCGGCCATCAACATCTGGCGGACCGCACGCAGGCCCGGCGCCTTGCCCTGGACGACGACGCGCGACGCTGCGTCGTTGAGTGAAGAGCGCATCGACGCCACCTGCGTGGCCGGCGCGCTGCCGCTGCGGTATTTGACGATGAATTGGGTGTTGCCCTCGGCGTTGAGATTGCCGAGGTATACCTGCCCGGCCAGCGCCGGGGCGGTCAATCCGGACAGAGCCAGGGCAGTGCCGGCGGCGAGAAGGTGGACGCGATGATTGCGATTCGAGCGAGACATCATGAGTGAAAATCCCAGATAGGCGCCGAGGTGCGGCGAGTGAAACGTTCAGGCCTACACGACGGCGGCGATCGTCGGCGTATGCGATGTAACGTTGCGACGGAATGCGGTTGGGGGAAGCGCGATCCGGCGTACACGCTAACGATCGCGCGAAAATTCCGGCAGGCGAATTCGTCTGATTTTTCGCTGAGTAAAGCGACCCACGTCGCATATCGTTCTTTAATTGTTTCGCGATGACGCACAACGAAAAATGCGTCGCCGACCCTACCTCGCATTTACGAAAATTCGTCCAATGCACATCAAAAAAGCAGTGTTATCACCATAAATATGTGACTTTTACTGAGATAAGGTGGCAGTTCGCGATACGTTCCCGATGCGGCCATCAAAGCGGCTGCGCGTTGCCGCCCGCACGACCCGCACAGTCTTCGGCGCCGCCCGTGCTGTCGGCAAACTCCGCCAGACTTTCGACGCAAACGAAAAACCCCGGCCGAAGCCGGGGTCTGTTTGCCTGCGTGTCGCCGCCTGAGCGGAACGGCGGCGACCGGATCGCTCCGGCCGCCGCCTGTCGATCAGAAGGTAACGCTCCAAGTGTCGATGCGGCCCACGTCCTGCGCGGCGCGATCGGCCGCGCGCAGCTTCCAGCTGCCGTTGAGCGTTTCGCTCGACAGATTCACCGTGAAGGTGCCGCTGACATTGTCGCCGCTGCTGCCGGTGCGGTTGTGCAGGTTGTAGACCGAGCCGTCCGGCGCGATCAGGTCGACGATCAAGTCGCCCTTGTACGGATGGATCACGTTGATCGACACCGAGGCGTTGCTCGGCGCGTTGCCGGTGCGGCCCGACACCGCGATGCTGCTCGACACGCCGGTCGTGTTGTTGTCCGGAATGTTGTAGTCGGTGCCGTTGCTGTAGGTCTGCGTGCCCGGGTTCGGGTTGCCGCCGCCGAGCGCGTCCAGCGCCGCCTTGGCATCGACGATGCCCGCGCCGATCAGCTGATCGGGCGTGCTCGGGAACGGCTTGACCGTGTTCTTGAGCAGGGTCTCGATCTCGGCCGGCGTCTTCGGCGTCGTCGCCTTGGCCTGCAGCAGCGCGACCACGCCGGCCACGTGCGGCGTCGCCATCGAGGTGCCGCCGTAGGAGGCGTAGCTCTCGGCGCCCGGCGTGGTGGTGCCGGCGTTGAGCGTGGACAGGATGTTCGAGCCCGGCGCGGCGACGTCGACCACGGTGCCGTAGTTCGACTTCTGCGTGCTGCTCCACACCGAACGCGCGCCGGCGCTGTCGACCGCGCCGACGGTGATCACGCCGGTGCAGTTGGCCGGACGCGCGTTGGAGGCGTTGCCGTTGTTGTTGCCGGCGGCCACGACCACGGTCACGCCGCGCGAGACGGCGCCGTCAATGGCGGCCTGGTAGGTCGAACCGCAGGCGCCGCTGCCGCCCAGGCTCATGTTGATGACTTCGGCCGGGTTCGGATTGGCCGGAATGCCCGAGACGGTGCCGCCCGAGGCCCAGGTGATCGCATCGGCGATGTCGGCCAGGGTGCCGCCGCAACGGCCGAGCACGCGCACCGGAACCACCTTGGCGTTGTAGGCCGTGCCGGAAACGCCCTTGGCGTTGTTGGTCACCGCGGCGATGGTGCCGGCCACGTGGGTGCCGTGCCAGCTGGAGTTGCTGTTGTAGGTCACGCCGCAATCGGAGCCGACGAACCAGTCGCCCTGGTCGGCCGGGTTGGAGTCGCGGCCGTTGCTGTCGCGCGCGGCGGTCGCGTCGGTGATGAAGTCGTAGCCGCCGATGATGTTGGCGTTGAGATCGCTATGGCTGACGATGCCGGTATCGATCACCGCCACCACCACGCCGGTGCCGGTGCTCACGTCCCAGGCCTGGCTCGCGTTGATGCCGGCGTCGGCGTCGGTGTAACCCCACTGCTCGCCGAAACGGGTGTCGTCGGGGGTGAAGAACGCGGTCATGCGCGCGTTGGGCTCGACGTACTCCACGCTCGGGTCGGCGGCGATCTGGCGCATCAGCGATTCGGCCTCGACCCGATCGAGCTTGCGGCTGGCGCGCACCACATCGGCGCCGATCGAAGTGCGGCGCACGTGCTTGAGGCCGAGCGCATGGCCCTTGCCGGAGAAGCTGCTCGACACCGTGTTCAACGCATTCTGCAGGGTCGCTGCGTTGCTGCGCGCGGCGGTGCCGTCGCGGTGCTTGACGATGAACTCGTCGTTCTGTTGGGCATTGGCCAAAGCGGCCAGATTGACGCGATCGGCGGCGTACGCCGATGCGGCTACGCAGGACACAGCGGCCACGGTGGCAGCGGCAAGCGCGTGCTTACGCACGCGCAAGGTACGGTCGGACATGGATGAAACCCCCAAAAAACGAAGTGCCGTCTTGCGGCGTTCAACGCGCGGTGGTCTGCGTGGCCACGTCCCTGTCTGCACACGACAGCGTCCACGCTGTTTGTGTACGGGCTCAGTGGTGTTCCAGCCCGCCTTAGCACGCTAAAGCCATGCTTACAGTGCCGGCAAGCCGTTAGCCGTATTGTTGCGGGGGCATATGCGTGAACGATGTCGCATATTTGGATTAATTTCGACACATCTATTTGCACTGCGTGTGCGCGAAGTTTCCTTCCGCAAGGCAGCGAATATGCGATGGCGTCGTGGACGTCGTGCCGGGTACTGCTCTGCGAGTCGGTCGCGGATTGATTTCCTAGTGCATCGATGGGAATTCATCCCTCGCCCACCCCTCTCCCGCATGCGGGAGAGGGGCTCGGGACGCCCCGATGCGCATGCCGCCGAAGCGGAGCATGCGCACGGGCCACCGGTGTTGCGTGGATCAGAACGTGATGCTCCAGGTGTCGATGCGGCCGGTGTCGACGCTGGCGTTATCGTTCACGCGCAGCTTCCAGGTGCCGTTGAGCGGCTCGCTCGACAGGTTGAAGGTGAACGTGCCGCTGACGTTGTCGGCGCTGCCGCCGGTGCGGTTGTGGATGTTGTAGAGCGAACCGTCCGGTGCGACCAGATCGACCTTCAGATCGCCCTTGTAGGTGTGGACGATGTTGACCGACACGCTGGCGTTGCTCGGCGCGTTGCCAGTGCGGCCGGACACGGCGATCGAGCTTTCCACCGTGGCGTTGTCGTTGATCGCCACGTCGGTGCCGTTGGTGTAGGTCTGGGTGCCGGTGCTGCCGACGGTGACGGTGCCGCTCTTGGTGTGGGTGGCGCCGTCGTCGTCGGTGACCGTGAGGCTGACGTTGTAGGTGCCGGCCGCGCTGTAGGTCTTGGACGGATTGGCCGCGGTCGAGGTGGTGCCGTCGCCGAAGTTCCAGCTGCGCGAGGCGATGGTGCCGTCGCTGTCGGTCGAGGTATCGGTGAAGCTGACCGTCAGCCCGCTGACGCTGGAAGTGAAGTTCGCCACCGGCGGGTTGTTCGGGCCGGGGCCGCCTGAGAACAGCGAGTACAGCAGACGGTTCGGCGAGCCGCGCAGATCGGTGATCTTGCCCGCAGTGGCGTTGTTGACGATGGCGGCATGCACCTGATCCGGCGTCGCCGCCGGGTTCACCGCCAGATACAGCGCCGCGACGCCGGCCACGTGCGGCGAGGCCATCGAGGTGCCGCTGTTGGAGACCGACGCGGTGGCGCTGCTGATGCCGGCCGAAACGATCGAGGTGCCGGGCGCGAACAAGTCAAGGCAAGTGCCCCAACTGGAGGCCTGGCCGCCGGTCCAGATCGAACGCGCATCGTTGCGGTCGCTGGCGCCGACGGTCAGCGCGCGCGGAACGCGTGAGGGCGATTCGGTGCAGGCGTCGATGTTGCCGTTACCCGCCGCCACCACCGCCACCACGCCGGCGTTGATCAGATTGTTCACCGCGGTATCGGTCGCGGCCGAAGCCGGGCCGCCCAGGCTCATATTGGCCACCGCGGGCTTGACGTGATTGGCGGTGACCCAGTCGATGCCGGCGATGATCTGCGAGTTGGGCGCGCTGGAACCGCAACCGAACACGCGCACCGGATGGATCGTCGCCTTCTTGGCTACGCCCCAGGTGGTGCCGGCGACGGTGCCGGCGACATGGCTGCCGTGACCGTGGCAGTCGGTGGTGGTGGGATCGCCGGACACCGACGAGAAACCGTTGCCGATGCGGCCGGTGAACTCGGTGTGGTCGGCGCGCAGGCCGGTGTCGACGATGTAGGCGTGCACGCCGGTGGCGTCGGTGTCGTAGGTGTAGCTGGTGCTCAGCGGCAGGTCGCGCTGATCGATGCGGTCGATGCCCCAGGTCGCGTTGTTCTGGGTCGCGTCGACCGACATGTAGCCGTCTTCTTCGACGAAGGCCACACGCGGATCCTTGAGCAGTTGCGCCAAGGACGCGTCGTCGGCGTCGATCACGAATCCGCGCAGCGCATGCTGGTAGCTGCGCAGCAGCTTGGTGCGGTATTGGCTGGCGATGCCCTGCGCAACCGCGGGCACATTGGCCACGCCGTTGCGGCTGTCGGCCGACAGCGAGGCGGCTTGTTCCTTCAGCACGACGATGTAGCGGCCCTCGATCGGCCTGTCGACGGTCAGCAGTTCCGCCGCCAGTCCCGGCAGCGCGACGGACATCAGTGAAGCACCAATGGCCAACGACAAAATACGACGATTCATGCACTTCTCTCCCTGAGTGAGCGGGATCCCGGCCGACACGGCGGACTGCGGATTCGACGCATCCACGGCGAGCGGCGTCCCGCTCCACGCAGTCCGGCGCCGCATCGTCGCTGGCACCGGCATCGCACCGAACAAAGCAGCGCGCAGCGGCTCCGCCGCCAGCGCTTTCCACGGCACTGACCGTACTTTGCAATCCCGAAGTTGAAACCCGAGTGGTGCCGCGGTGCGCGGCGAATAACCGTCCTGGCTTGCGCGATGCGCAACATCGAAGATGCGAAAGCCCGGCGGCATGTACGGCCATGCGTCTGCGTGGCCGCGAACAACAACCTAGGCACACACGCAACCCGCGTCTATGCACTGAAAACGATTCTCGCGGACACAAACCGTGAACACGATTTGCAGTTCTTACAATCGGGTACGCAGGCCGAACACTCTTGGGCACGCCATACGTCGCCGTCCGGCGACGTCGCGCGCGCGACGCGTCAAAGCATTCCGGTTTCCAGGCGCGCGGCCTCGGACATCATGTGCCGTCCCCACGGCGGATCGAACACCAGCTCGACGTCGGCCTCGGCCACGGTCGGAATCATTTCGAGCTTGCTGCGCACATCGTCGACCAGAATGTCGCCCATGCCGCAGGCCGGCGCGGTCAGGGTCATGCGCACCTCGACCATGCGCTGGCCGTCGTCGCGCGGCTTGACGATCGCCTCGTAGACCAGGCCCAGGTCGACCACGTTGATCGGGATCTCCGGATCGAAGCAGGTCCGCAACTGCTTCCAGACCAATTGCTCCACCGCTTCGTCGTCTGCGCCTTCGGGCAGTTCCAGCGGCTCGGGCGGTTCTTTGCCGATCGCGTCGGCATCGCCGCCGGAGATCCGGAACAGATTGCCCTCCACGAACACGGTATAGCTGCCGCCCAGCGCCTGGGTGATATAGCCCACGCTGCCGGCAGGCAGGTTGACCTGCTCGCCTTGCGGCACGAGGACGGCGGCGCAATCGCGCTCGAAACGGACGGGTTCGCTGCTGCGGGAATACATGGCCAAAAGATGGGGATGCCGTGCCGCAGCACAAGTCGCGCCATTCTACCGGTCCCGGCCGGCTATGCTGTAGGGCTTGTCCCGCCCACAGTGTTCCGCCCATGACCGTCGCTCCCCCCGACCGTTCCGCCGCCACACAGACGGCACCAGCCAGTTCCGGCCGTCTGAGCCTGTTTTCGTGGCTGTTGCTGGCGCTGGGCACGTTCGGTTTCGCCGCTTTCTGGGTGCTGCTGTCGCTGACGTTCGACCGCCAATACAACTGGGTGGCGGTGCTGGGAGCGCTGGACATCGCCTGGATGCTGCGCCTGGGCGGCTGGCGCCCGGGCTGGCGCCGCGCCGCGCTGGGCCTGGCGGTGACCGCGCTGATCGTGGCGCTGGCCAACTGGGGCATCGTCGCCGGCCAGATCGGCACCGTGCTGGGGCTGGACCCGATGGAGTCCGCGGCCAAGCTGGGACCGAATTTCTTCTGGAACCTGGCGGTGCTGGCCAATAGCGGTCTGGAGTTGGTGTGGCTGGGGATCGCGCTGATCGTGGCGGCGGTGGCGTCGCGCTGAGGCGGCCGGGGCTGGTGGTTCGCCGGAATTTGAGGCGGCGCGGTCGCGGCTTGCGCCGCTCCTACAGTCGGCGACCGCGATTGACGGATATCTGGATGTGGGAGCGGCGCGAGCCGCGACCGCGAATCGGCCACCGCCACGCCGACCGACCCGCGCGCGAAACCCTCAGCCGCCCACCTGCTCGAACGCCATCTCCTCCAGGCAGGTGGCGAACAGCTTCGCCGCTTCCTCGATCTCGGCCACCGACAAGGCACCGTAGCCGAACAGCAGACCGGCGCGTTCCAACGGATGCAGGTAATACGGCGCGATCGAATACAAGCCCAGACTGCGGCTTTGCGCATAGGCGATGAACGCCTCGCCCTGGGCCGCCGTGCGTCCGCGCAACCACACCAGCAGGTGCATGCCCGCGTGCGAGTCGTCGATCTGCAACGCGTCGCCGGCCAAACGTCGCAACGCGGCCAGCAGCACATCGCGGCGCTGCTTGAGGGTCTTGGCGGTGCGGCGCAGATGCCGCTCGAAGCCGCCGTCGGCGAGGAAATGCGCGAGCGCGGCTTGTTCGATGCCCGGCGATCCGAAATCGTCGACCCACTTGGCGCTGACGAAATCGTCGCGCAGCCCGGGCGGCGCGACGATGTAGCCCAGCCGCAGCGAGGGAAACAGCACTTTCGAGAACGTACCGACGTAGATCACCCGGCGACTGTCGTCGAGCCCGCACAGCGCCGCGTGCGGCTGCGCGTCGTAGCGGAACTCGCCGTCGTAGTCGTCTTCGAATACCCAGCAATCGTGGCGATTGGCGTAGTCCAGCAGCGCGCGCCGGCGCGGCAGCGACATCAGCGAGCCGGTCGGAAACTGGTGCGACGGCGTCACGCAGATCAGCCGCGGCGGTCGCTCGGGCAACAGGTCGGTGCACAGGCCGTCGGCGTCGACCGGCACAGGCACCAGCTTGGCGCCGTGGATCTGCAGCGCCTCGCGCACGGCGAAGTACTGCGGGTCTTCGATCACCACCTCATCGCCTTCGTCAAGCAACACCCGCGCGGTCAGACTGATCGCCTGCTGGGTGCCGGCAACCACGATCACGTCCTCGGGCGCGGCCTGCACGCCGCGGCGCAGCGACAAGTACTCGCACACCGCCGCGCGCAATACCGGCAGGCCCTGCGCGGTCGGATAGTTGGGCGGCGTGTAGGCGGCCGCGTGCGACAACGCACGCGCCCAGGCCGAGGTCAGCAGCGGATTGGTGAACGGCACGCCGTACTGGAAGCTGTGCAAGGTGCCCGGCGCGCGTCGGCCGGGAATGTTGGCGTGATCGTGATAGCGCCGCAGCCGCCGCGCATAGGCGCTTTGCGCGGCGATCCGCTGCGGCGGCTCGTTGCGCGCCTGCACCGGCGAACCCGGCAGGGCCACGAAACTGCCCGAGCCCACCCGCGCCTGCATGAAGCCTTCCGCGCGCAGTTGCTCATAGGCGGCCAGCACCGTGTTGCGCGACAGTCCGAGCTGCTGGGCCAGCAACCGGGTCGGCGGAAACCGCACCCCGGCCGGCAATCGGCCCCCCAGCACGGCGTCTTTGAGCGACCGGACCAATTGACCGTGCAGCGGACCCCGGCCGTCCAACGGCAGATACATGGTGTGCTCCGGATTGGCCCCCTCGGGCCTTGCGTCGCATCGAGTGTGCCAAGCCAATCGGCGAGTTGCGAGACGGCGACTGCGAGTCGGGCGTTCCCGGCACATCGACGGCGCTAGACCGGCGCAATGCCGGATTGAGACGGCGATCCGCGCCGCAATCGATTGGCTCCTTCGGTGCCGAAGTAATTGGCCCTCCTGATGAGGGCTCCGGATGGCTAGCTTAGGTGCCAACCGAGGTGGTCCCCCCACACGCAGCACCCCCGACGAGGGCCGTATGAGCCTGCATCAGCACCGGATTCATTTCGCCGAGCACCTGGATCTGTCGGCCGCCCGCCCCGGCCCGCATCCGCCCGGGCTGCACCTGATCCGCGCCTCCGGCCGCGCGGTCCAACTGGACGTACCGGCCGGCTGGATGTCGCTGTGGCTGCCGTTGCGCGGCCCGCTGCGGCTGGAGTCGGCCGACAGCACCTGGGAGCTGGCCCCGGGCCATCTGCATATCTGGCGCGACGGCCGCCTGCGCAGCAGCGCGCGCTTGCCGTGCTGGTGGCTGTGCCTGAGCGGGCCCGAGGCGGCATGGCGCCCGTACCTGCTCAACGGTCCGGACGAACAAAGCAGCGATCTGCTGCCGTGGGAAGGCGCCGCGCCGCGCGACGTACAACGGCTGCTGGTGCGGCTGGCGCGGCTGGCCGCGCAGCCGGCCGAATTGGCGGCCAACGGCGCCGCGCTGGTGCGGACCTTGTGCTCGCTGTTGCTGGAGCAGCAGCGCGACCTGCAAGAACGCCTGCCGCGCTGCAGCGGCCGCACCCAGCGCCGGCGTCAGCAGACCTTGCTGCGGCTGTTGCGCGTGCAGCACCTGATCCGCCGTCATCCGGAGATCCGCCTGGACCTCAACCGGCTCGCGCGCAGCGCCAACTATTCGCCCTGCCACCTGATCCGGATCTACCGCGACGTGTTCGACGAAACCCCGACCGAATTCGCCGCGCGCCTGCGTTCGGACCGCGCCTGGCGCATGGTCCGCGAAACCCGCATGCCGGTGTGCGAGATCACCGAGGCGCTGGGCTTCGAAAGCCAGAGCGCGTTCTGCCGCGCGTTCAAGAATTCCTTCGGGCTGACCGCGACCCAGGCGCGGCGACTGGACCGGCCGGAGGTACGGGCGGCCTGAGTCGCCGCGCGCCCAAGCCGCCTTCGCCCGATCGCCATTGCAGCATCCGCAGCGCCACCGCCCTCGTATCGACTGGCGACCGCAGCGCCTCGCGTTCTTCCCTAATTCACGAGATCCGTCATGACTTACGCCGCACGCCCCACCCGCTCGTTGCCGTTGTGGACCGCGATCGGCGGTCTGATCGCCGGCACCCTCGATATCGCGTATGCGATCACCTACTGGGGCGTCACCGTGGGCGTGCCCGCGCAGCGCATCCTGCACAGCGTCGCCTCCGGCCTGATCGGCCGCGAAGCCGCGATGGCCGGCGGCGCCGGGACCGCGGCCCTGGGCCTGTTCCTGCATTACTTCATCGCCCTGGTCATGGCCGCGGTCTACGCCTTCGCCGCGACCCGCCTGGCGTGGATGCGTCGACGTCCGTGGCTGGCGTCCACCTTGTACGGCTTGTGGCTGTTCGTGGCGATGAACTTCATCGTCGTGCCGCTCTCGCGAGCCGGCAGCAAGGGCTTGCCCGACGACATGCTGTGGATCGTGCTGAGCATCGCCGTACATGTGGTCTTCGTGGCGTGGCCGATCGCCTGGGCGGTGCAACGCGCCTTCGCCGACAAGGGGCTGTCGCATGCGCGCTGACCGCGATGGCGACGGCGCGCGCGCATCGAATGGCCGCGGTTGCGGACGGGCCGACGCGATCGCCCTGGCCGCCGCGCTCGCCCTGGCCCTGGCGATCGGCGGCTTCGCCCAAGCCGCCTCGCCGCCCGCGGATCCGCCGCGGGCCCAAGATGCGCCGGCAATCGCGTTCCCCGCCGGCTACTCGATGTGGACCCACATCAAGAGCGGCCTGATCACCTCCGGCCACGCCGCCTACCCGCGCTTCGGCGGCCTGCACCACATCTACGCCAACCCCGCCGCGCTGCAGGGCTATCGCAGCGGCGAGTACCCCGACGGCGCCGTGCTGGTCTACGACCTGTTCGAAACCCGCGACAGCGGCGACGGCATCGTCGATCAAGGCCCGCGCCGGCATATCGATGTGATGGTCAAGGACAGCGCGCGCTTCAAGGCCAGCGGCGGCTGGGGTTACGCCGAATTCGCCGCCGGCGAACGCGCCGACCGGCTCAAGACCGCCGAACGCGACGGCTGCGCGGCCTGCCACGCATCCCGCCAACAACACGGCGATGTCTTCAGCGAATGGCCCAACGCCGGCGCGCGCGAGCACTCGGATTCGTAACCGCCGCGGGCCCGATTCGATTCGGATCTACGGACCGGCAAGCTCTTGTGGGAGGGCCTTCAGGCCCGACGCCTTTCGGCCGGGCCTGATCGAAAAGCGTCGGGCCTGAAGGCCCTCCCACAAAAGCACGGCATCGGCCTTGGCGCGCACAGCCCCGATCCGCCCAGCGCTCGCCCGAAATGCGAGAATCCGCGTTCGCCCCCATCCCCGCCCCAGGCCCGGCCGATCCGCCGGGCCCTTGTCGGCGATGGCATTCAAGAACGCATCGGCCGCCGCGCGCGGGGCCGGGTGGCACCAGGGCCGCGCCTCAGGCCGCGCCCGGCAGGACAGACCATGATCAACAACGACGTATTGCGCAGCATCCGCTACATGCTCGATCTGAGCGACCTGAAGGTCGTGGAGATCGTCAAACTCGCCGACCCGGCCTTCGCGCTGGAAAAAACCGACGTGCAGGCCTTCCTCAAGAAAGACGAGGACGAGGGCTATGCCGAATGCGACGACGCCGTGCTCGCGCGTTTCCTCGACGGGCTGGTGTTCCACTACCGCGGCCGCGATGAAAGCCAGCCGCCGCGCCCGCTGGAAAAACGCGTCAGCAACAATCTGGTGCTGAAGAAACTGCGCGTGGCCTTCGAGCTGAAGGACCTCGACATGCACCAGGCCTTCGCCGACGCCGGTTTCCCGGTATCCAAGCCGGAGCTGAGCGCGCTGTTCCGCCAGAGCGACCACAAGAACTTTCGCGCCTGCGGCGATCAGATGCTGCGCAACTTCCTCAAGGGTTTGACGTTGCGCATTCGCGGCAACGCGTGATCGCACGCGCGACGGGTGCGCTGCGGCACCCGTCGGACTCGAAGCGGGTCAATGCCCGCCGTCGAGCGCCTTGAGCTCGGACACCAGCGCGCTGGCCATCTCGGCGCCGTCGCCGTACAGCATGCGGGTGTTGTCGGCGTAGAACAGCGCGTTTTCGATACCGGCAAAACCGGTGCCCTTGCCGCGCTTGATCACGATGGTGTTGCGCGAATTGACCACGTCCAGGATCGGCATGCCGTAGATCGGCGAGGACGGATCGGTCTTGGCGACCGGATTGACCACGTCGTTGGCGCCGATCACCAGCGACACGTCGGTGTTGGCGAATTCGGGATTGATGTCGTCCATGTCGGCGATCAGGTCGTAAGGCACGCCGGCCTCGGCGAGCAGCACGTTCATGTGCCCGGGCATGCGGCCGGCGACCGGATGGATCGCGAATTTCACCTTGACCCCGCGATCCATGAGTTTCTGTGCCAGCTCCCAGATCTTGTGCTGCGCCTGCGCCACCGCCAGGCCGTAACCGGGCACGATCACCACGCGTTCGGCGAAGCCCATCATCGCGGCGACGTCGCCGGCCTCGATCGGCTTCTGCGTACCGCTGATTTCCTGCGCCTGGCCGCCGCCGCCGAAGTTGGAGAACAACACGCCGCTGATCGGCCGGTTCATCGCCTTGGCCATCAATCGGGTGAGCAGCATGCCGGCCGCGCCGACCATGGTGCCGGCGATGATCAAGGCCTCGTTGCCGAGCACATAACCTTCGAACGCCACCGCCAGACCGGTGAAGGCGTTGTACAGCGAAATCACCACCGGCATGTCGGCGCCGCCGATCGGCAAGGTCATCAGCACGCCCAGCGCGAGCGCGACGATGAAGAACGCGAGAATGATCGGCACGTTGAGGGTCATGACCGCGGCGACGCCCAGCACGACCATCGCCAGGGCCACGATCGCGTTGAAGATCTGCTGGCCCGGGAACACCACGCGCTTGTCCAGGCGGCCGTCGAGCTTGGCCCAGGCGATCACCGAACCCGACAGCGACACCGCGCCGATCGCCGCGCCGATCACCGCCAGCACCAGCGCCACGCTCGGGGTCTGCATCTCGATCACGCCGCGCTGCAACTGCGCCTGCAGCGGATCATCCGGAATCCGCGCCGACAAGCGCAACAGCTCGACCGCGCCGATCGCCGCCGCCGAACCGCCGCCCATGCCGTTGTACAGGGCGACCATCTGCGGCATGTCGGTGATCGCGACCTTCTTGCCCGACACCCACGCCAGGATCGTGCCGATGCCGACCGCCAGCACGATCAGCGCCAGGTTGTGCAGCCCCGGCAGGAAGAAGGTCGCCACCGTGGCGATGACCATGCCCGCGCCGGCCCAGCGGATGCCGCTGCGCGCGGTCACCGGCGAAGCCATGCGCTGCAGGCCCAGCAGGAACAAGGTGGCGGCGACCAGATAGCTGGTCTTGACCAGAATCGATAAGGCTTCCATCAGCGCGTGCGCTCCATAAAACCGCAGCTGCCCGAGCGGCAGCACGTAACCGAAGAAAGCCGGAGCGGCGAGCACCGCCAGCCCCACGACGACCGCCGCGGCGATCGCGGCGTAGCGACAGACCCGACCATTCAACCGCCCGCCTTGCCGGCCGGCTTCTTGCTGGACTTGAACATCTCCAGCATGCGTTCGGTCACCACGTAGCCGCCGGCGGCGTTGCCCGCGCCGAGCAGCACCGCGACGAAGCCGATGACTTTCTCCAAGGTGGTGTCGGCGTGGCCGAGCACGATGATCGCGCCGATCAGCACGATGCCGTGGATGAAGTTGGAACCCGACATCAGCGGGGTGTGCAGAATCACCGGCACCCGCGAGATGATCACGTGGCCGGCGATACCCGCCAGCATGAAGATATACAGCGCCACGAACCCGTCGCTCATCCTAATCCGTCCCCATGCGATGTCTCCCGCATCATAACCGTCCGTGAATACGGCGCCACCGCTGTCAACCGATCCGGGGCCGGGACGTTTCCGGTTTCCGTAAGCGCCGCACATTCCGGCGCGCGGAAACGCCCATGCCGAACGCGACGAACCGTCATATACGCCCGGGCCGCCGGACCGGACGCGGTTGAGGCCCCCCAGGTGCTGCTACCGCCAAGCGCCCGTATGCTGGAGGTCGTGAGCGTCGACCACGACCCGCTGCCGCCGAACGATCCGCTCGAACACCGCTACCAGGCGCGGGCGAACGGGCGGCCGCAAGCGCGCGATTCCGGCCGGGCCGGCGCCGATCCGCAGGCGGCTGGGCCGGTTTCGCCTCACGACAGGCTGCGCGAAGGCGCGCCGTCGGGCGCAAACGCCGAATCGGACACGCAAGGCGGGGCGCAGCCCGCGGACGGATCGGCCGACGACTGTGCCGGACAGGACCCGGCCGCAGTCGAGGCGACCACACCGGACGCGCCGGCGCGCCTGCCGGCGACGATCGACGAGTTCCTCGCCGGCCTGGGCACCCGCGCCTTCCGTTTCGCCGAACTGGGCCTGCGTCACCGCGAGGACGCGCTGGACGCGGTCCAGGACGCGATGATGAAGATGCTGGCCTATCGCGAGCGGCCGGCGCGGGAATGGACGCCGCTGTTCTGGAGCATCCTGCGCAGCCGCATCGTCGATGTGCAGCGCCGCCGCACTTTCCGCCTGCGCTGGCTGATGCCGGCGCCGCGCGAAGACGATGCGCCGCTGGACTGGGCCGACGATGGCCCCGACCCGCAGCGCAGCTTCGACGGCCGCGAGGCCTACGCAAAATTCGCCGACGCGCTGGGCAAGCTGCCGCGCCGGCAACGCGAGGCGTTTTCCTTGCGGATTCTGGAAGAACTCGACGTCGCCACGACCGCGCGGGCGATGGGTTGCAGCGAAGGCGCGGTGAAAACCCATCTGTCGCGCGCGCGCGAAGCCTTGCAGCGGCAATTGGAGGACTGGCGATGAACCCCAACCAACACTCGCAACACCGCGCAAACCCGCCGCCCGATCCGGATGCGCGCTTCGACGCCGCCGTGCGCGATCTGCACGCGCGCGCCGTCGACAGCGTCAGCCCGCAGATCCGCGCCCGCTTGCGCACGATCCGCAGCGAGGCCGCCGCCCAGCCGCAGCGCGGCCGCGGCGGCCTCCTCGGCTGGGCCCTGGCCGGTTCGGGCGCGTTCGCCGGTATCGCGGCGCTGGCGCTGGTGGTGAACCTGCAACTGGGCGCCAACCCCGGCCCGGCCTCGGCGCAGTCGGCGACGGCCGTGCCCGCGGTGATCGCCGCGACCGCCGGCGCGACTTCACCCGACGCGGTCTACGACCCGGACACCGCGGTCGCCTCGCTCGACGAAAATCCCGATCTCTATCTGTGGCTGGCGTCCAACAGCGACGCCCTGCCGTCCCGGACTCATACGGAGTAAACCGCCATGCGTCGCCTCGCCCCGCTACGCCGCGCCGGATGGGCTCTCGCCCTGGCCGCGCTGGTCGCGCCCGCCCTCATCGCCACCGCCACCGCGGCGCCGCCGGATCCGGCGGCCGCCAGCGCAGCCAACCTGCCGGCCTGGGATCAGCTCAGCCAGGCCCAGCGCGAGCAGCTGATCGCGCCGATGCGCGAGCGCTGGAACAACTCGCCCGAAGAACGCCAGCGCATGCTCGAACACGCGCGCCGTTGGCAGCAGATGACGCCCGAAGAGCGCAAGGACGCACGCCGCGGCATGAAACGCTGGGAACACCTGGACCCGGAAGAGCGCAGCCAGATGCGCGCGCTGTTCGCTCACCTGCGCGGCCTGGACGACAACGCCCGCCGCGCGATGATGGAAAAGTGGCGCGCGATGACGCCGGAGCAGCGTCGCGCCTGGGTGCAGGCCAATCCGCCGCCGCCGAAGCCCGAGCGCGGGTCGTCGTCGAGGGATTGATCGGGTTCCACCGTCGTCATCCCCACGAGGGAGCGACCCCGTTCACCGTCATCCCGCGAAGGCGGGGATCCAGGGATTCATCGGGGCAGGACCGTGAAACCGCTGGATCTCCGCTTTCGCCGGGCCTAGGCATAGCCGCATCGCCGATAGCCACGCCGGCGACCGAAAAGTCTCGGTCGCAGCTTGCGCAGCTCCTACTGCGAGGTGATCGGTACGACGCAGCAACCGTAGGAGCTGCGCAAGCCGCGACCGCGCTGCCGCAGCCACGTCGAAACCCCAGTCGCGACCGACTCGCCGCCAGCTGGGCGAACGGCGCAACGTCTCCAAACGGGAACATTGCGCCGAGTGCGCTAAATCCGGTCGCACTCGATCATTTCAGTTCCTCATCGATCCGCGGCGCATCCGGCCGCTGCCGGTCCAGCGACTCGCGATAACGCACGCAACCGCGCAGAAACGCCGGCCACTGCGGCACCGCGATCCGCGGCTGGGTTCGTTCGGGCAACAGATTCCACAGCTGCGGGTGATGCCAGCACAGTTCGTGTCCGCTGCTGTCGCGATGCGCGCGGATGCCCGCGCGCAAACGCCGCACCTGTTCGCGCAGTTCGTCCGCGCTCATCGATTGCAGGTCCTCGTCCATTGCGCCTCGCCGTCAGTGAGCCCGGTCCGAGCCTGCGAGAATCCACGTTAATTCCGTGCGTGCCGGGCATGAGCGCCGCGTAAGCCGCATCGACGCGCCGCGTGTTCAGCCCCGGGCTTGCAAGCGATGCCGCGCCCACGGAAATTCGCGCGCATGCAGGGCGAAATACGGACTCGCCAGGTTCACCCCGACACCGGCCAGACCGTCGTGCAGCGCGTGCCGGACCGCCTCATCGCCGGGTTCCGGCGGCCTGGTCAGAAACAGCGCTTCGACGGGGCGATAGCACAGGCTGTATTCGTATTCGACCGCGCCACCCCAGAAACATGCCGAGTGGTACAGCACCGGCGCCGACAGCTCGGCCGCCAGTTCGCTCAGATAGCGTCGCAACGAAGGCGGCGGCAAGGAATCGACGTCCTCGGGCAAGGTGTCGGCCGACGGCGTCTCGCCGCTCGTGCATTCCAGCAGATACATCGCCAGCTTCCGGCCGATGCGATCCGGCTCGGGGCCTTGATCGTGCGTGGGCCGCAAGCTCGACCACTCCAGCGACGGCACGCCGTACCAGGAATCGTCGCCGTCGTCGCCGCGGGTGTCGCGCACCGGGCGGATCGCGATCAACCCGTCCTGGGGCAAATCGTGGCGATGGTGTTCGGCGTGCCAGACATGGCCGTCGAGATCGCGCACCCAGTACGCGAACGGCGCCAGCAAAGGATCGCCGGCGATCCGCTTCACCGCGTGCGCGGTGGCCGGCAAGAGGATTTCGTCGGCGAACCAGGTCATCCGCGCTCAGGCCGTGGTTGTGCGCTCCGGCCAGATCGTCTTGGCCAGCAGTTCATCGTTCCAATCGAAATTCAGCGCGCCGTCGTTGACGAACAGGCTGACGAAGTTGAGCACGTTGCGCGCATACATCTCGCTGGCGTGCACCGCGCCGCTGCTGGCCAGGTTCAACGGGCCAGCGACGGTCACGCCGTCGACGTCGATGGTTTCGCCGGGCTGGGTGAGCTCGCAATTGCCGCCGGTTTCCGCGGCCAGATCGACCAGCACGCTGCCCGGCTTCATCCCCGCGATCATCGCCGCGCTGATGATCTTCGGCGCCGGACGCCCGGGCACCGCGGCGGTGCAGACGATCACGTCGATGTTCTTCAGATGTTCGCCGAGGCGGCGCTGCTGCTCGGCGCGCTCCTCGTCGGTGAGTTGGCGGGCGTAACCGCCCTCGCCCGCGGCGCTGACGCCCAGGTCGAGGAACTTGCCGCCCAGCGATTCGATCTGCTCGCGCGTCTCCGGACGCACGTCGAAGCCTTCGACCTGCGCGCCCAGGCGCTTGGCCGTGGCGACGGCCTGCAGCCCGGCCACGCCGGCCCCGACGATCAGCACCTTGGACGGCCGGATGGTGCCGGCCGCGGTGGTCAGCATCGGAAAGAACCGCGGCGCCAGCTGCGCGGCGATCAGCACCGCCTTGTAACCGGCCATGCCGGCCTGCGAACTGAGCACGTCCATGGCCTGGGCGCGGGTGGTGCGCGGCAGGCGTTCGAGCGGGAAGGCATTGAGCCGGCGCGCGACGATGGCCTCGCCGCGCGCGGCATCGGCCTGCGGCTGCAACAGCCCGACCAGCGCCGCGCCTTCGCGCAATTGCCCAAGCCTGGCAGGTTCCGGTGCCTGCACGCATAGCACCACGTCGGCATCGCCGGTGGCCGCGTCGGCATCGTCGGCGAGCTCGGCGCCGGCCTGGACGTAGGCCTCGTCGGTGAAACTCGATGCGCGCCCGGCACCGCGCTGGATGCGCACGCGCGCGCCGCGGGCGACGAGTTTCTTGCAGGTCTCCGGCGTCAGCGCTACGCGCTTTTCGCCGGATGCGGTTTCGCTCGCAACGCCAATCGTAATGCCCGACATGCTCCGCTCCGTGCCCCGTTCGATGCATCGTAACGGAATGATCGGGGCGCGTGCGATCTCGGATCGATGACGGTCGGCGGCGGTGTCGCGGAAACGGATTGGGGTCACACGGGCTGCGGGCGACAGGTCGCCTCTAGGAACCTGTGTCCGCCACTTGTGAGGCCTCAAAGTCTTTTGTGGGAGGGGCTTCAGCCCCGACGCTTTCCGATCAGTCGTCCCGATAATGCAGCGATCTGACCGAACAGCGTCGGGGCTGAAGCCCCTCCCACAAAAGAGTTCGGGGCTTTCGCCCCGTCTGGTTCATCTCGAAGACGTCGGGCTTTCGATCCGATCCCCATCTGCTGCGCTTGCGCGAATCCGATCGCGGAAGGCTCAGATCACCCGGTCCAGATGCCTGCGCACCTGGCGCATCGCCTCGTCGAAGGCGGTGCGCTCTGCGCCGACCATGAGCCGTCCGGCCGCCGCCAGTACCGCCAGTTCCTCGGCCGAGGCTACCAGCGCGCGCACGCCGCGCCGGTTCACCAGCAAGAAGCGTGAGGTCAACGGGCTGATCCAGGCGACCTTGACCGCGACGGTCTCGCCCTGGGTGTTGGTCAGGCGCAACCAATCGCCGGGTTCGAGCTGGCGCATGCGCTGCGCCAACAGCGGATCGTGCGCGACCTGGGCGGTGCCGCCGGCCAGATACAACCGGCGTTCCTCGGCCACGTCCTCTTCGACTTCGGCCGAGGTGGGCAGAGGGTGTTCGCTGCGTTCCTTGTCCGGCGTCGCCAACGCGCGCACCAGGCCGGCCATGCCGTGCTGGGCGGCGCTGTCGTCCAGGCCCGAGCTGGCCAGGCACTGGACGATGATCGGCTGCAAGGCCAGCAACTGATCGGCCAGCTCGCGGCCGCGATTTTCCGCGGCGAGTTTGTCTGCCATCACCAGCGCGTCGCCCAGCGCCAACGCTTGCGCGCGGCGCTTGGGATCCTCGTTCTCGCGCAACATCACCTGGACCAGATGATGCCGCCACGGCGTGGCGATGAAATCGGCCACCGCCTGGGTCAGGCGCGCTTCGCCGATGCGTTCGCGCACCGCGTGATCGGCCTGGCTGCGCGCCGCGCCGAGGCGCTCGCGGCCATACGTGGCCTTGGCCGCGCGTTGTTCCTGCAATTCGATGCGGCGGCGATGCTGGGCCAGCAACGCGTCGAGTTCGGCATGGGCGAGTTCGAACACCGCCAGGTCTTCGTTGTAGTCCGAGACGATGCGCTGGGAGATTTCCGAGGCGCGTTCGAGCAGATCGCGGTCCTGCGGCGTCTCGCCGTCGTTGCCTTCGCAGGCTTCGGTGATCGCATCGAGCAGACGTCGCGCCGGGTGTTCGCGCTTGACGAACACCGCGTTGTCGGTCAGCGCCACCTTGACGTAAGGCATGACCAGCCGCGCATACACGCGCCGGGCGCGGTCCTGCAGGGCGTGGTTGCGGAACAAAGAATCGAACAGCAACGCGACCAGATCGATCGCATCGTCCTCTTCGGCGCTGAAGCAGGTCTGATCCGGGTTGAAGCCCAACCGGCGCGCGCCGTCGTAGAGCTGATCGCGGATGGTTTCGCCGAGCCGGCCGGACACCGACAACGCCCGCGCATACGCATCGGGCGGCTCGGGCTGCAGCAACGAGGCCATGCCGACCACTTCTTCCACGCGCAGTTCGCGACGCGGCGCCATCGTGCGCTGCGGCTGCTGATGGGTCGGCGGCAAGCCGCCGGCCTTGATCAAGCCTTCGCGCCAAGCGTGCAGCTGCGAACGCAGCTCGGCCAGCTCGCTGGCCATCGCCGCGACATCGGCGGGCGATACCTGCGAGTGGGCGCCGCCATCCGCGCGGCCCATATGACCTGCGTGCGCGTCGCCGCCATAACCGCCTGCGCCGCCGTGATCGTGCGACGGATCGCGATGAGGAACCGTGTCGAACACATCGTCGAGGGTGTTGCGCTCGCGCCGTTCTTCGGCCGGACGCGCCGGCCCGCCCGCCGCCGGGCCGGCCATGCCCACGCCGTAACCGGCGGTGGCCAGCAAGTTGTTGATCCGCGCGTACAGATCGCCGAGCAGCCGCGACAATTCTTGTTCGTACTGACGGAACAGCCGCAGACGCAGGCTTTCGTTGACCTGCGCTTCGCTATACAGGGCGATGAACGCCCTGATCAACCGGTACGGTCCGAGCGGGTTGTCGCCGCCGGTCGAGCCCAGCGCCTGGCCGAGCATCTTGAGCCGGCCCTGGATCATCTCCAGCGGACGCAGATAGCGTTGATCCAACGCCTCGGTCAACCGTTCGCCGTCCAGGTCGAAGGCCAGTTGCTGTTCGCCGACCAACTGCAGCGGCGAACCGCCGAGTCCGCCCACGGCCGTGCCGGGCGAGCGGAACTGCTCGAAGCCCTGACTGACGTGCTGACGAAACGCCATGACATGGCTGGCCTGTTGCTGGCGCAGCACCCACAATGCGGCTTGGTCTTCGAAATGGTGGTTGCGGCCGTCGCCTTTAAGCGAATCGGCCTTCAGGGCGTCCTCGATCGGCCCATACAGGGTGCCAGGCAGCCCCCCGAGTTGCTCGAGCGTCTGTCGTTTGATTTCTTCGAGCACGCGCGATGGGTCGGTGCGCGTGGTCTGAACGACGCCGTGCAAGTGACCGGACACTGTACGGAGTTCCCCCTGGTGGATTCAGCGTGTCGGGTTGCGACCGCCGAAGTCAGGATAGTGCTTCGTTGCGACCGTTTATGTGTCGCCGTTCATTTTTGTGACAAGGATTCAATTTACTTAAATGGCCACTCCCAACCCCGACTTGCTCGCCGCGCTAGACAGCCGGCGCTCGATCCCCGCCAAGCAGCTTTCGGCGCCCGGACCGGACGAATCCACGCTCCAGCGTATGTTGATCTCGGCCGTGCGCGTGCCCGATCACGGCAAGCGCGTGGCGTTCCGGTTCCTGACCATCCAGGGCGACGACCGCCACGTGCTCGGCGAGCGCCTGGCCGCGCGCGGCATCGAAAAATTCCCCGATGCCGGCCCGGCCGCGGTGGAGAAAGACCGCGGCCGTTTCTCGCACGCGCCGCTGATCGTCACGGTGATCGCCCAACTCGGCCCGGACGAAAAAATCCCCGAGTTCGAGCGCACCCTGACCGCCGGCTGCGTCTGCTTCGCCTTGCTGCAGGCCGCCCAGGCGCTGGGTTTCGGCGCGGTCTGGCTGACCGGCTGGCCGGCCTACGACGAACAAGTCGCCTCGTGGCTGGGCCTGGCCGAGCACGAACACGTCGCCGGCTTCATCCATATCGGCACGCCCAAGCTCGACGCGCCCGAGCGCGAACGCCCCGATCCGGCCGCGGTGACCCGCGCCTGGTCGCCGCGGTGAGCGGCCGCGTGCTTGAATGAACGCATGAACGACGCCGCGCGCACTCCGCTGTACCTGGTCGATGCCAGCCTGTATGTGTTCCGGGCCTGGCACTCGATCCCCGACGACTTCCAGGACGCCGAAGGCTGGCCCAGCAACGCCGTGCACGGCTTCGCGCGCTTCCTGCTGGAGCTGATCGAACGCGAGAAACCCCGGCACATCGCCGTCGCTTTCGACGAAGCCCTGGATTCTTGCTTCCGCAACGCCTTGTACCCGGCCTACAAGGCCAACCGCGACCCGGCGCCGGACGCGCTCAAGCGCCAGTTCGGCCATTGCAAGGCCTTGTGCGAAGCGCTGGGCCTGGCGGTGCTGGCCGACGCGCGATACGAAGCCGACGATCTGATCGGCAGCGCCATCGTGGCGATGCGCGGGCACGGCTACCGCGGCGTGATCGTATCGGCCGACAAGGACCTGTCGCAGCTGCTGGTCGAGGCCGACGAGCAATGGGACTTCGCCCGCGGCGTGCGCTGGACCGCCGACGGCGTGCCCGCGCGGCAAGGCGTGCTGGCGCGGCAGGTCGCCGACTATCTGGCGCTGACCGGCGATGCGGTCGACAACATTCCCGGCGTGCCCGGCATCGGCGCCAAGACCGCGGCCGCCCTGCTCGCTCATTTCGACACCCTCGACGCCTTGCTGGCGCGGGTCGAGGAAGTTCCGTTCCTGCGCCTGCGCGGCGCCGCCAGCGCCGCGGCGCGATTGCGCGAACATCGCGCCCAGGCGCTGCTGTGCCGGCAACTGACCACCATCGCGATCGACGCGCCGCTCGCCAACAGCGGCGCTCACTTCGTGCGCGGCCAAGCCGACTCGGCCAACCTGCAAGCGTTGTGCGATCGCCTGCGCTTCGGCCCGATGACCCGCCGGCGACTGTTCGACGCGGTCGGACTCGACTTCGCCGCGTCACAAGTTCCGTCGTAGCATCGCTTCATGCAGCATGGGCTTCGAACGCCTTCAAGCACGCGGCCCGGACGCGATACGCTGACGCAACCCACACGGCCCGCCCGCTCCGGCCTGACCCGGCGGTCCGCACGGCCCGGCACATCGACATCACTTTGAAGCGTATCGGGCTCCCGCCCGCGACACGCCACGCGAGGAACGCAATGACCCAAGCAGATCACGCAGCCCACGACGAACCGGTCGAAACCATCTACACCGGCCAATGGCTGCGCATGATGCGCCGCGGTCACTGGGAATACGCCGAACGCACCCACGGCAAGGGCATGGCGGTGATCATCGTCGCCGTCACCCCCGACGACAACATCCTGTTCGTCGAGCAATACCGCGTGCCGCTGGGCGCGCGCACCATCGAAATGCCGGCCGGTCTGGTCGGCGACGACCACGATCACGACACCCTCGAATCGGCCGCGAGCCGCGAACTGGTCGAAGAAACCGGCTGGGAGCCGGCGCGGGTGCAAGTGCTGCTGACCGGCCCGACTTCGGCCGGCATGAGCAGCGAGCGCATCGCCTTCGTCCGCGCCAGCGGCCTGAGCAAGGTCGGCAGCGGCGGCGGCGTGGCCGGCGAGGACATCGTCGTCCACGAAGTCCCGCGCGCGCAGGCGCCGGCCTGGCTGATGGGCAAGCAGGCCGAGGGCTACGAACTGGATCTGAAGCTGTGGGCGGGGCTTTGGATGATCGAGCGCAATCCGGATGGGTCGGTGGCGGGGTAAGTCGCGGCACACGGTGATCGGCCCATTCGAAGGCCGGCACAAGAACCTCGGCAATCGCGCGCGATCGAACTACTGGAAAGACGGCTCGCTGTAACCCGTACTCCCGCAACCCGAACACGCGCCTGCGCGTCGGCCTGCGTCTGTGTGCGCCTGGTGCGGCTCGGATTCTCCCAAGCCGCTCAAGGAAGCCTCTTTGATCGGCACAAGCGCCGAGCAAAGAGGCAACCGGCGGCTCAGGCGAACTTATCCGTCGCCCGTACCAGCGCATCCACATTCTCATCCTCGAACGCCGAATGCCCCGAGGCCGGGGTGATGGTGAGTTCCGCCTTCGGCCAGGCCTGCTTGAGCTCCCACGCGTTCTGCACCGGGCAGACCACGTCGTAGCGGCCGTGCACGATCACGCCGGGGATGTCGGCGATCTTGTGCGCGTCGCGCAGCAGTTGGTCCTCGACTTCGAAGAAGCCGCCGTTGACGAAGTAGTGGTTTTCGATGCGGGCGAAGGCCAGGGCGAACTTGGCGTCCTCGTGGCCGCTGACGAAATCCTGATCGACGTGGAGGAAGCTGGTGGCGCCTTCCCACACGCTCCAGGCGCGCGCGGCGTCCAGGCGGGTGTTCTCGTCCTCGCTGGTCAGACGGCGATGGAAGGCGCTGATCAGATCGTGGCGTTCGACCGGCGGAATCGCCTTGAGGTAATGCTCCCACGCGTCGGGGAACAGACGCGAGGTGCCTTCCTGGTAGAACCATTCCAACTCCCAACGGCGCAGCATGAAGATGCCGCGCAACACCAGCTCGGTCACGCGCTGCGGATGGGTTTGCGCGTACGCCAGGGCCAACGTGGAACCCCAGGAGCCGCCGAACACCTGCCAGCGCTCGATGCCGAGCTTGGCGCGCAGCTTTTCGATATCGGCGACCAACTCCCAGGTGGTGTTGCCGACCAGATCCGCATGCGGCGTCGAGCGTCCGCTGCCGCGCTGATCGAACAGCACGATGCGGTACTTGGCCGGATCGTGGAAACGCCGCATCTTGGGGCTGCAACCCGCGCCGGGACCGCCGTGCAGCAGCACCACCGGCTTGCCGTCGGGGTTGCCGCACTGCTCGTAATACAAGGTATGGCGGTCGTCGACCTTGATCGTGCCGGTGTCGAAGGGTTCGATATCGGGATAGAGCGTGCGCATCGCGAGCCTCGCAGTCGGGGATGCGCGCAGTTTACCGGGACGGGCCGGCCGATCGCTTGCGCATGCGACGGTTTCGTCGTGCCGATCGGCGCGGTCGCCGATTCTGCGACCGCGGGTGGTTTCAGTCCGGCGCCCGGCGCCCCAGGCTGACCCGGTCGCGACCTTCCCAATCGCGCTCGGTCGTCACCTCGATCAACCCCGCGGCCTGCAGCAACGCGCGTACCGCGGCGCCCTGCTCCCATCCGTGTTCGACCAGCAACCAGCCTCCCGGCAACAGATGCGCGGGCGCCTCGCGGGCGATCGTGCGGATCGCATCGAGACCATCGGCGCCCGAGGCCAGCGCATTCGCAGGTTCGTAACGCAGATCGCCCTGGCGCAGATGCGGATCGTCGGATTCGATGTAAGGCGGATTGCTGGCGATCAGCTCGAAGCGATCGCCGGCCAGCGGCGCGAACCAGTCGCCGTGGCGGAACTCGACATTGGCGAAATCCAGCGTGCGTGCATTGGCCCGCGCGACCTCGAGCGCGGCTTCGCTGACGTCGACCGCGATCACCTGTGCATTCGAACGCTCGCAGGCCAAGGCCAACGCGATCGCGCCGCTGCCGGTTCCCAGATCGGCGACGCGCAGCGCGCCGGACTCGGGCAGACGCTGCAGGGCCAGTTCGACCAGAAGCTCGGTTTCCGGACGCGGGATCAAGGTCTCCGGCGTGACCTGCAGATCGAAGCGCCAGAAGCCGCGCGAACCGGTCAGGTACGCCACCGGCTCGCCGTCGGCGCGGCGATCGATCAGGCCGCGCAAGTGCCGGACCTGCGCATCGCTCAGTTCGTCGTCGCCATGCGCGAACAGCCAACTGCGCGATTTTCCGAGCCCATGGCAGACGATCAGTTCGGCGTCGGCCGGCTCCACGCGTTGGCGCGCCTCGCGCAGCAGGGCATCGATGCGGGTCATGAGCGGCGCGGCTGGGATCGGCAAGACAGGAGCGTCATCGTAACGCGAGCGGATGCGCACACCCAAGGCCAGGCCGCGACGAATCGTGCATGCCGCGCTCACGACACGACACAGACGTCGCCAACGCCGAAACACGCCGATCCCCTACCCCGTCGCGGATCGGCGATTCGCACGCACGTCTGTCGAATCGATCGATCGCGCGGAACCGTGCTGCGACGCAGCGCAGCGCCTCGCCAATCTGTGCGCAGCATCGAATTCGTCCACGGGCGCGCCGATGCGCACAGCGCTTTGATTGGCTTGGGAAAACCGTGACGCCCCGCCGCGTTTTAACGTTTTTACCCGATTTAAATCGATCCAAATATTGACACGACGAAATCGCCGCTCGCACTGTCGGCCCGTCGCCGCGTGGCGACAAGGAGCGCGTCTACGCGCCGCGATCGTCATCGCGGCGACGTCGCGCGCATTGCCGCCATTGCGTCGTCGCCGACGCTCATCGCAGGGGATCGCTCCATGTCGAAGTCGAACCAGAAACCGTCCGCCACCCTCCGCCGTCTTACCCCGGCGTTCGCCGCGCTGACGCTCGCGCTCGCCGCGCCGGCCGCGATCGGCGCCGAGTCGGCGATCTTCGGCGGCGGTCCGTTCTATTCCGGCGGCCAGGCTGTCATCAACGACCTGCGCGAGTCGGGTTTCACCACGGTGTTCTTGTGGAGCATCCATATCGAAGACAACGGCGACCTGGTCTACAACGACATCCCGATCGTCAAGAACGGCGCCTACATCGGCGCCGACGCCGATTGGCCGGCGCGACTGGCCACGCTGAAGACCGCGCCGACTTCGGTCAAGCGCGTCGAGGTCTCGATCGGCGCCTGGGGCGTGCCCGACTTCGAACGCATGTCCAAGCTGGCCAACGGCACCGCGGCCGGCTGCGGCACCACTCTGGTCTGCGGCACCGGCAGCACCAGCATCCTGTACCGCAACTTCCAGGCGCTGAAGACCGCCACCGGCGCCGACGCGGTGAATTTCGACGACGAGAGCCACTACAACGTCGCCGACACCACCACCTTCGGCCAGATGCTGGTCGGGCTGGGCTACAAGATCACTTTCGCGCCGTACACCAACCAAAGCTTCTGGAAGGGCGTCAAGGACAACCTGGGCGCATCGGTCGACCGCATCTATCTGCAGGTCTACGACGGCGGCGCCGGCAACAACCCGGCCACCTGGAACACGGCGATGGGCATGACCGTCATGCCGGGTCTGTGGACCAAGCACGGCAGCGGCTGCAGCGCGGGCGACAGTCCGGCGCAGGTCAACACCCGCATGGCCGGCTGGAAGACCAGCGCCGGCATCAGCGGCGGCTTTCTGTGGTTGTACGACGACATCCAGAAATGCTGGGCCCAGGGCACCACCGCGCAGTACGCCGCAGCGATCAACAACGCGGTCAGCGGCAACACCGCGCCGGTGGCCAACTTCGGCGTCAGCATCAGCGGATTGACCGCCAACTTCAGCGACTCCTCCAGCGACGCCGACGGCAGCATCGCCGCGCGCAGTTGGAACTTCGGCGACGGCGGCACCTCGACCGCGACTAATCCCAGCCGCACCTATGCCAGCGCCGGCAACTACACCGTCACCCTCACCGTGACCGACAACGGCGGCGCGACCCACACCAAGACCCAGACGGTCTCGGTGGGCGCGGGCAACGTCAATCTGGCGCTCAACAAGCCGACCACCAGTTCGGCTGCGTGCAACAGCAACGAATCGGCGGCCAAGGCGGTCAACGGCAGCGTGTCCGGCGGCAACACGGACAAGTTCTGTTCGCTGGCTTCGCCGGCGTGGTTGCAGGTCGATCTGGGTTCGGCGCAGACCATCGGCAGCTTCACCGTCAAACACGCCGGCGCGGGCGGCGAATCGGCGAGTTGGAACAGCAAGGCCTTCACCATCCAGACCTCGAGCAACGGCAGCACCTGGAGCACGCCGGTGACGATCACCATCAACACTGCCAGCTCGTCCACGCATTCGATTACTGCCGCGTCGGCACGTTACGTGAAGCTCAATGTGACTACGCCGACGCAGAACACGGATCCGGCTACGCGGATTTACGAGTTCGAGGTGCGCTGAGGGGGCGCATTTCGCGCTGGGATGACAAGCCGGCCGCGTCGTCGCAGGTCCGGCGGTTTGTTCGATGTCTTTTCGAACTGGCGCGGTGACATGCGGTTGCGCGGTCGCGGCTTGCGCCGCTCCTACATGGGTTACCTGTAGGAGCGGCGCAAGCCGCGACCGCGCTACTCGCCCTCCTCGCACTGCACCCAAAACGACAAAAAGCCGCCGGCGTTTCCACCGGCGGCTTTTGCATGTACCCAACGTATCGCGTCGAATATGGCTCAGGCCTGTTCGAGTGTCACCGCCACCGCATGTACCACCGCGCCGATCTTGAGCGCGCTCTGCACGCCCTGCGCGCTGATCTCATGCTTGCGCAACACCTTCTCGTGCGAATCCATGCAAGCGCCGCAACCGTTGATCGCCGACACCGCCAGCGACGCCAACTCGAAGGTCATCTTGTCGATGCCCGGATTGGCCATGACGTTCATGCGCAGCCCTGCGCGCAGCTGGCCGTACTCTTCGTTCTGGATCAGGTGCGTGGCGCGGTAGTAGATGTTGTTCATCGCCATCACCGCGGCCGCGGCCTTGGCGCCGTTGATCTCCTCCGGCGACAGCTTCTCGGCGGCGAACGCCTCGATCGCCTCGGCGAAGGGCTTGTAGCGCGAAGCGATCGCGCAGGCCAGGGCCACGGCGCGGATCTGCTTGCCGTCCAGCCCCTGCGAACCGGCGTCGCTGAGCACGCTGTCGAGGTTGAGCTTGAGGTCCTTGGCGTAGTCGGGCAGCGAATTGCGAAGATCGGAAAGGCTCATCGAAAGCTCCTGAAATCTGCGGAAAGATCCGTCGAGGGACGGACACGCGTCATCGCCTGGCGGGCATGCGCAAGCGCACGGCTGGCTGGGATGACGAAGGCTTGCGTTGCCGATAAGAGCGGCCGGGGCGAACCCCGGCCGCGGGCATCCCGCACGGGAGGGACGGAGGCCGGTAGAACCGGCCGCATGCGGGTATTGCCGAAAACGCGGTAAAAAACTGCGCTGGCGGCCTCGGCCGGCAGCGCAGGGAGAACCAGAGGGGAGCCGGGTCACGGAATCCGGCCCCGCCGCTCACTCCGGGCCGATCATCGATGCGGGTCGTCCATTGAAGGACGATCCGGCACGAATCAAGCGACCTTGAGGGTGCTCTCGCCCTGGCTCCAGTTGCACGGGCACAGCTCGTCGGTCTGCAGGGCGTCGAGCACGCGCAGCACTTCCTGCGGGTTGCGGCCGACCGAACCGTCGGTGACGTAGACGAAGCGGATGATGCCGTCCGGATCGACCAGGAAGGTGGCGCGCTGAGCGACGCCGTCTTCGGTCAGGATGCCGAGCGCCGAGGTCAGATCCTTCTTGATGTCGGCCAGCATGGGGAACGGCAGATCGCGCAGATCCTTATGGTCCTTGCGCCACGCCAGATGGACGAACTCGCTGTCGGTCGACGCGGCCAGCACCTGGCAATCGCGGTCGAGGAACTGCTGGTTCAGGTCGCCGAAGCCCTTGATCTCGGTCGGGCACACGAAGGTGAAGTCCTTCGGGTAGAAGAACACCAACAACCACTTGCCCTTGTAGGTGTCGTTGTCGATGTCGGCGAACGCGCTATCGAGGTTCTCGATACCGACGGTGGCCTTGACCTTGAATTTCGGAAACTTTTCACCGATCGAAAGCATGCGGATGACTCCTTAAGGAAGGGATGGGAGGGGTGGAAAGGGGGTGGGTGCAACCGATGGGTGCAGCCTATGGCGCCTATGCTGCGCCACAGCAATTGATTAATGAAATGAATTGTTCCTATTATGCCGATAGCCATCCTCAATTGACAGCCATCCATGAATCTTCGTGATCTCAAATATCTGGTCGCGCTGGCCGATCACAAGCACTTCGGCCGCGCCGCCGCGGCCAGCTTCGTGAGCCAACCCACGCTTTCGACCCAGATCAAGAAGCTCGAGGAAGAGCTCGGCGTGTCCTTGGTGGAACGCGCGCCGCGCCGGGTCATGCTGACGCCGGTCGGACGCGACATCGCCGAACGCGCGCGCAAGGTCATCGCCGATGTCGAACAGATGAGCGAGATCGCCCGCCGCAGCCAGGATCCGGAAGCCGGCACGGTGCGGCTGGGCCTGTTCCCGACTCTGGGGCCGTATCTGCTGCCGCACGTCGTGCCCGGTTTGCGCAAGCGCTTCCCGCGGCTGGAATTGTTGCTGGTGGAGGAGAAGACCGACCAGATCCTCGCCCGCCTGCGCGACGGCCGCCTCGACGCGGGCCTGCTGGCGCTGCCGATCCACGACGACCAATTGCACGTGGAACCCTTGTTCGACGAGCCGTTCCTGCTCGCGGTGCCGCAGCAGCATCCGATGGCCGGACGCGAGTGCCTGGATCTGCACGATCTGGACGATCAACACCTGCTCTTGCTCGAAGAAGGCCATTGCCTGCGCGAGCAAGCGCTGGACGTGTGCCGCCTGTCCGGCGCCGACGAGCGCGACGGTTTCCGCGCGACCAGTCTGGAAACGCTGCGGCAGATGGTCGCCGCGGGCGTGGGCATCACGTTGCTGCCGATGCTTGCGGTGCAGCCGCCGGTGCCGCCCTCGCCCGACATCCATCTGCTGCGTTTCAACGGCGAAGCGCCGCACCGGCAGATCGGCATGCTGTGGCGGCGCAGCTCGGCGATGTCGGATTTCCTGCTGCAACTGGCCGACGAATTGCGCAAGCTGCCGGCCTCGTTGTTGCAACCGCCGCGCATGCCGGCGGATAAGCGCAAGGGCCTGCGCGAATCGCACTGACCGCGGCCCGGCCGCTTCGGCTGCCCCGGTAGGAGCGGCGCAAGCCGCGACCGCGCAACCACGAACCTCGGCGCGATTGGCGGAAGCTCCGCCTGCTCTGCATGCTCTGTCTTGCCGGGCGGATTCGCGGTCGCGGCTTGCGCCGCTCCTACAGAGGGATACCAAACGTTCGTCATCGCCTGTCTGACGCTCGTCACTGGCCAGCGCCCGAGCGCGTGCGGATCATGACGATCCCCGCACCACGACGCGCCGCGCATGACCCGAACGCTCGTATTGATGATGATCGACCGACCCGCCGACTGGGAATACGGCCCGCTGGTCGGCGCGGCGCATGCGTGGTTCGGCGTGGATGTGGTCAGCGCCAGCATCGAAGGCTCGCCCTTGACCACGATGGGCGGCCTGACTGTGCAGCCGCAGCGCCGACTGGCCGATCTGGATCCGTTGGCCGCCGATTTGTGGGTCGTGCCCGGCAGTCCGCTGTGGGACGAAGCGCCCGCGCCGGAGCCGATCCTGGCCGCGCGGTCGCCGGCATCTGCGGCGGCACCCGCGCGCTCGCCGCCGCGGGCTTGCTGGATGAGCGCGCGCACACCAGCAACGAGCCGGGCTATCTGAGCGGTGTTCCGGGATATCGCGGCGGCGCGCATTACCGCGAGGACGTCTGCGTCAGCGACGGTTTGATCGCGACCGCGCCGGGTACCTCGCCGATCTCCTTCGCGCAGGCCTGCCTGCGCATCCTGGTGCCGGAGCAGGAGGAAGGCATCGCGCAGATGCGGGCGATGTTCGCGCGCGATTTCGCCTGAGCCGCCGCTGCGTCCGCTCACGCGACGGGTACACAGACGAACCAGGCCGACCAACGAAAAAACGCGATATCTCTGTGGGAGGGGCTTCAGCCCCGACGCTCTGCGATCAGACGCGGCGATCCGAGAAAAGAGCGTCGGGGCTGAAGCCCCTCCCACAGAGACCTCGCGGCTCGCGTCGGTTACGGGTTACGGGTTACCAGTTGCCGCGGACTGGGCGCGCAACTTGTGGCCTCACGCCACGCCGATCGGGCAACTCACGCCGGTGCCGCCCAGACCGCAGTAACCCATCGGGTTCTTCGCCAGGTACTGCTGGTGATCGTCTTCGGCGTAATAGAACTCCGGCGCCGGTGGCGGCGGGATTTCGGTGGTGATCTGTCCGTAACCGGCTTCGCCCAACTTGGCCTGGAACGCATCGCGGCTGGCCAACGCGGCCTGGTACTGACTGTCGTTCTCGCAATAGATCGCCGAACGGTACTGCGTGCCCGCGTCGTTGCCCTGGCGCATGCCCTGAGTCGGGTCGTGGTTTTCCCAGAACACCTTGAGCAAATCCTCGAACGCGATCTTGGCCGGATCGAACACCACCAACACCGCCTCGGTATGACCGGTCTGGCCGCTGCAGACTTCGCGGTAAGTCGGGTTGGGCGTGTAACCGCCGGAATAACCGACCGCGGTGACGGCCACACCCGGCAACGACCAGAACTTGCGCTCGGCGCCCCAGAAACAGCCCATGCCGAACTGCACCCGCGACAGACCGGCGAACGCGTCGCGCAGCCTGGCGCCGCTGAGGTAATGCGCGTTATGCAGCGGCAACGGCGCGGCGCGCCCCGGCAACGCGTCTTCGCGCTGCGGCATGCGCTGCTTGAACGCGCCGATGCCAGGAATGATCGAACCGGCCATGGAGTGCCTCCGAAGGGTGTGCGGATGATGGCGGCGTGGCTGTGCCGTGCCGATGAAATGCGGCATCCGTCGCAGGATTCAAGGGTTTGCGCGATGCGCGCGGGTTGCCGCGACGCGATCCAGGCCGGAAGCTCGAACCTCCGCGTCGCGCTCCGTCGCCGCTCTCACGCTCTCACGAGGATACCCGCATGCTCTCCCGCCTCGCCCCGCGCCTGTCCGCGATCGCGCTCGGCCTGCTATGCCTGAACGCCGCGCCCCTGCTCGCCACCGCTGCGTTCGCCACCGGCGCACCCGCCGCCGAAGAGTTCGGCACCGATTGGGACGACCCGCGCACCGCCGATCCGACCGTGGCGCGCCCGGCCACGCGCAGTTGCACGGTCGAGATCCTCGACACCGCCTTCGCCGACTTCGAATGGCATCCCGGCACCATCGCACCGCCGGCCGATTGCCCCGGACCCTGGAGCAAGGTAGTGCTGGAGATGGACGGACAGGTCAAGGGCGTGCAATTCGACCGTTTGGGCTATCTGCAGATCGGCGGCCTGACCGTGCTGTCGACCAGCACGCCGGAACCCTCGCGCGACGGCATCGGCTGGCACGTCGAAAAGGACATCAGCGACTACGCCTCGCTGCTCAAGTCGCCGCAAGCGGTGCGCATGTACCTGGGCAACGTGGTCAACCAGACTTACACCGGCGTGATCTACGTCCAGGCGCGGGTCGTGTTCTACAACGCCGACCGCCGCCACCCGGCGGTGGACGCCGCCGACCAGGTCGCGCCGCTGGCCAACGAGCACCGCGACGGCAGCGATCTGATCGGCGACTACACCCTGCCGGCCAACGCCACGCGCTGGATCGGCGAGGTCTACGCCACCGGTTCCGGCGGCGGCTGCGAGGAGTTCTGGTACTTCACCGCGCCGCCGGAAGCGAACTATTCCTGCCCCGCCCAGCACGGCCCCTACCGCGAAGTGCAGGTGCTGATCGACGGCCGCGTCGCCGGCATCGCCATGCCGTATCCGCACATCTACACCGGCGGTTGGTCCAACCCGTTCCTGTGGTACGTGATTCCGGCGCCGCGCGCGTTCAACATCGAACCGATCCGCTACGACCTGTCGCCCTTCATCGGCTTGGTCAACGACGGCCGAGCGCACGAGGTGCGTTTCCGCGTGGCCAACCTGCCCGACGGCGCATCCGGCTGGACCCTGCAACCCAATCTGCAGGCCTGGACCGACGCGCGCCGCGGTGCCACCGGCGGCCGTCTGCTGAGCTACGAACTGACGCCGTTGGCGGCCGAATCGAAGTACCGCGCCTTGCCGGACGGCAGGTTCGAAGTCGACACCCGCGGCGGCCACCGTTTGCGCGCGACCGGCTACGTGGACACCTCCAAGGGCCGCCAATACACCACGGTCGAACGCATCGTCGGCAACACCAACCTGCACGGTTGGGGCGCCGAGGAGAATCCGGACGGGGTCAAGGGCGAATGGAACGACACCCAGACCGTCGCCCGGATCGGCCGCGGCCTGCCGAGCGTGTCGACCCATTCGCAGCGCTTCGGCTTCGACGGATCGTTGAGCGTGGTGCCGTCGGGCAGCGCGCAACGCATCGTCACCACGATGAAGATCGTCGACGATGCCGATACCTTGCAGACACCGGGCCAGGGCCAGCCGGCGATCGCGCAGAGCAAGCGCAACCGTTTCGAAGGCCAGGCCGGCTGGAACTACGGCGTGCCGCGGCCGGAACGTCATGCGACCGGGCATTCGAGCCAGCGCCATCGCAGTTATGGCACCCAGGGTTGCTACGACCACGAGATCGCGCAGCGCAACGGGTTCATCGGCACGGACCGGTACCGTTGCGGCAAGCCTTGATCGCACGGTTTCAGGCGTTTTCCCGCATCGCGGTGCGGGGAAACGGCTGAATCGAAGATGGTGCCGGACGGTGCGGTTTCGCGGTCGCGGCTCACGCCGCTCCTACAATCGGTTACGTAGCCACGCGCGCTACCTGTAGGAGCGGCGCGAGCCGCGACCGCGAACCCACCCGATCGCGTCGCCCGCCTCAGCAACGTTTACGCAGACGTATCCTCAGTTTCATCCGCCTTTCGCTCGGGCGCCTTGAACAACGGCTGATCGCCGCGCGCCAGGCCCAGGAAAATACCCGCCAGCGACAAGCCGATGCCGAGCAGTTCGATTCCGCCCATCTGCTTATGGAACAACAGCACGTCCCAGACGTAGGCCAACAGCGGTTGCAGCAACAGACACAAACCGACGATGCCGGCCGGCAATTTCGGCATGGCGCGGCCGATCACCAACCAACCCAGCACCTGGGCGATGGCGGCGTACGCGGTCAGGATCAGCCAGTCGTGCGCGCTGGCCGGCCACAGGTTCTCGCCACCGAACGGCACGATCGCCCCGAGCATCACCGCCGCGCCCAGACACAGCCACCACTGCAAGGCCTCGTTGGGCGTCTGCCCGCGCCGTGCCTGCGCGGCGCGGAACGCCAGCAAGAAGCCGCCGTACAACACCGCCGCGGCCAAGGCGAACGCCACGCCGATACGGAAACGCGAGTCCATGTGCTCCCAACCCGGCGCCAGCAGCAGGGCCAGGCCGATCAAGGCCATGCTCAAGCCCAGCCACAGCTTCCAGCCGGCGCGTTCGCCCAGCCACAGCGCGCCGACGCCGGCCAGCACGAACACCTGGAAATTCGCCAGCAACGTCGACAAGCCGACGCCGACGTACAGGATGCTGCGATGCCAAAGCCACAGATCCAACGCCAGGAACGCCGCGCTCAGCATCACCAGCGCGAGCACGCGTCCTTCCGGCCGCCAATGCCGCAGACGTCCGCGCCGCCACGGCTGGCCGAGCACGAACAGCAAAATGATCGCGGCCAGGGCCATGCGCCAGAACGCCGACGCCGCCGGGCCGATGTCGACCCATTTGACGAACACCGCCGAACTGCTGATGACGCTGGCGCCCAGCAGCATCTGCAGCAACGGGCCGCGTGGAGCGGCGTGCGAGGACGCGGTTTGCGAAGAAGCGCTCATCCGCGCCTCCAGAAGAATCGAACGACAGATCGCATGATTGAACTCCGGTCGGTTCCGCCGCGGCCGAGGCCACGGTCGGGGCGCTGCGTCGCGACGACCGGCATCAAGCCGGCCACGCCGCAACGGGCGCATCTGAGAAAATGCAGGAACGGGCTTGCGCCCGCTTTCGGCCCGGACCTCGAGGTCGCGAACCGCTGGCGCCGCTCGGGGCGCCGTGGCCGATCACCGCAAGCGGAACATGATCCGCGCCGCGGCGCTCAGGCCGGGAGCCAGCCCGGTGGCGGCATCGCCTGGGCCGGCTCAGGTTCCGGTGGCGGCTCGCCCAGCGACAGGGCCTGCACCACCTGGTTCGCCTGCGGCCAGGCGACCTCGGGAACGCACACCTGGACCGCGCCGAACACCGGCAACTCGCCGATACCGCCGAGCAACGCCTCGCCGCGCAGGAACACCGGAATGCCGACGTCCTCCAGGGCGTGGCGAACCAGATGGGCGTCGATCAAATGGGCGGCGTCGTAGACGACTTTCATCGTCACTGTCCTTCGGCCTGCTGGCCTGGCGGGTCTGCGGCCAGCATACGCCGCCGCGCGGCGCCCGGCTCGTGACCCTTGTCAGCCGACCGCGTCCGCCGCCGAAACAGCCGTTTACGCAAGGCCGGAACGACGGCCCGCACGCTCCCCGGCCGGCCCGCGGACCGGTCACGCAGGCAGCCGGGCCCGGCACCGGCTAAACTCCCGTTTCTCCCTTACTCAAGATGCATTGCATGTCCGCCGATCCTTCCCGTCTTGCCCCCGAACATCCGTCCGATCCCGCCGCTGCGGCCGTGGTGAAGCAGGATTTCGTCCGTCAGATCGTCCGCGACGACCTGGCCAGCGGCAAGCACCAGGCGATCCGGACGCGCTTTCCGCCCGAACCCAACGGCTACCTGCACATCGGCCACGCCAAGGCGATCTGCCTGGACTTCGGCGTCGCCGGCGAATTCGGCGGGCGCTGCAACCTGCGCTTCGACGACACCAATCCGGCCAAGGAAGACCCCGAGTACGTCGAAGCCATCCTGGACGACGTGCACTGGCTCGGTTTCGAATGGGCCGAGCTGCGCCATGCCTCGGATTATTTCGAGCTGTTCTACCTGGCCGGCGAGAAGCTGATCCGCCAGGGCGACGCCTTCGTTTGCGACCTGAGCGCCGAGGAAGTGCGCGCCTACCGCGGTTCGCTCAACGAACCGGGCCGCAATTCGCCGTACCGCGACCGCAGCGTCGAGGAAAACCTTGACCTGTACGCACGCATGCGCGCCGGCGAGTTCGCCGACGGCGCGCGCACCCTGCGCGCCAAGATCGACATGAGCTCGGGCAATATCAATCTGCGCGATCCCACGCTGTATCGAATCAAGAAGGTCGAACACCAGAACACCGGCCACGCCTGGCCGATGTATCCGATGTACGACTTCGCCCATTCGCTCAGCGATTCCTGCGAAGGCATCACCCATTCGCTGTGCACGCTGGAATTCGAAGACCACCGTCCGCTGTACGACTGGTGCGTGGCCAAGGTCGACCTGCCGAATTCGCCCGAGTTGCTCGCGCCGCTGCTGGCCAAGGGTTTGCCGAAAGAAGCCGCGATCCCGCGCCAGATCGAGTTCTCGCGCGCCAACCTCAACTACACCGTGATGAGCAAGCGCAAGCTCATGGTGCTGGTCGAGGAAAACCTCGTCGACGGTTGGGACGACCCGCGCATGCCGACCCTGCAGGGCGTGCGTCGCCGAGGCTACACCGCCGCGGCGATCCGCCTGTGGGCCGAGCGCCTGGGCGTGAGCAAGCAGAATTCGGTGATCGATTACTCGGTGCTGGAAGGCTGCCTGCGCGAGGATCTCGATGCGGCCGCGCCGCGGCGCATGGCGGTGATCGATCCGCTCAAGTTGACTATCGCCAATCTGGGCGACGATCACGTCGAATCGCTGCACTTCTCCAACCATCCCAAGGACGAGAGCTTCGGCTCGCGCCAGGTGCCGTTCTCCAATGCGTTGTGGATCGAGCGCGAGGATTTCGAGGAAGTGCCGCCGAAGGGCTTCAAGCGCCTGATCCCGGGCGGCGAAGTGCGCCTGCGCGGCGCCGGCATCCTGCGCTGCGATGAGGTGATCAAGAACGAGGCCGGCGAAATCGTCGAGCTGCGCGGCACCCTGGATCCCGAATCGCGCCCCGGCATGGCCGGCGCCGATCGCAAGATCAAGGGCACCATCCACTGGGTCAGCGCGCGTCACGCGGTGGCGGCGGACATCCGCCTGTACGACCGCCTGTTCGACGTCGCAGCACCCGACGACGACAGCGACGGCAAGACCTACAAGGATCATCTGAACCCGAACTCGCGCCGCACCGTGACCGGCTACGTCGAACCGGCCGCGGCCGCGGCGGCGCCGGAGCAGTCGTTCCAGTTCGAGCGCGTGGGTTATTTCGTCGCCGACCGCTACGACCACCGCGCCGAGCGGCCGGTGTTCAACCGCAGCGTTACCCTGCGCGACACCTGGGCGAGCAAGGAATGAGTCCGAAGATTCCCTACCTGCTGACCGGCGCGGTGCAACTGGCGCTGCCGGAATGGATCGACGAAGCCGTCGACCGCACGCGCGCCTACCTCAGCGACGAGGATAAGGTCGCGCTGGCGATCGAGTTATCGCGGCGCAATATCGAACTGGGCACCGGCGGCCCGTTCGGCGCGGTGGTGTTCGACGGCAACGGCGTGGTGGTCGGCGTCGGCGTCAACCGCGTGGTGCCGCAGAACTGTTCGGTGGCCCACGCCGAGATGATGGCCTTCATGTGCGCACAGACCGCGGTCAGTGCGTACCGCCTCAATGAGCTGGGCCCGATGACCCTGGCCACCTCGGCGCAGCCGTGCTGCATGTGCTATGGCGCCAGCTTCTGGGCCGGCATCGACACCTTGCTGATCGGCGCGCGCTCGGAAGACGTGATGCGCTTGACCGAATTCGACGAAGGCCCGCTACCGGCGGACTGGATCGGCGAGCTGGAACGGCGCGGCATCGCGGTGCGCCGCGACCTGCATCGCGACGCGGCGTGCGAAGTGCTGCAACGTTACGGCGAGAGCGGCGTTTCCTACTGATCCACCCTGCTTCATGTAGGAGCGGCGCAAGCCGCGACCGCGACCTCGCAGTAACGGCGTAAGCGCGCGGTCGCGGCTTGCGCCGCTCCTACCCTGCACTACGCGCATACCGCGCATGGACCCTGAGCTCAGACTATGACCGACTCCGCCCTGTTCTGCTGGTGCCGCGCCGGTTTCGAGCCCGAACTCGCCGCCGAATTGAGCGAACGTTCCGCCGTCGCCGGCCATCCCGGTTACGCGCGCACCGAGCGCAACAGCGGGTATGTCGAATTCATCGTCGAGGACGCGCAAGCGGCCTCGCGCGCGCTGCCGTGGTCGAAGCTGATCTTCGCCCGGCAGAAGCTGGTGCGGCTGGCCGATCTGCGCCAGCTCAATCCCAGCGACCGGATCACCCCGATGCTGGCCGCGCTCGACGCGCAGGCCGGTTCGGGCTTGAACGTATCGATGTTCGGCGAGTTGTGGGTCGAGCATCCCGACTCCGACGAGGGCAAACCGCTGGCCGGCCTGGCGCGCAGCTTCGGCAACGCGCTGCGTCCGGCGTTGCGCAAGGCCGGCTGGCTCAGCAAGAACGACGATCCCACTCGCCCGCGTCTGCACGTGGTGTTCCTTGCCGGCGATCACGCGATGCTGGCGATGGCCGATCCGCACGACAGCGCGCCCTGGCCGCTGGGCATCCCGCGCTTGCGCATGCATCCCGACGCGCCGAGCCGCTCCGCGCTCAAGCTCGAAGAAGCCCTGCTGACCCTGCTCGACGACGACGAACGCGAACGCCGCGTGCGCGACAACATGCAGGCCGCCGATCTGGGCGCCGCGCCCGGCGGCTGGACCTGGGTCTTGATGCGCAACGGCATGAAGGTCACTTCGGTCGACAACGGCCCGCTCCGCCAGGCCTTGCTCGACAGCGGCCGGGTCGATCACCTGCGCGCCGACGGATTTTCCTGGCAGCCCAAGCGCACGCTCGACTGGATGGTCTGCGACATGGTCGAATCGCCCGCGCGCGTGGCCGAACGCATGGCCACCTGGTTCCGCGAGAATTGGTGTCGGCAGGCGATCTTCAACCTCAAGCTGCCGATGAAAAAGCGCTGGGACGAAACCCGGATGTGCCTGGAAGCGTTCGAGCACCAGACCCATCGACCGATGATCGTGCGCGCGCGTCAGCTGTATCACGATCGCGAAGAGATCACGGTGTTCGCTGCGCCGGCCGGGAAGTGAGGTGCGCGCGCTCGACTGTCGTCGCGATTTGGGGAATGGCGAGTCGGGGCTGAAGCCCCTCCCACAAAAGACCTCGCAAGTTCGCGCGGCGATCGTTGCGACCAAATGTGGACACCCCGCGTTCCCAAGCGCCCGCGAAGACTCCGAAGTCTTTTGTGGGAGGGGCTTCAGCCCCGACTCGCCCGATCAGATCGCGACACACCTTCGCTCATTCATCGTGGCGACGGCCAGGTGATGCCCGCTTAACTTTCCGATTCAGCGCCCGTTTCGAAGATTTACGCGCGTTTGATCCACGCCCGGTTAGCGTCGTAACCTCCCCACCGCGAGGCGCCGTGATGAAACGACACACGAACCAGCGACATGCCCTGTTGAGCGCAGCCCTGCTGGCAACGCTGGCAGCCACCGGCGTCGTTTCCGCCCAGGTGCCGTCCAAGGTCGAGTCCAAACACGAAGCGATAAACAAGGCCGATGCCGCTGCAGAGCAGGCGCGCACCGCGCGCGAAGACGCCGCCAGCGCGCAAACCGCGGCGCGCGCCGCCGCGGCGACGCGCGATCAGGGCGCGCTGAGCGCACGCGGCGCGATCGCCGCGGAAGCCACCGCCGAGCAAGCCAAGAGTTCGGCCGCCGATGCCCAGACCGCGGCGCAGCAGGCCACGAGCGCGGCCGAGGATGCGCGTTCGGCGCAGGCGGCCGCGGTGTCCGGCAGCAATCCGCACGGTGCCGCGATCCAGGCGCGCGCGGCGATGAACGAGGCGCGCACCGCCACCGCCATCGCCGCCGATGCGACCGGCGTCGCTCAGGCCGCCGCGGCCGCGACCGCCGAAGCCAATCAACTGCCCGCCACCGTCATCGCCGCGCCTAGCGACGGCCGCAACGTCGATTTCGTCGCGCTCGACGTCGACGCCGACGGGGTACTGACGCGCAGCGAAGCGCGCGCGTTCGCTCCGCTCAGCGCCAATTTCCTCGCCGTCGATGTCAACGCCGACGGGTCGTTGAGCGCGAGTGAGATCAATGGCTGGAGGCGCTGAGAGGTTGCGTGGCGGCTGGTGGAAGCTAGGGACTAGGACTAGGACTAGGACTAGGAAAGCCTAAGCCGGGCTCGCCTTCGCTCGTCACTCCCGTGGAGGCGGGCTCTGCTCTTTACTTCGGCAGCGCCGAACATCCGGTGCCTTTAGCGTCATCCTTCCAGAACGTCATTCCCGCGAAGGCGGGAATCCAGAGACTTCAAGCGTTCTCGCACGAAAGCCCCTGGATTCCCGCCTTCGCGGGAATGACGAGCAAAAGCAAACGACGCGAAAAATGCGAGCAAAACGAGAAGAACGAAGACCACTCGTTTAGCCTTTTACCGAGTCCCGAGTCCCGAGTCCCAAGCCCCGAATCTCCCTCAGAACGTAGCCCCCACCGCCACGCTAGCGAAATCATGATCGGCCAGCGAATCGTAATGCGCACTGCCGGCGTAATCGCTGTAACTCACGCTGGCGAAGTAGTGCTTGCCGTACTTCGCCGCCAACGCCACGGTGAGCTGGCGGCGGTCTTCGACCAGCTGATTGTCGATCGCGAAACCGCGCACGTCGTGACCGAAGCTCAAGCTCGGCGACAAGGTCCATTCGCCGCCCGGCGCGTAGTCCAACTGCGCGCGCAAACGGTAGCCCCACGCGTTGCGGGTATAGAAGCCTTCATCGAGACAGCCGCGCGGATTCTGCACCGGCGGACACACGCCGCCGTAACCCTCGGGCGAGAAGCCCCAATGGAAGCCGCGGCCGTAACGGGCCTGGCTCAGCGGCGCCAGATCGGCGTGGCTGTACGCGGCTTCCGCCATCAGCGTGGCCTGTTGAGCGCCGAGCACGCCGGCGAAGCTGCGCTGGGCGTTGACGATCAACTGGGTCTTGTCGACGCGGTCGAAGCCCTGCAACACCGCGCCCGGCGGCAATACCGCGTTGCGCTGGCCGATCGGTCCGCCGTTGCTGGTCAAGGCGCGGAACATGTCGGCGGTGTTGAGCTGCACCGGTTGGTCCTGGGTATGCGACAGCTCCGCGCCGAGCTTCCAGCCTTTCGCGCGCGCATCGAAACTCAGGCCGAAGATGCGGATGTCGTCGGGGTATTCCCAGGATACTTGGATCGTCGACAACCGCGCGGACAACTGCGCGTAAGCGCTCGGAACGCCCGCTGCGATCAGGCGCGGCGCCAGGGTCGGATCGGTGCGCGCGGGATCCATCGTGATCGCATCCAGATACGGCGCGCGCGAATTGATCCGTAGGTAATACGCGCCCCATCCCAGGCCGGTTTGCTCGTCGCGGTAACGCAGCGCCAGGCCCCATTGCCCGGAGTCGCTGCCGGGGCGGTCGCGACCGCGCGGCAAGATCGCTCCCATCGACTGGGTGAACCCGTCGCTGAGCCATGGCCCCGCATCGGGCGAGGCGCTGTTGATCGGATAGTAGGCATTGGACTGGATTCCGGCGCAGCCGCGCTCGAAGCCCAAGTCGCTGCCGGAGAAAAACGTGCCGCAGGGATCGTATTCGGAAGCGCGCCAATTCCATTGCCAGAAGCCTTCCAGACTCAGTTTCGAATCCAGCGTCCACTTCGCCCACAACATCTCGACCGGAATCTGCGCCTCGCTCGCCGCATCGGTGCCGGGACGGCGCAAGGTGGTGTAATCGAGCGGATTGACTTGATTGAGGCCCTGCACGAACAAGCCGTTGCCCCACTTCACGCTTTGCTTGCCCACGCGTACGTCCAGCGCGCTGTCTTCGTCTAGCTTCAGATGGCCGTAGACGTAGGCGTTGAGCCACAAGAATCCGGAGAACTTGTTCGAGCGGGAAAAGCCCGCGTCGCTGAGCGGCGCGCTCGCGTCGAAGCCGTTGGGCACGTTGCCCTGGGCCACCTCGCTGCGATCGAGCGTGGCGTCGTACCAGGCGCGCGCGCTGAGATTCACGCCGACGTCGCGGTATTTCAGGTCGACCGTCTGGACGATCTTGAACAAGCTGGAGAACGCATCGCCGCGATCGAAGTTCAGATTGCCGTCGTCGGCGGTATCGGCGCCGTTGCCGCCCTTGGCGCGGCCGTCGGAGGCATAGCCCTTGCCGAGCAGATGCGGCTTGGCCTGACCGGTGCGCACCGAGGTGCCGGCGACGACGCGGGTATTCCATTGGCCCTGGATCGAGCCGTCGGCGAGTTCGAACTCGGCCGCTTGCGCAGCGGTCGCGGATAAGATCAAGGCGAGCGCGACCGGCAAGGCGGCGCCCGACGCGCGCGTGAGCGCGGCGGGAATCTGAATGGAAAACAAGTGCAGCTCTGCGGGGGAACGGAGACGCTGCGTTTCTAGCATCGGCCGCGCGCGCGTCGCACTACTACTTTAGGCCGTACCGATGCCGCCCCGGGTTGCGCCGGCGCGACGTTGCGGCATAGTGCCTTGCCTCCCCGCCCGTCCGACCGCCGCTCGCCATGACCGCCACGCCCATCGTTCCCGACGCCGCCCGTCCGCTGAACCGTAACGACATCCGCACTTTGCTGCTGTCCGCACTCGGCGGGGCGTTGGAGTTCTACGACTTCGTCATCTTCGTGTTTCTGACCGAAACGCTGCGGCAATTGTTCTTTCCACCGGACATGCCGACCTGGCTGGGCACCTTGCAGGTCTACGGGATCTTCGCGGCGGGTTATCTGGTGCGGCCGATCGGCGGCATCATCATGGCCCATTTCGGCGATCGCTCCGGGCGCAAACGCATGTTCACGCTCAGCGTGTTCCTGATGGCGCTGCCGACCCTGGCGATCGGCCTGCTGCCGGTGTACGCGCAGATCGGCATCGCCGCGCCGTTGTTGCTGCTGGCGCTGCGCGTCGTGCAGGGCATCGCGATCGGCGGCGAAGTGCCCGGCGCGTGGACCTTCGTCGCCGAGCACGCACCGCGCGGCCGGGTCGGTTTCGCCTGCGCCACACTGTCGGCGGGCCTCACCGCGGGCATCCTGATCGGCTCGCTGATCTCCACCGCGATCAACACCTGGTTCACCCCGGAGCAAGTGCTGGGCGGCGCCTGGCGCGCGCCGTTCATCATCGGCGGTGTGTTCGGATTCCTCGCGGTGTATCTGCGCCGCTGGCTCAGCGAAACGCCGGTGTTCGCGGCGATGCGCGCCAGCCGCCAACTGGTGCAGGAACTGCCGCTCAAGCAGGTGCTGCGCAATCACATGGACGGCGTGGTGCTGTCGATGCTGGTGACGTGGCTGCTGACCGCGGCGATCGTGGTGATCATTCTGATGACGCCGACTATCGTCCAGCAGAAGTTCGCCATGGAGCCGTCGCGGGCGTTTCTCGGCAACAGCCTGGCGGCGTTCTTCCTGACCCTGAGCGCGGTCGGCGGCGGTTGGCTGGTGGACAGAATCGGCCGCGGCAAGGCGCTGCTGATCGGTTCGCTGGGCGTGTTGGTGAGCAGCTACGCGCTGTACTACGACCTCAACCACGGCGCGCAGAATTTCCTGCTGCTGTACGCGCTGGCCGGCGTGTTTGTCGGCGTGGTCGGGGTGATTCCGGCGGTGATGGTGGCCGCGTTCCCGGCGCCGGTGCGGTTTTCGGGCTTGTCGTTTTCCTACAACGTCGCCTACGCGGTGTTCGGCGCCGCCACCCCGCCGTTGATCGGCGGTTATCTGGCGCCGCACTTCGGCGGCATGGCGCCGGCGTACTACGTGATGGCGGTGGCGGTAGTCGGCATCGGCGTGTCGTTGTACCTGCTCAGAACCCAGCGCGAGTTCTACGAGCACTGAGGCCGGCGACGGCGCTCAGCAGACCAGCGCGAACTGCGTGTAGAAGACGATCAAGCCGGTCAACCATACCGCCGGCATCGCGATCAGCAAAGCGAGCGCGAACCAGACCCAACGCCACACACCTAGCGTCTTCGGCAGGCGCAAAGCCAACCAGGGCAGCGCGGCGCCCGCGAGCGCGAACAAGATCAGCACGACCAACCCCAGCGCCATGAACCAGGCCGGTTTCGGGCCGAATTCTTCCGGGCATTTTTGCATCGCCCATGCGGCGCCGGGCATCGAGGCGACGACGAACGCGATCGCCGCACAGGCCGAAGTCCCGACGACCCCGCGAACCGACGGGTGGTTCATATTGGCCTGCATGGCTGTTCCCTTCCTTGGTTGGCGCGGCCTGCGCCGCAACCGCGCCGCGAGCTACAAACCCGCGGCGCGCTTCCAGAAAAAATGCGTCAGCGGCGGCAAGCGGCCGGCCAGTCCCAGCATCGGACCGCGCAGCATCGTCGCGGCGAAATCGTCGTTCGAAAACAATTTGTTCAAACCGTCGAAACCGTACGCGGCCAGCGTGTTCTCGCTGCGCCGCTCGCGCGCCCAACGCGCCAGACGGGTCGGCGAGCCCGGGTCGAGCCCACGCTTGCGCGCCTGCGCGAGCGCGCCGCGCAAACCGGCGATATCGCGCAGCCCCAGATTGACGCCCTGCCCGGCCAGCGGATGCACCACGTGCGCCGCGTCGCCGGCCACGACCACGCGGCCTGCGACGTAACGCTGCGCGAGTTGGCGCCGCAGCGGGAACGCGGCGCGCTTGGACACGCCGGTCAGCACGCCCAGGCGCCCGGCGAAAGCGCGTTCGAGTTCGTTCAAGAACGTCGCATCGTCGAGCGCGAGCAACCGCTCGGCGTCTTCGCTCGGCAGCGTCCAGACGATGGAACTGCGACGGTCGCGCGCGCCCGCATCGCCCTGGCTCGGCGCAGACGCCGTCGGCAGGAACGCGAGCGGGCCGGTCGGCAGAAAGCGTTGCCAACAGGTCGCTTCGTGACTCAGTTCGCTGTCGACATAGGCCACCAATCCGCGCTGACCGTAATCGTGCGCGGGCGCATCGATGCCGGCGAACTCGCGCAACTTGGATTCGGCGCCGTCGGCGGCGACCACCAGGCGCGCGCGCAGGCGACGGCCGCCGGACAATACCACGCCGATGTTGTCGGCCGCGTCGGCTTCCAGCGCCTCGACCTGATCGGGGCAATACAGTTGCACGCCCGCACCCGGCAAGGCCGACCACAGGCGGTCGACCAGCAGGCCGTGTTCGACGATCCAGCCCAGTTCGCGCCGGCCGAAGGCATCGGCGTCGAAATGCAGCTCGCCGCCGCCGGCCGCGTCCCACACCCGCATGCCGCGGTACGGCTGCGCGCGGGTGTCGCGGATCGAATGCCACACGCCCAGATCATCGAGCAGCGCGGCGTTGTCCGGCGCGAATGCGTAGACGCGCAGATCCGCTTGTTGCGGCGACCACGGCGCCGGCTCGCGCGCTTCGACCAGGGCGACGTCGAATCCGTCCCGGGCGAAGGCCAGCGCCGCCGCCGCGCCGACGACGCCCGCGCCGACCACCACCACGTCCAACACGTCGCGACGGCTCATGCGCGGCCACCGAAACGGCTCGCATCGACGCCGGATTCGCCGCGACACAGGGCCGGCACATCGCCGCGATAGCCCATCGCGCCGCCGACCAGGAACGATTGCGCCGTCGACAGACGATCGACGGCGAACAGGCCCAGGCTGCGCAACGGCCGCATCAGCGCGCTCTCGTTGGACGCCAGGCGGGCCAGACCGTCAGAGAAATTCACCGTGCGCTCGCGATCTTCGCCGCGACGCTGGGCATAACGCTGCAACAGATCCTCGTTGCCGCAATCGACTGTTGGCGTTTTGCTCAGCCCTTGTTCGATCAACTCGGCCAGGGTCATCGCATCGCGCAAGCCGAGATTGAAGCCTTGCGCGCCGATCGGATGGATGGTCTGCGCGGCATTGCCGACCAGCAGCGCGCGACGCGCGGTGGTGCGCCGCGCGAGCACCCGGATCGCCGGGTACAGGCTGCGCGCGCCGCAGGCGACGAAGCGTCCGGCGCGCCAGCCGAAGGCCTCTTGCACGCGCGCCAGAAACGCCGCCTCGTCGAGCGCGGCGACTGCGTCAGCATCGGCGTTGGCGACGCCGTGGATCAGGCCGTAATGGCGGTCGCCGCGCGGCAGCAATGCGGTCGGTCCCTCATCGCCCAGACGTTCGTAAGCGGTGCCGTCGGGCGTGCGCTCTGCGCGCAGGCGGGTCACGAACAAGGTCTGGCCGTAGTCGTGTTCGTCGGCGCCGATGCCCAGCGCCTCGCGCACGCCGCTGCGGGTGCCGTCGGCGGCCACCAGCAGGCGCGCGCGCAGCACGCGTTCGCCGGCGGCGTCGGCGACGCGGATCGCGCGCCACTCGGAGCCCGCGCCGGCAGAGACGTCAGCGTCGCGCCGAGATGCTGCGTCGCCATCACGCGCCTGAGCATCGCCAGCCGGCGCGGCCGTTCGCTCATGAATTTCATCGGCCAACCCCACGAAACGCACCGGGCGATAACGCTGCAATCGCGGCAACTCCGCCAGGCGCGCTTCCAGCGCTTCGCCGAAATCGCGCGCGACCACGATCCGGCCGAATTCTTCGCGGCCGTAGCGCTGCGCGTCGAGCACAGCGCGGCCGAAATCGCCGCGCCGGCTGATGTGGATGCGGCGGATCGCGCCGGTCGGCGCGCGCAATTTGGCAAGCACGCCCAAGGCGCCGAGCGCATTGACGGTGGCCTCAGCGAAGCTGAGGTTGCGCTCGTCGAATACCGCCGGCAACGCGCCGGGCGGCGCGGCTTCGACCAGGCCCACGTCCAGGCCGAGGCGATCCAGAGCGATGGCGAGGCTGGCGCCGACCAATCCGCCGCCGACGATCAGGACATCGTGGCTGGCGTGGACGGCGTCGTGCGGAGCGGACTGCGTTGCGTCTGAAGTCATGCGTTCATGATACGGCGGGGTGCGTGCGGCGTCTGTTCGCATCGGGGCGCGCCGGCCGGCGCGGTCGCTGCGGATGGTGATTGCGATCAGGCTGGATCGGAAAGCGTCGGGCCTGAAGGCCCTCCCACAAAAGACCTCGTCGCAGCGTGGATCGCGAGGCCGACAGGCATCGGGCGTGGCCGTGAAGTCTTTTGTGGGAGGGCCTTCAGGCCCGACGCTTTTCCTCAGCCCTCGCCGAATCAATCACTTAGACCAGCCCGCCGGGTCTTGGCAACCTCTGTCCCACCGCCGAACCGGCACTTTGGTCTCAGGTTCCTTAGAATGTGCGGATCGACGCGCCGGTCCGGCGTCAGGAGCCTGAGCCCATGAAGCCGAACACCCGCAACAGCCTGATCCTCGCCCTGCTCGCCGTGCTGATGGTCGCGACCCGCGTCAATCACTGGACGCCGATTCCGGACGCGTCCTGGGCGGTGTTCTTCATCGGCGGCTTCTATCTGCGCAACTGGACCCGCTGGGCGTTCCCGCTGCTGATGGCGCTGGCCATCGTCGTCGATTACGCGGTGATCACCCGTCAGGGCATGAGCTTCTGGGAGCACTACTGCGTCTCGGCCGCGTACTGGTTCCTGGTCCCGGCGTATTTCGCGATGTGGGCCGGCGGTTTGTGGGTCTCGCGCAATTACAGCCGCAGCTGGCGCACGCTGGGCTTGACCGTGGTGGCATTGCTGGCTTCGGTCGCGGTCTGCCAACTGCTCAGTCAGGGCAGCTTCTATTGGCTGTCGGATTCGGTGCAGAACAAGTCCGTCGCCGGCTGGGCCGCGAACTACTTCCAGTGGCTGCTGCCGTACCTGCGCACCACCGCCACTTACGTCGGCATCGCCGTGGTGGTCCAGGCGATCGCCGCCGGCGCCAGCAAGACCAAGCCGCTGCCCGTGCGCAACGACGACGCCAAGCGCTGATCGATCGATGGGCAACCGTCTTTCGAAAATCTACACGCGCACCGGCGACGACGGCAGCACCGGCCTGGGCGACGGCAGTCGCACCGGCAAGGATTCGGCGCGGGTGGATGCGTACGGCACGGTCGACGAGGCCAACTCGACCATCGGCCTGGTGCTGGCGAGCGAGCTGCCCGAGGCGGTTCGCGATCAATTGGTCGCGATCCAGCACCAGATGTTCGACCTCGGCGCCGAACTGTGCATTCCCGGCCATGCGGCGATCTTCGACGCCGACATCGACCGGCTGGAGCATTGGCTCGACGGCCATAACGAACACCTGCCGCCGCTGAAGGAATTCATCCTGCCGGCCGGCGGCGAAGCGGCAGCGCGCTGCCACATCGCGCGCACGGTGGTGCGCCGCGCCGAGCGCGAAACCGTCGCTTTGTCGCGCGTGGAAAGCATCCGGCCCGAAGCGGTGCGCTATCTCAACCGCCTGTCGGATCTGCTGTTCGTGCTCGCGCGCGTGCTCGCCCGCGCCGGCGGCCACGGCGAGGTCACCTGGAACCACGAGCGCCGCAAGGGCTAGCCGTGCGCATCTACACGCATCCGGCTTGCACGCGCCACGACCCGGGTCCGGGCCATGCCGAGCGGCCGTTGCGTCTGGTCGCGGTGACCGAAGCGCTGCGCGAGGCCTATCCCGATCTGCAATGGTGCGAAGCGCCGGTGGCCAGCCGCGGCCAGTTGTTGCGCGCGCACGGCGACGGCCTGCTCGCGCTGGTGCTCGATACGCCCTGCGACGGCCCGGTGCAGCTCGATCCCGATACCGTGCTGGCCCCGGGTTCGGCCGAAGCGGCGCTGCGCGCGGCCGGCGCCGGCGTGGCCGCGGTCGACGCGGTGCTCAAGGGCGAAGAACGCCGCATTTTCTGTGCCGTGCGGCCGCCCGGCCATCACGCCACCATCGACGCGGCGATGGGCTTCTGCCTGTTCAACAACATCGCCGTCGCCGCCGCCCACGCCTGCGACAAGCACGGCCTGGCGCGGGTGGCGGTGATCGATTTCGACGTCCACCACGGCAACGGCACCCAGGCGATCTTCGACACCGATCCGCGGGTGATGTACGTCAGTTCGCACCAGATGCCGCTGTATCCGGACACCGGTTACGCGCAAGAACGCGGCGTGGGCAACATCGTCAATGCGCCGCTGCCCGCCGGTACCGGCAGCGAGGGCTTCCGCCGGGTCTGGCGCGAGCGGCTGCTGCCGACCATCGACTCGTTCCGACCGCAGTTGGTGCTGATCTCGGCCGGTTTCGACGCGCACCGGCGCGATCCGTTGGCGCAGATCGAACTCGACGGCGCGGATTTCGCCTGGATCACCACCGAGCTGGTCGCCATCGCCGAGCGCCATGCGCTGGGCCGGGTGGTATCGATGCTCGAAGGCGGCTACGACCTGGCCGCGCTGCGCGAAAGCGCGGTGGCGCATGTCGGCGCGTTGATGGCCTGAACCGCGCAGCGCAGGTCATGCGCTGCAATGGATACGCAGAACCGTCATCAAGCACCGGAATCATGTTGGTTTCGGTGGCTGCCGCATTCGATAGCCACCGAAGCCAACCGACGAAAGGCCTTCATTTCGCGTATTTCTTCGCTGCGATTCTCGGCCGCAGCGACCTGCTTCTGCGACCCTTGGACTTGCACGCAACTCACGCGTGCGGCGTCGCACGTGCTCTGCGATCGGGAACCCCGCAGCGATATCACCTCAAAGGAATGCACGATGGCAATCGATATCCGTTTTTATGGCCCCCTGCTGCGATGCGCCGTGGCGCTGGCCGGCACCGCATTCACCGTCACCCCGGCCTGGGCCGCGCTCGACGATGTCGGCCATGCGCCGCCCAGCACGCATCGGCTTAAGTTCCTGGTGGATTCGCAACTCTCGGCCGGCACCACCAGCGCCGAGATCGGGCGGCGCCTGAATCAGTACGTGGCCGACCTCAACACCGTGTTCGTGCGTGAGAGCGTGCGCAGCTTCGTGTTCGATCCGATCACCGACCTGGCGTTCGTCGATCCGGCCGGCGATGCGCGCTGCAAGGCCGGACCGGTCAATACCGTGGCCGGCACGATCGAAGTCTGCATCGCCAAGTCGGCCCAGAACTACAGCTACGGCGGTTACGCGGGCAGCGTGACCAATCCGCAGGCCGGATCGGTCAGGGGTATGAACTGGCTGAACATCTACGACCCGTTGCGGTTGTCGAAGACGGTGGTGGCGCCGTCCATCGTCGCCAGCGAGGAGGATTACCTCGTACGCCAGCTGCGTACCCTGGTTCACGAGCTGGAACATGTCTTCGGCGCGGGCATGGGCGAGTACTACAACCTGGCGTCCGGCACCGACCGCAGCGGAGTGCCGCCGACGCAGAATCTCGCGCTCAGCAACCGCAACGATCGCTATTGGTGGTCGCGTCAGCATTGGAAGCGCGACCCCTTGCTGAGCCCGATCTACGGCTACTACGGCCCGGCCAAAGATCGCGTAGCGATGCTTGAGATGACCCGCTTCACCGCGGGCACCAAGGCGCAGCTCAATACCGATTGGAGCCAGTGGCCCTACGCCTCGACCTATGTCATGCCGATGACCACGGCAACGGAAGTCTGGGTCACCGACCCGATCTCCAATACGCCGGTGGCCGGCGCGCAGGTCACGGTCTGGCAGGTGCCCCAGCCCACGGCGGCGGCGGCGAAGCAGGTCGCACAGGGCAACACCGATTCGGTCGGACGCTTCGTCTTCGACTGGAAATGCAATCCCAGTTGCTTCAACAACTACAGCGGCATCCTGCTGGTCAAGGCAACGGCGCCGCAGCGCGATCCGGCGGCGACCTGGTTCTCGATCTTCGATGCGTTCGAACAGAAGGCCGCGTTCGGCCAGAATGCGATCACCATCGATCTGCCGATGCCTGTGGCAGGCGCGGATACCCAGGCACCCAACATTTCGATCAGCGCGCCGGCGCGCGCCACGCTAGGTCAGCCGCTGACCATCTCGGCTACCGCGAGCGACAACACCGGCATCCAGGGGATCAAGCTGCTGGCGCCTGGCGATTGGGGCTGCACCCTGGTCGCGCCGCCGTATGCCTGCACCTTCGTGCCGGTTCTGGCCGGGGCCCAGGACGTCACCGCGATCGCGATGGACCTGGCCGGCAATCTCAGCCAGACCCAGGCGCGCATCGTGTTCGATCCGCCGGGCGATGCTATCGCTCCGCTGGCGACGGTCACCGCTCCGGCCAGCGCGCCCGTCAACACGGTCGTCCCGATCCTTGCGACCGCCTCGGACAATCTTGCGGTAATCGGCGTGGATGTCATCGTCGACGGCCGCCGGGTGTGCTCGCTTACGGCCACGCCCTATCGGTGCGACTGGACGCCTTCGAAGCCGGGCTACGCGAACATCGAAGTGCGCGCCAGCGACGCGGCGGGCAATGCTCATAGCGTCTCGACGACCACCCGCGTGCAATAGCCGCGGCCGCGGCGGGCGGTTTTGTCCGCGCAACTCGACCCCAGGCAACGCAGCCGGACGCAGGTCCGGCTGCGTTCACCCAGGAGCCATGCCGTTGTTGGGGCGCTACTGGCCCATCTCGGACCGTGGCGCGAAATCCAGCGACGCGGAATTGATGCAATAACGCAAGCCAGTGGGACGCGGGCCGTCCGGGAACACGTGCCCCAGATGCGACTCGCAGCGCGCGCATTTGACCTCTACCCTGCGCATTCCGTGACTTTCGTCGACATGTTCGGCCACCGCCTCGGCACTCACAGGCTGGTAATAGCTAGGCCAGCCGCTGCCCGAGTCGTACTTGGTCTCGGAGGAAAACAGCGGCTCGCCGCAGGCCACGCAGGTGTAGGTCCCGGCGTCCTTGTGGTTCCAGTAACGGCCGGTGAAGGCGCGCTCGGTGGCCGAGCAGCGGCAGACTGCGTATTGCTCCGGGGACAACTGCTCGCGCCATTCAGCTTCGCTTTTCTCGGCCGGGGCGGCGGCCGGGTTCGGCTGGGCAGCGGAGTTCGGGCTGGGATGCTGGCTCATGTCTCCTCCAATGGGACGCGCAATGGGACGCGGGGCCGGTCGCTGGAGCGCCGGGCGGCGCTCGCGGAACTGAACGCCATAGCCCGATAGATGGCGCTCGCGTTGCCCGCTTGCAAGGGATACGGCAATCTAACCGCCGTTTTTCCGTCTGCCGGATGCTCGCGTGCGCAAACCCCTCCGCCTGCTCCCGTTGTCGCTGTGCATCGCCATCGCTCTGCCCGCTTATGCGGCCGACGACAACGAGAATTGGGGCCTGTGCCCGCTGATCGACGCGGTGCCGTCCTTCGACGACGCCCCCGCCCCGACCGGCACCGCCGATCAGCGCGCCGCGCAACCCACCGACATCGACGGCGGCACCCTGCAGCGCGGTGCCGACGAGCAGAACATCGTGGTCCAGGACAACGTCCGGCTCAGCCGCGGCGACCAGTTCCTGGGCACCGACAAGCTCAGCTACAACCAGGAATCGGGCAAGTACACGGCCGAAGGCCACGTGCGCTACCAGGATTCGAGCATGCGCCTGGTCGCCGAGCACGCCGAGGGCGACCAGAACGCCGACCAGCACCGCATCGACGACGTCGAATACCAATTGACCTCGCGCCGCGGCAACGGCGGCGCCGAACGCATCGACTTGAACGGCGCCAAGGGCTCGCTGCACGGCTCGACCTATTCGACCTGCGCGCCGAACCAGCGCGTGTGGGAACTGCGCGCGCACCGGATCGATCTGGACACCGAGGAAGGCATGGGCGTGGCGCGCAACGCGACCATCCGGATCGGCAAGATCCCGGTGCTGTACGTGCCGTGGCTGACCTTCCCGATCGACGACCGCCGCCGCACCGGCCTGCTGTATCCCAACATCGGCTTCTCGGGCAAGAACGGTTTCGACTGGCGCCAGCCGATCTACCTCAACCTGGCCCCGAACTACGACGCCACCTTGTTCCCGCGCTACATGAGCAAGCGCGGCATGGCCATCGGCGGCGAGTTCCGCTGGCTGTACGAGAACGGCTCAGGCGAGGTCTCGGGCAACTGGATGCCCAAGGACGACCTGCCGGACAAGGATCCGGGGCGCTACACCGACTACCGCCGCAACGATCCCAGCGGCAGGCTGTTCGAGATCCCCAAAGACCGCATGCCGACCGACAACCGCGGCGAATTCGCGCTCAAGGCCACCCATCGACTCGACGGCACCTGGTACGTCGGCGCCAATCTGGCCTGGGTCAGCGACAAGTATTACCTGCAGGACTTCAGCAACAGCCTGTACGGCCAGTCGGCGACCTCGCTGCGCAGCGAGATCGGCCTGTACGGCCGCGGCCGTTACTGGGACGCCAGCATCATCGCCGACCACAATCAGCTGGCCGACTTCACCCTGCAGGAAACCGCGCTGGCCTACGACCGCCTGCCGCGCGCGACCTTCCACTGGGCCCAACCCTGGAACCGCTGGGTCGAGACCGGCATGGACACCGAGGCCGTGCGGTTCCAGCACGAGGACGTGAAGTTCACTCCCGGCGATCCTGCCGCTCCGACGGGCCTGCGCCGCGAGATTCCCGGCGGCAGCCGCTTCGACATCAAGCCCTACGTCAGCTTCCCGCTGGAAGGCGCGGCCTGGTTCTTCCGGCCCAAGCTGGCCTGGCGCTACACGGCCTACGAACTGGACGGCGAGCTCGCCACCCAGATGGCCAACCAGCAGGCCGACGCCTACGTCCTCGCCCACCGCAACGACCCGGTTCCGGTGGTCAAGACCGACGCGCTGGTGCGCAGCTTCTACAACAAATCGCCGAGCCGCAGCCTGCCGATCACCTCGATCGACGCGGGCATGTACTTCGACCGCGAGACCGAAATCCGCGGCGACCGTTACCTGCACACCCTGGAACCGCGCGTGTTCTACCTGCGCGCGCCGTACCGCGACCAGGACGGCATCCCGCTGTTCGACACCAATCCGATGTCGTTCAGCTGGGGCGCGCTGTTCCGCGACAACCGCTATTCCGGCGCCGACCGCCAGACCGACGCGAACCAGCTCACCACCGCGCTGACGACCCGCCTGATCAACTCCGAGGACGGCCGCGAGCGCCTGTCGGCCAGCATCGGCCAGATCCAGTACTTCGACGACATCCGCGTCGTCGCCGGCTCGGAAACCCCGATCAAGCAGGGCAAGTCGGCCTGGGTCGCCGATGTCGGCGTCTCGCCGAGCGACCGCTGGACCATCAACGCGACCTACCAGTGGGATCCGCGCCTGCGCAGCGAGGACGTGGCGACCTTCCGCGCCCGTTATCTGTTCGGCAACGCCGGCGTGGTCAACTTCGCCTACCGCTACCGCCGCAACCTGGCCGCGCCGCTGGACGCCACGCGCGATGTGCGCGACCAGTACGAGCAGGCCGATTTCTCCTTCCTGTACCCGATCAACAACAACTGGAGCGTGGTCGGCCGCTACTACTACTCGATCAAGGACAAGCGTCCCCTCGAGCAGATCGCCGGCGTGCAGTGGGAAAGCTGCTGCCTGGCGGTACGCGCCATCGCCCGCCGCTACCAGCGCAACCGCTCCGAAGACCTCAACAGCTCCTTTCAGGTGGAGTTCGAACTCAAGGGTCTAGGCTCAGCCGGCCAGAACACGGAGCGCGTTTTGCGCCGTGCTATTCTCGGCTATAACCGCGACGACCTTTATCTGGCGCCGCCGTCTCCCACGGTCAGCCGCGAAAACCGCGGCAACGACGCCGACGACTCGACCCTCGACCCGACCCTATGAACAAACGTTTCGCGAGCCCCCCGCTCTTCGGGGCAGTTGTCGCTGGATTCCTTGCCGCCGGTCTGCTGTTCAACAGCGCCTACGCTCAGGATGTCCAGCCGATCGACCGTATCGCCGCGGTGGTGGACGAGGACGTGATCCTCAAGACCGAGCTCGACCGCGCCGTCGCCAACATCCTGACCCAGTACGCCGGCCGCAGCGAACAGCTGCCGCCGCGCGACGTGCTCGAGCGCCAGGTGCTCGAGCGCCTGATCCTGCTCAAGATCCAGGTCGCCCAGGCCCAGGGCACCGGCGTGCGCGTGACCGATCAGGAAATCGATCAGGCCATCGGCAGCATCGCCCAGTCCAACAAGCTCACCGTCGATCAGCTGCGCCAGCAACTGGCGCGCGACGGCAGCTCCTACCCGGACTTCCGCGCCTCGATCCGCGACGAACTGCTGGTCCAGCGCCTGCGCCAGCGCTTCGCCCAGACCCGGGTCTCGGTCAGCGACGCCGAAATCGACGCCGCGCTCAAGGCCCAGGCCAATACCGGTACCCAGTTCCACCTGGCCCACATCCTGGTCGCCCTGCCCGAAGGCGCCACGCCCGAGCAGATCGCCACCGCGCAGAAGAAGATCGACGGCGTGAAGACGCTGATCGCCAAGGGCGAGATGGACTTCAACGCCGCCGCCGTGCGCTATTCCGACAGCCCCAACGCGCTGGAAGGCGGCGATCTGGGCTGGCGCAGCCAGGACGAAATCCCGGCCGCGTTCGGCGAGATGATGAAGTCGATGAAGGCCGGCGAAGTCACCGACCCGATCCGCGGCCCCAGCGGCTTCCAACTGCTCAAGCTGGTCGAAGTGCGCGACGCCTCCCAGGCCGCTCCGCAGATGGTCACCCAGTACCACGCCCGCCACATCCTGGTGCGCATCGGCGACACCACCAGCGAAGCGCAGGCCAAGGCCAAGGCCGAAACCCTGCGCGCGCGCATCGCCGGCGGCGCCAAGTTCGAGGACGTGGTCAAGGAAAGCTCGGAAGACCTGGGCAGCCAGGGCAAGGGCGGCGATCTGGGTTGGTTCACCCAGGACGAGTTCGGTCCCGAGTTCGGCCGCGCGGTCTCTTCGCTGAACGACAACGACATCTCGCAGCCGATCCACACCACCGCCGGCTATCACATCGTCCAGCGCCTGGGCACGCGTCAGAGCGACATGGCCGACCAGAGCAAGCGCGCCCAGGTCCAGGAGACCATCGGCCGGCGCAAGCTCGAGGAAGAGTGGAACCGCTTCCTGCGCGAGAAGCGCGGCGAAGCCTTCGTCGACTTCCGCATCGGCAAGAGTGCCGAAGCGAACGCGCCGGGCGCCGAAGCCATCGAAACCACCGTTCCGGTCAAACCGGCCGGCGGTTGAGATGACCCCGCCCCGGCTCGCGCTGGTGCCGGGCGAGCCGGCCGGCGTCGGGCCGGAGCTGTGCGTGCGGCTGCTGCAACAGCCGCGCGACTACGATCTGGTCGGCTTCGCCGATCCTCGCAGCCTGCGCGCCGCGGCCGACGCGCTCGGCCTGCCCCTGACCCTGCTGCCGCCCGATCGCCCCTCCCGGGCGCCGGGCGAGCTCGCCCTGGTCGAGATCCCCAATCCGGTCCTGCCGGCCTTCGGCACGCCCGAGCCGGCCAATGCCGCCGCGGTGATCCGGGCGCTGCTGGAGGGCGCCCAGGGCTGCCTGGACGGGACGTATGAGGGCTTGGTGACCGGCCCGGTGCACAAGGCCGTCATCAACGAGGGCGGCATCGCCTACACCGGCACCACCGAGTTGCTGGCCCGGCAGGCCGGATGCGAAGTGGTGATGATGCTCGCCAACGACATCGTCCGGGTCGGCCTGGCCACCACTCACCTGCCCTTGCGCGCGGTCGCCGACGCGATCGAACCGGTCTCGCTGACCCATACCCTGCGCACCGTCGCCGCCGCCCTGCGCTCCGACTTCGGCATCGAGCGCCCGCGCATCGCCGTGCTTGGGCTCAACCCGCACGCCGGCGAAGCCGGGCACCTGGGCATGGAAGAGATCGAAGTGATCGAACCGGTCCTGGCCGCCTTGCGCGGCGAGGGCCTGGACCTGATCGGCCCGCTGCCCGCCGACACCGCCTTCCTGCCGGCCAAGCTGCGCGGCTTCGACGCGGTGCTGGCGATGTACCACGACCAGGGCCTGCCGGTACTCAAGTACAGCGGCTTCGAACGCGCCGTGAACCTGACCCTGGGGCTACCCTATCCGCGCGTGGCGGTCGATCACGGCACCGCGCTGGACCTGGCCGGCCGCGGCCTGGCCGACCCGTCCAGCCTGATCGCCGCCGCCCAGACCTGCGCGCACATCGCACGCACCCGCCGCTCATCCGGAGCCACGCCATGACCGGCACCGCCAAGACCCACGCCAAGGGCTTCAAGCCCGAAGCGAAAAAACATCTCGGCCAGCACTTCCTGCACGACGCGGGGATCATCTCGATGATCGTCCACGCCGTCGATCCGCAGCCGGGCGACCGCCTCGTCGAGATCGGCCCCGGCCAGGGCGCGATCACCTTTCCGCTGCTGGACCGCCACGGCGAACTGACCGTGATCGAGTTCGATCGCGATCTGATCTTCCCGCTCACCGAGGGCGCGCGCGCCCATGGCACGCTGGAAGTGATCCATCGCGACGTATTGACCGTCGATTTCGCTGCCCTGGCGCACAACGGCGGCCCGATCCGACTGGTCGGCAACCTGCCTTACAACCTGTCCTCGCCGATCCTGTTCCATGCCCTGGACCATGCCGGCTCGATCCGCGACATGCACTTCATGCTGCAGAAGGAAGTCGTCGACCGCATGGCCGCCGGCCCCGGCAGCAAGGTCTACGGCCGGTTGAGCGTGATGCTGCAGGCGTATTGCCAGGTGATCGCGCTGTTCGACGTGCCGCCGGCCGCGTTCCGGCCGCCGCCGAAGGTGGATTCGGCGGTGGTGCGGATGATTCCGCATCCGCCCGAGAAGATCGGCATCGACGACCACGCCTTGTTCGCGCGCGTGGTCCGCGACGCCTTCGGCCAGCGCCGCAAGACCCTGCGCAACGCGCTCTCGCAGATCTGCGAAGGCGCCGCGATCGAAGCCGCGGGCCTGCGCCCGGACGCGCGCGCCGAGCAGATCGAGGTGGCCGACTTCGTGCGCCTGAGCAATTGGCTCAAGGCGAACGGAACGATCGAACCGGAACCCAAGTGAGCCGGCTGAGTTGGCTCAAGGCGAACGGAACGATCGAGCCCGAGCCGCACTGAGCCGACGGGCCGCATCGCCCCTGCCGAGCGAGCGCGGACCCGCCCCAAGACGCGAATCCCTGCGAGCCTCATCGCGCGTATACGCACTGCGAAGCGCCGCGTGTGCCGTGTTCCGGGCGGACCGAGGCCCACGCGCCACCGGCGGCCGCCACGCGGCCCGCGGGTTCGCCGCGATCGGTCGATTGCCCGTTTGCGCCGCGTTATCCGTTATTTTCCAGACTCATTCCCGCTTCATCCCAGCTTTGCTTAAACTGCCGCCATGAACCCCTCGCCCGACTACGTCTTCGACATCGACGTCGCCACCCGTTACTTGGACGACCAGTCCGAGCCGGAGCAGGACCGCTATGTCTTCGCCTACACCATCCACATCCGCAACACCGGCAAGATTCCCGCGCGCCTGATGTCGCGCCACTGGGTCATCACCGACGCCAACGGCAAGGTGCAGGAAGTGCGCGGCGACGGCGTGGTCGGCGAACAACCGTGGCTGCGCCCCGGCGACGACTACGAATACACCTCGGGCGCCGTGCTGGAGACCAGCCTGGGAACGATGGAGGGCAGCTACGCGATGGTGGCCGACGACGGCACCCAATTCGAAGCGCCGGTTCCGACGTTCACGCTCACCATTCCGCGCACCCTGCATTGAGCGCGGACGGCGTATGAGCGTTTGGGCAATAGGCGACCTGCAAGGTTGTTACGACGCCACCCAGCGGCTGCTGGAACGAATCGCGTTCGATCCGGCGCAAGACCAACTGTGGTTCTGCGGCGATCTGGTCAACCGCGGCGGGCAATCGCTGGAAACCCTGCGGCTGGTGCATTCGCTGCGCGAGCACAGCGTGACCGTGCTCGGCAATCACGATCTGTCCTTGCTGGCGATCGGCCAGCGCACCGAGGAAGAGAAGCGCAAGGTCAATCCCGACTTGCAGCGCGTCGTCCTGGCCGAGGACGGGCCGATGCTGCTGGATTGGCTGCGCCTGCAGAAGCTGGTCCACACCGACCGCAAACTCGGCTGGATGATGGTGCACGCCGGCCTGGCGCCGAATTGGACCACCACGATGGCCGAGCGCCACGCGCGCGAGGTCGAGGAGCGCTTGCACAGCGATCAGTACCGGCGCCTGCTCAAGAACATGTACGGCGATCGGCCGGCGTGGAATCCCAAGCTGGCCGGCATCGACCGCCATCGCGCGATCATCAACATCTTCACCCGTCTGCGCTATTGCACGCCGCGCGGCCGCATCGCGTTCGAGGACAAGGGCAGCCCGGGCACGCAGCCGGTCGGTCTGTATCCGTGGTACGAAGTGCCCGGCCGCGCCGAGCGCGACCTGAAGATCGTGTGCGGGCATTGGTCCACGCTGGGCTTGTTCATCGGCCATGGCGTGCACGCGATCGACACCGGCGCGGTCTGGGGCGGCAAGCTCACCGCGCTGCAACTGGACACCGACGAGCTGCGGCTGGTGCAGGTGCCCGGCCGCGACGTGCCCGCGCATCCGCCGCGGCCGCGACCGCCGCAAGCGCCGCGGCCGACGCAGGGGCAAGGCTGAGCCGCATGCGCCACGGACGGCGTCGATTCGCATCGATCCTGGCGGCGGTCGCGACGACCGTCCTGCTCGCCGCTTGCTCGCGCGCGCCGCAACCGCCGGAGCCGTCGAAAACCGCTGCGCGCAACGATCCCGCGCGCAGCGCGCAAGTGCCCGCCGCACCTTCGCCGCCGCTGGTAGCCGCGGCGCGCGCGCAGATCGGCGTGACCCGCTACTACGACCCCGCCTATGTCCGCCTGGCCTATCCCGGCGGCGACGTCGCCGCCGAGCGCGGCGTGTGCACCGACGTGGTGATCCGCGCGCTGCGCACCCAGGGCATCGACCTGCAGCAGACCGTGCACGAAGACATGCGCGCCCATTTCGCCAGCTACCCGACGATCTGGCGCGCGAATTCCACCGACCGCAACATCGATCACCGCCGAGTGCCGAACCTGCAACGCTGGTTCGAACGCCAGCGCTGGTCGTTGCCGGTCAGCGACCGCGCGGCCGATTATCGTCCCGGCGATCTGGTCACCTGGGAACTGCGCAGCGGCGTGCCACATATCGGCATCGTCTCCGACCGCAAATCCTGGGACCGCCAACGCCCACTGATGCTGCACAACATCGCGCGCGGCACCCAGGAAGACGACGTGCTGTTCGACTACACGATCACCGGGCATTACCGTCCGGTGTTGAAGAGCGGCGCGGCGACTGCGGCGCGTTGAGTATCGAGTATCGAGGCCCGCAGCGCTGAGGCTTGTCGGCATCGAGGCATCAAGGCATCAAGGCATCGGGCATCGGGCATCGGGCATTGAAGCAAGCCACGAAGTCTTTTGTGGGAGGGGCTTCAGCCCCGACGCTTTTCGGCCCGACATGGCGATCTGACCGAAAAGCGTCGGGGCTGAAGCCCCTCCCACAAAGACCTCGCAGCCACGAAGAGCGCCAACTCATCCCCGCACGAACGCAGCTCGAAAGCAGTTCGGACGCGAAGGCGTACAGGCCGAGAATCCGCGCCGCCGTATCGGCCTGCGCCGGATCGCGCAAGCGCACTTCGACCACCATGCCGCGCGATCTGACCGAAAAGCGTCGGGGCTGAAGCCCCTCCCACATAGACCTCGCAGCCGCGAAGAACGCCAACTCATCCCCACACGAACGCAGCTCGAAAGCAGCTCGGACGCGAAGGCGTACAGGCCGAGAATCCGCGCCGCTATATCGGCCTGCGCCGGATCGCGCAAGCGCACTTCGGCCACCATGCGCGCGATCTGACCGAAAAGCGTCGGAGCTGAAGCCCCTCCCACATAGATCTCGCAGCCGCGAACATCGCGAGCTCAATCCCCGTCCGAGCCCAGCTCGAACGCGAAGGCGTACAGGCCGAGGATCCGCGCCGCCGTATCGGCCTGCGCCGGATCGCGCAAGCGCACTTCGACCACCACGCCGCGCGATCCTTGTTCGCGCACCGCCAGCGACTGCGTGGCCACCTCGCCTTCGTCCAGGGCCTGGCGCAATGCATCGGCGATCTCGCGCTGCTTCAGCGCCGGCTTGTAGATCTTGCCGACCGGCGTCAGCGGCAGAGCGTCGACGATATGGATCGCGCGCGGCACCGCCGCGCGTTCGGCCACCTGCTCGCGGGCGAAGTTCAACAGTTCTTCCTCGCTCGCGCTCGCGCCGGCCTGCAATTGCACGTATGCCACCGGCACCTCGCCGGCGTGCGCGTCCGGCCGCCCGACCGCGGCGGCCATCGCCACCGCCGGATGCCGATGCAGCGGCGCCTCGATCGACGCCGGGTCGATATTGTGGCCGCCGCGGATGATCAGATCCTTGCGCCGGCCGGTGAGCCAGAAATACCCGTCTGCATCCTGCCGCCCCAGGTCGCCGGTGTTGAGCCAGCGCAACCCGTCGCCGCAATCGATCCATACCTCGCGGTTCTGCGCGGGGTCCTTGTAGCCGGCGAACACGTTCGGCCCGCTGACCGCGACGACGCCGATCTCCTCGATCGCGCAATCGCGCAGATAAGCGCCGGTCTCATCGAGCACCACCGCCTTCATCCGCTGACCCGGCAGACGCAGGCCGATCGAACCCACGCGGCGTTCTCCGAACGGCGGGTTGAGGCTGCTCACGCACGTCGATTCGGTCAGCCCGTAGCCTTCCAGAATCTTCAGGCCGGTGCGTTCCTGAAAGCCGCGGAACACCTCCACCGGCATCGGCGCCGCGCCGCACAGTCCGTATTCCAGCGACGACACGTCGCGACCGGCGACCGGCACCTGCATCAGCGCCGCGTACAGGGTCGGCACGCCGCTGAAGAAATGGATGCGGTGTCGCTCGACCAGTTCCCAAAAGCGCTGCACCACGCCCTCGCCGCGATAGCCCTGCGGCGTGCCCAGGATCACGTGCGCGCCGAGCGAAAACGGCATCAGGCCCGTCGCCATGGTCGCATTGACGTGAAACAGCGGCAGGCCGCAGAACAGATTCTTGTTCGAACCCATGCCCTCGCCGAAGAATCGCGCCGCGCTCCAGGCATTGGCGACCTCGTTGCCGTGGGTGCGCACCGCGATTTTCGGCAGGCCGGTGGTGCCGCCGGTGCAGAAGTAGGACGAACGATCCGAGGCCTCGATGCGGCGGCCGCTGTCGAGTCCCTCGCCTTGCCGCGCCCGCGTGGCGCGTTCGAAATCGTGGATATCGATCCGCGCCGGCACCGCGCCGCGCAGACCGCTCCAGCCGTGCAGACGCCAGCGTTCGCGCCGCCCGAGCAAACGCGCGGCCATCCGCTTGGGCCCCGGCACATGCCGCGCCAGATCGACCAGCAGCAAATGACGCAGGCCGCTCGCCGCCGGCAGGGCTTTGAGCACGCGCGACCACAGGTCCACGCCCGGGAACGGCGCCAACGTCACCAGGATGCTGGCGCCGGCTTCTGCCAGCAGCGCTCCGATCGCCTCGGCGTCGAGCAGCGGATTGATCGCCATGACGATGCCCGCGGCCTCGCCGCCCCACAGCACGAAGTGGGTTTCCGGAAGATTCGGCAGCACGTAGGCGATCACCGAATCGGGCCTCGCGCCCAGGGCATGAAACGTATTGGCGCTGCGATGGATCTGGCGCAGGAACTGCGCGTAGCTCCAACACTCGGCGCGGGCGTGGTCGTCGGTGCGCAGGAAGAACGACAAGGCCGGCGCATCCGGGTCGAGCGCCGCGCCGCGCGCGATCATCTCCAGCGTGTTCGACGGCAAGTCCGGCGGACCCGCGCTTTCCAAGGCTTCGATATCGCGTAGAGAACCGATTCCGCTCATGCGCCGCCACTCCGTCGTGGGAGCCGGCGCCGGTTCGCGCCGCGCTCGTGTCCGCGTCACTGTGCCGCAATCGCCGCGCCGCAATCGCAACCGGCTTCAAGATTCGTCGTGCGCGGTCGGCGCGACTCAGTCCATGCCGACCCGCGCGTAGTCGACGAACTCGAAGTCGAATTCGTTGCGCGCGTCGGCCGCGTGCGACTCGCGCCATTCCACCCGCCACTCGCCGCTGTCGAAACGCGGGAAGAACGCGTCGGCCCCGATGACCTGGGTATCGACCCGGGTCAAGTGCATGCGCGCGGCCGAGGCCAGGCACAGCGCGTAGACCTCGCCGCCGCCGATCACGCACAACTCGGCGGCGCCGTCGGTCTGGGCCCGCTCCAATGCCTGTTCGGTCGAGCCCACCGCCTCCATGCCGGCGAACGGCACCTCACCGGACCGGGTCAGCACCAGGTTGCGCCGTCCGGGCAGCGCGCGACCCAGCGACTGCGCGGTCTTGCGCCCCATCAGCAGCGGCTTGCCCAGGGTCAACGCCTTGAAGCGTTTGAGATCGTCGGACAAACGCCACGGCAATGCGTTGTCGCGGCCGATGGCGTGGTTGCGGTCGAGCGCGGCGATCAGTACCAGACGGGTCATGCGGAACTCCTTGCGCCGTGGCGGTCAGGCGGACGGGATCACTTGAGCGAATCCGAAAGGCGTCCTTGCGCGACGAAATCCCCGTCGCCGGGGTCGATCTCGCCGTACTCGACATCGTCGAGCTTCCATCGGCCATCCTCGCGCACCATCGACGCGCGATTGTTCCGACGCACGGTCACATCCGAATCGACGCAGACGAATTCGATCTCGAAACTTTCCCGGCCCGGTCCGAGCACACTGCGCTTGCCGAGCTCGAACCCGGTCACGCCGTCGGCCAAGCCGGAAAACATATCGCCCTCGATGTAGGGCGGCTTCAAGCCGGGCTCCTGCGCGATCATGCGATCGCGTTCGCGCGCGGCCGGCTCCATCAGCGCCAGCAAGCGCCTGGACAGCAGCGGCCGGTAACGCGCGAGGTCTTCGCCGACCGGCAGGCCGCTGGCGTGCAGCTGCAGATGCAGGCGGTAGAACGCATGCGCCGCGTCGGCCGCACTGCCGTCGGGCAAGGACACGTCGGCTTCGGGTTCGGCACGTACGCCAGGTTCGATCGGGGCCTTGGGCGGCAATGGTTCCGGCAGCGCTTTCAGCGCCGATCCCGCCTGTGGCGCCACGGTCTGCAACGCGATCGAGGAGTCTTCGCCGGGCCGCATGCATGCGCTCAGGCACGGCAACAGCAACAGCGCCCACCCCGCCACGCGCAGTCGCGACGACGGCGCGGACGTCACCTCGCCATCCTCAAACCGCCACCGGCGCCTTGATCGCCGGCAAGGGGTCGTAGCCTTCGATGGCGATGTCCTCGTAGCTGAAACCGAAGATATCGCTCACCTGCGGATTGAGCTTCAAGGTCGGCAATGCGCGCGGCGTGCGCGAGAGCTGTTCGCGCGCCTGATCGTAGTGATTCGAGTACAGATGCGCGTCGCCGAGGGTATGGACGAAATCGCCCACGCCCAGGCCGCAGATCTGCGCGACCATATGGGTCAGCAGCGCGTAGCTGGCGATGTTGAACGGCACGCCGAGGAAGATGTCGCCGCTGCGCTGATAGAGCTGGCAGCTGAGCTTACCGTCGGCGACGTAGAACTGGAACAGCGCATGGCAGGGCATCAGCGCCATCCGCGGCAGGTCGGCCACGTTCCAGGCGCTGACGATCAGCCGGCGCGAATCGGGATTACGCTTGATTTCGTCGATCACCCAGCGGATCTGATCGATCTCCACGCCGTCGGCGCCGGACCAGCGTCGCCATTGCTTGCCGTAGACCGGCCCGAGCTCGCCGTCGCCATCGGCCCACTCGTCCCAGATGCTGACCTTGTGGTCCTTGAGATAGGCGATGTTGGTTTCGCCCTTCAGGAACCACAGCAGCTCGTGCACGATCGAGCGCAGGTGCAGCTTCTTGGTGGTGACCAACGGAAACCCGGCGTTCAAGTCGAACCGAAGCTGCCAGCCGAACACGCTGCGCGTGCCGGTGCCGGTGCGATCGGCCTTCTCCGCACCGTGCTCGAGTACATGACGAAGCAGATCGAGGTATTGCTGCATGGCTCAGCCCTTCGCCGGCGCGGATGCGGCCTGGTTTTCGGCCGCCAGCGGCTGCGGCTGCAGGGTCGGCGAACGGGTCGACAGCCACAACCAGAACAGGCCCAGCACGATCAACGGCGTGCTCAGCACCTGGCCCATGGTCAGCCAGCCGAACGCCAGATAGCCTTGATCGCCGAGCTGCGCATCGGGCACGCGCACGAACTCGACCAGGAAACGGAAGCAGCCGTACAGCAGCGCGAACATGCCCGACACCGCGTAGCGCGGACGCGGCTTGCGCGAGAACCACCACAGCACCACGAACATGGTCAGCCCTTCCAACGCGGCCTGATACAGCTGCGAGGGATGGCGCGCGTAGCGATCCAGCGCGCCGGCGGCGTACTGAGTCTGCAATTGCTGCGTGGTCCAGTTGGCGAACTCCGGTGCACGCGGGAAGATCACGCCCCAGCCGCCGTCGGTGAACTTGCCCCACAACTCGCCGCCGACGTAGTTGCCCAGGCGGCCGAAGCCCAGTCCCGGCGGCACCAGCGGCGCGACGAAATCCATCACGTCGAAGAAATGCGTGCGCTGGCTGCGCGCCCACCACCACGCCGCGCCCATCACGCCGAGCAGGCCGCCGTGGAAGCTCATGCCGCCTTCCCAGATCCGGAACAGCATCAACGGGTCTTTGAGCAACTCGGCGAAGTTGTAGAAGAACACGTAGCCCAGGCGTCCGCCGAGCACCACGCCGAGCATGGCGTAGAACAGCAGATCGCCGTAGGCCTGTTCGTTGACGCCGGGCAAACGGCCGGCGCGCACGCGCTGTCGGCCCAGCCACCAGGCGGTGACGAAGCCGAGCAGATACATGATCCCGTACCAATGGATTTGCAGCGGGCCGAGATGAAGCGCGATCGGATCGATCTGGTGCAGGATGGTCATGCGGCGGGACAGGCTCGGGGGCGGATGACCGGCTTATTGTGCCCCAGGCCGCCCTCAGCCGGGGTGCCGGTTGCGGCCGCCGGGGGCAGGCGAACACTGTGTTTCAGCGTGGGTTGGGCCGGATCGGGTTCGGGCGGGCGCTGCTTTTGTGGGAGGGGCTTCAGCCCCGACGGTTTTCGATCAGCTAGCCATACAGTTTCGATACCTGATCGAAAGGCGTCGGGGCTGAAGCCCCTCCCACAAAAAGCAAAGCTCATGCCGCATGGGTCAAATCCATCCCGGGCAAGCCAAGCCGCAGCGTCGAAGCCGGGCGATCAAAGCCGCGCCGGCCGGTCCGCCAGTTCGTTGCCCTCGCCGGCCGCGTCGTCCGCCGCGCGCGGGAATTGCTCTGCGATGATCTCCGACAAGGCCGCCACGCCGCCCAGCACCGCCGCTTCGGGCTCGCCCGCCGCCAAGGCCCGCTGGATGCTTTCGCACACCGCCTGCCAGCGCTCGTCGCCGACCCGCGTGTCGTAACCGCGATCGGCCACGATCTCGATGCGGTGATCGGCCAGCAACAGGTACAGCAATACCCCGTTGTTGGCCGCCGTATCCCAGACCCCGAGTTGCGCGAAGGCCGACAACGCGGCCTGGCGCGCGTCGCGGCCGTCGAGCAGCTCGCGCACGCTCAGCCGCGATTCGACCGCGAAACACAATTGACCGCGATGCCTGGCCTCGCCGGCCGCGATGGCCGCGCCGATGCGTTGCAGGCTGACCTCGGGAAACAGCCGCCGCGAAGACGGCGCGAACAAATGCCGCAGCACGCGCATCACCAACTCCCCGAGGCGCCGCCGCCTCCGCTGGAACCGCCACCGCCCGACCAGCCGCCGCCTCCACCGCCCCAGCCACCTCCGCCGTAGCTGCCCGAGCCGCCGCCCACGTACACCCCGCCGGAGCGACCGAGCATGGCGACGACCGCGCCCGCCACCGCCGCCCAGGCGACCGCCCAACCGGTCAGCGGCAACAACAGCAAGGTGCCTGCGCCGATCGCGACGCCGCCGATCAAGCCGCGCACCCACATCGGCACGCGGCTCAGCAGAAAGTGGACGAAGCCACCGGCGAAAATACCGATCATCAAACCCAGCACCCAATCGCCCTGGGGCGCCCTGCCGCCGCCCTGCGACTCGGCCAGCGGCGCCGGCAACGGTTCGCCGTCGATGAGCTTGATCAGCATCTGGCTGGCCTCGCCGATACCGCCGTCGTAGTCGCCGACGCGGAATCGGGGGGTGATGTATTCCTGAATGATGCGTCCGGCCTGGGCGTCGGTGATCGCGCCTTCCAGGCCGTAGCCGACTTCGATGCGCACGCGTCTGTCGTCCTTGGCCACCAGCAGCAGCACGCCGTCGTCGATGCCTTTGCGGCCCAGCTTGAATTGCTCGAACGCGCGCACCGCGTAGGTCTCGATTTCCTCCGGCCGGGTGGTCTGCACGATCAGTATCTGCAACTGCGCGCCCTTGCGCCGCTGCAGGTCGAGCGCCTGCGCCTCGAGCGAATCGCGGACCGCGGGGCTCAGCGTGCCGGTGGTGTCGACCACCGGCGAAGGCATCGGCGGGATCGTCGCGTCGCCGGCCGGCGCTTCTTCGGCCGCCGGCGTCGCGGCCGGCGCTTGCGCGACCTCGGGCGGCGACTTCAGCGCTTGCGCGCCGTCCTGCGCCAGCGCCGGCACCAGCGACAGCATCGCCAGCAGTCCGGCCGCGAGCGGACCGATCCAACGGCGCCGCACGCGGCGCATCGTCGTCGGCATCAGCGCCGGGATCGCCGGCATCGCGACGCGATCAGCCCTTGGCCGGGGCCGGCGGATTGGCCGCCGGCTGCGCGGGCTGGCCGAATTCGACCTTCGGCGCTTCCTGGATCTGCACCGGATTGTCGACGGTGAAATTGGGCTTGACCGCATAACCGAACATCTTCGCGGTCAGATTGGTCGGGAACTTGCGGATGAAGGTGTTGTAGTCCTGCACCGTGGTGATGTAACGCTGGCGCTCCACGGTGATCCGGTTCTCGGTGCCTTCCAACTGGGTCTGCAGGCTCAGGAAGCTCTGATCGGCCTTGAGCTGGGGATAGTTTTCGCTGACCACCAGCAGCCGGCCGATCGCGCCGCGCAGTTCGCCCTGGGCCTGCTCGAACTGCTGCAGCGAGGCCGGATCGTTGGCGTTGACGTTGATGCTGCCGACCTTGGCGCGCGCTTCGGTGACCTGGATCAGCACTTGCTGCTCATGGCTGGCGTAACCCTTTACCGTCGCGACCAGATTCGGCACCAGATCGGCACGGCGCTTGTAGACGTTGAGCACCTGCGACCACGCCGCGGTGACCGCTTCATCTTTCTGCTGGATGGTGTTGTAGCCGCAGCCGCTGAGCAGCGCGGTCAGGGCGAGCACGATCAGGGCACGGAACATGAGGCGGCACTCCAACGGGATGACGGCCGCATTGCAGCATCGGATGGCGGGGGGCGCAATGGACGGCGTGTGACGATGCGGGTCGGCGGCCAAACGGAGCGAGGCACTTGCGAGGGGGAGGCAATCGGAGGTCTGTCGCGGGATTCGAGCTCTCTTACGGGATCCGAGAGTCTCTTACGGGATCCGAGGTCTTTTGTGGGAGGGGCTTCAGCCCCGACGCTGTTCGATCCGGATTGGCGAATCCCGATGCTCTGGGCGAAAAGCGTCGGGGCTGAAGCCCCTCCCACAAAAGACCTCCTTCTACAAAAGGCCTCCTACAAGCTACAAAAGACCTCCTGCAACGACACCGGCGACGGCCAACGAAAAAGGCCGGCGATCGCTCGCCGGCCTTTCGATGACGCAACGCCGCGGCGGGCGCGCTTACTCGGCGGTCACCCGGCGCAGCGCGCGCTTCTTCGCCCACAGGTTCAAACATTCCACCAGCGCCGAGAAACCCATCGCGCCGTAGATGTAGCCCTTGGGAATATGCACTTCCACGCCGTCGGCAATCAGATACACGCCGACCAGCACGATGAAGGCCAGCGCCAGCATCTTGATGGTCGGGTTGTTGTCGATGAAATGGCCCAGCGGCTTGGCCGCCAGCAGCATCACCGCCACCGCCAACAGGATCGCGGCGACCATCACCGGAGTGTGATTGGCCATGCCGACCGCGGCGATCACCGAGTCCAGCGAGAACACGATGTCGATCACCGCGATCTGCGCGATCACCATCATGAACGACGCCGCCGGCTTGGTGTGCACATCGTCGGAGTCGCCCTCGCCGACGATCAGATCCTTGATCTCCATCGAGCCCTTCACCAGCAAGAACGCGCCGCCGAGGATCAGCACCAGATCGCGCACCGAGATGCCCTGGCCGAGCACGGTGAACAGATCGCTGGTCAGGCCGGCCAGCCAGGCCAGGGTCAACAGCAGCGCGATTCGGCTGATGCAGGCCACCGCGATACCAAACTTGCGGGCCTTCTCGCGCTCATCGAACGGCAGCTTGCTGACCGCGATCGAAATGAACACCAGATTGTCGATGCCCAGCACGATTTCGATCGCGCTCAGGGTGATCAGGGTGATCCAGACCTGCGGATCGGCGAGTAGGGAAATCACGTCAGTCACGTACGGCTTACCTCAAGATGGATAACGAAATCGCCCGCAGCCTCGGTGCGGGCAGCTCGGGCCGCCGCGACGGCCCGGGTCGAACGGCGCGGACGGCGCCGTTCTTGGATGCGCGATGCGGCGCTGGGCCGCGCTCAGCCCATCAGGTGTTGCCACAGGCGCGGACCGAGAATCGCGGCCCACACCAGCAGCACGTTCATCAACAGCACGAACACCGCCGCCGAGCCCATGTCCTTGGCGCGGCCGGCCAGCTCATGGAACTCCGGGCCGTAGCGTTCGATCACCGCCTCGACCGCGGAATTGAGCAGTTCCACGCTCAGCACCAACAGGATCGAGCCGATCAGCAGGGCGCGTTCGACCCCGGTGGCGCCGAAATGCCAGCCCACCGGCGCCAACACCAGGAACAGATAGACCTCCAGCCGGAACGAGGACTCGTGCAGCCAGGCCGCGCGCAGGCCCTGAAAGGACCAGGTCGCCGCCTTGAGGATGCGGCCCGGACCGCGCGGGAGGTGCCCGTATTCGTCAGCCATGCCGGCGCTGCTCCGATGCGACCGCAAGGCGGCAGGGCGCACGACCGCGGGAAGCGGGGCGCGCGGGCTGAGACGGCTCGGAGGTCGGCATGGCGTGCGGGTCTCGATCGTGCCGGCCGGGGCCGGCCGTAGGCGGCCGGCGGCCGCTGCAAGGCGGGGATTTTGCCACAAGCCCGGCGGCGCTGCCCTCCGCCCAGGGCGAGCGGGCATGGCGTTCAGCGCCGATGGAGCGCCGCGGCAGCACCGTCGCGCCCCAGGGCGGTGGCCGCGGACCGGACCTGTCGATGCGCCGAACGCCGGTTCGACTCTGCGGCCGTTTGCGCCGGGACAAGGCTCGGTCTGGCGCCTGCGGCGCGTAAGCAGGGTCGCCCGCAAGTCGAGCGAAGGCGGCGAGGTCCGCGGCGTCGGGCTCGATCGCGGCCTTGGGTCAGCCCGAGCCTGGCCGCGGATCCGTCGGCCACGCGGCCGGCAAGAATCAAGGCCGCGTTTTGGTGCCCGCCTCGACCACGTCGCGCTGCCAATAACCGAGCAGCTGAGCGCGCTGGCGCGGGCTCAGCCCGGCCAGGCATTCATCGCGCAAGCGCTCCGCGCGCGGGCGATCGCGCGCGGCGAGCAGCTCGCGCGCGGCTTCCAGCAAAGCGCGCCGGCGCACGTCGAGATTGCCGAAGGGATCGAAATAGGAATCCACCCGCGCCGAATCCTTGACCCCGTTCCAGGAAAACTTCGCGTCCCCCGCCGATGCCGCGATCACCCGGTATCGTTCGATCGCCTCGCCTCGCCGGATCCGTCCCTCCAGCAGATCCAGGCGGGTGCGGAACAACTGCGTTTGCGGCGTGGTGCCGGTCGCTTCCAAGGCTTCGACCGCGCCGCGCACGAAACCCCAATCGATCGCACCGCTCGACGACTGCGTGCCGAGCAAGTTGAAGCTGGCGATCGCCACGCGGTACTCGGGCCGGTCGTGCGCTTCGATCTCCGCCTCGCCGGGACGGCCCAACGACGAAGGCTGCACCAGCCGGATACCCGGCTCGTCCTTCAAAACCGCTTTGATATCGTGCTTGTGGAATTCGCCCACCACCACGACCACGGTGCCGCCTGGGTGTGCCCGTGCGGCGGCGGCGACGCGGCGCGCTTGCAGGTAGGTGCGATACAGGTACAGCCGCCGGGGCAGATCGTCCTTGCCGCGCGCCGCCGGCGTCGCCGTCCAACGGATGACGCGCTCGAGATTGTTGGGGCCGTCGGCGTGGAAGAAATCGCGCGCCAGGCTGTCCTGGCCGAACTTCAGAAACTGGTGCACGCCCTTGGCGGGACGCAGCTCCGGCGGCGTCTCGAAGTCGATGCCGAAACCGAGTTCGGCGTCTTCGGCCGGCGGTTGCCAATCGATGGGACACAACTCGATCCGATGCCGGCGCGCGAACGGCACCACCACGTCCTGGACCTCGTAGGTGAACTCGTAGAAGTCGCCGCGGGCGTAGGCTTCGGGCGCGCGCTCGATGCAGATCGCATCGGGTGCTGCGCGGTCGAGGAACGCATCCAGCAGCGCCGGCCGATCGTTACTGGCGACGAGTTGGACGGCATGGTCCACGCCCAGGATCATCACCGTCGTCGGCGCCGGCTCGATGCCCTGCGCCTGCGAGCCGGCCGCGCAGATCAACAGCAACGCACTCAGCCACCGCTTCTTCATTCGCGCTCCGCACCCTGGGATGCGCAAACGATGTCATGGCCCGGGCACCGGCGACCGTGCCTATAGTCGTAGTCGGCGGCCACGCCGTTTTTCGGCAGGGCCGCGGCCGATCTTCGAACGAGAGCGTTGCGCCCGCTGCGCACGGCACGGCTCACTGCTGGCGCAAGGCCTCGATCGGATCCAACTGCGAAGCCTTGCGCGCCGGGTAATAGCCGAAGAACAAACCGGTCGCGATCGAGAACCCCGCCGCCAACCCGATCACCTGCCCGTTCAAGGCCACCGGCAGAGCGCCGAGCTTGCCGACCAGCAAGGTGCCGACCACGCCGATCGCGATGCCGAACGCGCCGCCGATCAGCGAGATCAACATCGCCTCGGCGAGGAACTGGCGCTGGATGTCGCGCGGGCCCGCGCCGACCGCCATGCGCAGGCCGATCTCGCGGATCCGCTCGGTCACCGACACCAGCATGATGTTCATGATGCCGATGCCGCCGACGATCAGCGAGATCGTCGCCACTGCGCCGAGCAGCAGCGACATCAAGCGGGTGGTCTGGGTGCGCGTGGCCACTACCTCGGCGATGTTGCGCACGCTGAAATCGTCGTCGGCGCCGGGCTGGATGCGGTGACGCTGACGCAGCAGTCCCTCGATCTGCTCCTGCGCGTAGGACACGTCTTCGGCGCGGCCGACGCCGACCGCGATCTGCATCACCGCGCCGTTGGGCAGGCCCATCGCGCCGAGCAGGCGGCGGCGCCCGGTTTCCAGCGGCACCAGCACCACATCGTCCTGATCCTGGCCGAAACCGCCCTGGCCCTTGGGCTTGAGCGTGCCGATCACGGTGAACGGCACCCGCCCCAGGCGAATGGTCTGGCCGATCGCGTCCTCGTCGCCGAACAGTTCGCGGCGCACGGTTTCGCCCAGGATCACCGACTTGGCGGCGCTGCCGTAATCGCGCGTCTCGAAACTCGAACCGGCGGCGATGCTCCAGCCGTTGATGTCGAAGAAATCGGTCTGCACGCCCTGCCACTGGGTCGACCAGTTGTTCTCGGCGAACACCGCCTGAGTCCCGCCGCGCAAGGACGCGGCCACGTACTGCACTTCGGGTACTTCGCTGCGGATCGCCTCGCCGTCGGCTTCGGTCAGGGTGAAGAAGCTCGACGAACTCAAGCGCACGCCGCCGGTGCCGCGCCCGCCGCCGCCGGAACTGATGTCCAGGCGGTTGGAACCCAGGCCCGAGACCAGTTTGTCGATCTCCGACTGGGTGCCCTGCCCGACCGACACCATCACGATCACCGCGGCGATGCCGATGATCACGCCCAACGACGTCAGCGCGCTGCGCAACCAATTGCCTCGCAATGCGAATACCGCGGTGCGCAGCACTTCGAGGAAGTTCATGCGCCGGCCTCCTGCACGTGCAACTCACCGTCGCGCATCACGAAAATCCGGTCCGCATGCGCGGCCACATCCGGATCGTGGGTGATCAACACCACGGTGTGGTCTTGCGCCTGCAGACTCTTGAACAACGCCAGGATCTCCTCGCCGGTGCGCGTATCCAGCGCGCCGGTGGGCTCATCGGCGAGGATGACCGGCGGCCGGTTGATCAGCGCGCGCGCGACCGCCACGCGTTGCTGCTGGCCGCCGGACAGTTCGCTGGGCCGGTGATTGGAACGCGGGCCCAGGCCGACCGCTTCCAGCGCGGCTTGCGCGCGCTGCAGGCGCTCCACGCGGGGAACGTTGGCATAGCCCATCGGCATCGCCACGTTCTCCAGCGCGCTCATGCGCGAGAGCAGATTGAAACCCTGGAACACGAAACCGATCTTGTCGCGGCGCAGGATCGCGCGCTCCTCGGCATCCAGGCTGGCCACGTCGACGCCGTCGCACAGGTACACGCCGCTGGTGGGCGTGTCGAGGCAACCGATCAGATTCATCAAGGTGGATTTGCCCGAACCCGACGGCCCCATGATCGCGACGAACTCGCCGCGCGCGATCGACAATTCCACGCCGTGCAGCGCGATCACCTCGGCCTCGGACCCGGGCGAATAGACCTTGCCCAGATCGCGCGTCTCGATCACCGCGGGCTTGCCGCCGACCGCGCTCATTGGCTCGCGCGCCCGCTGCCGACGATGATCTCGTCGCCTTCCTTGATGTTGCCCGAGACCTCGGTCCAAGTGCCGTCGCTGACGCCGACCCGGACCACCACCGCCTGCGCCTTGCCGTCGACCAGCTTGTACAGCGGCGCCCGGCGCGCGCTGACCAGGGCGGCGATCTCGCCGTCCCATTGCTTGCGTTGCGCCTCGGTGAGCGCCTCGCGGAAACCGGAGAACTGCTGGTTGAAGCGCTCCTGCAAGCGCTGACGCGCGGCCCCGGACGGGGCGCCGCCATTGCTGTTGGCATTGCGATTGTTGTTGCCGCCGCCCGGACCGCGGCCGCCCATGATGATGGTCGGCGCGCCGCCGGGCGGGCCGCCGCTGGCGCCGGCCGGCGGCGCGGCCACGCGCGCGGCCATGCGTTGTTTCATCTGGGCCAGCGCGCCGTCGAACAACGCTTTCTGGCTGGCATCGAGCTTGAGCTTGTCGGCCAGCGCCGGCAGATCGTTGCCCAGGCCGCTGCGCTGCGCGCCGTTCGCGCCGCCCGACGCGCCCGCCGCGGCCGCATCGTCGTCGCCCGGCTTGTAGCGCAGCGCCGCGTTGCCGACGCGCAGTACGCCGTCGCGATGGCTGACTTCGATCTCGGCGTTGGCGGTCATGCCCGGCAACAGCACGCCGTCGGCGTTGTCGACCGACACCACCACCGGATAGGTGATGACATTGCTGGTGTTGGTCGCCGACAAACGCATTTGCTGCACGGCGCCGCGGAATTTGCGGTCGGGGAAAGAGTCGACGGTGAAGTCCACGCCCTGGCCCGCCTTGACCTGGCCGATGTCGGCCTCGTCGATGGCCAGCACGATCTCCATCTTCGACAGATCCTCGGCGATCTGGAACAGCACCGGCGATTGCAGGCTCGCGGCCACGGTCTGCCCAGGCTCGACCGTGCGGGTCAGCACCACGCCGTCGACCGGCGCGCGGATCACGGTGCGCTGCAGGTTGAGTTGCGAGGTCTGGGTCGAGGCGATCTGTTGGTTGATCTGAGCTTCCGCGCCGGCCAGTTGCGCGCGCGCTTGATCGCGCGCGGCGCGGGCCAGATCGGCGTCGCTGCGCGCGACCAACTGGTTCTTGGCCAGTTCGGTTTTGCGCTGATAGTCGAGTTCGGCGTTGCGCAAGGTCGCCTGCGCCGTGGCCAAGCCGGCGCGTGCGTTGTTGATCTGCGCCGAGCCCTGGGCGATCTGCGCTTCATAGGTGCTCGGATCGATGCGCGCGATCACCTGGCCCTTGGTCACCCGGTCGTTGAAATCGGCCAGCACTTCGGTGACCTGTCCGGAAATCTGGCTGCCGACGTCGACCGTGGAAATCGCCGACAACGCGCCGGTGGCCGAGATCGCCACGCGGATGTCGCCGCGTTCGACCTTGGCGGTGCGGTACGCCCCGGCCGCTTCCTCGGCGCTGCGCTTGCTGTAGAAATGCCAGCCGATCCCGGCCGCCGCCAGCACCAGCACGGCGATGACCGCGCGCTTGGGCCACGGCGACCGGCGCGGACGCAGGCTCTTGTTCGGGCTGGACGGGGTAGACGGCTTGGCTGCGCTCATGGTCTGGATTCGATGGCTATGCAGGCGCGAACGCGCGTGGCTGAACGGGGTTGACACTCGCGCTGTACTTGACCGCATTTGCCGCGAACGGTTCAGTTTCGTCGCGAGCCACCGACTCGGCAAGCGCGGCCGTCGCGCTGTGCTCCGCGGTGGCTTATCGGTAAACGGATGCGGCGTGACGGCGAAGCGTCGCGCCGCGGGCGATTTCGGCAGTCACGAGGTCCCTGGGGAGGCTCGGCACCGAATCGCGGGGCGATGAGGTCACTGGCAAGCCACGAGGTCTTTTGTGGGAGGGGCTTCAGCCCCGACGCTGTTCGCTCCGATCGCGATGGACTCCATTGCAATGGTTCTGTCGCTGCGGACCGAACAGCGTCGGGGCTGAAGCCCCTCCCACAAAAGACTTCATGGCTTTCCTGGCGCGCTTCGCTTGGACGGCTGCTTGGTCGGTTGCCTGGCCTGCCACCCGATCAGCGCGACAGATCGAAATGCAAGTCGGCGCCCGAGCGCAGCCCGCTGGCTCCGGCGCGCAGTCGAACCTCGTCGTCCGCCTTCTGCGCATGTGCCGGTGCCGCGACGCCCTGCGCCACGCGCCGCACGCCGGTGGTCTTGGCCAGGCCGGTGCACCAGGCCTGCCACCGCTTGCCGTTGCGCCGGTCGCGGTATCCCGCGCCCTGCAGTTGCTCGGGCGTGGCCGGCTCGGGCGTGAGCAGATCCAGATACTCGATCAAACCCCGCTCCGGGCCGCCGTCGTCGGCCACCGCATGGCAATAGATCGCGGTCCACAGATCCTCGCGCAGCCGCACCGCGTACACGTCGCCGGCCGCGACCGGCCCCGGCAACGAGCGTCCGGCCACGCGCGGCGCGGCGGCGCGCTTGACCTTCGCCGCGACCGGCGCGGCCGGCTTGACCGCCGGTTTGCCGATACCGCCGAACAAACGCTCGACCGCCGCCGTGTTGATGCCGTCGTCGGCGCTCCACCATGCCAGCGGCGCGGGCACCTCGACCCGGACGTTGGGCCGCTGGTCGCGCTCGACCGCGCGGGTCCAGCCGGTGAGCAAGCCCGGATGCTCGGCGTGTTCAATCACGCTGATGAAGGACAAGGCTTCGAGCGTGGATTCGCAGCGGTAGACCGTATTCGCGCTGAGCAGTTTGGCGTCCTTGAGCGCCTTGCGCGCGGCGCTGTAGCGGGTGCCGGGCGGCAACTGGCCGAGCAGTTCGAGCAGGCTGTGCCAGGTCCAGGCATCGTATTCGCCCGGTTGCGGCCACGATGCGGCGGCGAGCGCGAACTCCAAGGCCGCCACCGCCTCGACCGGGCCGTAGTTACCCCAGCCGGTGCCCTGGATCGAACGGTACAGCGCCCGCTGGGTCAGATCGAGCGGCATGCGCGCATCGTGGAAACAGACCCGGCAGGTCGGGTTCTTCTCGCTCATCGGTTCGAACGCGTGTGCCGGCATCGCCAGACCCAGGCACGCCGCGGGCAGAACCGATTGCCAGCTCAGGTCGGCGCTGGTCAGCGACGCGACGAACGCCCCGCCCGCCTGGCGCAGATCGATGCGCGCGGCCAACTCGCGCAATCGCGTCACCGCCTCGTCGTGACCCATCGCGCTCAGCGCGTTGGGCGGCAGCCCGGCCGCATCGAGATCGCGCAGGTCCTGCGCCGAGAAAGTGGCCGGCACCTTGTGCAGATAGCGGCCGTCTGCATCGAAATAAGTCGTGCCGCTCAAGTAGATGCGTTCGAGCAGGCCTCGGATTTCTGGCGTCATCGTATCGATCCTTCGCGCACGGCATGAAGGCCGAATATACCCGCCGCGATCGGCGATTCGCGCCGATGTGGCCACCCGGATACGCCGAGAACCGATCGGCCGCGGCCGCTCAGGCTTCGGGCACGCGCGGCAACGGAGCCGGCAGCGGCACCGTCGAGGCGGAGACCTGGATTCCGGGCTTGAAGCGGATCAACGCGGTGGTGCCTTGCTCGGGCGCGCTGGTCAGGGTCACCGGCCAGCCGAAACGTTCGCCGAGCCGGCGCACGATCGACAAGCCCATGCCCTTGCCGTCGTTGGCCGAGAAGTCGGCGCGGTAGAACGGAGTGAAGGCCTTGGTCAGGGTTTCCACCGACATGCCGATGCCGGTGTCGCGGATCTCGATGCTGTCGCGATTCAGGAGCACGTCGATCCGCCCCTGATCGGTAAAACGCACTGCGTTGCTGAGCAGGTTGCCGATCATCACTCCCAGCGCATGCGGCGGCGCGACCAGGCGCGGGCCGCCTTCGTCGTACAAATGCAGCTCCACCGGCTTGCCGTTGAGCAAGGGCAGGATCCGCTCCATCTCGTTGTCGACGATGTCGCGCACCGCGAACTCCTCCGATTGCGGCTCCACGTCGGATTCGCGCGCCAGGATCAGGAAGGCGTCGATCACCGCCTCCATGTCGCGGCCCGCGCGTTGCACCCGCAGCAGTGAGCGCTGTGCGCGCAGCGGCGTGTCCGGATCGGCCAGCATCAGGTCGGTGGCCACGCGGATCACGGTCAGCGGCGTGCGCAGTTCGTGGCTGGCGTCGCGGGTGAAGTCGCGTTCGCGCTGGACGAAATCGCTGACGCGTTCGGCCAGGCCGCTGAGCGCGCTCGACAGGCGGCGCACTTCGCTGCCCGGGTCGTAGGGGAATTTGATCGGCTCGATCAGGCTGGTGTCGGGATCGCGCGGGTCCCATTGCGAGACCACGTTGGCCAGCCAGCTCACCGGCGACACCAGGCGCTTGGAGGTGCGGTAGGTATGCCAGGAAATCAGGTAGGTGGTCAGCAGCGAGAACAGCAGCGAGAACAGACCGGTGTAGAGGATCGCCTCATCGATCAGCTCGGTCGCGTAGACCATGTAGAAGGTGCCGCGCTCGCGCCGGTCGACCAACACCACCCGGCCGCCGCCGGGCAAGTTGTGCAGGCCCGAATCGACCGCGCGCATCGAGGCGGGCAGCACCGAATCGCTGGCCCCGGCCGGGACGAAATGGCCGCGCGTGGTCGAGGTGCGCGGCAAAGGGTAGTCCGGATTGCGCGCGCGACCGGCCCAGTAGTCGTCGGCCTCGCGCTGCATGCGCTGTTCCAGCACGACGTGACGCACCGCCAAGCCCGCCAGGAGAATGCCCAGCGTAATGGCGATGCTGCCGATCAAGGCTTGCAGGATGAACGCAAGCTTGATCTTGCGCGGTAACCCTTGCGGCATGGCGGCTGCGACGCGTCAGTCGGGCGGCTGAGAAATGTCCGCCACGCGATACCCGGCGCTTTGTACGGTATGCAGCAGTTGCTTGCCGAACGGCTTGTCGATGGTCTTGCGCAGGTTGTACAGATGGCTGCGCAGGGTGTCCGAATCGGGCAGACCGTTGCCCCAGATCTCGCGTTCGATTTCCTGGCGGCTGACCACCCGCGGCGATTCGCGCATCAGGATGGTCAACAGGCGCAGGCCGATCGGCGAGAGCTGCAGTTCGCTGCCGCCGCGGGTGACCCGCAGGCTGGCCGGATCGAGCACCAGATCGGCGACCTTGAGCACTTCGCCACCGACCTGGCGGCGCTCGCGACGGATCAGGGCGCGCAGACGCGCCTCCAGTTCCTGGATCGCGAAGGGCTTGGTCAGGTAATCGTCGGCGCCGGCGCTCAGGCCGGTGAGCTTCTCGTCGAGCGTGTCGCGCGCGGTCAGCATCAGTACCGGCGTCGACTTGCGCGCTTCTTCACGCAGTTTCTTGCAGACCTCGATGCCGTCCATGCGCGGCAGCATCAGGTCCAGCACGATCACGTCGTAACTGTTCTCGGTCGCCAGGCGATAGCCGTCGAGGCCGTCCGCGGCGTAATCGACTTCAAAACCGCGGCTTTCGAGGTACTCGCCGACCATCTCGGAGATATTGCGGTTGTCTTCGACGATGAGGACCAGGCCCCCGTCTCTCGTACCCTGCATGCAGCCTCTCCATTCCTTCAGTTTTGTGAAGGTTGCCGTCGATAAGGTGGACGGCTCGTGAAGGCCACCATTAGGCTGCCCAATTCCGCCGTCCAATGCCCTCTGGGCACTCAATCGATGCTCGCCGACCGTCTGTACCCGATCTTGCTGCTGCTGGGCTCCAACATTTTCATGACCTTCGCCTGGTACGGCCACCTGAAGTACAAGTCCTCGCCGCTGGTGATCGCCATCGCGGTCAGCTGGGGCATCGCCTTGTTCGAGTACTGCCTGCAGGTGCCGGCCAACCGCATGGGCAGCGCGGTCTACTCGGCGCCGCAGCTCAAGGGCATGCAGGAGGTCATCACCTTGCTGGTGTTCGCCGGATTCTCGGCCTGGTACCTGGGCGAGCCGCTGAAATGGAACCACTGGGCCGGGTTCGGGCTGATCGTGGTGGCGGCCTGGCTGATCTTTCTGGATTGAGACAGCGGTGAACCGAAGCGGGGCCCCGGCACTGGGCGCGGCGAAGCGGGCTCAGGGCCCGCACAGGGATTCGACCAGAACCTCGCGTTGCCACTGCTGGCCGCCGGCCCGCACGGTCAGCCGCGCGTTCCACAACACCCGGGTGCTGGCATCGGCGTGTTCGCGCGCATGCAACGCGCGCGAGGCCGGCACGGCGGTCCAGCCGCCCTGCTCGTCCTCGACCTGCAACCGCGGCGGCCGCAGGCGCAGGTAGGCCGACACCCGCTCGGCCGGCACCGACCAGACCAGATCGGCCCCGCGCTGGCGCCGCAAGGTGGTGGATTCCACGTCGAACCGGCCATCGCTGCGGCGCAAGGCCACAGGCTGGCCGTCGAGCGACAGAAACAAGGCCGGCCAAGTCGCCGGATCCGCATCGTCGCCGTCGTTCTCACGCCACACCGTGGCGATCACCGCATCGCCCTCGGCCGGGGTCGGCGCGGCCGGGCGCATCCGCACGATCGGGCAGGTCTTGCTGTCCATCGCCGCGTCCAGCCAGGCCGAACGGCGCATCGGCAGGTCGGGCGAAACGGCGTGCGCGGCCGTCGTCATCGACATGAGCACGGCCGCGACGAGGAAGCCGAGCGACGCCGCCGGCTTGCCTTCGTGCGCCGCGCGGCTCGGCCCCATGCCTCGGCGCCGCCTCAGAACCTGATCTTGCCGGTCAAAATATCCTTGAACATCACCCAATCCCCGGCAAAGGAATAAAACGGGTATTTGAAGGTCGCCGGCCGGTTCTTCTCGAAGAAGAAATGCCCGACCCAGGCGAAACCGTAACCGCAGAACAAGGCCGCCAGCAGCAGCCACGGCCGCGCCTGGAACACGGCCAGCGCGAACAGCGTCAACACCCCGCAACTGCCGATGAAATGCAGCCGCCGGCTGGTGCGGTTGCTGTGTTCGCTCAAATAGAACGGATAGAACTCGCGAAAGCTTGCGAACCGGCTGGCCATCGATTTCTCCTATCGGCTGCATGTCTGGATTGCCGGGCCGAACCGGCTACTTCAGTTGTCGCCGCAAACGAAGTTGCCGCCACGCCACCACGACCGCGAACACGACCAGGATCGCTCCCATCGCGGTCAAAGCGTTGAACCAGCCGCGCTCGCTCAGGCCGAAATAAAACAGTACCGCCCCCAGCAACAGCGGAAATATCACCAACACGACACTTCCGCGGCGGGCGTGGCGGAAACTGGCTTCGCTGTTGGCGATCAGGGCGTCGCTGCGGCGCACGCGCGGCTCGCATTCGTCCGAACAGACCAGGGGACGGTCCGATCTCGCGCACGCATTGCGCGCATACGCCGCGCCCGCAGGAACGGCAGATGCCGAGCGCTTCGGTGGGAGCGTGGCGGTAGCAGTGCATGGGCCGACTCGGCGGGCGACGGCCCGATCCTGCGCCTGGACGCGCGAGGCTTCAAGTCGCCGGGCGAATTCCGCAATCTTTTGCGGAAGGGGCTTGGGCCCCGACGCTGTTCGATCAGGCCTGTGTCAGATCAGGCCAGTGCAAATTCGTGTCGGCGCTGAAGCCTCCCACAAAGACACCGGAGCGCTCACAAGAGGCGACCGTGTTCGATCCGCGGCCTTCGGCCCGACCGATGGGTTCAACCCGCCCGTGGCGAAAACATGATCACCGCCATCCCGGCCAGGCACAGGCCCGCACCCAGCAGGTCCCAACGCGTGGGCTTGATCGAATCGACCCACCACAGCCAGAAGATCGCCACGGTAATGTAGACGCCGCCGTAGGCCGCATAGACGCGACCCGACGCGGTGGGATGCAGGCTCAACAGCCAGGCGAACAAGGCCAGGCTCGCCGCCGCCGGCAACAACAGCCAAGCGCTGCCGCTCTTGCGCAGCCACAGGTACGGCAGATAGCAACCGACGATTTCGGCCACGGCGGTGAGCAGGAACAACAGGAAGGTCTTGAGCATGACGGCGTTCCGGCGGTGAGTGTCTGTGCCGTGAAGGGGCGCAGTGGCGGACAGGAAGGCGTCGGGCCTGAAGGCCCTCCCACAAAAGACTTCGTAGCTGCGCGGTTTTGTGGGAAGACCTTCTTTCGAAGCCTCAAGGTCTTGTGGGAAGGCCTTCTTTCAAAGCCGCGAGCTTTTGTGGGAAGACCTTCTTTCGAAGCCGCGAGCTTTTGTGGGAAGGCCTTCTTTCAAAGCCGCGAGCCTTTGTGGGAAGGCCTTCCATCGAAGCTGCAAGGTTTTGCAGGAAGCCTTCTTTCGAAGCCTCGAGGTTTTTGTGGGAGGGCCTTCAGGCCCGACGCTTTCCGCTCAGGTCGCCGGCAATTGGCAGGACCGCACAACCCCGCGCTCCGCTCACTCGCCGCGCTCGGCCCGCTTGGCCTTGTCCCAGTACGCGTCCTGCCCTTCCAGCGGCAATTCGGCCAGCGACAATCCATCCTGCGCGGCCAGCAACTCCATCGCTCGGAAGCGTCGCTCGAACTTGAGATTGGCGCGGCGCAGCGCGCCGCCGACGTCGACCTTGCCGTGCCGGGCCAGATTGGCGCAGACGAACAGCACGTCGCCGATCTCGTCCTCCAGCCGGTCGCGCGCGGCCGCATCGTCCGGCGCGGCGGCGACGGCATCGAACTCGGCGCGGACCTCGTCGATTTCCTCGTGCAGCTTGGCGATCACCGGCGTCACGCCGGGCCAATCGAAACCCACCGTGGCAGCGCGCTTTTGCAGCTTCACTGCACGCTGCCATTCCGGCAGGCCGCGCGCGATCCCGGCCAGGGCCGAGGTGTCGGCCTCGCCCGAGGCCTCGCGCTCGCGGCGCTTGAGTTCTTCCCAGGCCACCGTCTGCGCGTCGGCGTCCTCGACGCTGGCATCGCCGAACACGTGCGGATGCCGGCGCAGCATCTTGTCGCTGATCGCCGCGACCACCTCGTCGAAACCGAACTCGCCCTGTTCCTGCGCCATGCGCGAATGGAACACCACCTGCAGCAGCAGATCGCCGAGTTCGTCCTTCAGCGCGGCCAGATCCTGGCGATCGATCGCGTCGGCGACTTCGTAGGCTTCCTCGATCGTGTACGGCGCGATCGTGGCGAAGGTCTGTTCGATGTCCCACGGGCAGCCGCGTTCGCGATCGCGCAAGCGCGCCATGATCTCGAGCAAGCCGGCGATGCCCGGCGGCAGATTCAATACCTCAGCCATCTCGCCATTCCTTCCACGGCAGCGCGCGATCGCCCAGCGCGATGAAGTCGCCGTTGAGCAGATGATCGCGCTGGTTGTAACGGAACGGCCGGCCGCTCGGATCCAACACCGCGCCGCCGGCCGATTCGAGCACGCATTGCCCGGCCGCGGTGTCCCACTCGCTGGTCGGGCCGAAGCGTGGATACAGGTCCAGCGCGCCCTCGGCGATGCGGCAGAATTTCAACGAGGAACCCAGGCTGACCATGCGGATTCCGCCGGCCGCCTCGCGGTGCGCGCGGACCAGGAAATCGTCGCTGCGCTGGCTGTGGTGCGAACGGCTCGCCGCCACCCGCAGCGGTTGCGCGGGCGGCACCTGCGCGCGCACCTGCACTTGCACATCGCCATCGCGGCGATAAGCGCCGCCGCCGCGCTGGCCATGCCACAACGCGCCGCCGACCGGCGCCAGCACCAGGCCGAACACGGCCACGCCGTCTTCGATCAAAGCCAGATTCACCGAGAACTCGCCGTTGCGCTTGACGAACTCGCGAGTGCCGTCGAGCGGATCGACCAACCACAGGCGCGTCCATTGCCGGCGCTGCTCGAGCCCGATCTCCGCCGATTCCTCCGACAGCACCGGAATCTGCGGCGTCAGCCGGGCCAGCCCGTCGACGATCACATGATGCGCGGCCATGTCGGCCGCAGTCACCGGCGAGGCATCGGCCTTGCGTTCTACTTCGAATTCGCCGTCGTACACCGTCAGGATCGCCGCGGCCGCGGCGCGCGCGATTTCGATCGCGCCCTCGGTCAGCGCGCGGTCGTCTAGGCCCGCGACCAGGCTCATGGCGCCGGCGCGTCGGTCGCGCCCGCTGTCGGATACGGCTGCGGCGCCGGCTCGCCGTTGCGCAGCCATTCGCGGGCGATGAACAACGCGGCAATGCTGCGGCCTTCGGAGAAGTCCTCGCGCAGGATCAGTTCGTGCAGGTCGTCGAGCTTGAACGGCACCACCTCGAGCTCTTCGGGCTCGTCGCCGGGCAGACGCTCGGGATACAGATCGCGCGCCAGCACCAGATGCGCCTGATGGCTCATATAGGTGGGCGCCAGGGTCAGCGAACGCAGCACGGTCAGTGAACGCGCACCGTAACCGGCTTCTTCCTTGAGTTCGCGGTTGGCCGCCTCGATCGCATTCTCGCCCGCGTCGATCCGGCCCTTGACCAGACCTAACTCGTAGCGATGCACGCCCGCGGCGTATTCGCGCACCAACAGAACGGTGTCTGCATCCAGCATCGGCACGACGATCACCGCGCCTGGACCGGCCGTGCGGTTGCGCCCGTGCAGGCGTTCGTACTGGCGACGCTCGCCGTTGGAAAACTCCAGGTCGAGCGACTCCATCCGGTACGGGCCGGCCTGGTGCTCGGTGACGCTGTGGATGATCGGCAGCCGTCGACTCATGGCGCCGCTCCAAACACCAGCGATCCGAGCCTGAGCGATCCGGGCATGAGCAAGGAGCGGAAAGGCACGATAATAGGGGGATGCGAGAGATCACTCACGACCCACAGATGCTAACAGAGCCGGGCATTGCTGCGGCGGACTCCTGGCGCGAACGCGACCTGAAGGTGCTCTGGCACCCCTGCACGCAGATGCGCGAACACCCCCACACCCTGCCCCTGCTGCCGATCGCCAGCGGCCGCGGCCCCTGGCTGATCGGCCAGGACGGCCGCCGCTACCTGGATGCGATTTCCAGTTGGTGGACCAATCTGTTCGGCCATGCCGAGCCGCGCATCGCCCAGGCCATCGCGACCCAGGCGCAGACGCTGGAACACGTGATCCTGGCCGGCTGCTCGCACCCGCCCGCGGTCGAGCTGGCCGAGCGCCTGCTGGCGATCGCGCCGCGCCAACAAGGCCGCGCGCCGCTGAGCAAGGTGTTCTACGCCGACAACGGCTCGGCCGGGGTCGAGGTGGCGCTGAAGATGGCCTTCCACTGGTTCCGCAACCGCGGCGTCGACGGGCGGACCAAGTTCATCGCCCTGGAAAACGGCTATCACGGCGAGACGCTCGGCGCGCTCGCGGTCGGCGATATTCCGCTGTATCGGCGGATTTACGCGCCGTTGCTCGCCGAGTCGATCTTCGCGCCCTCGCCCGACGCGTATACGTGCGAACCCGGCGAAAGCCCGGCCGACCGCGCGCGCCGGGCCGCGCAGGCTTTGCGCGAATTGCTCGCACGCCATGCCGATGAAGTCTGCGCGTTGATCCTGGAGCCGCGCGTGCAGTGCGCCGGCGGCATGCGCATGCACGATCCGCTGTATCTCAAGCTGGCGCGCGAACTGTGCGACGCGCACGGCGTGTTCCTGATCGCCGACGAGATCGCGGTGGGCTTCGGCCGCACCGGCACGATGTTCGCGAGCGAACAATCCGGCGTCATGCCGGACCTGTTGTGCCTGTCCAAGGGTTTGACCGGCGGCGCGCTGCCGCTGGCGGCGGTGCTGACCACGCAGGATATCTACGACGGTTTCCTCGACGATTCGCGCGAGCGCGCCTTCCTGCATTCGCACAGCTACACCGGCAATCCGCTGGCCTGCGCGGCGGCGCTGGCCAGCCTGGACATCTTCCGCGACGACGCGGTGATCGAGCGCAACCGCGCAACCGCGGCGCGCATGAGCGCGCTCGCGGCCGCCTTCGCCGACCACCCGCACGTGGCCGACGTGCGCCAGGCCGGCATGATCGTCGCCTTCGAACTCACCCGCGGCGGCGACAAACGCACACCGTTCGATGCAGCCGCGCGGATCGGCCTGCGCGCCTATCGCGCCGCGCTCGAACGCGGCGTGCTGCTGCGGCCGCTGGGCGACATCTTGTATTGGATGCCGCCCTACTCGATCGACGAAGAAGCCTTGCAACTGCTCGCCGCGACCACCCGCGCGGCGATCGACCACGCCGTGCAGGAGGCCGACGCATGCGCCTGACCCGAGTCCACGTCGATGCCGCGCTCTCGCCCGGCACCGAGGTCGCGTTGCCCGAGGGCCCGGCCACCCATCTGGCGCGCGTGTTGCGTCACGAAGTCGGCGATGCCTGCGTGCTGTTCAACGGCGATGGCCGCGATTATCACGGCCGGATCAGCGCGGTGAGCAAGCGCGAAGTGCGCGTGGAAATTCTTTCCGCCGAAGACGTCGCGCGCGAATCGCCGCTGGGCTTGCACCTGCTGCAAGGCGTGGCGCGCGGAGAGAAGATGGATCTGATCCTGCAGAAAGCCACCGAACTCGGCGTCGCCGCGGTGCTGCCGCTGTGGTCGCAGCGCAGCGAGGTCAAGCTCGATGAAGCGCGCGCGGAAAAGCGCCTGGCGCACTGGCGCAGCGTGGTCGCCTCGGCCTGCGAACAAAGCGGCCGCGCCCGCGTGCCCGAGGTCGCCGCGCCGCGTTCGCTGACCGCGACCCTGGCGGCATTGCCCGCCGGCGGTACGCGTCTGATTCTCGACCCGGACGGCGAACTGACATTCGCCACGCTGCAGATCGCCGCGGCCACGCCGGTGCTGTTGGCGATCGGTCCGGAAGGCGGATGGTCGCCGCTGGATCGCCAGCAACTGCGCGATGCGGGTTTCCAGGGATTGCGCCTGGGCCCGCGCATCCTGCGCACCGAAACCGCCGGGCTGGCGGCGATCGCGGCCTTGCAGGCGCGCTTCGGCGATCTGGCCTGACGCCTGCGCGGCGGCGGTGTCGCCGCCGCGCGGACGGCCGATCGCTCAGGCCTGCGGCCAACGCATGCGGAACTCGCTCGATTTTCCAGGCGCGGTCGCCAGCGACATGCGCGCTTGCAGGGCGCGGATCCGCTCCATCACCATCGGCAGCCCCAGACCGCGGCTGCCACTGCCGTCGTTGGCCACCGCCGTGGTCACGCCGGATTCGAATACCTTCAAGATCGCATCGCGCTCGCTCATGCGGCCGACTTCATCGGCTCGATAACGGCCGTCGCGCAGCAACGCGGTACGCAAACGCACCAGGTTGATGCCGCGCCCGTCGTCGCGCACGCCGAACTGCCACGGGCCGGCCTCGTCGCGACTCAAGGTCAGCCGCACCACGCCGACCGGATCCTTGCCGACGCGCCGGCGCATCGACATGGACTCGACCCCGTGGGTCACCGCATTGCCGATCAGTTCCAGGCCGACCTCGCGCAGAATTCCCATCGTCGGCGCCGGCAGTTGTTCGAACAGATCCAACACCGCCTCCACCCGCACCGACTTGCCCTGTTGTCCGGCCAGGCGCCGCGCATGCGCGGCCCAATCGACGAACGCCGCCTTGGCCGGCGTCAACACCGCATCGCCGCCGCCGGACAGGGTCAGCAAGGGAATCAGGCCGAACGGATCTTCGACGTCGACTTCGGGCGAGGCGATGCCGAGCCGGCACCCATCGTCCGGCGGGACAGCGATCGACCGGTCGAACGAAGCGCCGTTCGCCGTCGCGCTTGCCGCAACGCGCTCGGAGCCGGTGCCCTCGTCCGGCGGTGGCGTCGGAGCATCGCTGCGTAAGCGCGGGGCTTCGGCGATGGAGGTGTCCGTCTGAGTGACGGCCGACGCATCCTGGGTGGCGACCGGTTCGGCAGGCTTCATCGACTGCGCTGATTGCACCGAAGCCTGGGCCGACGGCGGAGAGCGCGGCGGCGCATCGATCGCCGGGCTCGGCGGATCGGGATCGCGCGCGCCTGCGGCATCGCTTTGCGTTCGTCCGAACAGGTCCTTCGGCGGTTTCGCATCGCTGGCATCCGCTGCGACAAGTTTCGAACCAAGATCCGAATCGCCCGCCGCCGCCGACAGACGCGAGTCCGACTTCACGGCATCGGCCGGATTGCCCGCCGACGGCCGCGCCTGCGGTTCTTCATCCGACAACACCATCCTGCGCGACTGCATGCGCGCGAGAAACGCGACCGCTCGCTCATGCCCACCGGCGACAGTGGTTGCGATCGCGATCGGTGGTTGCAGCGCCGGCTTCGATGGGACCGGATCGATCGGAGCGTGCCTGATCGGTTCGGGAACCATCGCAGCGGGCCTGACCGACACCGGTTCGCTCACCAATCCTGTCGCCGACTTCGATGCCGCCTCACCCGCAATTGCTTGCGCTGCGGCTGGCGAAACCGCGGGCACAGGCGGCGCGTGGCTCCGCGCGGAAGCCGCCGACGCCAGGCCGGTAGCGTCTGGCACAGGCGCGGCCAACGCGGGCCGACCGCCATCGTCGGAAACCTTGCGCGGGCCGGGCGTCATCGCCGCCGGAGCCGTCCTGCGTTCGACCTGCGCCAACAACTCGCGCATCGTGGCGATGCGTTCGCCCAGATGCTCGACATGCGCGGCCAAACGTTGTCCGTCCTCGTAGCCGTAGTCCGCGCGGTCGCTCAACTCGGTCAGATCCAGTTCCAGACAATGCGCCGGCGTCTCGATCAGATCCAGATCGATCTCGCCGGCTTCGCGCTTGAGCAATTGCGCCTCGGTGAGCAAGGCCCGATAAGACGCATCGCGCTCGTTCGCGCCGCTCGCCACCGCCAGACGCTGCAACCGCACGCGGATCCGCTCCAACACCGCCACGCCGTGATCCAGGCCGGCGCGAATCTGCGCGCCATCGCGCCCCAGCACCCGCACCAGCCCTTCGATCTGGGCTCGCAAGCGCAGTTTCGCGCCGGCCAGCTCCTTGTTCAGACGCAGACGGTCGCCGATGTCGCTGACCGAGACCAACAGATACTCGGCGACGCCGTCGCGTTCGATCCGCTCGAAGCGAAAACCCAATTGCGTCTGCCGCGACGGCGGGCCGGCGAACACGATTTCGGCCAGGGGATTGCGCGCCGACAAACGGCGGTCGCGTCCGCCATCGCCGAACAGCAGGCGCAGATAAGCGCGCACCGCGTCCAGGGTTTCGGCCGGCAGCATCGGCCGCAGCACTTCGATCAGGTCCATTCCCGGCCATAGTTTTCGTTGCAACACCTGCAGCAACGCCGGAGACACCGGATCTCGGATGATGAAATCGGCATCGATCAGGAACATCCCGTCGGGCATCGCCCGCAGCACTTCCTCGGCGCGCGCGCGCCACAACGCCTGCGCGTCGTCTTCGGCGCGCAGACGCCTCAATGGATCGACGATCAGGTAGACGACGGCCAACAGCAGCGACAATCCGCCGCCGATCAGAACCATCCACAAACCCCGCTGCGCGAACCCGGACGGCTCGGCATCGCTCAAGGCTTGCGCGATCAACACCGCCGCCGAGGCGCACACCACCGCCACGCACACCATGATCGCGGCGATCGCGCCGAACAGTCCAAGATATCGCCGCCGAGCGGCCGTCATCGCATCCAACATGCCTGCCTCCCGCCGTCCGCGGCGATGGTGGCGACACCGCCGGGGGCCGTAACCCGACCGGTGCCGCCATCACCGCCGCGCGCGTCGCTGTTCCCACCTCGTCCGCGTGCCGCCGCTCATGGCGCGGCGGACGCCGCACAGCGCGTCGCCATGTGTTCGCGTGCCGCGCCATCCCGTTCGCCGCTCAATCCGTAAGCGGCCGCCTCATGGATCGCGAAGGACGGCCCCGGGACGGGCACCGCATCGGCCCGTCGCTGCGCATCAGGGGCTGCGCGACGACAATGGTCCACCGTCGCCGAGACCGCCTTCGCAAACCGTTGCCGGCCGGTCAATCCAGTCGTTCGATATCGACCACCAGCGATGAGCTGTAGGTTTTCCAACTCACCATGATCACGTAAGGCCGTTTGCGCGAACCCGAGTTGCTGATCGCCCCGGCCGCGGTCTTGGGCACCGAGATTTCCATGTCGCCGCCGAAATGCTTGCGCGCGTTTCCGGCCAGGGTATTGGCCAGTTCACCGACGGTGTCGCGCAGATTGGCGTCGGACTGATCGCTCTCGTTCAACGCCAGCAGCAGATGCCGGATCATCGCGCGCGGCGCCGACACGGTGATGGTGCCGCGGAACTGCCCGCTGATCGCGATCTGGCCGCTGTAGTCGTACACCGGAACGGTCCCGCTGTTGTCGTCGAGGAAGGCCCCGCGCACCACCGCCGCCTCATGAGTGAGCTGATTGAAGTAATTCGTCACCGCATCGATGAAGACCTTGATCTCGGTTTCGTTGAGGTCGCTCATTGCGGCAGCATCTCCAGTAAGGCTTGGACCAGTTGGTCGTCGGTGAACGGTTTGTAGAGGAATCCGCGCGCGCCTTTCTTGAGCGCATTGATCGCGGTGGTTTTATCGCTCAGCGCCGACACGACGAGGATGTTGACGTTCTCGTCGATGGCGGCGATCTGCTCGGTGCACTCCACCCCACCCAGTTCGGGCATGGTCAAGTCCATCGTCACCACGTTGGGACGGTGGCGCACGAACAAGTTCAGCGCCTCGGCGCCGTTGCGCGCCTGACCGACGATCTCCAGCCCAGGCAGGCGCGTATCGTTCGCCAGGCGCGCGATGCGCTGGCGAATCACATTGGAGTCGTCGACGATCAATAGCTTCATCATGGTCTGGACTCGTCAGAAAGAGAGCTGGAACTCGCCGGAATCCACCGGTGCGTTCGGAGCGACGGGCGCGGCGGCGGGCCTGATCTCGGCCACCGGCAAGCGGATACGGAATTCGGTATAGGCGCCGACCTTGGTCGCCAGCGAGATCGTCCCCGACATCGCGCGCACCTGTTTCATCACCAGGTCCATGCCGACGCCGTGCCCGGAGTCGCGATCGCCTCCGTCGGTGGCGGTGGACACGCCGGGCTCGAAGATCTTCATGATCGCGTCGCGATCGCTGAGCGCGGACAACTGCTCCGGCGTGTACTGCGCGGAGTTGGCCAACGCGGCGCGCACGCGCTTGGCGTCGATGCCGCGGCCGTCGTCGCGCGCCACCAATTCGATCTGGCGGCTGCCGATGTCCTCGCTGCGGAAGCTGATGGTACCGACCGGCGACTTGGCCACCGCCCGGCGCTCTTCGACCGGCTCGATGCCGTGTGCCACGGCGTTGCGCAGCAGCTGCAGGCCAATCGTGCGCAACGCATTCAGCGGCTCGGCCGGAACCCGGTCGAAGGCTTCCAGTTGCATGTCCAACTGCACCTGCTTGCCCTGTTCGCGGGCAATGCGCTCGGCGAGCCCGCGCCAGCCCTCCACCGCGCGCTGCGACGGCGAAGCCGCGCTGACCCGGGGTTCGGCGCTGTCGCGGCTGCCGTTGATCCTGTCGAGAAACTCGCGAATGGTCGTCACGCACTCGAACATATCGTCCAAGTGCACGGTCATCTTGACCATGTCGCTGCCCTCGACGCTGCCGCGATCGCGCAGGCCGATCAGGTCGACTTCGAAGTTGTGCGCCAGCGCTTCGATCATCTCCAGCCCCAACGCCGCCGCCTCGCTCTTGAGCGAGTGCACATCGCGGAAGATCGCATTGACCAGTTCGCTGTAGTCGGTTCCGCTGCGGCGCGCGGCGGCCTGGCGCAAATCGTCGTTGACCCGTTCGAGCACCACGCCGATGCGGTGCAGGAAGAAGCGCACTTCGCTGGATTCGCGGCTGAGCACGCGCAGCAGACCTTCCATTTCCTCGCGGGTGCGGGTCTTGGCCGCGGCGATCTCGTTGGTCAGGCGCACGCGTTCGGTCGCATCGGACACGGTCACCAGCAGATAGACCGTGCCCTCGCTTTCCTGCACGCGGTTGAACTGGAAATTGAGATAACGCGGCTGCGGTTGGCCGCGGCCGTCGCTGCCACCGGCCACCGGAACTTCCGACAGCGGATTGAGGCTGGCGACCAGGTTTTCCTTGACCCGCTTGCCGAACAGCAGGCCCAGGTAGTCGCGCGTGGCCTCCAGAGTCTGTGGCGCGACCATCGGGCGCATCACCTCGATCAGGTTCATGCCCGGCTCGACTTTGCGCTGCATGATCTGCGACAACGAGGTCGACATCTGGTTGCCGATCATGAAGTCGCCGGTCACCAGGAACAGGCCTTCCTTCACCGTGGCCAGAATGTCGTCGGTCTGTTTGCGCGACTGGATCACCGCCCGGTCGCCGGCCAACAGGCGGCGGAAGGCGACCAAGGCGGTGAACAGGAAGTTCAGCACGATCAACGCCGCACCGATGGTCTGCGCGGTGCTCAAGCGCTGGTTGGCCTTTTCGGTGATCGCCTGCGAAGCGGCGACCTGTTTATTGAGCAAGCCGAACAGCTCGGTATTGTTGCCACGGCCGTAATCGATCGCCCGGGCCAGTTCGGCCGCATCGACCGTGTTGCCCGCGAGCAAGGGTTTCACATGCGCCTGGTACGGCGTCCATATCTTCGCGATTCGGCCGTTGAGATCGGCCATTTCCGCCGAGATGATGCCGCGATCCAGGCTGCCGTCTTCATCGCCCGGCAGCATCCCGCCGTCGCGGAACACGGTGATGGTGTTGCCGATCAGTTGCGAACGCTGTTTCAGCGTGTCACGGGTTTCCTGGTCGACCGGCCGGCCGGCCGCGAGGTCCTGCTGCATTTCCAGCATCGATCGCAAGACGATCTGCGAGGCGCTTCGCTCGGCGCCGGCGATGTCTCGGGCGTGCGTGCCTTGCGCGATCTGCTGCGACAACAGCAAGCTCGCACCGATCAACGACGCGGCGATGACCAGAAACAGGCTCACCGCCAGGATCAAAACGAAGTATCGCTTCCAGAACGTGCTGCCCTTGGCCTGTTGCATGATGGCTCCCCCTGTGAGCACCGCCGGCGACTACCGGCGCTGTCGCGCGTTGCGGCGTGTTTCAGAAATAGATCTGCAGGCGCAGCTCGGCGATGTTCGGATCCAGATCGATGCCGCGCCGCTTGCTGTCGACCATTACGTAGTTGGCCTGCAGCTTGAAGTGCTGGCCGATGTACCAGTTCACCCCGACCGTCCAATCGCTCTGTCGCCCACCGAAGGAGACATCGCGATCGTCCAGATCGACATGCGAGTAACGCGCGGCCAGTTCCACCGCGCCGTAGCCGTGTTTCGGCTTTACGTTGCCGAACGCCGCGCTCTTGTAGCTGCGCTTTTCTCCGGTCAGCACCCTCGCGGCGGAGACGTAGTAACCGTCGGCGCTGTAGTCGTTCAGGCCTTCGCGCTCGACGTCGATGCGCAGGTATTCGCCCTGCACCAACAGCGGGCCGTGTTGCCAGATCGCTTCCAGACCGAGCCGGTCGACGGTTTCGACCCTGCCCAGCGCGCCGGAGTCGACCAGGCGCACGTCGGTCAGGAACGCCTCCGGACGCACGCGCAACCGCGCCGAATCGTCGTCGTGCTTCTCGTTGGAAGCCGCGACGCCCAGGTGAATCACATCGCTGTCGGTCTTGAGCGGGTTGAACACCACGCGCGCGCCCAAAGTCCGGCCGTCGTTGTCGCCCTGCAGGTCGCCGCCGGTCATGAGCGCGGCGTTGAAGTACCAGCCGGCCAATTTTTCGTAGGTCCAGTCGACGCCCAGACGGCGCCCCTGGTAGACCATGCTCGCCGGCAGAGAACGCTCGAGGAACGTGGTCGAGGTGGTACCGACCGCGCTTTCTTCGTAACCCACCGGAGTCTTGAACTGGCCGATGCGCAGGTCGCCGCCGACCTCGTTGGACAGGCGCAGGAAGTTGTCGAGCCAAACCTTGCTCTTGAAGTCGTAACCGATGGCGACATCGAACACGCCGGGCTTGCGCAAGAACGCGTTGAGTTCCTGGCGCCGCCACGCGTCGTCGACGACGAAGCGTTCGCCGCCGTTGGGCAGGCGATCGTCGCCGAACCGGTTGTAGTCGTAGCTCAGATTGCCCCTGAGGCCGAGCTCCACGCCCGAATCGGTGGCCAGCTTGACCGGCCAGTCGCCCAGCAGGCTGTAGCTCGGCGCTTCCGCGCAAGCCGCGCCGGCAAACGCCAAAGACACCGCGCCCGCAAGCATGCTCTTGATCCGCATAATCGTTCCCCTGTGATTGCTTTTCGTCCGGCCTGGCCGGAGTTCGATTGCTGGTCGGATCGTCGGCTTGGCGAATGCTCCAAGCGACATCGCCGATTTCACGCAGTACCCGGTGGTCGCGGCCCTCATGACCGGATCGCGACGGCCGTGCTCCCACGGTTCGGTCGCAGCATTCGTTCCCCAACGTCTGCCGCGGCCTGCGTCGAGCCGCGCGTCGTTCGCCGATCCCACCTGCCCTGGATCGCGGCCGACGCGCCGCACTCGCCTTCCCCTTGCCTTCCCTACCTCGCACATCGGTCTCGCGAGGTGAATTGCGCGCTGCACATCACATCGCGGACTTTCAGTTCGCGCTCTCGATATCGATACGCACCCCACTTGTCCAGCAGGAAAAAACCGCGATGCAGCCTCAAACCGCATCACGCGTGCACATCAGGGATCGAATAGGTGTGTGAGGCGCACCGCGCGCACGCACAGTCGTTTCGATGCCGCGCGCAACGCTACGACATCGCGCCCGATTGAGGACCGCGGTCAGGAACCTCGTCGAATCAAACAGCTACCGTGGCGACACCGATGCGTTGCGATGGCGACGGGGATGCAAGCCGCGTTGCGCGATGAATCGCGCCGGCACGTTGGCCGCGCCAAGTAGCACCTGGCGATGTGTCCACGACCAAGGAGTCGAAAGAAGCATCGACAGTTGGCCTGCGGATCTTTGAAAAATGTGATGTAAATCACATTGCATTCATTTTGGGCGCGAGGGTGCTGTGCCTTATGACACGCTGTTTATCGCGTGCAGGCATACGCAGGAACGCCAGTGTTGCTTGCGCGTGCGGCGGCCGCCGCGCGGCCGCTCAGATCTTGAAATAGATGCGCCGCTTATCGAGCAGCTTGACCACCGCCCACCACAGTGCGACGAACACCAGCGCGAAGGCCAGCGACGGCAGATACGGACCGAACCGCGGCGTCATCCAGTCCGCGAAACCGTACCGGTAGATCGGTTCCAACCAGCCCATTGCGATCAGCAAGTACAACATCAACGCCGAACCGGCGTACGCGGTGATCGCGTTGACACCGAACGCGCGTCCGATCGGCGGCCAACCGGCACGGTCGATCAGTCCATGGAACAACGCCAGAATCCAGCACGACCAGCCGCTCGACCACAGCACGTAGGCCGGCGTCCACAGGTTCTTGTTGATCGGCTGGGCCTGGGAAACCGCCCAACCCGCGATCAGGCACGCCAGTCCGGCGATGCACAACGCGCGCAGTTCGCCGCGCCGCAGCCAGTCGCCCGCGCGCAGGCCCAGCAAGGTGGTGGCCAGGGCGCCGAGCGTGGATACCAGACCTTCGGGGTCGTGCCCGCGGCCGGTGGCGGCGTCGATCTGGTAGACGTGCGCGCCGAACAGCGCGTGATCGAAACGGCTGGCGATGTTCTCGAACGGCGCGTAGCTGCCGCCCGATGCAAGCAGCGCGGCGTAACCGCCCAGCAGAACGAAGAACCCGATCCATTGCGCCCGTGTCGGCACGTATAAGGCGATCGCGGCGGCCGCAGCGAAACACAGACCGATGCGCTGCAACACACCGGGCAGGCGCAGAGATTCCCGGCCCGTGACCCACATCGCGATCGCGTGCAGCAACAGGCCCAGGCCCAGGATGCGCAACGCGCGCCACAACGCCGGAGGCAACAGATCGGCCGCGGGCACGCCGCTCTCGCGACGCGGCATCATCGCCAGCGCGATCGACACGCCGACGATGAACAAGAACATCGGGAATACTTGATCGGTCGGGGTGAACCCGTTCCATTGCGCGTGCGACAGCGGCGCGTAGACGTGGCTCCAATCGCCGGGATCGTTGACCAGCAGCATCGCCGCGACGGTCAGACCGCGCAGCGCATCGACCGAAGCGTAGCGTTTGACCGCGGACGCGGACGGCTGCGGCATCGCGCCGCCCGGCTGCGGCGCCGCGCTCAAGCCGCTTGCGCGAGCGCTTCGCCGATCATCGCCTCGACCGCTTCCAGATCGGGCAGCAGCGCGGCATCGTCGTTGAGTTTCACCCGCGCCTGCACGCCGTGCGGGAGCACGTCGCCTTCGCGGCCGTCACGGCTGAGGCTGTCGGCGGCCACGGTGACCAGACGCGGGAAGCCCTGGGTCAGCAGCGCGAAATACGGCAGTCGCGACGCCGCGCTGAGCGCCTTGAGCACGACCACCTTGCTGCCCAGGCCGCCGGGCTCGCGGGCCAGGCCGGACAGTTCGCCGAACGCAACCAGCGGCAGGGTCCAACCGCGCCAGCGTATCTCGCCGAGCAACCAGCGCGGCACGCCGGAGATCGGCGCCGGCGGCGCATACGACAACACCTCGGCGATGGTCGCGTTGGGCAGCAGCAAACGCGCGCCGCCGACCTGGATCAGCACGCCGCGGATGTCGTTCTGGGCACCGGCCGCGGTGACATCGTCGGAGGCGTCGCTGATTGGATTTTCGTTCGACATCGCGCGGATCCTCGCCGCGACGCGCGCGGCTTGTTGCGGAGGCTTCGACGGGCGAAGCCATTAAGTGAGACGCCGCGGCCGCTGCCCGCGGCCGCTTTCGGATCGGACTACGCGGGTCGCATCGCGCGCCGCGCAGCTTGTTTCAAAGCACCGGCGTTTCGGCCGGAACTCAGTTCGGATTCGGTCTGGACCAGCGCGTCGCCAACTTGGCCGCCAATTCGGCCGGCTGACCTTGTCCGGCGCCGCGCGCGATCGCCGCGGTGGCGGCGGCCGCATCGTAGCAACCGTCCGGCGCCTGGCCGGCGACCAAGGCGCCGTGGCCGGACAGCTTCATCGCCGCATCGACCTGGGCCGGATCGGCGCCGCTGAACAGCAATACCGCGCTGTCGGCCGCAGGCAGCGCTTCGAGCACATCGCCGCCTTCCACGAACTGGATGCCGCCTTCGGACACCTCGATCCCCACGCCCGCCGGCAGGATGTAGATCACCCCGGCGATGGTGCGCGAACCGGGTTCGGCCAATTTGACCAGCACCGAGGTCGCGCGCTGCATCTGCGCGACCAGCTTGTCGTAACGGCCGCCGTCCAGGCGTTGCTGCACGAGCACCGGCCGTTGGAAATCCTCCGGCAAGGCACCGAGCAGCTGACGCACGGCGTCGGGACCGCCGATGCCGGCCAGCACCAGGATCGCGCCGTTGCGGGTCGTGGCCGGCAAGCGGTCGTCGACCAGTTCCAAACCGGAAATACGCCGTTCGATTTCGTCCAGATCGTGCTTGCCCAACGAGGCGCCGCCGTGCGCGCCGCTCTGTCCGGTCGCCGCGCTGACCAGGCTGGCTTCATCGCTGAACGACCAATCCGGCACCGAGGGTACCGACGGCGGCGGCGTACGCGCGGCCAACGGCTCGCTGACGTCGTGCGAATCGAAATCCACGGTGGACTCGAACTTGAAGCTGTCCGCGCCGTCCTGGCCGCGGTGGCCGTCGTCGAATTCGATCGGCGCGATCGGCGTCGGGTCGCGCCGCGTGGCGTCGAAATCGATGCGCCCGCCTTCGGCGGCGAACGCCGCATCGAGGTCGACCAGTTCCTGCACCCGATTCGGCGCCGGCGCGCGCCATACGTCCAGATCGCCCAGGCCCGTTTCGTCCAAGACCGGCAGATCGGTATGTCCGACCTCGGCCTGGACCCAGTCGCCGATGTCCTGCGAGTACGGCTGAGGCTGGCCGGGCACGGTCGAACTGTTGTCGACCGCTTCCAAGGTCAGGCTGGTGAAATCAAAATCGGACTCGTCCCGATACGCGACGTCTTGTTGCACGACCGGCTGCGCGGTGAGTTCCTCGACGTCGTCGTCGGCCGCATAAGCCTGGATTTCGATCACGTCTTCATCGCCGAGCGGCGCCGTGCCCAACGCCTGACGGGCGAAGAATTCGCGTGCCTCGTCCGGCAGCGGCGGCGGCTCGGAGAGGACGCGATCGCCGGCCGAACCGATCGGCGCGACCCGCCCCAACTCGCCGATCTGTTCGGCGGCGGCGAAGGACGAAGCATCGGATGCGGGCTCGGCGGACACCGCGTCGAACGCGAGCGAGCCGGCGGCCGACGCAGTGCGAAGCGAGTCGGCTTGCGGCGGCTCGATCTCGAAGGCTTCGACCGCTTCGATTTCCTCGATGTCGCCGTAATCGACAGCGGCCGGCTCGGACTGAGGCAGCACCGCCAGTTCGATGTCGGGCGACACCGGTTCCTGCGCCAACGGCGAGGCCTCCGACAGCGGGCGCTGGAAACCTTCGGCGACCAGCACCGGCGGAGCTTCCGGCTCGGGCTCGCGTCCCGGCGGCAATACGTCGTCGTGGCGGTTGAGCTTGGCGCTGAGATGGCGCGCCCAGCGCGCCGCATCCCAGCCTTCGCGCGAAGCGGCCAGTTCGGCCTCCTCGAAAATCACCTCGATCGACGGATCGACCAGCAGGTTCTCGAATCGGTCCAGCGCATCCTCGGCGGCCGGATCGAGCACGACCACGACCACTTCCGGATCGGCCGCGTCGAGCGCGGCCGGATCGAGCACGGTCGGATCGCCTTCGAGCACCAGATTCGCGCCGGCCTCGACCAGCGCCCCACGCAGGCGCTCGCAGGCCACGCCGGCCCGCGCCAACAGTACGACGCGACGTTCTGCTTCAGCCATGACTACGGGAAATTCCAAGCAGTTCGAACACGTTGCGGATCAATTCGGGCTCCTGATAGGGCTTGCCGAGATAGCGCTCCACGCCGATCTCGAACGCGCGCTGGCGGTGTTTTTCGCCGGTACGCGAGGTGATCATCACGATCGGCACGTCGCGCAGATGCGGATCGGCCTTCATCTGGGTGGCCAGTTCATAGCCGTCCATGCGCGGCATTTCGATATCGAGCAGCATCAGATCCGGCACGCGTTCGGCCATGCGCTCGAGCGCGTCGATGCCGTCCTTCGCCGTCACCACCTCGAAATTGTGGCGCTCCAGCACGCGGCCGGTCACCTTGCGCATGGTCACCGAATCGTCGACCACCATCACCAGCGGCACGCGGCGGGTTTCCACCGACGCCGGCGGCGGCGCCGCGTTCTGGGCGAAATCCTGCAGCAGCGCGGCGCGGCGGCGTACCAGCGGGGCGATGTCGAGGATCACCACCACGCGACCGTCGCCCATGATGGTCGCGCCGAAGATGCCCGGCACCGACGCCACCTGCGGGCCGACCGGCTTGACCACGATTTCGCGGTTTCCGATGACCTGATCGATGGTGACCGCGGCGCGCAGATCGCCGGAGCGGATCAGCAGCAGCGGCATCTGCATCTGGCCTTCGGCCTTGGCCGGCGCGTGGCCGACCAGTACGCCCAGGTCGTGGACGTGGTAGTCCTCGCCGCCGTAGCGGTAGGCCAGGTCACCGGCGTCGAGCAGTTCGCGCGACAGGCGGCCGACGCCGCGCACCGAAGCGATCGGCACGGCGAAGGTGATGTCGCCGATGCGCACGAACACCGCCTGGGTGACCGCGAGGGTCTGCGGCAGACGCAGGGTGAAGTGAACGCCCTTGCCCGGGGTCGAATGAATATCGAGCGTGCCGCCGAGCTGACGTACTTCGCTGGCGACCACGTCCATGCCGACGCCGCGGCCGGCCAGTCGGCTGACCTCGTCGGCGGTGGAGAAGCCCGGTTCCAGGATCAGCGTGTCCAGATCGGTTTCCGACAGCACCGCGTCGGTGCGGACCAGGCCGCGTTCCTCGCCGCGGCGACGGATCGCCGCGCGGTCGAGACCGGCGCCGTCGTCGGCCACTTCCAGCACCACTTCCGAACCTTCGCGGCGCACCGCGATGCGCACCGTGCCTTCTTCGGGCTTGCCCGCGGCGCGGCGCTGGCCGGGTTTTTCCAGACCGTGCGCGACCGCGTTGCGGAGCATGTGCTCCAGCGGCGCGGTCATGCGTTCGAGCACGTTGCGGTCGAGTTCGCCCTGGGTGCCTTCCAGCTTCAGCGCGACCTGCTTGCCCAGTTCGGTCGAAGCCTGACGGACCACGCGACGCAGACGCGGCAGCAGCGTATCGAACGGTACCATGCGCGTGCGCATGAGGCCTTCCTGCAGCTCCGAGCTCACGCGCGACTGCTGCAGCAGCAAGGTTTCGTACTGGCGGGTCAGATCGTCGAGGGTGATCTGCAGGCTGTTCTGGTCGGCGGCCGATTCGCCCAGCGCGCGCGAGAGCTGCTGCAGGGTCGAGAAACGGTCGAGTTCCAGCGGATCGAACGATTGGTCGCCCGATACGCCCTCGCGCTGGTAGCGCGCGATGATCTGCGCTTCGGTTTCGATTTCCAGGCGGCGCAGCTGATCGCGCATACGCAGGTTGGTCTGCGCCATTTCCGCGATCGCGCCGCGGAACGCGCCCAACTGCTGTTCCAGGCGGGCGCGGTAGATCGCCACTTCGCCGGCGTAGTTGACCAGTCGATCCAGCAGATCGGCGCGGATGCGCACCTGTTCCTGCGGAGCGCGCACGCCGATGTCGTCTTCGTCGAAGAACGGCTGGTCGACGATCGGCGCCGACAACGGCTTGAGCGCGCCGCTGTCTTCGGCCGTCGCGTGCACCGCCTGCGCGGGCAGGAGCGCTTCGCCCTCGATCATGCCCGGCAATGTGTCGCCGCGCGAACGCGCGTCGAACATCGCGATCAGCGCCTGCGGCATGGCGATCGCCTTGCGCGCGCCTACCCGGGTGACCATCGCGTGCAGGCGGTCGAAACCGCGTTCGAGCAGGACGATGCCGTCGCGGCCGAGTTCGACGCGATGGTCGACCACCGCTTCGAGCAACGATTCCATGACGTGGCCGAGTTCGCCCACCGCCATGATGCCGGCCATGCGCGCGCCGCCCTTGAGCGTATGCAGATCGCGTTGCAGGCCGACCAGCGGTTCGCGCTCGTTCGGAGCGTCGCGCAGCTGGGCCAACACCCCGTCGGAATGATCGAGCAGATCGCCGCCTTCTTCGACGAAGATGTCGACCAGCTCCGGATCGAGTTCGCTCAGATCCAAGGCGTCTTCCGGATCCGGATCGGCGCTGGAGGCTTGCGCGAACGCCGCCGCGAGCGCGGCGGAGATACCGGCGACGGCGCTGCTCGGGAGCGCGGCGCTGTGCGCGTGAGCCGCGGCGCTGGCTGCGGCTTCGGCGGCGCGAGCAGCCTCGTCCTCGAGGTGAGCCTGGACCATTTCGTCCGGCTCGCTGGTTGCGGCTTCGAGGTACTCAGCACCCACACGTTCGGATTCGGCGCGTCCGGATTCGGCCTGTTCGGCGGCGAGGCGTTCGGCTTCCGCATGCTCGGCTTCGGCCTGCTCGGCGGCGACACGTTCTGCTTCCAGACGCTCGGCTTGGGCCTGTTCTGCGGCGAGACGTTCGGCCTCCAGACGTTCGGCTTCGGCTCGCTCGGCGGCGATCCGCTCAGCTTCAAGACGTGCGGCTTCGGCCTCGGCCGTGTATTGCGCTTCCAGACGCTCGTATTCGAGACGCTCTTCTTCGGCCTGGCGTTCGGCTGCCAGACGCGCTGCTTCGGCTTGTTCCGCGGCGAGGCGTTCGTCCTGCTCGGCGGCAAGGCGCTCGGCCTCGACGCGTTCGGTTTCCAGACGCTCGGCCTCGGCCTGCTCCGCGGCCAGACGCTCGGCTTGCGCTTGTTCGGCGGCGAGACGTTCGGCTTCAGCGCGTTCGGCTTCAGCGCGTTCGGCTTCCACGCGCGCGGCTTCGGCCTGCTCCGCAGCAAGGCGCTCGGCCTGTGCTTGTTCGGCGGCGAGACGCTCGGCTTCGATGCGCTCGGCGTCCACGCGCGCGGCTTCGGCTTGCTCCGCAGCAAGGCGCTCGGCCTGCGCTTGTTCGGCGGCGAGACGCTCGGCTTCGATGCGTTCGGCTTCCACACGCGCAGCTTCGGCCTGCTCGGCGGCAAGGCGCTCGGCCTGCACCCGCTCGGCAGCGACACGCTCGGCTTCCACACGCGCGGCCTCTGCTTGCTCCGCGGCAAAACGCTCGGCCTCGCGACGCGCGACTTCCGCTTGTTCGTTGGCGATCCGCGCGGCTTCGGCCTGTTCGGCGGCGACGCGCTCGGCGTGCGCACGCTCGGCCTGTTGACGCTCGGCTTCGGCCTGCTCAGCGGCGATGCGTGCGGCGGCGGCCTGCTCGGCGGCGATACGCTCGGCATTGACGCGAGCTTGTTCGGCTATGGTCGAATCGCTCAACCCCATCGGGCCGACGTTGCGAGCGTCGAAGTCGCCCGGCAACACGTCCAGGCTGATCTCGAAGGCTTCCTCGTTGGAGGCCGGGGTCGAGGTTTCGGCGTTGCCGCTCTCGCTCTCGCGCGACAGATCGTAGCCTTCGAACGCGCTCAGATCGGTGGCGGTGAGCTCGGACAGATCCTGGCCGTCGCTCGGGCCATCGAGGTCGAGGTCGAACCCCTCATCGATCATCGGCGAGCGCGCGTCGGGCAGGCTGTCGCGCAGCATCGCGATGCGCTCGGGCAGGCCGACGAACATCGGCACGTGCGGCGTCGGCGACTTCAGGGCTTCGACGGTGCTGCGGATCGCGTCGGCGACCGCGGTCAACGCGGACATGCCTTCGTCGCTGACCGGCGCGGCGCTGGCGAGCAGACGCTTGACGTAGACCTCGGTCGGCCCGGTCACGTCGGTGATGACCGGCACTTCGGTCATCGCGAAGGCGCCGTTCAAGGTATGGATGGAGCGCTGCAACTGATCGCTGGCCGGCTGCCGCTTGAGCTGCGAGGCGGCGAGCCAGGCCTCGATGGTGACCAGATGGCCTGCGACTTCGCCGTCGAGGATTTCCAGCAGCACCGGATCGACCGATGCCGGCACGTACGGACCGTCGATCGTCGGCTTGGTCGCGACCGGTTCGCTCGGCGCGTCCAACGACACCGGAGCCGGCGGCTGATAGAACGCTTCTTCGCCGCTGGAGAGCAGGTCGGCATGCGCTTCGATGCCGGCCACGTCGATGCTGAGCGGCGCTTCGTTGCGCAGCGCGGCGTAGAAGCCCGGCAGCGCGCGATGCGCGTGTTCGATCAGGTCGATCACTTCCGGACTGGCCGGACGGCCGTGCTCGCGCACGCGGTTGAGCAGGTTTTCGACCTTCCAGCTGAACTCGCCCAAGGTGCGCGCGCCGACCAGGCGGCCGCTGCCCTTGAGGGTATGGAATACGCGGCGCACCGGCTGCACGCGCGACAGATCGTCCGGCGCTTCGCGCCAGGCCGGCAGCAGCTGATCGAGGTTGGCGATTTCTTCCTCGAACTCTTCGAGGAAGATTTCCCGCACTTCATCGTCGATGTCGTCGACCGTCTCGAAACCGCCCTGAGCCGGCCGGGACTGGCCGAGGAACGACGGCGGCGAGGACGGCACGGCCTCCATCAACGCGGTGTTGACCAGACCGCCGGACACTCGCTCGGTGAAGTCGGCCGCTTCAGCGGTCGGCTGGCCCGACGCGGTTTCCGGCTCGAACGCCGATGCGTACTGGGCGGCGCCGTGTTCGGCGTCGACCGGCTCGGAGGCGGTCGGCGCGGCGTGGACTTCGATCTCCGACAGGCCCCAATCGGGCGCGACCGGCACTTGCGGCTTCGGCGCTCCGGCGACCGGTTCGCGCGCCGCGGGCGCGGACACCTGCGACGCGGCGGTTTGCGCTTGTTCGGTCGGCGGCTCGGCCCGGACCACGTCCGGCAGCGGCCAGTAACGCAGCGCTTCCAGGCTCTGGCGGGCGATGTCGAGGATGTCGTCGCGGTTCGGGCGTTGCTCGCGCAGCGCTTCGAGGTAGTACTCCAGGCTGGCCAGGGCGTCGGCCAGGGTGTCGAGCTGCTGGCCGCTGGGCACGCGGCGTCGGCCGATCAGTTCGACTTCGGTGTAGCGCTTCACGCCGGTGAGGTAATCGGCCGCCAGCGGCAGCTCGATCATGCGCAGGGCGCCGGCGACTTCGTCGAGCACGCGCGGGACTTCGGTGAGTTCCTCGTGGTCCCACTTGGTTTCCACGAAGGCGACGAAGGACTGGCGCGCATCGCCGAAGTTGGCGATGGCTTCGCGCGCGACCACGTCGAGCACCTTGCGCGCTTCGCCGGCCAGCAAATCTTCTTCGGCTTTGTCGTCGGGCAGGCCCAGGCGCGAGACCTGGTCGTCGAGCGAGGCGTCCACGTACAGCAGCGCCCCTGCGACATCGAGCAGGGTGCCCTCGTCGGCGGCGCGGCGGCCTTCGGCGATTTCGCTCATGGCCTCGCGCTGCTGCAGCACCACGGTGCGGGCCATGCCCAGCCCCATCATGCCGAGGGTGTCGCTGACCCGCGCCAGCGCCTCGACCTGCGGGCGCAATTCGCCGGCGTCGGTCTGGTTGGTGCGCAGGTGCAGGTCGAGCGCGTCCTTGACCCGCAGCAGGTCTTCCTTGATCGCCGCCGCGACGGTGTCGAGCAAGGCGCGATTGCGGCCGCTGAGGCTGCCGCGGGCGTGTTCGAGTTCGGACTCGCTGGGCAGATGCGCGGCGAGTTCGAAGGTCTGGCGCAGATCGTCCAGCGCCGGATGGCGGCCGTCGCTGTGGGCGACGTGGTACAGCAACTGGCGGGTGGGCTCGGCCGCGGGCTCGCCGCGCGGCGCGCTGAAGCCGTCGTCGGCCAGCATCTGCCGGGCTTCGCGCTCGACTCCGCCGAACGCCTGACGCAGCGCGCGGGTCGGCGGCAGCGCGCCGTCGCGCAGCGCGTGGGCGACCGAGGAGGCCACCCACAGCATGCGACGCACCGGTTCGAGCACCACATCGGCCAGCAGGCCGTCGATGGCAGAAGCCAATTGCGCGGTATTGCCCGGCGCGCCTTCTTCCGGCCATGCGGCCAGTGCGTCGCGCAGCGAGGCCAGATGCGGCGCGCTGACGTTGCGGCCGCCCGCGGCGCCGACCGGCAGCGGCGGCGGCAGATGCGCCGGCAGCGGACGGTCGAGGTTGGGCGCGAACAGCACGCTTTCGTTGAGGCCGGACTCGCCGCGCGTGGCGCGCAGTTCGTTGAGCAAGGGCAGCAGCACGATCGGAATATCGCGATGGCCGCCCTGCAGGCGTTCCAGATAATCGGGCAGCAGCACCACGCCGCGCATCAGCGCGGCGCAGGCTTCGTCGCGGTCGTTGACCGCGCCCTGCTGCAGCGCCACGGCCAGGCGTTCCATTTCCTCGGCGACCATCGCCGGGGCGTACAGCTCGACCATGCGCAGGGTGCCGTGCACCTGATGCAGATGGCTGGCGCACACCCGCATGCGCGAGGTGTCGGCGGGATCTTCGGCGAACGCCTCGATCTCCTGCCGCGCCTGACGCAGGGTTTCGTCCAGCTCGGGCTTGATCCAGCCCAGCGTGGTGGTGTCGATGGCTTCGCGCAAGGCGGTCATGGCGCGCTCCGCCCGTCAACGCGGTCGCGTCGCAGACGCGATCCGTGGCTCAGCCAGCGATGTGTCGGACGCTTCATCCTCGGTACAACCCTTTCGTAAGTCTGTTTCAGAGCACGCTGCATCGAAGCTGCCTGGCGCAGTTGCCGGTCCATCGCCGTCCCCCGCCGTCGGCAGTTCCGCGGCCCGTCCTCAGGCCGGCAGCTTGAAGTCGGCGACCGAACGACGCAGGTCGGCGGCCAACTGCGCCAGGTTTCCAATCGATGCCGCGGTCTGATTGGCGCCCTGCGAGGTCTGCGAGGTGATCTGCTGAATCGTGTTCATCGTCTGGGTGATGTTCGAGGCCGCGCTGGACTGCTGCTGCGCCGCGCTGGAAATGCCTTGAATCAGGTTCGACAAATCCGACGACACCTTTTCGATCTCGCCCAGTGCGGTACCGGCGTCCTCCGCCAATCGCGCACCCGCGACCACTTCCGAAGTCGTCTGCTCCATCGAGCTCACAGCTTCGTTGGTGTCGGACTGAATTGTCTGGACCAACGTCTCGATTCGCTTCGTCGCGTTGGACGCGCGTTCGGCCAGTCGCTGCACTTCGTCGGCCACCACCGCGAAGCCTCGGCCCGCTTCGCCAGCGGAGGCCGCCTGGATGGCCGCGTTGAGCGCCAGGATGTTGGTCTGCTCGGAGATGTCGTTGATCAGTTCGACGATCGAGCCGATTTCCTGCGAGCTCTCGCCCAGGCGCTTGATTCGCTTGGAGGTCTCCTGGATCTGATCGCGGATCGAATCCATGCCTTGAATCGTCTGCCGCACCACGCCCGCGCCCTTGGTCGCGATCTGCACCGAGCGCTGCGCCACGTCGGCCGATTCGGCCGAGTTCTTCGACACCTGGTTGATCGAGGCCGCGATTTCGCTGATGCGGTCGGAGGCCGAATTGATTTCCTGCGCCTGGTGTTCGGCGGCCTCGGCCAGATGCATCGCGGTGGCCTGGGTTTCCTGGGCGCTCGACGCCACCTGCACCGAGGTATCGGTAATCGTCTGCACCAGGCTGCGCAGCTGTTCGACGGCGAAGTTGATCGAGTCGGCGATCGCGCCGGTCATGTCTTCGGTGACCGTCGCTTTCACCGTCAGGTCGCCTTCTGCGAGCGAACCCATTTCGTCCAGCAAGCGCATGATCGCTTCCTGGTTCCGGTCGTTGAGTTCTTTCGTGGTCTGGTAGCGGCGCTGCTGGGCGTAGTTCAACGAGAACAGCAAGCCGGCGATCGCGACCAGCGCAGCCAGGCCGGAGATGATCGAGACCCAGATGTTGCCGAACACGCTGGTGTCGCGCACCGAGCCGAACGAGGTGAAGGCGCTGAAGAGCGATTCGCTCTCGGCGAGCATCTTGTCCGAGCCGCTGGTGATCGATTCGGCCGCCGCCTGCGCCTGGAACAGGTTCTTGGAGCTGGCCGAGATGGCGTCCAGGTCCTTCTTCATTTCCAGCCACAGCGCCTCGGCCTGGCCCAGCGCGGCCAGCGCGCCGCCGTTGGACAGCGCGTTGACGCCGAAGGAGGCGTCGCCCTTGCGCAGGCCGGTGAGGATGTTGCCGAACACGATCGCGTCGCGGCCGAGCGCGTCGCCGGCCATGCCGGCGCCGCTGCCGCCGGCGCGGATTTCAGTGATGCGGCGAGCCATGGTCGCCGACAGCACCACCTGGCGCAGGGCGATGTAGACCTGCGAGGACGGCGAGCCGGAGGCCGACATGGCGCGGACCAGTTCGTCCAGGCGCGCCTGCAGCTGCGGCACCTTGGCCGAGAAGTTGTCGGCGTTGCCGGCCAGGGCCAGCACCGCCTGTTCGGAAGCGATCACCTGTTCGGCGCTCTTGCCCATCGGCTCCCAGCTCTTGCTGACCACCCCGATCGGGCCGGACACGCCGGCGGTGCTGCCGAAGTTGTCGTTGAGCTGCTGGATGTCGGAGTCGATCGCCGCCTTGGTCTTCTTGAACTCGGCGAAGGTGTCCTTGTTGCCGCCGACCGCTTCGCGTCCTTGCACTGCGAGCTTCTGCGAGTTGACCTGCAAACGCGAGGCCGCCGAGCTGGCGCCGCCCAACCGGGCCGCCTTCCAGGTCGCGTAGCCGGTATTGAGGCCGAACACCAACACCGATAGGCCCAGCACGATCAGCCAGGTATTGGCGCCCAGTAGGCGGCTCTTGCCGGCGTTGTCCATCACAGTGCTCATGGTTCGGAAACCTCAGGTGTACGTGCGTTTGCGTGCTGGATTGAAGGGAGCGGCTTCAGGCCGCTGCTTGTCGGAATTCGGGAGTGCGCGCCAGCCGGTCGAGGCTGAAGATGCCCCAGGGCTGGCCGTCGATCAGATAGGCGCGATCGACGAAATGGGAGTAGCGGCCTTCGACCATGCGCTGCGCGCTGGCGTCGTCGAGCGCGACCTGCTGCTGGTCGTGGAAGCTGCGCTGGCCGTAGAGCTCGTCGATCAGCACCGCCACGTCGCCGCCGGGCTGGCGCACCAGCAAGATGCGCTGGCCTTCGTGCAGCACGGTGCGCTCGCCCTCCAGGAACTGCTTGAGGTCGACGATCGGCAGCAGGCTGCCGCGCACGTTGGCCAGCCCCAGCATCCACGCCTGCGCGCCGGGCACCTGGGTGACCTGGGGCAGCGAGAGGATTTCCACCACTTCGGTGAAGGTCGAGGCCAGCCGGCGACCGCCGATGCGGTAACCCACGCCGCGCCACAGGCCGGGCGCATCGAGCTGTTCGGGCAGACCGGGTACGTGCGCCAGGGAGCGGCGCTCGTAATCGCTCAGCACATCGAACGGCGTGTTCAAGGTCATCGTGTCAGTTACCCAGCAATTCTTTGATCCGCGCGATCAGCTCATCCTCGCGCGGCGGTTTGACGATGTAGTCGCGTGCGCCCTGGCGCATGCCCCAGAGGCGGTCGGCTTCCATGCCCTTGGTGCTGACGATCAGGACCGGGATCTCCTTGGTCTGCGCGTCGCGGCTGAGCGCGCGCGTGGCCTGGAACCCGTTCATGCCCGGCAACACCACATCCATCATCACCAGGTCCGGACGTTCCCGCTTGGCGGTCTCGATACCGTCCTCGGCGCTGCCCGCGGCGAAGACCTCGTGGCCGTTGCGCTGCAGCAGTTGGGTCAGGACCGCGGTGTCCGTCGGCGAGTCCTCGATAAGCAGGATGCGTGCCATGGTGTGCCCTACCCCCCGGTCAGGCGTGTACGTGCTTGCGGATCGCGTCGAGGAGTTCCTCGCGCGTGAAAGGCTTGGTCAGGTATTGCTCGGAGCCGACGATGCGTCCCCGGGCTTTATCGAACAGCCCATCCTTGGACGAAAGCATGATGACCGGCGTGCCCTTGAACAATTGATTGTTCTTGATGAGCGCACAGGTCTGATAGCCGTCCAGACGCGGCATCATGATATCCACGAAAATGATTTGCGGCTGCTGATCGGCGATCTTCGCCAACGCTTCGAATCCGTCGATGGCCGTGACCACCGCGCATCCTTCGCGCTTCAACAGCGTCTCGGCGGTTCGACGGATGGTCTTGGAATCGTCGATCACCATGACCCTGAGACCATCGAGGCTGCCGCTACGAACCTCGTCGAGCATTCTGTGTATCCCCCATTGCAAACGCCTTGAAATCCCCGGGCGTCGCGAAGCCGTCTTTATTCCAAGCCGCACGCAGACTGTCAAGCGCGCGTTCCGTGCCCGGAAACTGAATACGCAACGCATCGACATCACGGAGCGGATTTGCCGGGCATCACACGATGCCGGCGGCCGCATCCATCGGCCTGCGTATCCTCACCCTTAGCATCCGGCGATGACCTGATCGTTGCGTGTCGCAAATGGACGCAGTGCGGCCGTTTGCGACCCCTCCATCATGACAGATACCGGCGACCCGCCTGCTACCATCCCGTCAATCTTTCAGGATTCCGTTCCCATGCCGTTGGACATCGTCGTCGTGATGGACCCGATCGGGTCGATCAAGATCGCCAAGGACTCAACCTTCGCCATGCTACTGGAAGGCCAGCGGCGCGGACATCGGCTGTGGTACGTCAAACCCGGCGGTTTGAGCCTTCGCGGCGGAAAAGCCGTGGCGAACATGGCCCCTTTGCGAGTCCGCGACGACAAGGCCGGCTGGCATGAATTGGGAGAATCGTCACAAATCGAGCTCGGCGCTGCGCACGTGATCCTGATGCGCAAGGATCCGCCGGTCGATGCCGAGTACCTGCACGACACCCAGATTCTGTCGGTCGCCCAGCGCGCCGGCGCGTTCGTGGTCAACGACCCGCAGGGTTTGCGCGACTACAACGAGAAACTGGCCGCCCTGCTGTTCCCGCAGTGCTGCATCGACACCCTGGTCAGCCGCGAGGCGGCCGAGCTCAAGGCCTTCGTCCACGAACACGGCGAAGCGGTGCTCAAGCCGCTGGACGGCATGGGCGGGCGCTCGATCTTCCGTGCCAGCGCCGGGGAGGCCAACCTCAACGTGATCCTGGAAACCCTTGGGGATGGAGGGCGTCATCTGGTCATGGCGCAGAAATTCCTGCCGCAGATCAGCGACGGCGACAAACGCATCCTGCTGGTCGACGGCGTGCCGGTCGACTACGCCCTGGCACGCATTCCGCAAGGCGACGAGTTCCGCGGCAATCTGGCCGTCGGCGGACGCGGCGAAGGCCGGCCGCTGAGCGAGCGCGACCGCTGGATCGCCCGCGAGGTCGGCCCGGAGATGAAGCGCCGCGGCATGCTGTTCGTGGGCCTGGACGTGATCGGCGACTACATGACCGAGCTCAACGTCACCAGCCCTACCTGCATCCGCGAGCTGGACGAGCAATTCGGTCTCAACATCGCCGGCCTGCTGTTCGACGCGATCGAGGCCCGCCTGACCGCCGCCCGCGCCGCATGAGTTCCCGAGCCGTATGAGTTCTATCTCGCCTCCCCTGCCCGGCGGCGGCCTGGCCGAACCGCAGCGTTTCAGCGCCACCATGGTGCTGTCGGTGATCGTCCACGGCATCTTCCTGCTCGGCGTCGGCTACACCCTGGAGAAGGCGGCGCCGGTGGTGCCCGCGCTCGACGTGATCCTGACCCAAACCCAGACCGCGCTGACGCCCAAGCAGGCCGACTTCCTGGCCCAGGCCAACAACCAGGGCGGCGGCGAGCACGACAAGAGCACCCGCCCGCGCGACAACCAGTCCGGCCCGGCGCCGCAGGCCGAAGCCGGCGTGGCGCAGATGGCGCTGCGCGCGCAGTCGCCGACCGTCCAGCCCGAACCGGTCGCGCGCGTGGTCAGCAGCACCCGCGGCGAAACCGTGACCGCGCGCGACCGCGCCACCCAGACCCCGACCGAGCACCCGCTGCCGCCGGGCACGCGCAAAATCGAGCACGACATCGAAATGGCGCGCCTGGCCGCCGAGATCCACATGCGCTCGGAGCGCTACGCCAAGCGCCCGACCCGCAAGTTCGTCTCGGCCAGCACCACCGAATACGCCTGGGCCGGCTACCTGCGCGACTGGGTCGACCGGGTCGAGCGCGTGGGCAACCTCAATTATCCCGACGAAGCCCGGCGCCGCCGGCTGGCCGGACAAGTCGTCATCAGCGTGGCCGTGCGGCGCAACGGAAGTGTCGAACGCGCCGACATCGTGCGCAGCAGCGGCATCGCATTGCTGGATGCCTCGGCGCTGCGCATCGCCAAGCTGGCCGAACCGTATCCGCCGCTGCCCAAGACCGACGAGAATCCGGACATTCTGCATGTGACCCGGACTTGGAATTTCCTGCCGGGCGGGTCGTTGGTCGACGAGTAGCGGCCCGCATACCCCGAGGTTTTTGCGGGAGGGGCTTCAGCCCCGACGCTGTGTTCAAGCGCGATGCGATCATTCCCCAGGCGCGGCGACCTGACCCAAGAGCGTCGGGGCTGAAGCCCCTCCCACAAAAGACCTCGTGCATTCACCCATTAAATCGGGCTGTGGTCGCCCAGCACATCGATGCGACCGGCTCGAGCCTAATCGGCGCTGCCGTTCTCGAAGTGGATATGTTCCTGCGCGGCGCTCGAGAACCGGCCGATGAACTCGACGCCGATCTCCTTCTGCGTCTTTGGCTTGAAGTGTCCCTGCGCGATCGCCCAGTCGTAGACCGAAGTTCCGACGGGGTAACGGGTCAATACGCCTTTCAAGCCATGCCGTTCTATCCAGGCCACGGCCTCGTGTTTGTCGCCGAACATCGCGGACGCGAAGCGAGCCTAATCGGCGTTGAAGATCCAGACGGTGTCCGACTCGGTCATCGTCGATGTCCTGCACAGTGTGTTACGCAGCCCAGCCGAATCCGTCGCACCTTGTCGCCCTGTTCCGCGGTCATGAAGTTGCGTCCTGCGGCATCGGGCGTTTCTTGCGGCGCCCCAGTATTTCGGCGACGCGATGCCAGGTCCACAGGCCGATCAGGGCGGCGCCCAGCAACCAGATCCTGACGATGTAGGGCATGTGGCTCCAGAAGGTTCTTCGTTCTCCGTTCACCCGATAGCCGAAGCCCAATCGCTGCTTGTGGATGATGTTTCCCACCTCGAGATCGACCCGCGTGAACCCACCCGGAACGTCGTAACGGGTCCGTGTCTGCCCGTCCACTATCGCCGTGAACAGATGCGTGCACCGATTGCGCCGGGGCTCTTGGCAAACCAGTTCCGAACCGAGAATCCGCGCATCCCAGCGCAGGAAATAGAAGTCCGAAACCCAGTGCACGCACAGGCCCAGGATCACTATCCCGAAAACCAGCAAGACATTGTGCATGCCCGACCTGAGCACCTTCTCGGCAGGGTCGATGTCCTTTTTCCGCGTCATGCTTTGCATGAGGCTGCTGATCGCCTCATCGCCGGGAAGGCGGGTCGACGCGTCGGACTTTCCTGGCGATTCATGCTGCATCGATCCTCCCTGATGACCGCGGATAACGCGTTATTTCCGCAGCGCTGCCTGCTCTGCGATGGTTAAAGCCACTTTGTTGCGAAGATACGCCGGTTCGACGAGTTCCGGCGCGACCGCTTCGCCGCGCGCATGGGCGAGCACGGCGAGGCGGGCGAGATCGGCGGCGTGCGGCAGAGCGGTGGGATCGATCGCGGCGAAACGGCCGGCCTGGACTTGCGCCAATGCGCCCTCGGCCGCGGCGAAACCGGTGCCTACGCCGAACCATCCGCCGTCTCGGCCGGGAACGACGGCCGCGTCCGGCGCCACGACCGTTTCATCGTCCAAGGCGATCGCTTCGTCGCCGCGCAGCTCGAACGCGGCGGTGTAGACCTCGCCCATGCGCGCGTCGATCGCGGCGAACACGCGCTGCGGGTCGGTGTGGGCCACGTCCAGCGCGCGCGCGCGCATCGCCAGCACCGCCAGGGTCGATACCGGCACGATGGGCCGGTCCAGCGCCAGCGCGATGCCTTGCGCGATCGCGATCGCCAGACGCACGCCGGTGAACGCGCCGGGGCCGCGGCCGATCGCGATGGCGTCGAGTTGGCTGCGTTTGATCCCGGCCTGCGCCAGCAACTGCTCGGCCCACGGCAGCGAGAGTTCGGCGTGACGGCGCGGCGCGAGTTCGTAGCGTTCGCGCACCTCGCCGTCCAGCCACAGGGCGACGGAGCAGGCTTCGGTGGAGGTTTCAAGGGCTAGGAGGTTCATTGGGGCTTTTTTGATTGTCACCTTGGCTGCTGCACAGTCTCGGGTTCTGCTGCGCCTATCGCGCTTGCTTGGACTCGTCATTCCCGCCAAAGCGGGAATCCAGAGACTTCAAGCGTTCTCGCACGAAAGGCGCTGGATTCCGGCTTTCGCGGGAATGACGAAATGAGGGATTCACAGCGACAGGGCAAGCGACCGCAAGCGTCGCGACGCCCCGCTCGTCTGTCGCATCACTCCCCCTCCACCGCCGGATCATTCGGATTAGGCTGCCACAATTCGATCAACCCACCCTCCGGATCCACCACATATCCGAACTTGCCCTGCTCGCTTTCTTCGTAGCGATCCAGCACCCGGCAACCTTCTTCGCGCAACGCCTGCAAAGTCGCGGCGAGGTCGTCGACGCGGAAGTTGAGCATGTAAGGTTTGTCGCTGGGTTGGAAATACTCAGTGTTCTCGGCGAACGGCGACCACACGGTGTAAGCGCTCTGACCGGTGTCCTCGCGCTTCCACGAGAACAGCGCGCCGCCCCAGTCCTGCACGCCGATGTCCAGGTGCCGCGCATACCAGGCCGACAGTGCGCCCGGATCGCGCGCCTTGAAGAACACCCCGCCCAATCCGTGCACGCGCGGCTTGCGCGCCGCCGGTTCCTGCTCGCTCATGGCCAGTCTCCCTCGCTCGGTGACGAGCGGTCAGCGGTAGTAGTAGTCCTCGCCGTCGGACGCGGACGAGGCCGATTCTAGTACCACCGGCCGGCCGGCGAAGAAATCGGCCACGTCCTCGATCCGGCGGGTGCGCGGCAGCGGCGGCAGCGAGTCCAGGAAGGTACGGCCGTAGCTTTTGGTGTTCAGACGCGGATCGCACAGCACCAACACGCCGCGGTCGGTTTCGCTGCGGATCAGGCGGCCGGCGCCCTGCTTGAGCGCGATCACCGCCTGCGGCAGTTGTTCGTCGCGGAACGGGTTGCCGCCGCCGCGGCGGATCGCGTCCAGGCGCGCTTCGAACACCGGATCGTCCGGCGCGGCGAACGGCAGTTTATCGATCACCACCACGCTCAGCGCCTCGCCGGCCACGTCGACGCCTTCGCGGAAACTCGCCGCGCCCAGCAGCACGCCGTTGCCGGATGCGCGGAAGCGCTCCAGCAGCACGTGGCGCGGCGCTTCGCCTTGCACGAACAACGGCCAGGGGCCGCCTTTGAGCAATTCGGCGGTTTCGCGCAGCGCGCGGTGCGAGGCGAACAGGACGAAGGCGCGGCCGCCGGAGGCTTCCAGGATCGGCCGCAGTTTGTCGACCATGCTCTGGTTGTAGTGCCGCACCACCGGATCGGGCAGGCCCGGCGGCAGGTACAGCAGCGCCTGGCTCGCCCAATCGAACGGACTGGGCGCGAGCAGGGTCTTGGGTTCGCTCAGCCCCAGCTTCTGCGCGTAATGCTGGAAATGCCCGCCGACCGCCAGGGTGGCCGAGGTGAACACCCAGGCCGCGCGCGAGCGTTCGCGGTGATCGGCCAAGGGCCCGGCGACGTCCAACGGCGTGCGGCTCAGGCGGAAACCGCGCGCGGTCAGTTCGTACCACAGCACGCTGTTATCGGGCGCGGGCGGCGCGGCGTCCTCGGCGGCGTCGGCGGTTTGCTCCGGTTCGGTCTCGGCGGCGGCCGGACGCGGCTTGGGTGTGAACTCGTCGTCCTCGATCTCCTCAACGACCGGCGCGATCGGCGTGCCGCGCCAGCGCTTGAGCTTGGTCTCGAAATCCTTGGCGCGGGCATGACAGCTGTCGAAACCCGGCGCCGACGCGCGCAAGGGTTCCAGCGCCGCCTGCATCGTGCGCAGCGCCTGTTCCAGCGTGTCTAACGCGGCTTCCACCGCCGGCAATTCGGCCGCGCGGCGGCGGGTGGCGCGCACCGGCAGATCGTCCATCGCCGCGCGCAGACCGCGCACGGCCTGCTCCAGATCGCGCGCGGGCACCTGCAGACTGGCCAACGCGCCGGTCACGTTCTTGCACTCGCCGATCGCATCGCGCGCCAGCTCGACCAGCGGCCGCGCGCTGACCGCTTCGCCGAAGAACTGCGAGGCCAGTTCGGGCAGCTGATGCGCCTCGTCGACCACGAAGGCCTGCGCGCCGGGCAGGATTTCGCCGAAGCCTTCCTGCTTGAGCGCCAGATCGGCCAGCAGCAGATGATGATTGACCACCACCAGATCGGCCGCCTGCGCGCGTTGACGCGCCTGCACTACGAAGCAATCGCCGTACATCGGGCATTCGCTGCCCAGGCAGTTCTCCGCGGTGGAGGTCACCATCGGCAGCAGCGGCGAGTCTTCCGGCAGCGCGTCCAGTTCGGCCAGATCGCCCATCCGGGTGCGGCCGGACCAGCTGACGATGCGCTGGAACTGCGCCGCGTATTCGCGGCTGGTGAAACGCGGCTCGCCCTTGGCCTGCTCGGTGCGGTACTTGCACAGATAGTTGGCGCGGCCTTTCAACAACGCGGTCTTCAGGCCGACGCCGAGCGCGTCGCGCACGCGCGGCAGGTCGCGATGATAGAGCTGATCCTGCAGCGCGCGGGTGCCGGTGGAGACGATGGTCTTGAGCCCCGACAACAGCGCCGGCACCAGGTACGCGAAGGTCTTGCCGGTGCCCGTGCCCGCCTCGGCCAACAGGGTCGAGCGCGATTCGAACGCGTCGGCGATCGCCACCGACAGTTCCTGTTGAGCCGAACGCGGCGCGAACGCGGCGATGTTGCGCGCCAGATCGCCGCCTTCGCTCAGCGCGGCACGACTGGCGACGCCTAAGCGGCTAGGCTGCATGAACGGCTGGGTTCCATGGACGGCTCAGTAGCGTGCCGGCGCGGCCACGGTGCAGGTATCGATCTGGCCCTGCGCCTGCTTCTGCGCGGCCATGGCCTGGGTGCGTTGCGGCACCAGGGCGTCGTAATGGTCCTGGCGTTGGGCCAGCTTCATCGCCGCGAGCACGCCGTCGAGTTTGCCCTGGCGCGCCTGGGCGATGGTCGCCCAGTGCCGGCGACACAGCGGGCCGACCTTGGAGCCGCCGTCGAAGGCCTGGCGGGCGAAACGCTCGGCATCGTCGAGACGGTGCAGCAACAGTGCGGCCTCGGCGCGCTCCTGCAACAGCGCCGGGTCGGCGGTGTTGATCTGCAGGGCCTGATCCAGCGCGGCCGCCGCTTCGGTGTACTTGCGGGTCTTCTCCAACGCGCTCGCGCGCTGGCGCAGGTCTTCGACCTGGGTGTCGCGCAGCGGCTGCACGTCGAGCTCGCGCGCATCGGCGCCGCCAGCAGCGCGCACCTTGGCGACCGCGGCTTCGCCGTTGAAGGCGGCCTCGGCGAGCGCGGAAGGCTGCGGCGGCGCGACCGTGCAGGCCGCGGCCGACACGATCAAGGCCGCGATCGCGGCGCCGCGGGGGACGGCGCCGTGGAGGAAACTGCGGTTCATGGCTTACTGCTCCGGGGACGGGGGATTGTTCGGCGGCGTCGGTTCGCTCGCGGGTTCGTCCTTGTCCCTGCCGATGCCGAACCACTCGCGCCAACCGCCACCGGACTGCTCGGCTTCCGGTTGCGGCGCCGGGCACGGCGCATACTGCGGCGCGAAACCGGCGACGAAGGGGAAGCGGCGCGCGCCGATGCAGCCGGCGTCGGTGGTGTTGCTGCCGACCACCGCCTGCCAGTCCAGGCCCTTGTCGGTGACCTTGAGCGGCGCGGTGGGCAGGCGCGAGAAGATCGCCGACCACACCCGCATCGCACCGGTGGCGCCGTACAGGCCGGTGGTCTGGTTCTGATCGTTGCCGACCCAGATCACCGCCAGATGATCGCCGGTCCAGCCGGCGAACCAACTGTCGCGACCGTCGTTGCTGGTGCCGGTCTTGCCGGCGGGCGACAGCCGGCCCAGGCCGTCGCCGACCAGTTGCCGGCCGGTGCCGTTGGTGATGGCCTGCTGCAGCGCGATGGTGATCAGGCGCGCGGCGATCGCGTCGCCCTCCTGCGCCGGCGCGGGCTCCTTGTCGTAACGCTTGACCGCCTTGCCGTCGGCGCCGAGCACGCCGCGGACCGCATGCAGCGGCTGCACTTCGCCGCCGGAAGCGAGGAACTGGTACAGCTGCGCCATCGCGTACGGGCTTTGATCGACCGCGCCGAGAATCAGCGAGGGATTGTTCGGCGCCTGGATGCCCGCGAGCTTCTGCACCAGCTCGCCGATGCTCTCGGGCGAGACCTGCATGCCGATGCGCACCGTGGCCTGGTTGTAGGACATGGCCAGCGCATCGACCATGCGCACCAGGCCGTGACTGCGGCCGTCGGAGTTGCCGGGATTCCAGTTGCGGCCGCGACCCAGCTTGACCGTCACCGGCGAATCGTCGACCCAACTGGAGAGGTTGAACTCGCTGGGCCGCGCCAAAGCCAGCAGATACACGAACGGCTTGAGCAGCGAACCCACCGGCCGCTGCGCTTCCACCGCGCGGTTGAAACCGTGCTGGGTGAACTCGCGCGCGCCGACCACCGCGACCACTTCGCCGTTGTGCACGTCGGTGACCACCAGCCCGGCCTGCAGCGGCGGGCGGCGCTTGTTGTCCAGACTCTTGAGCGTGCGCGCCACCGCGCCTTCGGCCTGCGCCTGGGCCGAGGGCGACATGCCGCTCATCACGCTCAGACCGGCGCCGGCCAGCGCGTCGGCCGGATAGTCGCGCGCCAGCTGACGGCGGATCAGATCGACGTAAGCGGGGAAACGGTTGGCGGCGATGTTGCCGGGATTCTGGGTGATTTCCAGCGGCGTCTTGATCGCGCGATCGTGCTCGTCCTGTTTGATCAGCCCCGTTTCGAGCATCTCGCCGAGCACGAAGTTGCGCCGGCCCAGCGCGCGCTCGGGATTGCGCCGCGGGTCGTAGTACGACGGGCCGCGCACGATGCCGATCAACAAGGCGATCTGCTCGGTGTTGAGATCGCGCAGGTCGCGGCCGAACCAGAATTCCGAGGCCGCGGCGACGCCGTGGATCGCCTGCGAGCCGCGCTGACCCAGATAGACCTGATTGAAGTAGGCCTCCAGGATGGTGCGCTTGTCGTAGCGCGCCTCGATCAACAAGGCGTAGATGATTTCCTTGCCCTTGCGGGTCAGGGTCTGTTCCTGGCCGATGCCGAGCAGGCCGCTGCGCGCGAGCTGCTGGGTCAGGGTGCTGGCGCCCTGCTTGGCGCGGCCGGCGGCGACGTTCTTGAACGCGGCGCGGATCATGCCGCTGATGTCGATGCCCAGATGGCTGTTGAAGTCGCGGTCCTCGACCGCCTGCAGGCCGGTGACCAACAGCTCGGGCACCTCTTCAATACGCACCAATCGCCGCTCTTCCTGCTTCTGCCCATACAACGTGGCAATGCGCGCCGGATCTAACCGCGCGACCCGGATCGTCTTGCGCGTGGTCAGATCGCGCACGCTGGCGACGCGGCCGCCAGAGACGACCACTTCGATCCGGCGCGGCTGCACCGTGCCGTCGACGTCGTTGAAGCCGCGGCTGGCGATGGTGAACTTGGCGCCTTCGCGGGCGTAGGTGCCCGGGCGCTCGCCGCTGTCCTCGCGATAGGAGGCCGCGTCGAGTTCGGTCTTCAGCGTCGCCGGATCCAGCGCCAGGCCCGCCGTGAGTTCGAGCGGGCGCGCATACACGCGCGTGGGCAGCTGCCATTGCAACTGCCCGAACCGCTCGCCGACTTCGTGATTGAGATAGAGCGTGTAGGGAATCAGGAAGCCCAGGCCCAGGCCGACCGCGGCCAGGGCCCAGGTCACCAGGCGGCGGCGCCAACTCGGCGCGCTGCCCTGGTCGTCGCTGTCGTCGTGCTCGTCTTCGTCGTAATCGATTCGGGCCACAGGGGTGCCGTACGGGGAGTCGCGGAGAAGTCTAGCGCAGGCGTCCATGGCCCGTGCCCGGGCCGGACGGCAGGGGCGTTGCGCATTCAGACCCCGGGGATAAGCGATGGTTCAGGCAGGTCGGGCGCTGCGAGCGGGCAAGTCCCGGCAAGGCGCTGCGACCGAGGCGTTTGTCGCAGGCCTGTATGGGAGGAGCTTGAGCCTTGACGCTTTTCGATCCACGACGATTTTGCCCGCGAAACCGGTTGGACCGCGATCTGCGCCGAGAGCGTCGGGGCTCAAGCGCCTCTCACAGAGTTACTGGACCGATGGCTGCGGGATAGAAAGGCCGCTGGGAGGGATTTCGCTTCGGAGCCCTGCGCTGGGCGGTTATTTCAGTCCAATTCGGTTGGCATCGGCCCTTGCCGCCCCAGCAGGCCGTCGCGCAGGCCGCGCAGCATCGCCCCCAGGTAGGTCAGGCGCGGCTTGAGGAACAGCGAGGTGCCGACGAACTTGAGCACCAGCCGCGGAAAATCCTGCGCCGCCCAGCTCCGCGGCACCTCGGCGCGCCGATACAGCAGCACCCGGTTGCGCATCATGTAGTACAGCCGGGTCGGGCTGTGGACCACGCGCTTGTACGAGGGCCACAGGCCGGTGATCGACACCAGATCGCCGATGCGGTGCTGCATGTGCGCGTCGCAGATGCCGTACAGCTTGTAGCCACGATGGCGCGCGCGCGAACTCCACTCGATGTCGACGTTGTCGATGAACAAGCCCTCGTCCATGCCGCCGACCGCATCGAGCACTTCCAGCGGCAGCAGGCTGCCCGAGGTGATCAGGAAATCGCAGTCGACCGTCTGGCCGGGGCCGCCGAACAGTTTGCGGTTCATCGGAAAAGCGATCTGCACGAACGGCGCGACCTCGCCGGTGCGTTGGTCGCGGAACTGCGGCCCGACTGCGGCGACCTTGCCGCGCGCCTGCAACGCGTGCAGGTGCTGTTGCAACGTGGCGACCATGCCCGGATCGACGACGCTGTCCTGATCCATCAGCAGAATCTGCGCGAATCCGGCCGCTCGCGCGGCGTGAGCGACGTGGTTGATCGCGCTGCCCAGGCCGACGTTGCGCTCGGAGCGGAACACCTCGGCCCCGCGCCCGCGCAGATCGTCGAAATAGGCGTCGAGCGCTTCGCCGGGGCTGGCGTTGTCGAACACCATCACTCGCCCGACCTGGCCCTGCACCGCCGCGATGACCTGCTCCAGCAGTTCGATCTGCGGGTGATAGGTGACGATCGCGGCGCATACGTCCTGCACCGGCGATGGGATCGCTGCGCTCATTTCAGCGCTGTCCCAACAGATCGCTGAGCAGCGAACGCAAACCCGCCGAATAGCGGTGGTAGCGACCCTGGCGCCATTCCTCGCGCACCAGCCGAGCGCGGGCGATCAGGCCACGGGGCAGGTTCAGGCGCAGACTCAGGTGAGCGATCCGGGCGGCGATCGCCGCACGCCGATCGGCGGGAACGGCCAAGCCTTCGCGGTCGATGCGATCGCGCAGAGACTGAAGCTTGACCACCATCGCCCGCATATGATCCCGCCGGTGCCTGCCGCCGCCCAGACGCTCGACCAGACTACGGCGGCGCGCACCGATCTGGTTGGCGCCGTGCTGACGGTAACCGATGCTCGGCGTTTCGATGCAGTCGACCCCACCCGTGGCCGCGGCGACCAATGCCAGCCATTCGTCGTGAACCCAGCCGCTGTGGGGCAAGCCTTCCACCGCGGTATCGGGAATCGGCAGGGCCATGTCCAGCAGCTCGCGCCGGATCGCCGTGGTGGCGCCGGTGACGATATTGCGACGCAGCAGCACGTCGAAGCCGCGGCCCGAATGAAGGTCGGTCAGCTCCGAAGCGGTCACTTCCAGGGTCTGGAACATGCGTTGGCCGAGCTCCCGGCCTTCGTCGTCGATCAATTGCGAATCGCTGTGCAGCAGCAACAACTCCGGGCGGGATCGAAACCGCTGCAGAAACTCCTCGAGCTTGTTCCGATGCCACACATCGTCCTGATCGCACAGAAAGACGATTCCGGCGTCCGCGCGAGGCAGCGCCGCCTCGAAGTTACGCAGGTAGCCCAGGTTTCTCTGGTTGCGATGCAGTTCGACTTCGACCCCGGCGGCACGTGCGCGAACCGCGAAGGTTTCGAGCAGGGTCCAGGTGTCGTCGCCGGAAACGTCGTCGACCGCGATGATGCGATCGGGAACGCGCGATTGCGCCAGCAAGCTGTCGAGTTGCTGCGGCAGATAGCGCGCGCCGTTGTACGTGCACAGCACCACGGTCGCCCGCGGCGTGGCGGCTTGGCCGGTCGGCTCGGTCATCGGCCCGCCGATTCCCCGTCCGCGGCACGCGAACGCCGCTCGCAGGCCGCACGGACGCCCCTGATGCGAATCGGGGGGGAGCACTTACCGGGGGCGGGACACAAAAGCATTGAGCCATTATCGCTCAAGTGCGTTGACGCGTGGTCGGGGCCACCCACGCCCCATCGACGACAGCGATCTGCATCTTTTCCCGTGCAAGCGTCTCGGCCTTGGGACGGCGTCGCGCGCGGCCGACCCGGCCCTCGGTGCCGGCCCGCGCCGTCATCGCCGATACGCTCAGTTCGACGCCGCGCCGGCGGTGTGCACCCGCGCGGCCAGTTCCTGCAGCCCCGGGGCGGAAGCATCCAGCGCACGCGCGGCCTGCAACGCCGCGCGCGCCGTGCGCAGTTCGCCCGCGCCCAGGCGCTCGTCGCCGACCGCGATCCAGCGCTGGGCCAAACGGCCCGAAGCCTCGCGCAGACCCGGACCGACGCCTTCCAGCGCGCGCCGCGCGTCCAGGCATTCGCCGGCGCGGGCCAGACGGTTGCCGCTGAGCTCGCGCTCGAAACAGCGTTTGGCCGACGGCAGCAGGCGCGCGGCGGCGGCGCGCACCGCCGGATGCTGCGGGGCGATGGCCTGGGCGGCGCGCAGTTTGTCGTAGGCGCTTTCGCCGGGCGGAGTCAACAGATCGCCGCGCTGTTCGGCGGCGGCGGCTTGCGCCAACAGCCGCTGCAGCGACTGCCGGGAGTTGCTCGGGGGCTCCCGGTCGAAACGCTTGTGCGATTCGCGGGCCCGGTCCAGATGCAGGCGGGCGCTGGCGATCGAAGGCGCGTCGACCACGATCTCGCGCGCCAGGGCCAGCTCGGCCTCGGCCTGTTCGATGTGGAAGTCGGCCGCCAGCCGTTCGCTGCGCGCGGCGTGCGCGTCGGCGATCGCGAGCAGGCCGTTGCGCGCGGCTTCGTCGTCGGCATGCACCGCGAGCAGGTCGCGGTAACCGGCCAAGGCCTGCTCCAGGCGCTGGCGGCGCAGCGCCTGGTCGGCGTCGCGGCGACGGCGCTCGTAGTGGCTTTGCAGCACGGTCAGGCTGTCGGGCAGATCGGCATGGCCGGGATCGGCGTCCTGGGCGCGCTGAATGCCTTGCGCGCCGCGCACCAACTCGCCGTTCTCCAGCGCCTGCCGCGCCTGTTGCAGCAATTCGGCCAGGGTGTCGTCGCGGCCCTCCAGCGCGTCGTTACGCTGCGGTTGCAGTTCCAGCACGCGCTGATACAGCGGCAGCGCCGCGTCTGGCGCGCCGTCCAACCGGCCCTGTTCGCGCGCCGCGGCCGCGGCAGCGACCAGCCGGTCAAGGCCGGCGCGCGAGGCCTCGCGATCGCGCAGCCGCGCGGCCAGCGCTTCGACCTGGGCGCGCGGGGTGGCCAGATCGCGGGCCAGATCGAGCCGCTCGCGAGCGAAATCGAAATGGCCGCCGTCGATGGCCTGGCGCGCCTGCTGCAACGCAACCTGGCCGGTACGGGCCAGGCCGTCGCGGGCGTCGCCGCGGTCCGGATCGAGCGCCAGCGCGGCCTGATACAGCTCGCGCGCGCCGTTGCCGTCGGGCGAGGTCAGGCGGCCCTCGGCCAGGGCCTGCGCGGCCTGTTCGCGCAGGGTTTGCAGGCGGGTGTCGGGCCACAGCCATTCCGACAGCGGCTGGCGCCATGCGATCAACGCCGTCAGCGCGGCCAGCGCGAGCACGGCCAAGGCGATGCGCAGCCAGCGCCGACGCTGTTCCGGCGCCAGCGCCGACAGCCGGCCCGATAGGCGTTGCGACAGCCGCCGCGGTGCGTGTTCGAAGTCCAGCGTGCTCCAATCGCCGGCGCGCGGTTCGATGCGCGCGGCGCCGCCGGCGGGCGCGGAGGTGGCTTCGGGCGAGGACGGCGATCGTGGCTTCACCGCGACAGGATAGCGCTACGCCGATGACGATCGCGCTTGCGGCTCGCACGCGGCTCGCGTCTGGCGAGCGCCCGGCGCGGGCCTCAGCTGCGCTGCGCGTACTCCACGCCCGGCAGCGACGACAGCTTGCCGAGCAGGCTCGACAGCTGTCCGTAGTCGCCGACCCGCAGACGCAGGCGCAGGCGTACCTGCGCGCCGTTGCGTTCGACATCGCTGCGGATGCTGAGCACGTGCGCGTTGCCCTGGGCGATCACGTTGGTGACCTCCTTGAGCAGCCATTTACGATCCAGCGCCAGTACCTCGATATCGACCTCGTAGCCCGAGCCCTTGCGCCCCCACTCCACCGGCAGCACCCGCTGCGGCTGCGCCGCGGCCAGCCGCTCGAACGCGGCGCAACCGGGCCGGTGCACGCTGACCCCGCGGCCGCGGGTCAGGTAGCCGACGATCGGTTCGCCCGGCAACGGCTGGCAGCAACGCGCCAGCTGCACCAGCAGATTGCCCACGCCCTCGACGGTGAAGTCGGTGGACTTGCCGGGCACTTTGCGCGGCGTCGGCGCGATGGTGGTGGTCGAAGTCGGCGCGGCCGCTGGCGGCGGCGCGGCCAGGGCCCGTTCGTGCTCGAGCAAGGCGCGGCCGATCTGGTACGGGCCGATATCGCCCAGCGCCACCTGCACGTACAAGTCGCCATCGTTGGCCAGATTGAAGCGTTCGCGCGCCGGCGCCAGATCCGCGCCGAGCACGCCGAGCCGGCGCAGTTCCTTGTCCAGCAGTTCGCGTCCGGCGGTTTCGTTGCGCGAGCGATCGAGCTTGTGGAACCAGTTGCGCACCTTTTCGCGCGAACGGTTGCTGGCCAGGAAACCGTTGGAGGCGACCAGCCAGTCGCGGCGCGGCTCGCCGGTCTTGGCGGTCAGGATCTCGACCCGGTCGCCGCTGCGCAGCTTGTGATCCAACGGCACGATGCGCCCGTCGATCTTGGCGCCGCGGCAGCGATGACCGACCTCGGTGTGCACGTGATAGGCGAAATCCAGCGGGGTGGCGCCGGTCGGCAGATCGATCACCTCGCCCTTGGGGGTAAGCACGTAGACCCGGTCCTCGACCAGTTCGGTATCCAGCTCGCTGGCCAGCGCGGCCTCGTCGCCGCCCTGGCCGCCGTCGACCTTGGCGTCGAGCAGGCGCCGCATCCAGGCGATCTTGCGATCGAACGCGGCGTCGGCGCTGTGGCTGCCGACTTCCTTGTACTTCCAGTGCGCGGCCACGCCGAGTTCGGCCTGGCGGTGCATCTCTTGCGTGCGGATCTGCACTTCCAGGGTCTTGCCTTCCGGCCCGACCACGGCGGTGTGCAGCGAGCGGTAATCGTTGCGCTTGGGCCGGGCGATGTAATCGTCGAACTCGCTCGGGATCGGTGTCCAGGTGGCGTGGACCACGCCGAGCGCGGCGTAGCACGCGCCCAGGTCGTCGACCAGCACCCGCACCGCGCGCAGGTCGTAGAGCTCGCCGATCGGCACGTCCTTGCGCTGCATCTTCTTCCAGATGCTGTAGATGTGCTTGGGCCGGCCGGCGACCTCGGCCTCGACGCCCTGCGCGACCATCGCCTCGCGCAGGGTGCGCTTGACCTGTTCGATGTAGCGCTCGCGATCGCCGCGTTTTTCGTCGAGCAGGCGCGCGATCTTCTGATAGGTCTGCGGTTCCAGATAGCGGAACGCCAGATCCTCCAACTCCCACTTGAGCTGCCAGATGCCCAGCCGGTTGGCCAGCGGCGCGTGGATGTCGCGGGTCAATGCGGCCAGTTCGCGCCGGGTTTCCGGCGCCAGTTGCTCGGCATGGCGCATGCGCGCCAGTTGCCGCGCCAACAGAATCGGCACCACGCGCAGATCGCGCACGATCGCCAGCAACAGCCGGCGCAAGCCCTCGGTGCCCGAGCGCCGGCCCTGTTCGGCATGCAGCGCCCACACTTGGCCGGCGGCGCGCTGGCCGTCGAGCAGCGCGGCCAGCACCGGATGCTCGCGCTCCAGGCTCGGCCCCAGCGCCGTCGCCCAGCCGGGGAAGGCGTGCAGGATCGCCGCGGCGACGGTGTCGCTGTCGGCGTCGAGCAAGGCCAGCGCGTCCAGGGTCGCGGCGACCACCGCCGGCGAATCCAGCGTTCCGATCACGGCCCCGGGCTGCTGTGCGGCCGCCAACAGACTCTTGCGCAAGGGCGCGGACAGCGCCGCCGCCGCAGGCAGGGCCAGGACGTCGGACAGGGGCGAAAGCGGCTGCTCGGGGGAAACGTTCACTGCGTGGGGTCGGTTCGGAGCGAGGAAGAACGAGGGAGACTGTAGCGACGGTCAGGGTGAATGGGCCCGGCGGGACGGCGCGCGGCGCGCATCGAAGCCGGCGCGGCTAACGTCTACACTAGCGAGCAACCGCCCCGAGGAACAGCACGAATGTCCGCGATTCCCCTTTCCGCGTCGCCTCGCCTGCCCACTGCTGTCGCGCTGGCCGCCTGCCTCGCCGCAGCGCTCACCGCGCCGGCCGCGCTGGCGCAGCAGAAAATCGAACAGCAGATGAGCGCCGAACAGTTCAAGAACGCCGGGCTGAACAAGCTCAGCGACGACGAACTGGTCAATCTGAACGCCTGGCTCAACCGCACCCTCGACACCGAAACCAGCAAGGCCGTGGTCAAGGCGCAGGAAGAAACCAAGCACGAAAGCCGCGGCTTCCTTTCCAAGGGCACGTCCAAGGAGCCGATCGTCGCGCGCCTGAGCGGCGACTTCAGCGGTTTCGGCCGCGGCCGGACTTACGTGCTCGACAACGGCCAGGAATGGCGTCAGGACGACAACGCCGAACTGCCGGGCGTGCGCAACATGCCGTCGCCGCAGGTGCGGATCACCCCGACCATCATCGGCAACTCGTGGTACCTGTCGGTGCAGGGCTACAACACCCGCGCCAAGGTCAGCCGCGTCAAGTAAGCCTTCACCACTCCCGCCCGCGGCGCGCTGCACCGCGCGGCGGCAATCAGCCGTCTGAACATCCCGCCTCGGAGTCCGTCATGCGTGTGCCGTCTTCATTGACCCTCGCCCCGCTGTTCGCGATCGCGCTGGTCGCGCCCGCCGCCTTCGGCGCCGAGCGCGCCTATGTCCCGGTCGAACAACGCTTCAACGCCGACCAACTCAAGGCCACCGGCCTGGACACGCTGTCGGCGCAGCAATTGCAATTGTTGAACCAGTTGCTGTCGCAGGATCAGACCGCGGTGGTGACCGACACCGTCAAGCAGGTGCGCTCGGAGCGCAAAGGCCTGGCCCGGGTCGATCCCGAAGTGGTCAGCAGCACGCTCAAGGGCGAGTTCCGCGGCTGGTCCAGCGGCACCGTGCTGGAACTGGAGAACGGCCAGCGCTGGCGGGTGATCGACGGCAATCTCTACCTGGGCAAGCCGCAGCCGGCGCCGAAGGTCACCATCCGCCCCGGCATGATGGGCAGCTGGTACCTGGAAGCCGAAGGCCAGACGCCGAAGGCCAAGGTCACGCGGCTGGACTGATCCCAACGGCGCGGTAAGCCGCGAGCTTGGATGCGAGACGAAGGCGGCCACGGCCGCCTTCGTCGTTTCGGTGGCCGGTTTTCGGCATCGGGCGATTCTTGTGCGAGGACTCTTCAGTCCCGACGTTCTTGATCGGCCGCGACGTGGCCGACGACGACGGCGACATCAACCGAAGCGTCGAGGCTGGAGCCGTCCTGCAACGCGAGTGGCGCACCTGACTTCAGGGGCCCGCCAAACGCACCGATCGGTATTGCACGCGGAAGACCGGTTGCAGGCTCGGTTGTCCCAGCCAGTCCTCAGAACGCACTCTGAAACGCACGATGCGTTCGACGGGGCGGCGCTCCAGCCAGTCCCACAACTGGCGGGTGTCCTCGATCGCTGGCGACAGCAGGAAACCGGCTTCGGCCGCGCCCGGCACCAGCCGATACGTACGCGTCTGCCCGTCCGTCGATTCGACGTCCAGGAACAGCCGCGGCGCGCGCAGCGTCGCCGACGCCAGCCGCGACCACAGGGTCGGTTGCAGCGAAAACCGCACTTCCACGCCATCGCCGGATATCGCCGGCACCGCCACGAACTCGCCGATACGTGGCGAGACTTCCGCCGCCACGCTCGCCTCGGCGCTGGGCGTCGGGCCCCGGCGCATCAGCACCAGCCCGCGTTCGATGGCCGCGGCGCGATAGTCGCGCAGCAATCGCAGCAGGGCCTGCGGATCCTCGCTGGTCGGATAGCGGCCATCGATCGCCGCCATGTCCATCAGCACCCAGTCAGGCGCACGCGCCGACGCCAAGAACGAGGCGTTCATGCGCGCCAGTTCGGGTGTGTACGTCGAGTACCCCTGGAACACCGGCCTGGGCCGGTAGTTCATGCCATGCGACAGCAACAGGCCCTGTCCAACGGAGACGATGTCGATCGGCGCATCGCCGACGATGCGGCGCGTATGCGGCAGGTCGATCGCGGCACGCGCGGCACGCGCGGAATGTTCCAGTTCGTCGACGCGGCTGGAATAGCCGACCAGACTGTGCAGTCGCTGCACCGCGGTCACCGCCCCGGGCGGACCGGACACCAGCCACATGCGTACATGGCCGCCCGGGTACGGCGGTGCGAATGCGATCAATGCACACGCCAGCGCCGCCCAACTGCCGATCCGCGCGGCTTGGCCGGGGCCACGCAGCGCGGAGGCGACCAGCACCGCCATCGCACAGGCCGGGAAGAAGAGCGGCAAGTGGAACGTATCGGCCCGGGTATAGGCGGCCTTGAACGCCAACACGGTGCAACCGGCGGTCAACGCCAACGCAGCCCATCGCTGGCCCCGTCCCAACGGCGCGCGCGCCAGCAGCAAGATTTGCGCCGACAAGGCCGACAGCAACACCACCAGTCCAACCACATCGATCGCATCGGCCGCCGGCAAACCCCGCCATTGCATCGCGCTGCCGTAACCGACCGCGATTCGCCAACTGCTCGACAGATACGGCCACAGGCTTTGCGCCTGCTGGCCGGACCCGAACCAAAGCAGCAGGCTGGCCGCGAGGCTGGCGGCCACCGCGATCGCGCCGGCGCGACGGCCGGCCAGCACCGCCGCGCACGCGAGCCAGAGCAGCCACAACGGGAACAAGCTGAACTTGGCCAGCCACGGAACCGCACAGGTCGCACCGATCACCGCCGCCAGCGCGCCGGCGCTCCAGCCCTCGCGCTCGCGCAAGCGCCACAGCGCCAGCAAGGCCAACGGATACAAGGTGAGCCAGGCCACATCGCCGGCCCAGCCTGCGCCGAACGCCAGCAGCACAACCACCGCCACTACGCGCGCGGCGATGGGCGCGCCGCGCCCTGCTTGCAGGAACACGAGCGCATACAGCGCGGCGAAGCCGACCTGGGCCGCGGCCGCCAGACCGATGATCGAACTGCGATAGCTGAAGTACGGACTCAGCAGACCCAGCGGACCGTAGGTGAAGGCGATGTCCGTGCCCCACTGGCGGTCGTGTTCGAACGCCCAGCTCACCACCGCGGCCCAGGACGGATCCAGGTCGTAACCAGCGGCAGGATTGTCGAAGCGGAACGTCAGCAGGAACGCCAGCACGGTACCGACAGCCAGCAGAAACGCGGGCAAGACCCGCGCGAGGACGCGGCCTTGCGCGGGCGCGGTTGCAACGGGTGAACTCACCGACATGAAATGGCACGCCTGGATCGCGTGCTGACCGTGCACGCCCGGCGACGCGTCAGCGAAGATGATCCGCCGGCGGTCGGGTGCGGAATGGATCGTTTCCTGACGCAGCCCGCTTCCCCATGCGAGGCGGCCATCCGACAGGACGGCCGCCAGCATACCGACTCAGTCGCGCAATTGCGCCAGCCGCTGTGCCAGTTTCTTCGGTGAAACGCCACCGCGCACGCCCAGTTCCTGCGCGAACAGCGATACGCGCAGTTCCTCGATATCCCAACGCAGGGCCTGCCAGGCTTCGTCGTCGTCCTCGCCGGCCGCGTTGGCCGCGTCCAACGCGTCCACGAACGGCTTGAGTTCCAGCATCCGCCCCTGATCGCGCACCGGATCGCGCAGCGCGCGTTCGCTGCGCACCGACAAAGCCTTCAGATAACGCGGATATTCGGCCAAGGCGTGGGTGGCGACATCGCGCAGGAAACCCGGCGGGGTCAGCCGCGCCAACTGCGCGCGCATGTCGTCGAGGTTGCCGCTGGCCCAGCCCATCAGCGGCGATTCCAGGCGCGCGCGCACGTCGGCGACCGCGCTCAGGATCGCCTCGGCCTGACGCAGACGCTCCATCGCCTCGGGAAACAGCTTGCGCGCGACGGTATCGCGGCGCAGTTCGAACGCGGCCGGATCGCGCACCGCCACCAGTTCGCTGTCCTCGCCGAGCAAGGACTGCAGCGCGCCGTCGACCAGATCCTCGCGCAGCCGATCGCCGTCGCGCGGACGATCGTGCGAGCCGCGGTCTTGCGCATCGCGAGTGGGCGAGGAACGCTCCTTGCGCGGCGCGGCCGATTCGATCGCCGCATACAGCAGCCCGGTCTTGGGCTGGATCGGCAATTGCTTGCGCGATTGCTTGAGCTTGTCGGCCATCGCGATCGCCAGCAGCCGGCGCACGCCGCGCGGATGCGCGCGCACGGCGGCGTCTCGTTCGGCATGCACGCGCAGCGAAACCGTATCGCCGTCGTCGTGCAAGGCCGGGAACGCCGGCACGCCCGCCGCGCCGGGCACCGACATGGGAATGGCTTGCTCGGGGAACGCGGTCAGCCCGCGCTGGCCCAGGCCATCGGCGGCGCGTGCGGCGAACGCTCGCGCGGCGCGCTCGCCGAAGCGGGCGCGCAGTTCGTCCAGATCGCGCGATTCGGCCAACACCGTCGCGTCGTTTTGCTTGCCCTTGCCTTGAGGCGTATCGAGCAGACGCAGATTCATGCGCAGATGCGGCTCGATCGACGACGCATCGAAATCCGTCGGCGCGACCTCGGTGCCGGCGAGCTTGCGCAGGAAGCGCGCGAGCGTGCCGATCAGATCGTCGCCCTCGGATTTCGGATAGGCCTCGAAGAAAGCCTTGGCGAAATCCGGCGCCGGCACGAAATTGCGCCGCAAGATTTTCGGCAGCGATTTGATCAACGCCGCCGCCTTGTCGGCGACGAAGCCCGGCGCCAGCCACGACAGCTGCGCCGGATCGAGCGCGTTGAGCAGATGCAACGGCACCGCCAAGGTCATGCCGTCGTCGGGCGCTCCCGGTTCGAAGCGGTAACGCACCGCAAGACGCGCGTCGCCCAATTGCAGATACGGCGGGAACCGCGCGGCTTCGCTTTCGCCGCCGACCATCAGATCATCGACCGACCACTCCAACGCCGCCTTCTCCGCCGCCGGCAGCTTGCCGTACCAGGCGTCCAGCGCCTGCACGTTGTGCACCTGCGCCGGCAAGCGGTCCAGATACCATTGCGCCATCCATTCCTCATCGACCACCAACCCCGCGCGACGCTGCTTGGCTTCTTCCTCAAGCGCCTTGGCCAACGTGGCCAGATTGCGCGCCAGGAATCCGGCGCGGGTGTTGATCTCGCCGCTCACCAACGCGTCGCGGACGAAGATCGCCCGGCTTTCTTCCGGATAAAGCGCGCCGTAATGGATCGGCCGCTTCGGCGCCAGCACCAGGCCGAACAGGCTGATCTGCTCGCTGCCGACCACCCGACCCTGCGAGCGCGCCCAGCGCGGGTCGTGATGGCGGCGCGCGAGCAAATGCGGCAGCTCTTGAATCGCCCAGTCCGGCTCGATGCTGGCATTGGTCATCGACCACACCCGCTCGGTGTCGAGCAAGGTCGCCGACAGCACCCACGGCGGCGGTTTCTTCGCCAGCGGCGAACCGGGAAACAGTTGGAACTTGCGTCCACGCGGGCCGTCGTAGAAGCCTTTCTCCGCACGGAAACCGATCTGGGTCGGCAGGCCGGCGATCAGGGCGCGGTGCAACGCGGCGTAGTGGTCGGAACTCGCGACTGCGGGCTCGGAATCCGGCAGCGCCCGGGCCGCCGTGGCCTTGCCTTTGTCTTTCTCGGTTGCCGACTCCCGATTCCCGATTCCCGCGAACGCCAACTCATCGCACAACAACTTCAGCTGCCGATGCAGCTCGCGCCACTCGCGCATGCGCAGGAAGCCGAGGAAATGCTTCTCGCACCACGCGCGCAGCTTGGACTGGGTCAGTTCTTCGTGCGCAAGCTGATAGGCGTCCCACAGCTTGATGATGCCGACGAACTCCGAACGCGGATCGGCGAACAGCGCATGCGCGGCGTCGGCGGCGCCGCGCTGGTCGGCCGGGCGTTCGCGCGGATCCTGAATTCCCAGGAACGCGGCGATGGCGATCATCTCGCGCAGACAGCCGTGGCCGTTGGCCGCCACCAGCATGCGCGCCAGCTTCACGTCCACCGGCAGCCGCGCCATGGTGCGGCCGATCGCGGCGAGCTTCTTGCTCTCGTCGACCGCACCGAGTTCGGCCAGTTGCTGCCAGCCGTCGGCGACGGCGCGGCCGTCGGGCGGTTCAAGGAACGGGAAGTCCTCGATATGGCCCAGGCCCAGCGAGAGCATGCGCAGGATCACTCCGGCCAGCGCGGCGCGGCGGATTTCCGGATCGGTGTAACGCGCGCGCGACTGGAAATCGGCCTCGCTGTAGAGGCGATAGCAGGTGCCTTCGCTGATGCGGCCGCAGCGGCCCTTGCGCTGGTCGGCGCTGGCTTGGCTGATCGGTTCGATATGCAGGCGGTCGAGCTTGCCGCGCGGGCTGTAGCGCTTGACCCGGGCCAGACCCGGATCGACCACGTAACGGATGCGCGGCACGGTCAGCGAGGTTTCGGCCACGTTGGTGGCCAGCACGATGCGGCGCTTCGGCCCGGGATTGAACACCCGGTCCTGATCGCGCACCGACAACCGCGCATACAACGGCAGCACCTCGGTTTCGCGGTATTTGCGCCGCTCCAGCGCCTGATGCGCGTCGCGGATTTCGCGCTCGCCCGACAGGAAGATCAGCACGTCGCCGCGCGGATCCTCGCGGGTGATTTCGTCGCAGGCCGCGACGATGCCGTCGTTGACGCTGCGCTCGCCGCCGCGCGCTTCGCGCACGCGGCCGTCGCCGGTTTCGGTTTCGCCCTCGCCTTCCAGCGGCCGGTAACGCACCGATACCGGATAGCCGCGGCCTTCCACGTTGACCACCGGCGCGTTATCGAAATGGGCTGCGAAGCGGTCGGTGTCGATGGTCGCCGACGTCACGATGATCTTCAGGTCGCTGCGCTTCTTCAGCAGTTGCTTGAGATAGCCGAGCAGGAAATCGATGTTGAGGCTGCGCTCGTGCGCCTCGTCGATCAGGATGGTGTCGTAGGCCGACAGCCAGCGATCGGACTGGATCTCGGCCAGCAGGATACCGTCGGTCATGAACTTGACCGCGGTGCGCTCGCCGACGTTGTCGTTGAAGCGAACCTGATAGCCGACCGTCTCGCCGACCTGGGTGTGGAGTTCCTCGGCCACGCGCCGGGCGACCGCGCGCGCGGCGATGCGGCGCGGCTGGGTGCAGCCGATCATGCCGGCGGCGCCGCGGCCGGCGGCCAGGCACAGCTTGGGCAACTGGGTGGTCTTGCCCGAACCGGTTTCGCCGGCGATCACCACCACCGGATGCTTGCGGATCAGCTCGACGATGCGCTCGGCTTCGGCCGCGATCGGCAAAGCCGGGTCCACCGGCGCGCGCGGCAGCGATGCCGCGCGCGCTTCGCGCTGCGCGACCGAGGCGGCCAGCGCCTGGGCGAACGTCGCCCGCGCCTTCTCGTCGCCGGGCTTGCCGCTCCAGCGCGACCACAGGCCGTGCAGACGGCCGCGGTCGCGGCTGAGCGCGCCGTCGATGGCGCGCCGCGCCTGACGCAGCGCGTCGGCGCTAGTCGTCGCGCTCACATCGGCTTCATTAGACTGTTTGGAATGACTGGTATTCATCGATAGATCGTTTGCATCGCAGCGCTAGGAACAAACCATTTCACATCGGCGGCGACAGCGCCTATTGTCGCCGCAAGATCCGGAAACCGTTCCGGCGCAAGCTATAAATTCCAAACCACGCATCACATCCCCGCACTGGAGAAGGAGTCGCACATGGCCAAGTCCAACAAGCCGGCGTCCGGCAAGTCCGCCAAGACCAAACCCGGCAAATCCAAGGCCGACGCGCCGGTCAATCCGACCGCGTCGCCGGGCCCCGGCGATCGCGGCCCGTCGATCGATATCGGGATCTCGGCGGCCGATCGCAAGAAGATCGCCGAAGGCCTGTCGCGCTTCTTGGCCGACAGCTACACCTTGTACCTGAAGACCCACAACTTCCATTGGAACGTGACCGGGCCGATGTTCAACAGCCTGCACGTCATGTTCGAAACCCAGTACACCGAGCAGTGGACCGCGCTGGACGAAATCGCCGAACGCATCCGCGCGCTGGGCTTCAACGCGCCGGGCTCCTACGCCGAGTTCGTGCGCCTGAGCTCGATTCCGGAAGAGCCGGGCCTGACCGACGCCGCCGACTGGCATGAAATGGTCCGCCAACTGGTGATCGGCAACGAAGCGGTGTGCCGCACCGCGCGCAAGGTACTCGACCAAGCCGACGACGTCGATGACGCGCCGACCGAAGATCTGCTGACCCAGCGCCTGCAGACCCACGAGAAGTATGCGTGGATGCTGCGTTCGCTGCTGCAGTGATCGCATCGCGGGTTCCGCCGGCGCCGCGCTGAGCGCGCGCCGGCGGATGCGCCTGGCCCCTCTTCCGGCAACGGCGGAGGGGTTTTTATTGCGTGGCGGCCAGCAATGGCGGCGGCGATTTGCCCGCGCGGGCCAGTTCGTCCTCCCAGGCCTGCACGTCTTGCCGCGCCTGCTCCAGCAGCCAGTCGCGGAACGCGCGGATCTTGACGCTGGCGCGGCCGACTTCAGGATAGGCCAACCAGTAATCGCGACCGTCGCGCAGCACCAGATCGAACGGCTGCACCAGGCGCCCGGACGCCAGTTCGGCGCGGAAGAACAACGGTGAGGTGATCGCTACGCCCTGCCCGGCCATCGCCGCGGTGACCTCGTACTGCTCGATACCCAGATCCAGCGCCGGTTTCAGCGGCGTCTCGCCCAGCGCCACCCCGGCCGCCTCCAGCCACTGGCGCCACCAGCGCTCGCGTCCGATCCGCGGCAGCCGCAGCAAATCCGCAGGCGTCCGCAACGCGCCGCTGTCCAACAACGCCGGACTGCACAGGGGCGCGAACAACCCCGGCAACAGGTAGTGGGTCTGCATGCCCGGCCATTGCCCGCCGCCGTTGCGCAGGCTGACGTCGAACTCGCCCTGGGCCAGATCGATCAGCGGCACGCTGGTGTCCAGCCGCACGGCCAGTTGGGGGTGCGCCAGTTGGAAACCGCCCAACCGCGGCACCAGCCAGTTCGCGCCCACCGTCGGCAACGCGGTGATCGCCAGCTCGCTCTGCGAACGTTCGCGGCTGCGCGCGAACGCGGAGCGCAAGGCCTGGAAGGCGTCGAGCACCGCCGGCGCCAGGCGCTCGCCGTCGCGGGTCAGCGCGACCTTGCGCGGCAAGCGCTGGAACAACACCAGGCCCAGGCGCTGCTCCAGACGCTTGATCTGGTAGCTGACCGCGGCCTGGGTCATGTCCAGTTCCTCGGCCGCGCGGGTAAAGCTGCCCAGGCGCGCGGCGGCTTCGAACGCGCGGATCGCACTGAGCGAGGGCAAGGCCGATTTATTCATAAATTTCACTTATGGATAGGCGGCGAAATTCGGCTTGTCGCGCGGGTGCCATGGCTCCTAGGCTCCATGAGCACCCGAAAACTATGAGTCAAGGCGATCCAGCACGGCCAGTCGCCTTACCCAAGCCATCTTAGGCCTAGCCTTCGCCTGCCGCCACCGCCCCGGAGCCCCCATGCCGCACCGTCCCTTGCTCAACCTCGCCCTCGCCGCGCTGGCGCTGCTGCCCTGCTGCGTCGCGGCCGCCCCCGCCACGCCCGCCTCGGTGGTGCAGGCCGACCTGGACGCGCTCAACGCCAACGATCTGGACGCCTTCATGGCTTTGTATGCGCCGCAGGCGCAGATCTTCGGCCTTCCCAAGGAACCGCACGCGCTGGCCGGCCCACGCCTGGAGCAGATGTACGGCCGCGAAAAACTGCGCGCGCACTTCGCCAAGGCCATGGCCGCGCCGGTCACGCCGAAGATCGAGCAGACCGAATCGATCGCATTGGGCGAACTGGTGGTCGGCCGCGTGCGCATCACCGATCCGCAGCGCGCCGAGCCGACCGAGATGATGGTGGTCTACCGGGTCCGCGACGGGTTGATCCAGGAGCTATGGCATCTGGTCAAGGAGGACGACGACAACCGCGCGCACAGCACCGGCGCGCTGGCGACCATGCACGCGCTGGTGGAGACCAGCAACCGCGCCGACGCCGATGGTTTCCTGGCGCTGTTCGCGGCGGATGCGCGCCATCACCGCATGTCCGAAGATCCCGCGCGGCTGGCTTGGGAGCAGTCCAAGAACATCGTCGACCGCGCCAGCCGTGAGCGCGTGTACCGGGCGCTTTACGCCAACGGCGCCGGCCTGCAGGTGCAGACCCTGGCTTCGTTCGCGGTCGGCGATCTGGTCGCCATGCACGAGCGCATCACCGACACCGCCAAGCCCGGCGAGGTCAAGGAATTGGTCTCGGTGTTGCGCGTGCGCGACGGCCGCGTGCTCGATCTGTGGCCGCTGCAGCGGCAACTCTCCGGGGCTTCGACCGCGCAGGCCGCGCGATGAAGCTCTGGGGCGCCTTGGCGCTGGCCGCGCTGCTGGCCGTGTCGTGGCTGGCGCTGGCGCAGGCCGAGAGCGCGCAGGAAGCGGTGGTGCGGCGCTATGTCCAGGCCTGGAACGATCAGAACGTGGAAGGCTTCCTGGCCTTGGCCAGCCCGAATGCGCGCACCTACCGGCGCGACCGCGACGACGACGGCCTGGCCGGACGCTCGATCGCCGGCGACGACGCGGGCGCGCGCGCACGCTTCTACCGCAGCGCCTTCGCCCGGCGGCCGCACGTGCGCGTGGACATCGTGCAATTGCAGGCCGTGGACGACATGGTCATGAGCCGCGAACGGGTCAGCGGTGGCGCCGACGGCAAGGTCGCCGATGAGCTCACAGTCTATCAAGTGCGCGATCGCAAGATCTGCAATGTCTGGCATGTCAAGCGGCGCTCGCGCTGAGGGGCCGTCGCCATCGGAGCGAAAAGCGTCGGGGCTGAAGCCCCTCCCACAAAAGATTGCGTAACCGCGAGGTTTATTGTGGGAGGGGCTTCAGCCCCGACGCTTTTCGCCTTGCCGCGACCGAACCACGGCTCCCCGGACGCCCCCCCCGCCTGAACCTTCTGCCTTGCGTACCACGCATCCCGCCGACTGCCCATCGCGGCCCTTTCCGACCGACAGGCGGACCGGCCCGGTTAAACTGGCGGCATGTCATCGCCCGCAGCAGAACTTCTTCACCACGTATTCGGCCATACCGCGTTCCGCGACGAACAGGCGCAGATCGTCCAGCACGTGATCGACGGCGGCGACGCCCTGGTGCTGATGCCCACCGGCGGCGGCAAATCGCTGTGCTTCCAGATCCCCTCGCTGGTGCGCGAAGGCTGCGGCCTGGTGATCTCGCCGCTGATCGCGCTGATGCAGGATCAGGTGGAGGCGTTGCGCCAGCTCGGCGTGCGCGCGGCCTTCCTCAATTCCACGCTCAGCGCCGACGCCGCGGCCGAGGTCGAACGGCAACTGCTCGCCGGCGAGCTCGACCTGCTCTACGTCGCGCCCGAGCGCTTGCTCACCGGGCGCTGCCTGAACCTGATCGACCGCGCGCGGATCTCGCTGTTCGCCATCGACGAGGCCCACTGCGTCTCGCAATGGGGCCACGACTTCCGCCCCGAATACCGCGAACTGACCATCCTGCACGAGCGCTGGCCCGACATCCCGCGCATCGCCCTGACCGCCACCGCCGACGAGCCGACTCAGCGCGAGATCGCCGAGCGGCTCAACCTGGAAGAGGCGCGACGCTTCGTCAGCTCCTTCGACCGGCCCAATCTGCGCTACCGGGTAGTGCACAAGGACAACGGCACCCGTCAGTTGCTCGACTTCCTCGCCGCCCACCGCGACGAAAGCGGCATCGTCTACGCGTTCTCGCGCAAGCGGGTGGAATCGGTGGCCGAGCAACTGGTCGCCGCCGGGATCAAGGCCCTGCCCTACCACGCCGGGATCGAGTCCAGCGTGCGCGCGGCCAATCAGCGGCGTTTCCTGCAGGAAGACGGCATCGTGATGGTCGCCACCATCGCCTTCGGCATGGGCATCGACAAGCCCGACGTGCGCTTCGTGGCTCATGTCGACCTGCCCAAATCGATCGAAGGCTATTACCAAGAGACCGGACGCGCCGGACGCGACGGCGAACCGGCCGAAACCTGGCTGTGTTACGGCTTGGGCGATGTGGTCAATCTGCGCCAGCTCATCCAGCAAGGCGAGGCCGGCGAAGAACGCAAGCGGTTGGAGCTGCGCAAGCTCGATTCCTTATTGGGCTTCTGCGAATCCACCGAATGCCGGCGCAAGAGTCTGCTCGGGTGGTTCGGCGAGCCGCACCCGGGCGATTGCGGCAATTGCGACAACTGCCTGGAACCGCCGCAAAGCTGGGACGGCACCACCGCCGCGCGCAAGGCGCTGTCGTGCGTGTACCGCACCGGCCAGCGGTTCGGCGCCGGCCACGTGATCGACGTGCTGCGCGGCGCGGTCACCGACAAGGTCACCCGCTTCGGCCACGAGGAACTGAGCACCTTCGGCATCGGCAGCGATCTCGACGCCAAGCAATGGAGCAGCGTGTTCCGCCAATTGGTCGCCGCGGGCCTGCTGGAGGCCGATATCGAGCGCCACGGCGCCTTGCGCCTGACCGCCGACAGCGGCCCGGTGCTGCGCGGCGAACGCAATCTGCGTTTCCGCAGCGAAACCCCCAAGGCGGCGCGCACGAGCGGCGGCCGCAAGACCCGCGGCGGCGCGACCGCGGCGCCGATGATCGACCTGGATCCCGAATCGCTGATTCGCTTCAACGCCCTGCGCGAATGGCGCTCGACCACCGCGCGCGAGCAGAACGTGCCGGCCTACGTGATCTTCCACGACAGTACCCTGCGCGCGATCGCCGAACAGGCGCCGGACGATCTGGACGAGCTCGGCCGCATTCCCGGCATCGGCGCGAGCAAGCTCGACCGTTATGGCGAGGCGGTGTTGCAGCATTTGTTGGATCAGGCCTGATTCGCGATCGGCGTAGATGCAGGCGCAGCGTACGGCGCGATCGCGACCATGGGTCTGCGATGCTTGCGCGCGCTTGCCTCGTCGATGGGAATTCGCGGTCGCGGCTTGCGCAGCTCCTGCACGGGCTGCACAAGTCGATCGCATCGTGATGAAGCCACTGTAGGAGCGGCGCAAGCCGCGATCGCGACATCGCGATTACGACGAAAGCGCCGTTTCGCGCCGCCGCTCACGACCAGACGCCGCCCCGATCGGATTCGCGCCTACTGCAACTGATACGAGAAGTTCATGTTCCAACGCGGCTTGCGATCGTCCGCCTCGATCGGCAGATCCGCGGTCGGCTTGGCGTAAGCGAAGTCGACGTTGAAATGCTTGTTGTCCGACAAACGCAGACCGATGCCGACCGAGCCGAGCTTGTCCGGCAGCGGACGACGACCGTCGGTCATCGTGACCTCGGCGTGCTGCACCACCAGGTACGGCGTCACCGTCTTGAGCCAACGCGTCTTCGGGCGGAAGTTGCGGCTGAGCTCCAGGCCGGCGCCCCAACCCCTGTCGCCGGAAGTCTCGCCCGGATCGTAGGCCAGACCGAAACGGGTGCCGCCGAAGCTGATCTGCTCCGACGACGGCAGCCGCTGGCGCGTGAATTGACCGCTCGCGCGCAGCACCGCGGCGTAGCGCTGGTCCTTCCAGGTACGGGTCTGCGCATAGCCCACGCTGTACTTGGTGAACGCGACATCGCTGGCCGGATCCAGGTTCACCCCACTGATGTTGGTCAGCGTCTGCGCCGAGGCGCCCCAGGTATCCAGACCTTTCGCGATCGACACGCTGATCTGGCGCGCGCGGTCCTTCTTGGCCTGGGTGTAATCCAGCGAGCCCTGCACCACCCGTGTCTTGGAGCGCTGCTCCAGGCTCGCGCCGTTGATCGTGTTGAGGTAGCGGTCGGACTGATCGGCGGCGTAGATCGCGGCGGACACGAACAAGGAGCGTTCGCTGGTGAGCTGCAGCGGATAACGCGCGCTGATCTGCACCCGGTCCTGCTCGACCCGATGATCCAGGAACGCCGGCAATGGCGTCTTGGTGACCGGCACGCCGCGATAGCGCGTGCCTTCGGCGCGTCCGATCCAGCCGTCGCTGCCGAACAATTGCGAATAACCGGCGCTGTAGAAACGTTCATTGCCGCGACCGTCCGGATACAGCGCGGCCAAGCTCCACTGCTCGGCCAGCGAGGTGAGCGCGTTGAGGTTCAACGACATCAATCCCTGCGTGCCGGGATGATTGAACTCCAGTGCCCAGGTCGCGTCGTAACGCTTGCCGTCGACGGTCAGATCCAGCGACGTCGCGCCGTCGGTGGTGGTCGGCGCGGGCACGTTGATGTTGAGCTTGGCCCCGGGCAGAAAACCCAGGATCTGCGAATACCGTTCGAACGTGCTCTGGCGCAGCGGCCGATCGTCGACGATGTGCTGGGCGATCGCGCGCACCTTGCGTTCGAGCTTGCCGACTTTGCCGGTGATGTTGACCCGCGCCACGTAACCTTCCACCGCGACCACGCGCACGGTGCCGTCGGCGAAATCCTGGGTGGGGACGTAACAGAACGACAGCGCGTAGCCGCGCTCGCGATACAACTTGGTGCACTGCGCCGCGGCGGTGAGCAGATCGGCGACGGTGATTTGTTTGCCGGCCAGCGGCAGGAACAAGTTGGTGACCTGTTCGAACGGCACCGACTTGACCCCGGAGACTTCGAACTTCGCCGGCGTGAGCTGCAATGCCAGCAACGCGGCCATTTCCGGATTCTGCTGCGGCGCCACGGTCGTGCTGACCTTGGGCTCGGCCTTGGGCAACGGCGCCTGCGGCAGTGTCTGCAGCGGATTGCCGGCGGTCGGCAACCGTGGCGGGGCGGTCTGGGAATACGCCGGCGCGGTCGCCTGCAACAACGCGGACACGGCCAACGCGAGTGGATAGCGCTTCCCCCAAAGCCCTGTGCGCATGCGGCGCCCCTTGCTGGTTTTCGGCGGTGGCGGCAAGGCCGCCAATGGGGATGCGCGCCCACCCTAGGCCGGACGCGCATCCGCAATAGTCCTGCACTCACTCTGGATCTTTGTCGCGCGTCGGGAACGGCGATCGCCGTTCCCGCGCGCTGGGTCACACCCGATCAGGGCTTCTTCTTGCCGCCGAGCAAACCGGTGCCGAGCAGACCGCCCTTGCCCGATTCGCCGCCGCCGAGCACGCCGCCCAACAGGCCACCGTTGGGATTATTGAGCCCGGTCGCCCCGGCTACGCCGTTGACGACCGTGCTCAACCCCTGGGTAACCGGCTGCAGCGGACCGTTCACGGCCGCGGTCGCGGCCGTACCGACCTGAGTCACGCCACCGCCCACGCCGGCGACCGCGCCGCCGACCAGACTGGTGACTGGCGCCAACGGCGTGTTCGCGCCGGTGGCGGCCAAACCGGCACCGACGTTGCCGACCGTACCGCCGAGTCCGGCCACACCGGTGGTCACGCCCGCCGCGGTCACCCCGACCGGGTTGGCGATCGAACCGGCATTGCCCAGGCCCGCGGTAATGCCCGCGCCGACCGTGCCGAGATTGTTGCTGACACCCTGCACCGCGCCGCCGACCAGAGTGGTCGCGCCACCCGGTACCGGCGCGCTGCCGATGGCCCCGCCGAGCGCATTGCCGGCCGAAGCCACGCCGCCGACCACGCCGCCCGCGCCGCGCGACACGTTGGCGACCAGATTGCCGCCGCCGCTGCCGCCGGTACCGCCGCCGTTGGTCTGCAACAGACCCGCGACCGGAGTCACGACCTGGCTCAAGGCACCGGTCAGCTGCTGGCCGGCCTGGCCTTCCAGCACGCCGCCGAGCTTGCCGCCCAGATCCTTGACCCCGCCGCCGACGCCCGAAACCAGGCTGCCGGCCGCGCTGGTCAGCGGCTGGATCGGCGAACCCTGGAACGCGCCGACCGTGGCGACCGTCTTGCCGAGGTCGTCGACCGTGGTGCCTACGTTGACCACCAGATTGTCGACGCCGCCGACGGTGGTGCCGATCGGATTGGCGATATTGCCGATCTGACCGAGACCGCTGCTGGTAGACAAACCCAATCCGCTGACGGTCTTGCCCAGATCGTCGACGACCTTGGCCAAGCCCTGGGTGGTGGGATTGTTGCCGCCGAGCAGCGCCTGATTCGGAATCTGCGCGCCGAGCGTGCTTACGCCCGAACCGATGCCCGAGACCAGATTGCCGGCGACGGTGACGATCGCGCCCAGCGCGTTGCCGGGACTCGCGGTGCCTGGGCCGCCCGGATTGCCGGGACCGCCGGGGCCACCCGGATTACCTGGACCGCCAGGGCCGCCGGGATTGCCGGGGCCGCCTGGACCACCCGGATTGCCGGGACCGCCGGGATTACCCGGACCACCGGGGCCGCCTGGCCCGCCGGGATTACCCGGACCGCCCGGACCGCCGGGTTCGCCCGGACCACCAGGGCCGCCCGGCTCGCCGGGACCGCCCGGGCCGCCGGGACCTGGATTGAAGCTGGATCTGACCCCGCCCGAACCCGAGCAGCCCGTCGTGGATACCGTGATCGTCAAGATGCACGCCGCGAGCAGGCTGTAGGAAAGGGCCTTGCGAATGCTGTGAGTTTCCATCACGTCCTCCGAATGCAGCTCTGGGCTGCTTCGTGCCCTAGGGGTTAATCGCTACGCCTGCGTTCGCGGGGGCGACACCGGCCAAGCGCCGGGAACACACATTCAAGGTGTCATTTCGTGTGCACCGTGAACAGGCTGCTCCTGTTTAGTGTTAAGGGTGCGTGATGAAATGACCTCGACCGACCGACCCGGCGTAACTTTCCGATAACCGGCATTTTCGGTGAGAAAGCGTGATTTTCGTTCACGCGAGTGCGCTGGAACGGGGCTTTCGTGGCAAACCGGACAATGGCCCTGCGGCCGCGTATGGCGGCTTGGAAACGGACGAACAACCGCCCGGCTAATTACCACTCAAAAGTGTGATCCATTCGATCTTGAGCCGCCGCGCGGATTCTAACTTCCGCACCAACACGACAGCTATTTGTGTATCGAAGTCACATTAAATACATGCGCGTATTCCGCATGCACGAACGCCTCCGCACGGACGAGGCGGCGCCCGAGGCATCATGAATTACGTAAATAACGACAATCGTGCAAATGCATTACGCAATTTAGATGTGCGTAATCGGCTTACCACTCCACGGTGCCGCGGATCACCGCCTGCACCCGTCCACCGATCCAGACCTCGCCATCCTCATCGATCCGCAGCTCGACGCAGCCGTCGCGGCCGACTTCGCGGCCCTGGCTCACGCAATAGCCGTCGCCACGCGTCAGCCGGCCGGCCGCCAGCAAGGCCGCGGCGATCGCCGCGTTGGCGCTGCCGGTCACCGGGTCCTCGTCGATGCCGTCGGCCGGGCAGAACGCCCGCACCACCAAGGCGTATCCGGGCTCCTCGCTGGGCGCAAATACCGCCAGGCCGAGGGTGCGCTCATCGCCGAGCGCGGCGATCGCGGCCAGATCCGGGCGCCACTCGCGCACCGCCCGCGCATCGGCCAACTCGGCCAGCCACCAGCGCGGGCCGTTGTCCCATAACGACGGCGCCAGCGCGCCGCGCGGTACCGCGGCCAAGGCCGCGTCCACCCGCGCCGATTGCGCCGCGTCTACCTGGCAACGCCGCGCCTGCGGCGCGCGGATGCTGATGCGCGGCGCGCCGGCATCGTGCGACACCCGCACCGGCAACAAACCCGCCCCGCATTGCTGGACCAGCGACTCGCTGTGCGGCGGAACCCGCCGCGCGTCCAGCGCCGCCCACGCCGCGCCCACGCTCGGATGCCCGGCGAAGGCCAGTTCCTGGCGCGGAGTGAAGATGCGCACGCGGTAATCCGCGCCGGCATCGGGCGACAACAGAAAAACCGTCTCGGGCAGATGCATCCACGCGGCGAACGATTGCATCGCCGCCTCGTCCATGCCTTGCGCATCGAACACCACCGCCAGCGGATTGCCCGCGCCGATGCGATGACTGAAGACATCCAATTGCAGATAGCGTCGCAGACTCATGCAGGGATCGTAGCCGCCGAACGCGCGGCGGTTATGTGGCTTTTGGCCTGTTGACGCAGAACGGATCGGGATTCGAGTCGGCCGCGGCGAAGCTTCGGCCGGTCCCGCCGAACGGTTCGCAGCGCGCCGATCACGGGCAACTGTTGGCGCTCTTGTAATCGGTATAGCGGTCGGAGCCGTCGAAGTAATGGATCTGACGGCCGTTGAACTTGATCTTCTGCAAGGCGCCGTTGTGCAGTTGCTCATGATGCAGATGCGCGCCGAAGGACGTGCCGGTATTGCCGACCGTGCCGACGCCCTGCCCCAGGGCGACGGTGTCGCCGACCCTGACCGAGAACGAGTTCAGATGCGCGTACAGCGTGCTCCAACCGCCGCCGTGATCGATCACCACGTACTTGCCATAGCTGCGATTGCCGACATCGCGCACCTTGCTGACCTTGCCCTTGGCCGCGGCCACGACTTTGTCGCCGGCGCCGTTGGCTCGACTGAGATCGACCGCCAACTGCGGGCTGTGCTTTTCGCGCGTGTTGCCTTTCCACACCTGCTTGCACGGGAACGGCATCTGGAAGTTCGGCGGCGCGGCGAACGCGGACGGCAAGGCGAGGGCGGCGCACAGCGCGAGCGCCGAACAAAGGGAAAAACCAGTCATGCCTGAATCCTCGATAGACCATGGGGTATCGGCGGACGCGATCGCGCCGCTGGGGATAAACCGCCGCGGAGCGGCCTCCATCCACGAGTGGAGACCGCTCCGCAACGCTCCGCGAATCGCACGCCGACTGAAGGAGAGAACAGTCGGCCGGCCTAGGGGGCATGGGGCCTGTGCACAACGGAGAAACCAAGATGCGGTGCGGCGAGCGATCGCCCTCGCGCCATGGCCGCACCGCGAATCGAATCAACGCGCGCTCACCCGCGGCAGCGGTGGCGCGGTTTCGGCCACGGGCGACGGCGTCGACCGCGTCGGTGCCGAGGCGCGCGGCGTTTCGGTCATCGCCTGCACTTGCCCCGAGCAGCGCCTGCCGATCGGCCGACAAGCCCACGCTGGTGACGAATGCGGCATACAGCGCGAGCATCCACCACCAGCGGCGCGAGCGCCCCACGGCGGACCGTTGCGAAAACCACAACATGCGCAGCGACTCCTGAACTGAAAAACGACGGCGGCACCGTCACGCCGGGACAAGCCCGCCGCCGAATCCAGGCGCGAGCGATCCCGCTTCGCCGCGCGCGCGGCGAACTCGTTGCAATGCGAGTGCGGCGACGCGATGCGCCAATCGCCGCGTCTGATCCGGACCGCGAATACCGCCGCGGCCCGGAGTCGCGCGGCGGGCGATCGGCCCGGCGCGATGCGCTCTCAGCGCCCCTCGATCAGGCGCGTAGCGATGTCCGGCGAGAACGTGCCGGCAGGCGTGTTCGGCGCGATGCCGCACTTGCCGTCCGAATCGCCCGGAACCTTCAGCCACAACAGCATTTCCGCACCGCTGGCGCTGTTCTGCGAGACCACGCCGAGCTTGCGGCCGGCCGGATTGCACCACTCGCCGTTGGAGCCGTTGCCGTTGCGGCTGGTATCGACAACGAACGGCTTCTCGTAACCGAACTGCGCCTTCAACTGCGCCTTGACCGAAGCGCCATAACGGTTCGAATCGACACTGGTGTGGTAGTTCGACACGTTCAAGGCGAAACCGCGGATGTCGCTCACGCCGGCCGAGTTCAGGCGCCGCGCCATTTCATCGGCGGCGATCCAACTGGCGTTGCCGCCGTCGTGATAGACCTGCGCATTGGGCGCGCGCATCTTGAACTCGCGCGCGGCGTACTGCAGCAGGCCGATCCGGACCGAGCGCTGATCGGCGGCCAGGCAGTCCAGCTGGGCCAGCGCGTCGGGCTCGATCACCACCACCGCACGGCGGCTGCCGATGCCGGAAGCGAAGCTGGAAATCCAGGTGCGATAAGCCTCCGGACTGCCCGCGCCGCCGCCGGAATGGCTGCCGCAATCGCGTCCGGGAATGTTGTAAGCCACCAGGATCGGCAGCTTGTCTGCCGCACGCGCCGCATCGACGAAACTCGACACCGCGGTGCCGACGTTGCCGCTCCAATTGCCGAACCAACGCGCCATCGGCTTGGTCGCGATCGAGCTTTTGATCTTGCTCGCACGCGCATCGGCCGCGTGGTCGCGCACCCAGATCGCCGGATTGGAATTCGGATCGACGTAGAACCCGCCGTTCTGGTTGGCCGCGGCCGCGCAGCCCGGACCGAACAGCGCGGCCAATCCCAGCAGCAATGCCGGTGAGCCGAGTTTGCTTGTATGACGCATGTCTCCTCCTACAGGTGACGCATGGTGGGGTACCGTCGCCGGAAACGCATTCGTTTCGCGCGTTACCTAGTTTTGCTTACGACAGCAATCAGCTTGGCTTTGTTCGCAAGCGCCGACGCGGAACAAAATGACCGTCTGTCCGTCGGCGCACTTTTAACCACCTCACACTTTCGAATATTCGCGAAGCTGCCCATCGACAGCGCTAAATCTCCGTGTTAGTCGTGGACGCATGCTCCCTTCCCCGGAGCATGCGTCCACCTACTATCGACCGGGCTCGAACGACAACGATCAAGCGCAACCGAACACTCCCTCCAGAGCATGGTTCCAGTCTAAGCAGATAGCCTGTCGTCGACCTGTCGCACCCTCGGCGTAGACGCACGCCGCGACCGCGCAGCGCCCGATCGGCCTATCGCCCCCTTCCAACACCCGCATGCGCCTTGCGCATGGCTTCAGGCTATCCAGGAGTTTGTATGCGCATCTTGCTCGTCGAGGACAATCTCGATCTGGCTCAGGCCGTGGTGCAACATCTGCGCCGCACCGGCAACGCGGTCGATCACGAAGCCGACGGTCTCAACGCCTGCCGTTATCTGGAACACGAACGCTACGATCTGGTGCTGCTCGACATCGGCCTTCCGCGCATGGACGGCTTGAGCCTGCTGGCGGAACTGCGCCGGCGCGGCGACGCCACGCCGGTGCTGATGTTGACCGAGCGCTCGGATATCGAAGACCGAATCAGCGCGCTCGATGTCGGCGCCGACGATTACATCGGCAAGCCCTTCGATTTCCGCGAACTCAGCGCGCGTTGCCGCGCCCTGACCCGACGCCGGCAGGCGCAGACTTCCAGCCTGGTGCGGATCGGCCCGCTGGTGATGGACAACGCCGCGCGGCGCGTGCGTTTCGAGGATCGCACCATCGACCTGCCCAATCGCGAGTACAGCCTGCTGGAGATCCTGGTCGGCCGGCTCGGCCAGGTGGTCAGCAAGAGCGAGATCACCAACCGTCTGTTCGCCTTGAGCGAAGAAGCCGGCTCCAACACGGTCGAGCTGTACGTCGCGCGCCTGCGCAAGAAACTGCCGCAGCAGTTCCTGCGCATCGTCACCGTGCGCGGCACCGGTTATCTGGCCGAGACCACCCGCGCCGAAGCGATCCTGGGCCAGCCGTTCGGCGCCGCGCATGACTGAAGCCGAGCACACCCGCCCATCGATCCGCCGCACCTTGCTGCTGTCGATCGGGCTGCTGTCGCTGGTCGGCATGTTGCTGCTGTTCTTCGGCGCCGGCCGCTACGGCGAACGCGCGGCGGACTTGTCCTACGACCGCCTGCTCAACGCCTCGGCGCTGACCATCGCCGACAGCATCACCCTGGTCGACGAACAGTGGGAGGCCAATATTCCCTGCGCCGCCCTCGAACTGCTGTCGGCCGCGCCGGACGATCGCGCGTTCTACCGCGTCTATCTCGCCGGCGGCCGCACCCTGACCGGCTACGACGATCTGCCGCGTCCGCCGGCCGGTCTGGGCGATCGCACCGTGTTCTTCGATTCCCACTACCGCGGCGAAGCGGTGCGCTTCGCCGTGCTGCGCCGCGCCGCCAGCAGCGCCGACCGTCCGGAAGCGGCGATGGTGCAGATCGGCCAGACCCGGCGCGCGCGCGACGAGGTCGCCCGCGACATCGTCTGGCACGTGACCGGCTGGATCGCGCTGTTCACCGTGGCGATCCTGCTGCTGGCCTGGTTCGCCATCGACCGCGCGCTGCAACCGTTGGTGCGGATCGAGCAGGACTTCAGCGTACGCACGCCGTTCGACCTGCGCCCGATCACCCGCGCGGTGCCGACCGAACTGTCGCACGTGGTCGCCGCGCAGAACCATTTCATGTCGCGCCTGTCGACCAACATCGACGCCTTGCGCGCCTACATCGCCGAAGCCGCTCACCAGATGCGCAACCCGCTGGCCTCGCTGCGGGCTCAGGCGCAGCTGTCGCTGCATCAGAACAACCCGCAGCAATGGCGACAAGGCCTGCATGCGATCGAGCGTCACTCCGGCAAGCTCAGCCGCCTGCTCAATCAGTTGCTCAGCCACGCCAACGTCACCCATCGCGCCGAGCTGCATCACTTCAAACCGGTGAACCTGGAAACCATCGCGCGCCAGGCCTTGCACGAATCCGTGCCGCTGGCCGAACCGCGGCCGGACGTGCGCTTCGAGTGCAGCGCGCACGATACCGCCCTGCTCGGCGACGCGCTGATGCTGCGCGAAGCGATCAAGAACCTGATCGACAACGCGATCAAGCACGGCGCGGGCGAGGACGCACCGGTGCAAGTGCGGCTGGAACAGGACGACACCGGCCTGTCGCTCAGCGTCAGCGACGCGGGCCCCGGCATGAGCGCTGAGGATTGCGAACGCGCCTTCGAACGCTTCGGCCGCGGCGAGAGCGCTTCCGCGCAAGGCGCCGGACTGGGACTCGCGATCGTCAAGCGGGTCGTCGAAAGCCACGGTGGCCGCGTGATCCTGCGATCCTCGCCGCTGGGCGGCTTGCACGTGCGCCTGCACCTGCCCAAGGATGCGGCATGAAACTGCTGCGATACGCGCTCGCGGCGGCGCTGTTCCTGGTCGCGTCGCTCGGTGCGGTGTATCTGGGGCCCGCGCGGGCGCGACCGCCGCAGAACGAACGTATCACCGTGTTCGAGTCGCGCATCGCCCGGCAAGGACGGCTGGTGCTCTACGGCTCGGCCAATGTCGGCCTGGTGCGGGCATTGATCGTCGACTACCAACGTATCCATCCCGGGGTCGAGGTGCGTTATTCGCATCTGGATACGAAGGACATCTATCAGCGCAGCGCGCGCTCTTCCGCCGCGCAGGAGCGCCCCGATCTGTTGCTCAGCAGCAGCACCGACCTGCAGATCAAACTGGTCAACGACGGTTTCGCCCGGCCTTATCGCTCTCCGCAGAATCAGGCCTTGCCCGCCGCCGCGCGTTGGCGCGACGAGATCTTCGCCTACGGCTACGAGCCCGTGGTGATGGTCTACAACACCACGCGCCTGGCCCCGCAACGAGTGCCGCAGACCCGCGAGCAGTTACAGAAACTGCTGCACGATCCCGGCAATCCGCTGCGCGGCCGCATCGGCCTGCAGGACCCGCGCGACAGCGCCGTGGCGTATTTCATCGCCACCCAGGAAACCAAGCTGCTCGGCAACGACGCCGGCCCCATGCTGACCGCGCTCGGCGAGAATCGCGCGCAGTTGTTCAAGCGCATGGACACCTTGCTCGACCAACTGTCCAGCGGCGAGATGAGCTTCGCCTACGGCGTATTCGGCTCCTACGCCCTGCAACGGATCGAGCGCGGCGCATCGCTGCGCATCGTCCTGCCGCGCGATCATCTGCTCCTGGTCGCGCGCACCGCGCTGATCCCGCTCGAGGCGCCAAACCCAGGCGAAGCGCAGCGTTTCCTCGATCACATGCTGTCCGCGAGAGGACAGTCGATCCTCGCCAGCGAAGCCAAACTGATTCCGGCGCGCACCGACCTGCCGGCGAACGCGCAGGTCTACGGCGGCTTCGATCCGCGCAGCGCGAGCTTGCGCCGCTCGCCGCTGGGACTGGGCTTCCTGGTGTATCTGGACGAAGTGAAGCGGCGGCGTTTTCTCGAGCGCTGGCGCGAATACCTGACGCCCGCCGAATCCGCCGCAGCGCAGCGCTGAGTGGCGGTATGAGCGTTCCCCGCGGACCGCCGGCCGGCCCGGACTGTCTCGACGATTTTACCGACCCGAAGCAGAGGCAGTCATTACGCCTCCCAGCCGCCTGTTTCAGGCGATGAGCCAACCCAATCCCGGTCCAGATCCTGTCGATGGCCTCATGAGGGCTCCTGCGAGCTCGCACTGGCTACCGAGGGGCTAACCAGGGCCCGGGCCGCCGCGGCGTCCCGGCTCCGACAGCCGGTTCGGAGCCGGGAGAGCCCCCGCATCCGGCTCGAAGCCCATCGGAACTGAGCAGTCCGACAGGGTCGGTGATCCTTTTTTCTTTCGCATTGCGTGTGCCTGCATGACGGCCATGGAAGGCATTGCACCGACTCGGCCAGGATGATCGGCAGGATGCCGTCGTCACCGGTCACCGCCCTGCACAAAGGAACTCTCATGACACTCGTGTCCGCACGCAACCTGCTCGCCCTCGCCTGTCTTGCCGGCCTGGGGTTCGTTCCCGCCAGTCAAGCCAAGCCCGTCGCGATCGCCGCCTCACCGATACTGTCCAGTTGGGCCGGCCAGTACGCGGGAGACTCCACCCATCGGGTGAATTCGATCTTCGCCTACTTCCGCGTCCCAAGCGCAGTCCGCTGCCCCGCCGCCGGCGCCTCCTTCTCGGCCCTGGTGGGTCTCAATGGCAACGTCGCAGTCCACGCGCCACAAGCCACCGGACTGGAAACCGTCTGCAACAACGGCGTTGTCAGCTACCGCGCGTGGTGGCGGATGAGCACGGGCGCCAATCAATACATCAGTTCCAGCTACATACTGCGCGCCGGCGACGTCATCGGTCTGGCGATCAACAATATGTCGGTGAGCGGTGCCGGCGCCGGCACCTATCAGTTCGACATCGTCAACTTCGGTACGACCTTCCCGAACAGCGGCAGCGCGGCGTCGCAGTGGCGCTTCAAGATCACGAAAAACGGCGCGTCGATCCTTTCCACCTCCGGGCGGGTCGGCGTGGAGTCCATTCCGCGTGTGTATCCGAATTTCGGATCGCTCACCTTCTCCAGCCTGGGTGGCTTCACCAGTCCGGCGGAGTGCAACAACCTGTTCTACCCGCCCTTCGGCAATCCCAACCCGATCACCCCCGCCTGCCCGAGCAATCAGACCGCTCCCGCCATCACCACCACCTACGCGGGGCTGAATAATCTGCCCCAGGTCACCACCGGTCCGCTGTTCTATCTCCAGCCGCAGATCCCCGATCTGCTCGCCAACAACATCCAGTTTACCGTGAGCTATGTCGATCCCTGATCGGTGCTAGATCGACGCCAGCCGTCGGCGGCTTCAGGCCTCGCCGCTTGGAGCCGCCCACCGCGGGCCGTCACCGCCTTCCGCTCGCCACAAGGAGGTTACTCATGCGTTTCCTATGCCCGATCGCGCTTTGTGTCTTGTTGTTCGCCCAACCCGCCTGCGCCGATAACGACTTCTGCGACGGCGTCCACTCTCCCAATACGATCGGCGATTCGCCGTTCGGCGGGCGCTGCGAAGTCGATATGCTGCACGACGACAACAGCGCGACTCCCGCCGCTACCAATCCCATGCGGGTGCACGACCTGATCTTTACCGAAGCACGGCTGAGGAGATTCACCTCGGCCCGCATGTTCAAGCTGGACGCGCAGGTCAAGCAATTCACCCTGGACGACCGCGAAACCCTGATCGAGTGGTCGTTTGTCTCGCAACCAACTTCTGCGCATCGGGTGCTGCTGCTGACGCTGTCGCGCGATCCCGAAGCCGCAGACGCGCCGTCTCCCATCGTGCTGCTGGCACAGTGGTACGCCCCCCCTGCCGCCGGTTGGTCGCTGGCCGACGACATGTACAGCCAGCAACCGCTGGCGGAAACGGCCATCGCGCTGCCCCCCGACTCGCTCTTGTCCACGATCACTCTGGTGTTCGACGGCCACGTAGCGGGCGTGCAAATCAACGACCACGCCTGGGCGGCCTTCCCGTTACCGGACACGACCTGGGTGCCGGCACGCCTCAGGAATGCGATCCTGACCAGCTCGCCGCTCCCCTCCGGCGTGGGTACGTGGATCAGTTGGCCGGAGACGCTCCACTGAAACTTGCGCCACCGTGTCGCCATAGTCGTGAGCGAGGATGTGGAAGCGCCGCACATCCATGGGTCGCAGCACGGATTCGTGCAGACAGCGCCATGAGCACGAGGCTGCCTAAGCCGCAGAATGCGCCGAACAGCACGAACCCGATAGTTCCAGACATATCCCTTCTCTAGTAAATGGCGGCGACGAGCCTGTGCTTCGTGCCGTGACGGCTGAGCCGCTTGCGAAGCGTAGCAAGCGGACTCGACGCCGCCTTATGGGACAGCTTCGCGGTCGGGCTTGCGTTCGACCGGCTTGAACCACCACTTCGCCGGCCCGATGAACACCCAGTAGAACGCGATACCGTGCGCGACCAGTTGGACCACAGCGGATGCCACCAACAGATACTCATCGCCCGCCAGGTGCCGATACAAGGACATGAACGAGAATGGCAGCCCGAGGATGGTGAGGCCAAAGTAGACCATACGGGCCCAGTTCCGCCCGATGGAGATGAATTCGATCAGCACGACCGTGAAAACCGCGGTCAACGCGGAAATCAATATGGCGATGCCGGGAATGCGCCGGAAAGAGTCATCGATGAACGGCCCCATGAGGCCCAGCGCGAGCGCAAGATACAGCAGGCCCACGGCCATGCGGATCTGATCGGGTTTCTTCTTGCTCATGTCCATCGTCCTTGATTGCGGAGTGCAGCGTCCCTGGAACCCTAGCGGCAGTGGTGCGCCGAGCGCAAGCGGAAACGACACGGCCACTCGCCTGCCCGGCCCCGGGGTCGATACATCGCCTCGCCCAGTCGGGCCCGCAAGCGCGCTGCGGCTCAACGCCCGGATACGGAGCGCGAGCTCCGAGAGGACGGCGCTATTTCCCGGCCACTGAAGACTTCACCGCGATCGGCACGTACAAGGCGCTGGGGCGCTGCGCATCGTGATACAGCGTCACCTCGACCCGGCGCGCGTCCTTGCCCGATTCCTGCGCGACGACGCCGCCGCTGTTGTAGTTCTTCTGCATCGTCATGGTGTTGAGCGGCGCGATCACCAGACGCAGACGGCTGCCCTGGCTCAGGCGCCGCGCGGTGAAATTGAAACGGTCGAAGTCGTAACGCTCCACCGCCCCCGCAGTGACCAAGACCGGCTTGCGCAGGCTCTCGCGGTAACGCGCACGCTTGTATTCCTGCGTCAGGAACACCGTGCTGCCGTCGGATTTGACCTCGTAAATGTTCACCGCGAAATCGGTATCCGGCTGGTCCAGCGCGATGTACGCCGACAACTTGAAGAAGCCGGCGATATCGGTATCGCGTTCCAACGCAGGCGTGTGATAGACCAACTGCTTGCCCGACGACAACTGCGTGATGCGCTGATCGGTGATGAAGGAATAGGTCAGCGCGAACACCTCCGGCCGGTTTTCGTATTGCAGCGGGCTGGTGTCGAGCGGATCGTAGACGTACCGGTCCGGCGCGCTCGATGCCGGCGGCGCAGCGCGCAGTTGCCCGGCTTCGAATACGTCGTTGGCGCGGCCGCCCTGCGAATCCAGATACCAGGCCTGGGTGCTCGCCGTGACCGCGGGCAGCGACGGCGCGTAACGCCAGGCCTCCTCGCCGACCATGTAGAAGGCGACCTTGTCCTTCAGGAACTCGGGTTTCTTGCCCTGTTTCAGGATCCAGTCGTACCACGCGGTATGCAAGGAGGGCATGTCGACCACCGAGGCCGGCGCGAACTTGAGCCCACCCATCTCCGCCTGCGGAACATTGGTACCGGCGTGATCCCACGGACCGATGATCAGATAGTGCGCGGCCTTGGCGCGGTCGCTGCCATAGCGCATGTGTTCCTGGTAATAGTTCATCGCGCCGGGCTGATCGCCGTCGTAATGACCAGTGATGCTCAGGATCGGCGCGGTCATCTTCGCGTACTGCTCGGGCGAAGGCCGATAACTGTCCCAGTAGGCATCCTGTTCCGGATGTCCTAACCAACCCTGGAAGGTCGGCGATGGGTTGCCGATGTAGCTGTCGAGTTCCTTGAACGGCGCATGCGCCTCGTACCAGCGCCGATACTGCTCCGCCCAGAACGCACCGTCGGCGAAAATCCGGTCCTGCGAGGCATGGCCGCTGACGAAAGTCAGCCACTGCATGTTGTAGGTGTACGGGATGTTGTTGAGGATCGGGAAATCGATGCCGGGCCCGACCGACGCCACCGGGATGATGGTGACCAAGTGTGGCGGCAGTTCTTTCGCCACGGCCCACTGGCTGTACCCGCCGTACGAACCGCCGCTCATCGCGATCTTGCCGTTGCATTCGCCCTGTTGCGCCAGCCATTCGGCAACGTCGTGACCGTCCCTGGCCTCCTGCAGCATCGGCGTGAATTCGCCTTCGGAGTTGCCGCGGCCACGCACGTCGACGGCGTAATAGGTGTAACCGTGACGGGCGAAATACATCGCGCGTTCGTGATTGCGCTGAGCCGTGTACGGAGTCAACGCGAAAATGCAGGGCGTGCCGGTCTTCTGACCCTGCGGCCGATACCGGATCGCGCTGAGATTCACCCCGTCGCGCAGCGGAATCCTCAGGTTCCATTGAAACGCGACCTCCGCCGGCACCGGTTTCGCCTCCTGCGCGGCGGCCGAGCCGACCAGACACAATGCGCCGAGTACTCCGCTTGCGATAACGCGTCTTTGCATGGGCCGGCTCCAGTTCTGGGAGAACTGTCTGCCTCGCCCCTGTGGCTGTCGAGTGACGAGTGTCATTCCGGCCACGAATCCCCGCCGTTCGCCACGCCGCCGGGCCACTGAGCCGTTACCCGCGGGGTCAAAAAGCGAGCGCGCCCGACAATTTAGCCCGGTACTTCTCGACCAATACCTCATCGCGCGCTGGATTGGCCGGCGGCCCGGCACCTGAATTGGATCGCAGGAAGTCCCCTGACGCGGGACCCGGTTTTTCGTAAAAAGGACCGATACGGTTCAGAACCAGCGTACCGCTCGTGTCATGTGCGTCCCTATTTTGACCTGCGAACAGCTAATGGAGTGCTGCGCCATTCGCCACGAGCCCAACCGATGACGGACCGCCGCACGTGCCCGCCGCAGCCATGCGCCGCCGGAAACCCGACGCGCATGGCCGCAATGGCGCCAAGAACATCGGCGCCATCGGCATCGGTACGGTCGGCTTCAGCGCGACTGACAACTGAAGAGGAAGTCGCGATCCACCGCGGTCTGCAGCAATCCGAGCGCGGCGCCGGCGGTGCGCACCGTCCACACGGCCTGATCGCCTTCGACGCCGGCCGGCGAAGGCTTGGGCTCTGGCCACAACTTCACGCTGGCCGAGCCTGAGCCACTGTGCGAGACCGTCGCATCGCACAAGGTCGTGCGGTATTCGCCGTTGCTGTAGCCGTTACGCACGGTGACCCTGTAGACCCCGATGGCGGCGCGGGTGATGCCGCTGATATCGCAGGCGACCACACCCGGAAGCGCGGCAGTCTGCGGAAATCCAACCTGCACGGTGCCGTCGGAATTGATGTAGAAGTGGCACGAACTGGCCTGAGCCAGGATGGGCGTTGCCAGCAACGCACAAGCGCTGACGAAGGCGAGCATGCGCGCACGGCGCGCGCCGCGGCGACGAAGGTCCGAATTCATTGGTGTTCTCCTTGAAGTAGGCGTTGACGTTTCTAGGGGAGGTCAACTTCGAGAACTGCTGATCGACGATGGCTGATTCGATCGTCGCAAGATCGCGCCGGCCCGCGGACGAGTCACGCCGCGCGGGCGACGCGCGATCGATGTTGCGCCGCGCCTTCGAGCGACGAACGTGATTGCCATCGACGATCGATTTTCCGAGGCGCGCGTCGATGTTCAATCGCGATCGATCGCTCGTTCGCGCTGCCTATCCGGCGTGAAAATCGGGTGCGCGCCGTGCATCTGTCCCATTGCGAGCGTGTCGCGCGGCATGTGCGTTCAGCGGCTTTGTGCGAATGCCGTCAAGCCCAGGCCGGACGGTTCGACACGCCGTCCCTGGATAGCCCCGCAGGGCGACGACAACCGAGAGTAGCCGATGGCGCAGGCGCAAGGATAGCCACTTGGAACGACGCTAATTGCCTATCTTCGGGCAGACGACGACTTCGCCAGTAACCGGATCACGGCCACGGATGAGCGCGGCGCCACAGCTCATCATCTGGAAGCGGCGACGGCTTGGATGAGTCCTCGGATCCCCGGCGAAGCACCCTCATTCTTCGATCGCCTCGACACCACGCTGCCTGAGGCTCTCGAGGTGAGCGCGCATTTCTTCGAGCCGTTCGGCGGAGTGCCTCTGCCAATCGACGATCTCGTCGATGACGCGAAACGGGCTGCGAGAACGGTACGACCGGGTGGGGTTTCCCGGAAATTTCTTGTCCGTCAGATTCGGATCGTCTTCGATGGCGCCGGTCGGTTCCACCACATAGATTCTGCCGGGCCCATCGCCGACGGCCAGCTCGGCGCCCCAGACGGCCGCGTCCAGCGTGGCGCTCAGGTAAACGAACGCCGCCTGTTTCCTCTTGCCGTAGTTGGAGACAAAGCCCGGTTCGATCAGGTCGCCCGCCTTCAGATCGGCTTTGGTGCCGTGGTAGTACGTCTGCGGATCGGTCATCACATCACTCCGGTTTCCTGCCACTCGACAGACTGGCGATGCTGCCGCATGCCCCGGCCCTTGCCGCAAGCCCCCCTGCGTTGTATAAATTGATTGTGGGAGGCGCGCTGCGCCTCCTTTTTTGTTTCTGGCCGCCTTGGAACCTTCGTGCGCGCAGGTATGGCCACGGACCCGATATCGCGACCTCGTAAAAAAGAGCGGCCTGCGCGCGTTAAGGCCGACTTGCCCACCGGCTCAAAGCATCACGCTCGTCGCCAAGGACGCAGCCACGCACCACAGCACGATCCATAGCGCCGAGATCCGCAGGGTCGCCAACAGCGCAAATCCGATCACGGCCGTGGCGAAGTCGGCCGGGCCGCGCACACCTTCGGACCAAACTGGATCGTAGAACGCCGCGATCAGCAAGCCGACGACGGCGGCATTTATCCCGGCCATCGCACTGGCAGCCCAAGGGCGCCGCACCAAGCTCCCCCACATGGGCAGCACCGCCAATAAGAGCAGGAAGCCCGGTAGAAACAGGGCGAACACCGCGATTGTCGCGCCCACCGCAGCCGGCACGCCCAACGGCACTTCTGCCCCAACGAAAGCGGCCAGGGAAAACATCGGTCCCGGCATCGCTTGGGCCGCCCCGTATCCCGCGAGGAATCGGTCCGCGTCGACCCAGCCTGGATCGACTACCGACTGCTGCAACATCGGCAAGACCACGTGGCCGCCGCCGAACACCAATGCCCCAGCCTGATAGAACGCAGCCGCCAGTCCTCCAAGGGTTGGCGCCGTCGTCGACTGCCACATCAACGCGCCTGCCATGCCAACCAGAAAGAGAAGCAGAAACGCGACGCCGTATCGATGGCCGTAGGGAATGGGAAAGACCGCAACCTTCGGCGCCGTCACATGACGGCACAGCCACAACCCGAAGATGCCTCCAAGCGCGATTGCGATCAATTGCATCCAGGCGTTACCTGTCAGCACGATCAGAGCGACCGCGCCGACGGCTATCAGTGCACGCGGCGCATCCGGTGCCAGTTGCCGCACCATGCCGAGCAGACCGTGCGCGACCACGACCACCGCGACCAGCTTCAGACCGTGCACAGCCGCGGCGCCGAGACCTTGCCCCAGATACGGCGCCAACGTGGCGAAGCCGAACATCAGTAACGCCGACGGCAACGTGAAGGCAATAAAAGCCGCCAGGGCGCCAAGCCAACCGCCACGGAACAGGCCGATCGCAAATCCCATCTGACTACTGCCCGGCCCCGGTAAAAACTGACACACCGATAGCAACTGCGCGAAGCGGGCGTCGTCCAGCCAACCGCGCCGAGTGACGAACTCTTCGCGAAAGTAAGCCAGGTGCGCAATCGGCCCACCGAACGATGTCAGGCCCAGGCGGAAGAAAACACGGAACACTTCGCCCGCGCGACCGGGGCTTGACGCGAACTGGGGGGCTATGTCGGACAACGGCGGCTCTCGTTAATGGCGGATCTTTCGCAATGCTATCAGCGCATCCTTGCGGCTGAGACAGCGACGTAAAATTGGCGATCATCCATTGCTCCACCCTGGCGAAAGACCTGCGCAGTGACGCCAAGCGGCTGCGCGAGACGTTCGCCAACGAAGCCGAGGCGCGCGAACAGGCGGATGCGGAATGGGCGCGCGTGCAGCGCGGGGCGACTACGCTGTCCTACACACTGGCGCTTGCACGCCTGGAGCTGTATCCCGAACAACACGTGCGGGTGCGAGGATTCAAATCGGAAATCGACGGCACGCCCTGGTTGATCGCGAAGACCACGCACACGATGACCGGCGATAACGGATTTTCAACCGCGCTTGAACTTGAGGCCCATACTTCCAGCGCGTAGCCACTCTTGCATACACCGTTAGCGCGTCATTCCACTACGGCAGCCTAGTTCCTGCAGCAGGCGCTCTAAGGCAATTCCCGTACAGCCAACTCGGCATTCACTCGCTTGTCCTTGAAAGTCCGCGGGGACGAAATGCCCCCGCGGGCCCCAGCTTAATCGGGCTTGCGCGCTGCGACTAAGGAGGAATGCCGCAACGCCGCTTGCAAGCGTTGTATTCAGCCACGCACGTAGCGCTGGGTTTACTGCATGCGAAGTAGGTCACTTCGCAACGGTTTTGGCAGACTTCCCAGGGATTAGCGGGACCATCGGCGAACGCACTCAGCGAGAGTGCTGCGCCGCAACAGAACGCCGCGAGCGCGATCAAACGCGGCACCTTTCGTGTGACTTTCATGTCGACTCCCATCTTCGCCCGTCATTGGGCGTCGATATGAGTACCAATAAATCGTTGCGCGCGCCATGGTTTCTGTGCGCTCAAGTCGGGAAATGACCGCGACCTATCGCGAGGTCACATTTCGATGCACCAACGACCTATGCGGCCATAGCTGGGTTGCCGACTTGATCGCGGTTCGTATCACCTCCCCATCGGCCTGCCCGAATCCCGACGTGCAATTGCCGCTCGCTCGCAATGTGCTGATGCGAACCATTGTTCACCAGATGGAACTAGCGCTCATGGATGCAGCCAATGACTGAGCGTAGCGCCCGCTAGCTCTCCGCGTCGCTCGCGACGCCTCGCCACCTAATGCCATCGCGCACAGTCGACCGGCCGGGCTCGGCCTCTTATTGCCCGAAGTAACCCCATGAGCGAAACCCTGCAACAACAAATCGCCAAGCGTCTTCAACGGGATTAGCGCGCGGCAACGGTTGATGGATGCCGCAGTGGAAGCCAAGGTCATCACTGAAGACCAGCGCTTCACATTCCACGGACTCAAGCAGCGAGGCATCACCGATTCAGTGGACAAGGCGTCGGGTGGGCACAGGTCGACGCAAATGCGACAGCGGTACGACCATGAAATCCCCGTCGTGGAACCTGCCGTCGAGCGCGAATTTTCCGGGAATTTTCCCGGGACAAGAAAAAAGGCACTTAGGGTTCGCCCTAAGTGCCTGTTTTATCTGGTGGGTCGTGAAGGATTCGAACCTTCGACCAAAAGATTAAAAGTCTTCTGCTCTACCGACTGAGCTAACGACCCAGATTGTGTTGCCGACGGCATCCTTGCGGACCGCGTCGTGAGCCCAGGCGTTGCGCCGGGCCGGATATTCTAGCAAAGCCTGCGCCGCTGAGTCAGGCCCCCACGCGAACATGTTCAGACCCGGCGCAAGCCGGGCCGGCGCGATGGCCCGCGGCCTTAGACGTAACGGCTCAGATGTAACGGGTCGGGTCGGCCACGCCGGCGGCGGTGAAGCCTTCCGCGCGCAGACGGCAGGCGTCGCAGTGGCGGCAGGCGCGGCCGCCGTCGTCGGCCTGGTAGCACGAGACGGTTTCGGCGAAATCCACGCCCAGGCGCAGGCCTTCGCGGACGATGTCGGCCTTGCTCATGAACTGCAGCGGGGCCTGCACGCGCAGTCCGGCGCCTTCCACGCCGGCCTTGGTCGCCAGGTTGGCCAGGCGTTCGAAGGCTTCCACGAACTCGGGGCGGCAGTCGGGGTAGCCGGAATAGTCGACCGCGTTGACGCCGCAGAAGATGTCGTTGGCGCCGAGCACTTCGGCCCAGCCCAGGGCGATCGACAGCATGATCGTGTTGCGCGCGGGCACGTAGGTGACCGGGATGTCGTCCTTGGCCGCGGCGGTGCCGATGGCGTGGCCGTCGTCGTCGAGCGGCACCGCGATGGTCTCGTCGGTCAGCGCTGAGCCGCCGATGCTGCGCAGGTCGACGCTGACGGTCTTGTGCGCGACCGCGCCGAGGCTGACGGCGACGCGCGCGGCGGCGTCGAGTTCGGAGGTATGGCGCTGGCCGTAGCGCACGCTCAGCGCGTGCACGGCGAAGCCCTGCTCGCGCGCGATGGCGATGACGACGGCGGAGTCCATGCCTCCGGAGACCAGAACGACGGCTTTTTTCATGATGTGCAGCTCGGGATCGGGGATCGGGAAAGCGAAGCGGTTAATGCTTTTGCTCGTCATTCCCGCGAAGGCGGGAATCCAGAGACTTCAGAGTTCTGTCGCGATAAGGCCCTGGATCCCCGCCTGCGCGGGGATGACGAGCAAAAAACGTGATCGCCTCATCTGCCGGGCTCGTCGTTCCAAAGAATCTTGTGCAACTGCAACTGGAAGCGCACCGGCAGCCGGTCGGCGACGATCCAGTCGGCCAGGTCGCTGGGTTTGATCTGGGTGAAGCTCGGCGAGAACAGCACGTCGCAGACCGCGGTCAGGCCGTGCTCGGCGACGATGCCCTTGGACCACTCGTAGTCGGCTCGGCTGCAGATCACGAACTTGATCTGGTCGCGCGGCGTCAGCAGCGGCAGGTTGCTCCACAGGTTGCGGTGGGCTTCCAGCGAATCGGGGGTCTTGATGTCGAGTACGCGCGACACGCGCGAATCGACCGGGCCGATGTCGATCGCGCCGGAGGTTTCCAGCGAGACTTCATAACCGGCGTCGCAGAGCTTTTGCAGCAGTTGGATGCAGCGCTTCTGCGCCAGCGGCTCGCCGCCGGTCACGCAGACGTGGCGCGCGCCATGCTTGGCGACCTCGGCCAGGATCGCGTCGAACTCCCACCACTCCCCGCCGTGGAAGGCGTAGGCGGTGTCGCAGTACTGGCAACGCAGCGGGCAGCCGGTCAGGCGCACGAACACGGTCGGCCAGCCGATCGAGTTGGATTCGCCTTGCAGCGACAGGAAGATTTCGGTCAGCCGCAGGCGCTCGGACGGCGCGGCGGCCGTCTGCGAGGTAACGGCGTTCATCGGGATCTCAGTTGCGCAGCCGGCTCAGCTGGATCGCATTGAGGCGATCGGAGGCTGTGCGGGCGGCGTCGGTGCCGGGGTAGCGGGTGGCGACGTCGGCGAGCGTGCGCTCGGCGGCTTCGACCTGTTTCAGGCCGAACTGGGCCAGACCGACTTTCAACAAAGCCCCGGCGGCCTTGTCGTGGGTCGGGTAGCGATCGAGCAGCGCCTGGAACTGCTCCTGCGCGAGCTGGTAATTCTGGGTGACGTAATAGCTTTCGCCGAGCCAGTACAGCGCGTTCGGCGCATAGGCCCCGCTGGGGTGCGCGGCCAGGAACTCCTGGAACAGCCGCGCCGATTCGGCGTACTGGCCGGACTTGAGCGCGCCGAAGGCGGTGTCGTAGGCGGCGCGCTCGTCGCTGCCCTGGGCGATCAGACCGGCGTCGCCGTGCACCGCCGGCGGGGTGTCCTTGACCGGCGGCGGTGTCGGAGCCTTGGGCGCCGACGCCTGCGGACCGGCGCCGGCCGGAGCGACCGCGCCGCCACCGCTTTCGAGGCGGTTGAGGCGGTTGTCGGTGTCCAGGTACTGCGCCTTGCTGCTGTCTTGCAGTTGCTTGTTGAGTTGCTGCAGCTCTTCGATCTGCGAGCGCAGGGCCTGCATCTCGGTCTTGAGCTGATTGACCTGATTGAGCAGGTCGAGATTGGCCTGATTGTCCGAAGCGCGCTGTTCGAGCACCGCGACGCGGTCGGCCAAACTGGTGCGCTGGGCAAAAGCGGGCGTGGCGGCCGTTACGGCCGCCACGATCGCTAAGGCTAGTGCGAATTTACGCATCGCTGATAAGCCTTTTGTCTGCGTGGAGTTGCGCTACTCGCCGATTACTTGGCGGTGTAGACGATCTCGACGCGACGGTTCTTGGCCCAGCAGTCTTCGTTGGAGTCGGTGCAGACCGGACGCTCTTCGCCGTAGGAAGTCACGGTGATCTGGCTGCCCGAGCCGCCGTTGGCCTGGATCGCCGAGGACACGGCCTGGCCGCGGCGCTCGCCGAGACCGAAGTTGTACTCGCGGCTGCCGCGCTCGTCGGCGTTGCCTTCCAGGGTCATGCGCGAGGACGGACGGTCGCGCAGGTACTTGGCGTGGCAGCCGACGATGGCCTGGAATTCCGGCTTCAGCGAATCCTGGTCCAGATCGAAGTAGACCACGCGCTGACGCAGGCAGGCGTCGGTGTCGAGATCGTTCGGGCCATAGGCGCCGGAGGCGACCGGGCCGGTTTCGCCGCTCGGAGTGCTGGTGGACGGGCCGGTGGTGTCGGTCGGCGCGACTTCCTTGACCTTCTTGGAGCAGGCGACGGCCGCGGTGCAGAGCACGGCGGTGAGCAGGATGCGGGCAGCGTTGTTCATGGGTATTCCTCGTCAGTTGTAACGTGGGGCAGGAGTCGTTCGGGGGTGTGCAGCAGGCTGTGGGCGCGATCCGCGCGTGGGGTCGGCCGGCGCGTCAGCGCGGCAGCCGGTACGGTCCCCAGGCCGGTTCGCGCACGTCGCCGTCGGCGAGCACCAGGCGCTGGCGCACCCGGGCATCGGCGGAAACGGCATACAGCACGCCACGGCGTCCTTCGCGCGCAGCATAAATGATCATGGAGGCATTCGGTGCAAAGCTGGGCGACTCGTCCAGCGAACCCGGCGACAAAGTGGTCCAGCGCGGCGAGCCGAGGCTGGAATCCATCATCGCGATCCGGTAGGTGCTGCCGGCGCCCTGCGCGGTGACGATCTTCTTGCCGTCGAAGGACACGTCGGCGCTGGCGTTGTAGCTGCCCTGGAAGGTCACCCGGCTGGCGCTGCCGCCGCTGGCGGCGACCTGGTAGATCTGCGGCTTGCCGCCGCGGTCGGAGGTGAAATAGATCTTGCTGGCGTCGGCCGACCAGGTCGGCTCGGTGTCGATCGCGAAGTGGTTGGTCAGCTGGGTCAGCGCCTTGCTGCCCAGGTCCATCACGTAGATCTCCGGGTTGCCGCTGCGCGACAGGGTCAGGGCCAGGCGGCGGCCGTCGGGCGAGAACGCCGGCGCGCCGTTGATGCCGCGGAACTTGGCGATCAGCTCGCGGCTGCCGGTGCCGATGTTCTGGATGTAGATCGAGGAATTGCCGCCTTCGAAGCTGACATATGCCAGCTTGTTGCCGTCCGGGCTCCACGAGGGCGAAACCAGCGGCTCGGGCGAGCGCACCACGGTCTGCGGATTGAAACCGTCCGAGTCGGCGACCATGAGCGCGAAATTGCTGCCGCGGCCCACGCCAGTGGCGGTCACGTAAGCGATCCGAGTGAAGAACGCACCGCGCACCCCGGTGATCTTCTCGTACACCGCGTCGGCAATCTGGTGCGCCACATCGCGCATCGCGTTGGAGCGCGCGGTCATGGCGAAGCCGAGCAGACGCTGCTGCTTGGCCACGTCGAACAGCTCGTATTCGACCCGGTAGCTGCCGGCGCCGGCGTCGGCGACACGGCCCACGACGATATAGTCCTGGTTGAGCGCGCGCCAATCCGGATAGCTGATCTCGCTGCCGCGGGTCGGCTTGGCGGTCATTTGCTCGACCGGCAGGCCGCGGAATTGGCCGGAACGATTGAGATCGTTGCGAACCACTTCGGCGATGTCGGTCGGCGGGGCCGCGGCGGCGCCCTGGTACGGCATCGGCACCACCGCGATCGGAGTGGCCGAGGCGTTGCCGCCGACGATGTCGATCTCCAACCCTTGCTGCTGGGCCACGGCGGCGAAGGGAAGCAGGAGAGCCAGCATCGAGGCCAGCCAGCGCAGGGGTCGTTTCATCGGCACTCCGTGGGGTTCAACGGGGGTTTGTTCAGGTTCGGCATTGTTAACGGTGTTGAGTGAACGTGGGCTCAAAACCTGGCGTCAATTTGCATTTGCGGCTCCCCGGAAGGGGCAAACGGTCGTCAATGGCGTGGATCGGAGGCGAAAATCCGCCCCTGGGCCGGTTTTGGCACAACGCCGCCATCCGACGGCCGGGCGGATCTCAGCGCTCGCGCAGACGTCTCCACCAGCGTTTGGGGCGGCTGTCCTCGGCCGAATCGGGATCCTGCGCGCGCAGGCTCAGGCGCAACTGCGGCCGGAACACTTGTTCGTAGCCGGTGTACGGCAGCGGGCTGGCGGCCTTGGCGGCGGCGAGCAGCAAGCTGCGGCCGGCTGCGTCCAGATCGCAGGGTTCGGCTACCTGCACGGCGATCAGTTTGCCGCCGGGCACCTGGCGCAGGTCCAGGGCGCAGAAACTGTCGCCGGCGACGCTGGCGGGCGGGTGCCATTGCTGCAGGATGCTGTCGCGCAGCTCCTGGTAATAGCGCAGTTGGTTTTCCGGCATGCAGCGCTGGGGTTCGGACTGGCAGTCCAGGCCGATCTGTTGGTTGCGCTGCGCGACGGCGGCCGGCACGGCCGTCAGAACGGTCAGCAGCGCCAGACTCAGGGCGGCGGTGGTCGCGCGCGCGGTCATCAGCGATCCTCGGCTCTGAAATTCACGTTGAGATTGCGCGAAAACACCTTCTCGAAGCCGGCGTAAGGCAAAGGCTGGGCCTTGAGCACCGCAGCTTCGATCGAGCGCCTGCCTTGTTCGTCGTAGCCGCAGGGCTCGACCACTTCCACCGCGATCACGCTGCCGCCGGGCAACTGGCGGATGTTGAGCCGGCAGCCGGCGCCGAGCGGCACCGAGTCCGGGCGCGTCCATTTCTGCACGATCGCGGCCTGCAGGGCGGCGGCATAACGCGCGGCCAAGCCAGCGTCGACGCCTTGGTTGCCGGCCGGCGCGGGCGTGGCCGCCGCTGCGTTCTGGCTGGCGGTGGCGGCGCGCGAATCGGCGATCTGTTGCAGCTTCTGCTCGGCCAGATCGCTCTGGCGCTGCAGCTTGGCGCGTTCGGCGCGGATCTTTTCCAGTTCCTTGAGCTTTTCCTGCTGCTCGGCCAGGCGCTTCTGCTGCTGCGCCTCTTCCTGCCGTTCCTGCTCGGTCAGATCGACCTGTTCCTGGCGCGCCTTGGCGTCCTGCACCTCCTGTTCCTCGGCGCGGTTCGGCGTGGGCGTATCGACCACTTGTTCCTGGGAGGTGTCGTCGGGCACCGCGATGAAATCCTGCGGCGCCTGCTGCTGCGGCACGGGCGCGTCTTGCGGCTTGGGCTCTTCGATCGGCTGCGGCAGCGGCGTGGCGTCTTCCGGCTCGGGCTGCGGCAACGGATCGACCGGCTTGACCTTGGTGCGCAGGGTGCGCTGCATCGCTGCCGACAAATCGCTGACGTCGGTCAGTTCCGAGGACAACGGAGAACCGGCGGCCGAGACCTGGCCGCTGTTCCAGTTGAACAGCACGCTCAGGATCAACGCCGCGACCAGCAGGCCGTGCAGCAGCACGGCCAGGATCACGGCTTGCACCGTATCGGCGCGGTTTTCCCTCATTGCCTGGCGCTCTTCTCGGGCTGGCTCATCAGGCCCACCTTCTCCACCCCGGCGTTCTGCAGGATGTTCATCGCATCCATGATCGGCTGGTAGTTGGAGCGGCCGTCGCCGGCGATGTAGACCTGCAGCTTCTCTTTATCGTTCTGCTTGACCAGGGCGCCGACCTTGGTCGCGAGCGTTTCCGCGCTGACCGCTTCTTTCTTGCCGGCCTTGACCACGAGGAAGTAATTGCCCTTGTCGTCGATCTGCACCACCACCGGATCGTTCTTGGTCTCGATCGATCTGGCGTTGGATTTGGGCAGCTCGACGTCCACGCCCAGGGTGAGCAGGGGCGCGGTCACCATGAAGATGATCAGCAGCACCAACATCACGTCGATGTAGGGCACGACGTTGATCTCGGACTTGAGCTTGCGTTTGCGCGGGCGGCGGATGGTGCCGGACATGGCGATTCCTCTGGTTACGCGGGGCGCGGGCGCCGCTGCGGATGCGGCGGTCGCGCGGGGCGCGGGCTATGCGGAGTGGTCGGCGCGGGCCGCATCACTCGTCCAGGTGCGCCTGCCGCTGCAGGATCGAGGAGAATTCTTCCGAGAACGCGTCGTAGCGCACGGCCAGACGCTCCACGCTGGTGGCGAAGCGGTTGTAGGCCCACACCGCCGGGATCGCCACGAACAGGCCCATCGCGGTGGCCAGCAGCGCTTCGGAGATGCCCGGAGCGACATCGGCGATGCCGACCTGCTTGGAGGCCGAAACCAGCGAATGCATGGTCACCATGATGCCGAACACGGTGCCGACCAGGCCGATGTAGGGCGAGGTCGAACCGATGTTGGCCAGCAGTTCCAGATTGTGTTCGAGCCCGTCGATCTCGCGCGAGCCGGTCGCGCGCATCGCGCGCTGGGCGCCTTCGAGCTGGGCGCGGGCGTCGACGCCGCGGCGCTGGCGGATGCGGTTGAACTCGCGGAAGCCGGCTTCGAAGATCGCTTCCAGGCCGCCGATCGAACGCGCGCGCTCGGTGGTGCCGGCGTAGAGCTTGGACAGCTCGGCGCCCGACCAGAAACGTTCTTCGAAATGGTCGGCCTCGGCCTTGGTCCGGCGGATCACCTTCCATTTGCGGAAGATGATGATCCACGAGGTGATCGAGGCGATCACCAGCAGCAGCATGATGAACTGCACTGGGAGGCTGGCCTTGATCACCAGATCCCACAGATTGAAGGCGGCGGGGGCGTTGCCGGCCGCCGCGGCGCCTTGCGTCACGGCCTGGGCGGCTTCCTCCGGCAGGGCTTGCACAGTCGTGGCCAGAAGCGCGATCAGCGATGACGTCATGCTTTGTTTCTCCGTAGCCCGATGCGCGGGCCAGTGGTGGGGCTGCGCGGTCCGTGGGGAGTCAAGGAGCCGCGGGGTGTGGAGGGGTTATTGCTTGGTGGTGGGTTTTACAACGCTGTTCGTGAAGCCGGCGATGTCTGTGAAACCGGCGATGTTCGTGAAGCGGGGTGTACGGGCTGCCGGCCCGATCAGGCGCCGTCGCCGGGCGTTTGCTGCGCCTGCAGTTGCGCCAGCAGTTGCGGGGGAATCGCGCATGGACGCCAATGTTCGGCATCCACCGCGGCGACCCGGACCTGCGCGCTGATCAGCTGTTCCCCGCCGCGGCGCACGGTCTGCGCGAAGATCAGGCTGGCGCGGCGGCAGTTCCGCAGCTCCACCGTGACCTCCAGCGCATCGTCCAGCCGCGCCGGCTTGAGGAAGCCGATCTGCATCCCGGCGACCACGAACAACAGCCCATGATCGCGGCGCAAACCGTCCTGACCGTAACCCAGCGCGCGCACCCATTCGGTCCGCGCGCGCTCCAGAAACGCCAGGTACTGGGCGTGATACACCACTCCGCCAGCGTCGGTATCTTCCCAATACACGCGTGTCGGCCAACTGAATAGCCGGGATTCGGGATTCGGGATTCGGGATTCGCGGATCAAGAGCGGGGCCCTCGGGACATCGGGGCGGGCGAGGCCATCGAGCTCACGACTCCGGCTCCTGGTCGAACAGCCCGACGGTATCTGCGCGCGGTTTCAGGCCCATCAGGCGATAGGCCTTGGGCGTGGCCATGCGGCCGCGCGCGGTGCGGATCAGATAACCCTGCTGGATCAGGAACGGCTCGACCACGTCCTCGAGCGTGCCGCGCTCCTCGCTGAGCGCGGCGGCCAGCGATTCCACCCCGACCGGGCCGCCGTCGAAGGACTCGATGATGATCCGCAGCAAGCGCCGGTCGAGCTCGTCGAAACCCTCCGGGTCGATCTTGAGCATCGCCATCGCCGCATCGGCGGTTTCGCGGTCGATCACCCCGCTGGCGCGGACCTGGGCGTAGTCGCGCACGCGCCGCAGCAGGCGGTTGGCGATGCGCGGGGTGCCGCGCGAGCGCCGGGCGATCTCCGAGGCGCCTTCGGGCGCGCAGGCGATGCCGAGAATTTGCGCGGAACGGCGCACGATCCGCGTCAGTTCCTCGGCGTTGTAGAACTCCAGCCGCTGGACGATGCCGAAGCGGTCGCGCAGCGGCGCGGTCAGCAGGCCGGCGCGGGTGGTCGCGCCGATCAGGGTGAACGGCGGCAGGTCGAGCTTGATCGAGCGGGCCGCGGGACCCTCGCCGATCATGATGTCGATCTGGTAGTCCTCCATCGCCGGGTACAGCACTTCCTCGACTACCGGCGAGAGACGATGGATTTCGTCGACGAACAGCACGTCGTGCGGCTGCAGATTGGTCAGCAGCGCGGCCAGATCGCCGGCCTTCTCGATCACCGGGCCCGAGGTCTGGCGCAGATTGACCCCCAGCTCGTTGGCGATCACATGGCTCAAAGTGGTCTTGCCCAGGCCGGGCGGGCCGAAGATCAGCACGTGATCCATGGCCTCGCCGCGCTGCTTGGCCGCCTCGATGTAGATCTTGAGCTGCTCGCGCACCGGTTGCTGGCCCAGGTACTCGTCCAGGCGCTTGGGCCGGATCGAGGCCTCGATGGCGTCGTCTTCGCGGGTGGCGCCTGGGGCGATGATGCGCGGATCGTTCATGCCGATATGTTCGCATGTTGGAGAGAGCAAATCCCCCCTAGCCCCCCTTTTTTAAAGGGGGGAAGCGACTTCGTGCGAAGTCGCGATCCGGGTCGTGGGGCTTCGACGAAATGCGCGGGGCTTGCGCCAGGCTCGATCAGTCCAGCTCGGCCTGGCGCAGATCGGCGAAGAAGCGGTCGAAGTCGCGCGCGCGGTAGCGCGGGGTCAATTCGTCGAAGTATTCGAAATACACCACGTCCGGTTCCCGCTCCGGCCCGCGTTCGCGATAGTCCAGACACAGCATCCAGTTGATGTTGTGCATCGCCAGCACCACGATCTGCTCGCAGCGCGCGTGCATGCGGGCGAAGCTCCACAGCTCGGTGCCGTCCTGAAAATCGCTGGCCACATCCATCAGAGTGCGCAGATGGCCGAGCGAGCTGAGATACCGATCGGGGACGACGCTTTCCCAATCGTAGGAATGCCGCGAAGGATGGCGGCTCAGCGGCGCCCATTCGAAGCGGGTGTAGCCGCCGTCCTGGCGCCGATACAGCGCGCGCAGCAACGCCGGCAGGCGCACGCCCAGGCGGGCCTCGGCGGCGGCGATCGCATCCTCGGGCGCGGGCGCGCCGCTGGCGTCGCTCCAGAAGCCCGGACCGCTCCAGAACGTGTCCAGGCTCGGTGGCTCGGGCCGCCACTGCAGCGTCTGCGCCGGATCGTGCCGCGCCTGCAGCGCCGGGCTCCAGAACTGCAGATCGACCAGATCGGCGAGCCAGCGCGCCGCATCGGCGTACTCGCGCAAACGTCGCTGATGATCGGTCCATACGATCGCCGGCTCGGCCTCGGCCGAATAATCCAGGCACAAGGTCTTGTTGTGCTCGTCGATCGCGATGGCGATCAGGCGGCGATCGTCCGCGGCCAGGGCGATGTAGGCGTCGTCGCGATATTGCTCGCGCTCGCGCAGTTGCGCGAAGGAAAACCACTCGCTCAGCGGCAGCAATCGCGCGCGCGGCACCAGCCAGTCGGCCTTCGTCCAATCGCCGGGTGCCTCCACACTGGCCGCCCGCGCCATCCGCACCGCGCCGCCGTCGTAGCGGGCGTACAAGCGGCGCAGCCATGCCGGCAAGACGATATCCAGCCGGGCCTCGACGGCGGCGATCGACTCAGCGCTCGCCGGCGCCCGGCCCAGGTTGAGCTCTTCGTCCCAGAAGCTGTCCAGCGACGGCGCGCGGCCGTACACCATCCACTGCAGCGACGAAGCGCGCGCCACGGGTCAGATCTCGACCTGCGCGCCCAGTTCGACCAGACGGTTGCCGGGAATCCGGAAGAACCCGGTCGCCGGCGCCGCGTTGCGATGCATGAAGGCGAACAGGCGGTCGCGCCAGATCGGCATGCCGCGATGGCGGCTGGCGACCACGGTTTCGCGGCTGGCGAAGTACGTGGTGTCCATCGGATCGAAGTAGATGCCGCCGGCGTCGCACGAGCGCATCAGCGCCAGCGGCACGTCGGGCACTTCCATGAAGCCGAAGCGGATCAGCACGCGATAGAAGTCGTTGCCGATCGCCTCGATCTTGAGCCGCTTGTCCTTGGGCGCGTACGGCACGCCGAGGGTTTCCACGGTCAAGAACACGTTGCGTTCGTGCAGCACCTTGTTGTGCTTGAGGTTGTGCAGCAGCGCATGCGGCACCACGCCCTTGTCGGCGGTCATGAAGATCGCCGTGCCGGGCACGCGCGCCGGCGGCGCGAGCATCAGGCCGGGCAGGAAGCTGTCGAGCTGGATGCCTTCCTTGCGCACTTCCTCATGCAGCAGCTCGCGGCCGCGGCGCCAGGTGCGCAGCAGGGTGAACACCACCAGGCCCAGCACCACCGGGAACCACGCGCCCTGGAAGAACTTGGCGCCGTTGGCGATGACGAAACCGAGGTCGACGGCGAAGAACACCACGCACAGCGGCAACACCCACTTGCGCCAGCGCGGCCACAGCGCGCGCGCGACCAAGGCGAGCAATAATGTATCGATCAGCATCGTGGTCGCGACCGAGATGCCGTACGCGGTGGCCAGCGCGGTCGAACTGCGGAACGCCAACACCACGCCGATCACCGTGATCGCCAGCACCCAGTTGATGTAGGGCACGTAGATCTGGCCGATGGTGTCGCTGGAGGTGTGCTTGATCTGCATGCGCGGGATATAGCCCAGCTGCATGGCCTGGCGCGCGACCGAATACGCGCCGGTGATCACCGCCTGCGAGGCGATCACAGCGGCCATCGTCGCCAGCACGATCATCGGATACAGCGCCCACGACGGCACCGCCTCGAAGAACGGATTCTTCACCGCCTCGGGATGGTTCAGTACGAACGCGCCCTGGCCCAGATAGTTGAGCATCAGGCACGGCAGCACCATGGTGTACCAGGCGTAGCGGATCGGTTTGGCGCCGAAGTGGCCCATGTCGGCGTACAACGCTTCGCCGCCGGTCACCGCCAACACCACCGCGCCGAGGATCAGCACCGAATGCGAGCCGTGCTCCATGAAGAAGCGCATGGCCCAGCGCGGATCCAGCGCCTTGAACACTTCCGGGCTCTGAATGATGTTGTGGATGCCGATCGCCGCCAGGGCCACGAACCAGATCATGGTGATCGGCCCGAACACCTTGCCGACCTTTTCGGTACCGAAGCGCTGGGCCAGAAACACCATCACCAGGATCACCACGGTGATCGGCACGATGAAACGATGCAGCCCGGGCGCGGCGACTTCCAGGCCCTCGACCGCGCCGAGCACCGAAATCGCCGGAGTGATGACGCTGTCGCCGAAGAACAACGAGGCGCCGAAGATGCCGAGGATGCCGACCACGTAAGCCGAACGCCCGCCCTTGGCCAGGGTGCGCTGGGCCAGGGTCATCAGCGCCATGATCCCGCCTTCGCCGTCGTTGTCGGCGCGCATGATGATGGTCACGTACTTCATGGTGACCACGATCATCAGCGCCCAGAACACCAGCGACAAAATGCCCAGCACCGTGTCGTGATTGCCGGTCAGGCCGAAATGCGGCGAGAACGCCTCTTTCAGCGTGTACAGCGGACTGGTGCCGATATCGCCGAACACCACGCCGATAGCGCCCACGACCAACCCAGGAAGCCCCTGTTTGGAGCCATGATGGCCTGAGTTGTGGCCGTTCGCGGCCGAGTGGCCGTGAGCGTTGTTACCGTGGGAAGGAACAGTGGAAGACATTTCGCGTAGTTCCGTGGCGGAAGCCCGCCTTGGCTCAACGAAGCGCGGACTTTAGCGCTTTGCGGATGATGGCGGCGGCATCGTCGCCGGCGGCGGTGGCCTCGCGCGCCATTCGCGCGGCTTCAACCGGTTTGTATCCCAATTGCTGCAACGCGCTCACGGCTTCGCTTTGCGCATCGCCGGGCACGCCGGAGCCGCCGAGAGTGGCGCCCACGCCGGCCAGGTCGGCGGCGCGGTCGCGCAGTTCCACCACCATGCGTTCGGCGGTCTTCTTGCCGATCCCGGGAATGCGAGTCAGCGCGGTCACATCGCCGGTCTGCACCAGCCGCGCGAACTCCTCAACCGGCACGCCCGACAACACCGCCAGGGCGATCTTGGCGCCGATGCCGCTGACCTTCTGCACGTCGCGGAACAGGCGCCGTTCGGCTTCGCGCAGAAAGCCGTACAGCGAGACGCTGTCCTCTTTCTGCGCGTAGTGGGTGAACAAGGCGACTTCGCGGCCGAGCTCGGGCAGATCGTAGAAGGTGCTCATCGGCGCTTCGAGCTCGTAACCCACGCCGTGCACGTCGACCACCAGCCACGGCGGCTGCTTGTGCACCAGGATGCCTTTGAGACGACCGATCACGGACACACTCCAAACGGAATAAGCGGCCGACCGCGCGCAGCGCGCCGGCGGACGGGTGAGGGATGCGGGAAAAATAGCCGGCCGGCGACCAAGACAACGCGGTCGCGCGCGCGGAACCCTACCCCGCGCGCCGCGGACGACGCGGCAACAGCCCTGTCGCGGGCCATCTCAGGCTCCGCGCCTGCGCAGTTGGTGGGTGGAGATGCCGGTGCGCTGGGCCGTAGCGCTCATGTGGGCATGGGTCAGGGCCACCGCAAGCGCATCGGCGGCGTCGGCCTGCAGCTTCACTTCGGGAAGATTCAGCAACAACCGCACCATGTGCTGGACCTGTTGCTTGTCGGCCGCGCCGCGCCCGACCAGGGACTGCTTGATCACCCGCGGCGGGTACTCGCTGATCTTGATCTTGCGTCGCACCACCGTGGCCAGGGCAGCGCCGCGGGCGTGGCCGAGCTTGAGCGCGGAGGTCGCCGATTTGTCCATGAACACGGTTTCGATCGCGACTTCGCTCGGCTGGTACTCGTCGAGCACCGCCTCCAGGCCCTCGCACAGCAGCCCCAGGCGTGAAGGAAAATCCTCCGCGTCCAGCAGGTTGAGCGCGCGCGCATGCACGAAGGTGCAACGTCCGTCCGCGGCGACGTCGATCACGCCCACACCGGTGCGTTGCGAGCCTGGGTCGATGCCTAGGATTCTGATCACGATAGGGGCTTAGCGAGAAAGCATCGGAACCGGGCATCCGGCGGAACCGTCGAACCGGCGCGAAGCGCCCGTTCTCCCATTCTGCGTTCCCTGTTCCGCGCCTTCACGCATAGGCGTCCTCGCCCAGATCGGCATTGGAATAGACGCTCTGCACGTCGTCCATGTCTTCCAGCCAGTTCAGCAGCTTGACCACCTGCTGCGCGGTTTCGCCGCTGACGGCGATGTTGTTGTCGGCGCGGTAGGTGACCTCGGCCTGAGCCGGATGCAGGCCGGCGGCGTCCATCGCGGCCTTGACCGCGGCGAAGGCGTCCGGCGCGGTCAGCACATCGATCGAGTTGTCTTCGGGATAGACCACCACGTCGTCGGCGCCGGCTTCGATCGCCGCTTCGGTGATCTTTTCCTCGTCCGCGCCGGCCTCGAACCACAGCACGCCGCACTTGGCGAACATGAAGGACACCGAGCCGTCGGTGCCCAGGTTGCCGCCGAACTTGCCAAAGGCGTGGCGCACGTCGGCCACGGTGCGGACCTTGTTGTCGGTCAGGCAGTCGACGATCACCGCCACGCCGCCGGGCGCGTAGCCCTCGTAGCGCACTTCTTCGTATTCCACGCCTTCCAGCGCGCCGGTGGCTTTCTTGATCGCGCGCTCGATCACGTCCTTGGACATGTTCGCCGACAGCCCCTTGTCGACCGCGGTGCGCAGGGCCGGGTTGCCGTTGGGATCGCCGCCGCCGCGCCGCGCGGCGACGCTGATCTCGCGGATGATCTTGGTGAAGATCTTGCCGCGACGCGCATCTTCGGCGTTCTTGCGTGCTTCGATCGACGGACCTCTACCCATGGCGTTACCGGACCGGTTATCTGAACAAGCCGGCGATTTTACCCGAACGCGCCCGTGCCAGGACTCGAAAACGCCGATTGGTGCGGGTTCTTGTATTTCCGGCGTCCGTCCGGCTCAGTCGCCGAACCGGCCGCGACGGAAAAACGACTCGGCCATGCGCGCGGCCTGCACCGAAAACAGCAGGCCGCTGTGGCTGGCCTGGATCACCGCATGCTCGGCCAGGCCCGGCAGGCGGGTTTCCGAGACCGCCACGGTGCCGTCGCTTTCGCCTTCGAAACGGCCGAAATAGCGGCCCAGGCCATGCGGACTGCGGCCGGCGATCAGGCCGACCTCGGCCTGGCCCTGCCAGGGCGGGCAACCGTTGTGAAGCAATTGCGCCGCGCGTCCCAGCACCGGTGCGCTCCAGGCACGCCGGGCCAGGCCATCGGCGGCCGAGCTGCCGAGCAAGGGCGAACCCAGGCACACCACCCGCCGTACCGGCAGCTCAGGATGCTCGTTCAGGGCGCTCAGGGTGATCAGGCCGCCCAGGCTGTGGGCGAGCACATGGCCCGGCGCGCGCTCCAGGCTCTGGATCAAGCGCGGGATCGTCGCCTCCGGGCCGCCACCGGCGCCGGCGTAGGCGAAGACTTCAGGTTCGAAACCGGCCGCCAACAGCCGCGCGCCCAGCCAGGCCATCGATACGCCGGGCATCCAGATGCCATGCAGCATTACGATCCTGCGGGTAGTGGGGGATCTCGCCATTGCGTTCCTCGCTGCGGCCGGTGTCGTTGCAATATCGGGCCGCCGGGCCCGCGATCCAAGCGGCTCGGCCGCGCGCCGGCCACCGAGGTGACTTCAAGCACCGGCGGCGCGGCCGCGCTTGGCCTAGCGTCTGCGTTCCTTTCGCGAAGGTTCGCACGCATGCCGTCGATAGTTCGCCACACCCTGTTGTTCGCATTCGCCGCTCTGGCGGCCTCACCGGCGCTCGCCGAAACGCTGCCAGGCGAGCTGCTGGGCCCCGGCACCCTCTCCACCGCCGCCAACGAAACCAGCGCGACCTTCAGCGCGGACGAGCGCAGCGTCTATTTCATGCGCGGCGACTACGCCTCGGCCGACACCACCATCCTGGTCGCCGAGCGCATCGGCACCGGCTGGGGCCGGATACGGGTGGCGCCTTTCTCGGGCGTTTGGCGCGACTCCGAACCGCATATCAGTCCCGACGGCAAACGCCTGTATTTCGTCTCCAATCGCCCGCCCGCACCGGGGGCGCCGCCGGTCACCACCACCCGCGCCGGGCAACGATTCCCCGGCGCCAACCTGTGGTACGTCGACGCCCGCGACACAGGCTGGGGCGAACCGGTTCACATCGCCGGCGCGATCAATGCCGTCGCCTCGGTGTTCAATCCCTCGCAGGCCGCCAGCGGCAATCTGTACTTCTCTTCGGTGCGCGAGGATTCCAACGGCGTCAACCAGTTGTATATGGCCGAGCCGCTGGGCTCGGGCTGGTTCGCGCCGCGCCGGCTCGACGTCGGCCTGGGCCCGAAGGCCAATCGCATGGACCCGGCGATCGATCCGCAGGAACGTTTCCTGCTGTTCGCCGGCAACGAGGGCGATTCGCGCGGCGCGGCCGACATCTACATCGTGTTCCGCGACGCGCAAGGCGGCTGGGGCAAACCGATCGCGCTGCCCGGCGAGGTCAACAGCGTGTGGCTGGAAAACGCGCCGACGCTGGGCCGCAAATTCGGCGAGCTCTACCTCACCAGCATGCGGCCGCGCATGGCCGAATATCCCAAGCGCCAACCCGATCGCGTGGGCGATATCGCCCGGCGCATGGCCGAGCCGCTCAACGGCTCGCGCAATCTGTGGCGTTTCGATATTTCGTCGGTGCTGCGCGAACACGGCATCGAAGATTAGGGCCGCTGAGCGCGCGTGGGCACCGCCCCGCGCCGCATCGCGCAGATGCAGCGCAGGGCGGGATCGCTCAGTTGCAGCGATGCAAGGTCAGGCCGGTCGGGGCGCCCGCGTTGCCCCAGGTCTGAACGCTGCCGTCGCATTCGATCCGACCGCCGCCGACCGCGTTGCCGCTGCTGTCGTAGCGGGTCCACTCGGCCCATTCCTCGCCGAGAATCGGATACCGCGCGAACGCCGTGCCGGCGATCGCGACCAGGCCCAACACCAGTGCCGCCTTGAATACCGTCTTGCGGGTACGAAGCATCTGCCATCTCCTTGGGTGCTCGCGGACCGCATGTCCGCGCAACGAGCCTAGGACAGTCCCGGTTACAAACGTTCACCTAAGCCGAAGTGAGATCACAGTTCCGCGCATGGGCGTGGCGAGGCATAAAACTGAACATGACTGGCATCACTTGAATTTGTAGCACCTGAAACTAGTCAAGTCCTTTGGAAATGCCTGGACGAATAAATTCGTGACGAATCTCTATTAAACACAAACCGGGAACAGCAAACCCTTATTAGTGTGACGATGCGCAAATTCTGTGACACTCGCCCCGCTTCAGGATGCGCGCCACTCCTCCTCGCCGACGGCGCTGCGTAATGGCCTCCCGCCACCCTGCCCTGCCCATCGTCAACGTGCTCGCCTCGGCCCTGCTGGCCGCCGTGGCCATGCACTCCTCGACGGCGGCTTCCTGCGATCAACGGCGGCATACCGCCCTGCTGCACCCTATCCATCGGTATTTCGACCGGATCGAGCTGCGGCTCGGCCAGGACTACCCGCTGCTGCTGAAATGGTCGCCGAGCCAACTGGTCGGGCAAGGACGCATCGACTGCGGCTGCGGCGACAGCCGCCGACCGACCGGAACGCCGGACGCGAGCCAGTGGCTCAAGCCGATGCGCTACCTGCTGCGCGCGTGGAGTTGAACGAGGCAACCGGCCGATACCGTGCGCGTCGCGGCCGGTATTCACACGCGAGTCCCGATCCGAAGACGCAGCCGCTCACATAAGCGCAAAACGCCATAAGCCCACGCGTGTCCGGGCGTCCGATCCGCGTGCGCAATCACGTTTGCGCCCGCGGCCCGCTCCTAGATTCCCGGCCACGCCCAACGAGGGCGATCACCAGGGAGTCGGTATGAATCGATCGTCATGGTTTCTGACTCTGAGCCTCGCGCTCGCGCCCTGCTTGGCCGCGCACGCGGCGCCACCTCGGGTCACCAACGGCCTGGTCGGCGAATGGCATCTGGACCTGTCCGGCAACAGCGCGCCGGACACCAGCGGCTTCGGCCGCAACGGCACAGTGCTGGGCGGCAGCGCCTCGTCCTGGGGCTGGCTCGGCACCTCCGCCGATTTGAGCGGCGGCAAGTACGTCGAAGTGCCCAACTCATCGAACCTCAACTTCGGCACCGGCAGCTTCACCCTCGCCGCCTGGGTGCGCATGGCCGCGCCGGGCTCGTCCACGGTCAAGACCTTGATCGAGAATCGCGGCGACGGCAGCGGTCGCGGCTATTCCTTCGGCGTCGACCAAGGCAGGAATGTCCTGCTGCAGCTCAACGACGGCACGAACTGGGCGAATTACACTTCCGACGGCAGCCTGACGCTCGCGGCGAACCGCTGGCATCACATCGCCGCCGTGGTGAACCGCAGCAGCGCGCCGTACACGATCTCGTTCTACATCGACGGCCGCCGCACCACCGCGCAGCCGACACCGATCACCGCCAATATCGACAACACCACGCGTCCGTTCCAGATCGGCGGACACATCAGCAACGCCACGAGCCGTTTCAGCGACCGCGCCGACGAAGTGTTGGTCTACAACCGCGCGCTTCCGGCCGATGCGACTGGCGGACTGGGCGACATCATGGCCCCGGGCCGCACCAGCTTCCAATCGACCTATTGGAACGACGGCAGCACCCGCCAGCGCAACAACAACTGCTACAACTACGCCAACAACAAGGCCACGCAAACCTTCGCCCAGCCCGGTCGCGCCGCCGGCAGCATGTACAGCTCGATCACCTGTGCGGCGGTACGCGCCGCGGCCGAACGCGACGGCCTGGAACCGGTCGCCGACACGCAAATTAACGCCAGCAGCTACAAAAACATCTCCGCACTGGTCGTCGGTCCCAATTGGGACTATCACTGGTACCGGCGCGACGCCAACGGCAAGTGGACACACAAACCCGGCGGCACCGCGGCCACCAACCGCGACAATTCGGGCAACGAGATCACCGACCCGCGCACCGCGAACCGCGGCAACTACACCGATTTCTGCGGTTTCTACCGCGTCTGGTCCGACAGCATCGAGGGCAGCGGTCATGAACAAATCAACTAAGCCTGCGGCCCACGGAGGAACCATGCACAAGCGTTCGCTGAAGACTCTGATCGTCGGTTTGGCGTTGCTCGCCGCGCCCGTCTTGGCCCTCGCCGCCGATGCGCCCGGTTTGCAGATCACCTATCTGGTTTATTCCGGCCGCCCCAACCCGGTGGTCACGGTGACCGATGCGGCCTCGCTGCGCGCGATCGAAACCCGCCTTGCCGACGCCATGGCCGCACCCGCGACCGCTGGCGCCGCGCCGGACCCGATCCTGGGCTACAACGGCATCCTGATCGAACACGTCGGCGGCTCCTCGGCGAAGGCCAAGCCGCAGCCGCTGGTGATCAAGGGGCAGCAGGTGCGCATCGATACCGCTCCGGCGACTGAGCTCAAGTCGGCGACCGCGAGCACGCGCACTTCGGCGGCGGCGAGCGATCTGGAGGCGATGCTGCTCAAGCTCGGGCAGAAGCGTGGCGCGTTGGATGCCACGACTTTGAATGTGTTGCTTGACGAGCGTTGAGCGGCTGATCGCTTAGATCGTCAAAGTTGAAAACACACGGCCCCGTGTCGCGAAGGCGATGCGGGGCCGTTGTTGTTTTTGCGGGATGGTTTCGACGTAGTTGCGGTGGCGCGGTTGCGGCTCGCGCCGCTCCTACATGAGGCGACTGTAGGAGCTGCGCAAGCTGCGACCGCGAATCCGCAACAATTGCGAAAGTTTCGACGAAGTCGCGTTGGCGCGGTCGCGGCTCTCGCCGCTCCTACCCCCGAGGCCGCGTCGCCGCGCGCCGCAGGATAAATTCGTGATCGCGGGTGTCGCCCACCACGAATTCGTATTCGCCGACTCGCTCGAAGCCATAACGCCCGTAGAAGCGCTGCGCGCCATGGTTTTCGGACCACACCCCGATCCACAACGTCCGCGGCCCATCACGCTCCAGCCATGCCAACACCGCCTCGAACATGCGCGCGCCCCAACCGCCGTTCTGCGCCTCGCGCAAGACGTACAGGCGCTTGAGTTCGCCATCGCCCGACGCCACCTCGGCATGCGGCAAGCCGCAAGGACCGGCCAGCGCATGACCGACGGCGATGCCATCGCGCTCCAACAACCACGCGGCGTAGTTCGGATCGCTCAACAGCCGCCCGATCGCCTCGTGCGAATAGGTCTCGCGCAAAAATTCGGCCAAATGCTGCGGCGGATACGAATCGCCGAAAGTTTCGGTGAAGCTGCGCGCCGATACGTCGGCCAGGGCCGCGATGTCGGCGGGCGTGGCGCGACGCAGAGAGAAGTTGTCGACGGTAAGACTCATACGCCCTCGCTGGAACGACGATGGAAATTCAAGTGGGTCGACGGCTGCGCAATCAAACCGCATGCGCATCGCGGACGAAACGCGCGACGCGCTATCGGAATCTTCTGTGGGAGGGGCTTCAGCCCCGACGCTTTTCGGTCAGATCCGTTGCACCAGACCGAAAAGCGTCGGGGCTGAAGCCCCTCCCACAAAAGACCTCCCGGCCTAACCTCGTTTCCTCGCCTCCCAAAGCATCGACCCGGCGCGAAGCCGGGCCGATGCGCCGATCGCGATCCGATCCGATCCGATCAGGCCGGATCTTTCTTCGGCCGCACCATCACGTGTACCTCGGCCAGCTGCGCATCCGGAATCGGCGACGGCGCGCCGGTCATCAGGCATTGCGCGGTGGTGGTCTTGGGGAATGCGATGACGTCGCGGATCGATTCGGTGCCGGCCATCAGCGCCGCGATGCGGTCGATGCCGAAGGCGATGCCGCCGTGCGGCGGCGCGCCGTACTTGAGCGCGTCGAGCAGGAAACCGAACTTCGCCTCGGCCTCTTCCGTGCCGATGCCCAGCAGGTCGAACACCGCCGACTGCATCTGCGGACGATGGATACGAATCGAACCGCCGCCGATCTCGTTGCCGTTGAGCACCATGTCGTAGCCGCGCGACACTGCGGTCTTGGCGTTGGCGCGCAGGTCGGCGATGTCGTCCACCGCCGGCGCGGTGAAGGGGTGATGCAGGGCCACGTAGCGCTGCGCCTCTTCGTCCCACTCGAACATCGGGAAGTCGGTGACCCACAGCGGCTTCCAGCCGTCCTGGATCAGGCCCAGATCCTTGCCGAGCTTCAGGCGCAACGCGCCCATGAAGTCGCTGGCGGTCTTGTAGTCGGCCGCGCCGAAGAAGATCGCATCGCCGGTCTGCGCGCCCGAAGCCTCGACGATCTTGGCCAGGGTGGCATCGTCGAAGAACTTGGCGATCGGCGAGTTGATGCCCTCGCGGCCCTTGGACGCGTCCTCGATCTTCATCCACGCCAGGCCCTTGGCGCCGTGCTTGGCCGCATGCGCGCCGGCCTCGTCGATCTGCTTGCGCGACCAGCCCGCGGCGCCCGGTGCGCGCAGTGCGATCACGCGGCCGTCGGCGTGGTTGGCCCAATCGGTGAAGACCTTGAACTCGCAGGTCTTGACCAGTTCGGCGATGTCGGCGAATTCCAGGTCGATCCGCAGGTCCGGCTTGTCCGAACCGTAGCGGCGCATCGCCTCGGCATAGGTCATGCGCGGAAATTCGGCGGCCAGTTCGACATCGATGCTTTCCTTGAACACTACGCGGATCATGCCTTCCACGGTGTCCTGCACATCGCGCTCGGACACCCAGGCGAATTCCATGTCGAGCTGGGTGAACTCGAGCTGGCGATCGGCGCGCAGCGCTTCGTCGCGGAAGCAGCGCGCGATCTGGTAGTAACGGTCGAAGCCGGCCACCATCAGGATCTGCTTGAACAACTGCGGCGACTGCGGCAGCGCGTAGAACTCGCCCGGATGCATGCGCGCCGGAACCAGGAAGTCGCGCGCGCCTTCGGGCGTGGCCTTGGTCAGGATCGGGGTTTCGATGTCCTGGAAGCCGCGCGCGTCGAGCCAGCGGCGCAGCGACTGCACCAAACGGATGCGCGTGCGCATCATCTTCTGCATCTCGGGACGGCGCAGGTCCAGGTAGCGGTAGGTCAGACGGGTTTCTTCGCCGGCGTTCTCATGGGCGTGGAACGGCAGCGGTTCGGCCTTGTTGAGCACTTCGATCGAGGTCGGCAACACTTCGACCTTGCCGCTGCGGATTTTGTCGTTGGCCGCGCCGCGCGCGCGCACGGTGCCGATCACGCGCACGCAGCTTTCCACGCTCAGATCGCCGGCGATCTTGAACAGATCGGCCATGTCCGAATCGACCACGATCTGGACCACGCCTTCGTGATCGCGCAAATCGGTGAACACCACGTGGCTTTGGACTCGATTGGTGTTGACCCAGCCGCACAGGGTGACGGTCTGGCCGATCAGCGCCTCATCGACGAGGCCGCAGAAGTGGGTACGCATGGAAGCTCCAATTGGTCGATCTGTGAATCTTGGGGGTGTCGCGGGGCGGGATCGGCCGCGGCGCGGCCGGGACGATCACCTCACCGGCCGTGGGCCGGGGTCGAACATTCTAGTCCACCGGCAGCATTCCCGGTGCCTCGAGGTCTTTTGTGGGAGGGCCTTCAGGCCCGACGCTTTTCGCTAAGGCGCTGCGTCCGGCCGGAAAGCGTCGGGCCTGAAGGCCCTCCCACAAAAGACCTCGGGAATGCGCGGCGGGCGCGGCCCGGAAACGAAACGGGCGCCTCGCGGCGCCCGTTCGGGATCGGATCGATAACCGGCCAGAGGCTCAAGACGCCCCGCCACCGGTGCTCGCAGGCTTGTTCGCCGGCGCCGATTCGGCCTTCTTTTCGGGCTTGGCGTCGGCCTTCTTCTCGGCCGGTTTGCTGTCGCCACCGGAGGCCGCGGTCGAGGAAGACGCCCCGCCCGAGCTGCCCTCGCCCGCCAGATTGCGCTTCTTGTCGCCGTCCTTCTTGAAATCGGTCTCGTACCAGCCACCGCCGGCCAGACGGAACTGCGGGGCGGTCAACTGCCGGCCGACCTTCTGCGCGCCGCATTCGGGGCAGACGGTCGGATCGGCGTCGGACAGCTTCTGCAGGCAGTCGAAGCTGTGGCCGCAGGCGCTGCATTGGAAGGCGTAGATGGGCATGGCGATGGCTGTGTTCGGAACGGCTGAATGCAACAGTTTGGGGACGGATCGCGCCGATGCAAGCGCTGTCGAGCGCCGTGAGACCCCGATTCGGGGCTTGCGCGCCCTCATCCGCCCCTGCGGGACACCTTCTCCCGCAGAGCGGGAGAAGGGAACAGCCGAGCATCGTTCCATCCCTCTTCCGCTCGCTGAAAGAGGGATGGTGAGGGGCTCAAGCCGCGTCGTACAACGACATCCACTCCGCCTCGGCCTTGGCCAGTTCGGCGGCGACCTGGTCGCGTTGCTTGGCCAGTTCGGCCGCGTTGTCGCCGCCGCCGGCGTACTTGGTCGGGTCGGCCAGATCCATGTCCAGCGTATGCAGCCTGGATTCCAGCTCGGCCACGCGCTTTTCGGCTTCGGCGAGCTTGATCGGATTGACCTTGCGCGCGCCCTTGCCACCGGACGCCTGCTTGGCCGCCGATGCGGCCGCGGTGGCCTGCGCGGCGGCCTTGGCCACCGCCGCGCCCTTGCCGTCGTTGCTGTTGTCGCGGGTGCGCAGCCATACCGCGTAGGCGTCGAGATCGCCGTCGAACGGTTGGGCCACGCCGTCGGCGACGCGCCAGAAGGTTTCGCAAACCAGGCCGATCAAGTGGCGGTCGTGCGAGACCAGCACGATCGCGCCGGGGAAATCCGACAGCGCTTCGGCCAGGGCTTCGCGCACGTCGAGGTCCAAGTGGTTGGTCGGTTCGTCGAGCAGCAGCACGTTCGGTTTGCGCCAGGCGATCATCGCCAGGGCCAGACGCGCGCGTTCGCCGCCGGAGAAGCCGTCGACCGATTCGAAGGCGCGGTCGCCGGGGAAATTCCACTTGCCGAGGAAATCGCGCAGTTGCTGGGTCGGCACGCCCGGGGCGATTTCGATCAGATGATCGATCGGGCTCACGCCGGCATGCAGGGATTCGACCGTGTGCTGGGCGAAGTAGCCGATGCGCAGATCCGGGTGGCCGCCGCGCTCGCCGGTGAGCAATTCCAACTCGCCGACCAGCGATTTGACCAGGGTCGACTTGCCCGCGCCGTTGGGGCCGAGCAAGGCGATACGGTCGCCGGCTTCGAGGATGAAGCTGACGTCGTCGAGGACGACGTGATCGCCGTAGCCGCAATCGGCGTGGATCAGGCGCAGCAAGGCGTGCGGCAGCTTGGTCGGCGCGGGGAATTCGATCCGCATCGCGCGTTCCATGCGCACCGCCTCGGTGCCGACCATCTTGGCCAGGCGCTTGACCCGCGACTGCGCCTGCTTGGCCTTGGCCGCGCTGGCGCTGAAGCGGTCGATGAAGCTCTGCAGATGGGCGCGCTCGGCCTGCTGCTTTTCGTGGGTGATCTGCTGCAGGCGCAGATGCTCGGCGCGCTGACGTTCGAACGAGGTGTAATCGCCGACGTAGAGCTTGGCCTTGCCGTCGTGCAGATGCAGGGTATGGGTGGTGACCTCGTCGAGGAACTCGCGATCGTGCGAGATCAGCAGCAAGGTGCCCGGGTACTTGAGCAGCCATTGCTCCAGCCACAGCACCGCGTCGAGGTCCAAGTGGTTGGTCGGTTCGTCGAGCAGCAGCAGGTCCGACGGGGTCATCAGCGCGCGCGCCAGGTTCAGGCGCACGCGCCAGCCGCCGGAGAACTCCTTGACTGCGCGCTCGTGGGTATCGGCGCTGAAACCCAGGCCGTGCAGCAGCTTGCCGGCGCGCGCGGTGGCGTCGTAGCCGCCGAGCTCTTCGAGCTGATGATGGGCCTCGGCGACGGCTTCCCAGTCCTCGCGCTCGACCGCTTCGCGCTCGGCGACGATGACCTTGTAGACGTTGGCGTCGCCGGACAGGACGAAGTCCAGCGCCGGGTCGTCCAAGGCCGGGGTTTCCTGAGCCACGCTGGCGATACGCACGCGGTTGGGCACGTCGATATCGCCGCGGTCGGCCTCGACCTCGCCCTGGATCGCCGCGAACAGCGAGGACTTGCCGGTGCCGTTACGGCCGATCACGCCCACCCGCCAGCCGGCGTGCAGGGTCAGGTCTACGTTGGACAGCAGCAGGCGTTCGCCACGCCGCATGGCGAAATCACGGAAAGAAATCATGCCGATATGGTCGCATGACTGATCGGCATTTGCTCATGAGCACAGGTTCGGCCACGACCGGGCCGGCCGCCGAATAATCGGGACGTCGGCCTCAGACCGCCCCCACGCGTCAACGAGATCGCCCTCCACGGCAAAGCGCCCCCGGCGCCGGCCGCGGTGGTGGCGCTTGCCCTGACGTCCCCCGTTCGACCGCCCGGAGTCTCCATGTCCCGTCGTCTGTCCCTGCTCAGCACCGCCGTAACGCTCGCCCTCGCCACCTCGCCCGCCTGGGCCCAGGACGCCGGCGCTACCGAGGCGGCCGCCTCCAACCCGACCAATCTGGACACGCTGATCGTCACCGGTACCCGCGTGGCCGACCGCACTGTTGCCGAATCCACCGCGCCGATCGACATCATCACCCCGCAGACCCTGGAGGCGACCGGCACGGTCGAACTGGCCACCGCGTTGTCGCGCGCCCTGCCTTCGCTGAACTTCCCGCGCCCGGCGATCACCGACGCCACCGACGCGGTGCGCCCGGCGCAGTTGCGCGGGCTGGCGCCGGATCAGGTGCTGGTGCTGGTCAACGGCAAGCGCCGCCACACCACGTCGTTGATCAACCTCAACGACAGCATCGGCCGCGGCTCCTCGCCGGTGGACCTCAACGCGATCCCGATCGCCGCGATCGAACGGGTGGAAGTGCTGCGCGACGGCGCTTCGGCGCAATACGGTTCGGACGCGATCGCCGGCGTCATCAACATCGTGCTCAAGGGCTCGGGCGAAGGCGGCTCCATCGCCGCGCGCTACGGCCAGTTCAGCGCCGGCGACGGCAAGCAGTACCAACTGTCGGGCGATGCCGGTTTCAAACTCGGCGAAAACGGCAGCGTGCACCTGTCCGCGCAAGGCGGCCACAGCGACAACACCGACCGCGCGCGGCCGTACCTGGGCACGGTCACGCCGACCAGCAATCCGGCCGGCAAGGTCGTGCACCGTTACGGCGATCCGGAAATCGATCAGGCCGCTGTCGCGTACAACGCCGAATACAAGGCCGCCGAAGGCGTGGAGTTCTATTCCTTCGGCACCGCCAGCCGCCGCCGCGCGATTTCCAACGGCTATTTCCGCGCGCCCGGCAATGCCAACAACATCCTGTCGGTGTATCCGAACGGATTCCTGCCGCAGATCGACAACGTCAGCAAGGACCGCGCGCTCGTGCTCGGCCTGCGCGGCCAGACCGCCGGCGGCTGGAACCTCGACCTGAGCTACAACTACGGCCAGAACCAGCTCGATTTCGACGTGCGCAACAGCCTCAACCGCACCCTCGGCGTCGCCTCGCCGCACGATTTCTATATCGGCGCGCTCGAAGTCACCCAGAACGTGCTCAACGCCGATTTCAACAAAGCCTTCGACATAGGCTGGCTGAAGTACCCACTGACCGTCGCCTTCGGCACCGAGTGGCGCGGCGAGAAATTCAACCAATCCGCCGGCGAACTGGCCTCGTACGTCGCCGGCCCCGAACCCGGCGCGCCGGGCGCGCAGGTGTTTCCGGGCTTCACCCCGTCGGATGCGAGCCGGCGCAATCGCAACAGCCACTCGTTCTATGTTGATCTGGAAACCGACGTGACCGACAAGCTCTCGCTGGGCGCCGCGGCGCGCTACGAGAGCTACAGCGACTTCGGCGAGACCACCTCGGGCAAGCTGTCGGCGCGTTACGCCTTCACCGACAAGGTGGCGCTGCGCGGCACGGTCTCGACCGGCTTCCGCGCGCCGTCGCTGCAGCAGCAGTTCTACCAGTCCACTCAGACCGTGATCGTGCTCGGCGATCCCAATCCGTTCCAGGTGCGCACCTTCGCCGTCGACGACCCGGCCGCCGTCGCGCTTGGCGCCGAGCCGCTGAAGGCCGAGGAATCGACCAATATCGGCCTGGGCCTGGTGCTGCAACCGGTGGAAGGTCTGTACATCACCGTCGACGCGTATCAGATCGATGTGGACGACCGCATCATCCTCTCGGAAAACCTGCGCGGGCCGGCGGTGGCGACCTTTCTTGAAGCGCGCGGCTATCCCGGCATCAACGGCGGCCGTTACTTCACCAACGCCGTGGATACGCGCACTCGCGGCATCGACGTCGTCGGCAGCTACAAGTGGACGCTCGGCGGCGGTACGCTGGATCTGACCGGCGGCTACAACCACAACAAGACCACGCTCGAGCGCATCGCCGCCAATCCGCCGGAGCTCACCGCCGGCGGTTTGAATCTGCAGCGCATCGGCCGGGTCGAACAAGGCCGCATCACCCAGGGCGCTCCGCGCGACAAGTTCTTCCTCGGCGGCGCTTGGAACACCGGGCCTTGGCGCTTCGATGCCACCGCCACGCGCTACGGCGAATTCCACACCTTCAACGACGATCCCAGCGGCGTGCGCGATCAGACCTATTCGGCGAAGTGGACCTTGGATCTGGCCGCCACCTACGCCATCGACGGATGGGAGTTCACCGTCGGCGGCGACAACGTGCTCAACGAATACCCGGACGAATCGATCTACGCCAACAGCGAAAGCGGCCAGTTGCCCTACAGCGGCAACTCGCCGTTCGGGTTCAACGGCGCGTTCGCGTACGCCAAGGTCGGCTACAAGTGGTGAAACCGCGGGAGGCGGCGCATTGCCGCCTCCCCGGCGCTCCCGGTCCGGGCGCGGCGCGTCCGGACCGGCGGCAGGGATTGGCGCAATGCGTCAAGACCCGGCGCGCCGCGATGCTACCCTCCCCGGGCCGAATGACTCGGCGCAATCATGGGAAGGAATGTCATGTCCAAGTCTCGCTTGCTGACCCCGGTATTGCTCGCATCGATCACCGTCGTCTCGGCCTTGCTGCCCGTATCCAGCGCGTTCGCGGCTTGCAACGATTGCGGCTGGCTCTTCATCCGCTGCATGAGCCGCGCGGATACGCCCGAAAAGGAACAAGAGTGCGAAGACGCGCGGGTGCTGTGCGAAGAAACCTTCTGTACCAATCCGCTGGCCGCGCGATGGGAATTGCCGCAGCCCGCTGCCGCCAATCCGCTGCCGGCGCCGACCGATGAGGCCGCAACGCGGAACCCGCGCGAAAAATCGAGCGCTCAGTAACGCCGGCGCGAACCTTCGACGGACGGCAAACGAAAAGCCCCGCATTTGGCGGGGCTTTTTTTATCGCCGGGCCCGGCCGACTTCAGGCATGCACCCGACTCAGGAAATCGTGGACCAGCGGCAGGGCCTGGTCGAAATGGGTTTCCAGCAGCCAGTGGCCCGCGCCATCGAGCAGATGAAGCTCGGCGTCGTGCAGGATCATCGCGCCGGACTGTAAAGCGTCGGGGCTGAAGCTCCCTCCCACAAAAGACCTCGCTGCGCCGTCGGTCGCTTGGTTCGGTGCGCAATGCCGCACTCGCCACATCCGCGCGGATATGAAAGAGCCGAGCGCCAAGTGTTGAGTGGTGCGGGCGGGACACTGAGCGCGAAGCGACGAGGTCTTTTGTGGGAGGGGCTTGAGCCCCGACGCTTTTATTCAAGATCATCGCCCCGGACTGTAAAGCGTCGGGGCTGAAGCTCCCTCCCACAAAAGACCTTGCTGCGTCATCGGTCGCTTGGAGCTGATGGCCCTCCCACAAAAGACCTCGCTACGCCGTGCAGCGCTGGGCCGCTGCGTCATTGCCTGGCCTGCACATCGCCGCGGCTACGATTTCGCGCAAATCGCTCGGTCCACGCACGATCGGCCGCGCGGGGCTGAACCGGAATTCATCCAAATCATGCGCGAGCGAAAGCGCTGCGATCGGCCACCGGCGAACCGCGTCGCAGCCCTGCCCGGCAAGCGTGCAGTCGCTGAACGCCACCGTCGCCGGCCTCGGGAATCCAGGTAAAAATCTCGCAGAAACAATCGTTTGCGACACTCAGTCAAACGAGAAAGACTTGCGTCGAATGCCCTGAGCACACATTCTCTAAGGACCAGACCACAGGAGATCCGATGCACCACACCTCCCTGATCGCGATCCTGGTAGCCAGCTTCGTCCTGGCCTTCATCTTCGGAATGATTGCGCAACGCCTGCGGCTGTCGCCGCTGGTGGGCTACCTCATCGCCGGCATCATCGCCGGCCCCTTCACGCCGGGTTTCGTCGGCGACCAGACGCTCGCGCCGCAGTTGGCCGAAATCGGCGTCATCTTGCTGATGTTCGGTGTCGGGTTGCATTTCTCGCTGGGCGATCTGCTCGAAGTGAAAGCCATCGCATTGCCCGGCGCGATCCTGCAGATCGCGGTGGCGACCGCGTTGGGCTGGGGCATGGCGCTGGCGTTGGGCTGGTCGCACGGGGCGGGCATCGTGTTCGGCCTGGCCTTGTCGGTCGCCAGTACCGTGGTGCTGTTGCGCGCGCTGGAGGAACGCCGCCTGGTGGAAACCGCCAAGGGCCGGATCGCGGTGGGTTGGCTGATCGTCGAGGACTTGGCGATGGTGCTCGCGCTGGTGCTGCTGCCGGCGCTGTCGGGCCTGCTCAAGGGCGAGGCCACCGAAGGTTCGGCGATCTGGAGCCAGTTGTTCATCACCCTGGCCAAGGTCGGCGCCTTCGTCGCCTTCATGCTGATCGTCGGACGGCGGGTGATTCCGTGGATTCTCGAACGCGTGGCCGGCACCGGTTCGCGCGAGTTGTTCACTTTGTGCGTGCTGGCGATCGCGCTGGGCGTGGCGTTCGGTTCGGCCGAACTGTTCGGGGTGTCGTTCGCGCTGGGCGCGTTCTTCGCCGGCATGATGCTCAACGAATCCGAATTCAGCCATCAGGCCGCCAACGAGACCCTGCCGTTGCGCGATGCGTTCGCGGTGTTGTTCTTCGTCTCGGTCGGCATGCTGTTCAACCCGATGATCCTGATCCAGGAGCCGCTGGAAGTGCTGGCGGTGTTCGCGATCATCGTGATCGGCAAATCGGCCGCCGCTTACGCGCTGGTGCGCGCGTTCGGCAAGCCCAACTCGACCGCGCTGATGATCTCCGCCAGCCTGGCCCAGATCGGCGAGTTCTCCTTCATCCTCGCCACTCTCGGCCTGGACCTGGGGATCCTGCCCAAGGAAGGCCAGGACCTGATCCTCGCCGGCGCGCTGATGTCGATCATCGCCAATCCGCTGCTGTTCGCCTGGCTGGACCGCAAGAACGCGCGCGATGCCGCGGCGTTGCAGGAAGCGCTGGTCGACCCGGTGGTTCCGCCGGTGCCGGCCGACATCGACAAGCACGTGATCCTGATCGGTTACGGCCGGGTCGGCAGCGAACTGGCGCGGCTGTTGACCGACCAGAAGGTGCCGCTGGTGGTCATCGACGGCGAGGACAGCCTGATCGCCAAGGCGCGAGCGGCCGGGTTGCCGGCGATCCTGGGCAACGCGGTCAACGAGCGGGTGCTGCGCGAGGCCGTGCCCGAACGCGCCACCACGGTGATGCTGGCGATTCCGCAAGCATTGGAAGCCGGCGAGATCATTGCCAAACTCAGGGAGATGAACCCGGCGCTGAGCATCGTCGCGCGCGCGCACAGCGACAACGAGGTCCGCCACCTGATCGAACACGGCGCCGACGGCGCGGTGATGGCCGAGCGCGAATTGGCGCACAGCCTGGCCGAGATGGTGCTGGCCGCGCCGGTGTATCGCGGCTCACGCCATCTGCCGCCATCGACGGCACTGGCGTGAGCGGGTTAGGCTGAATCGATCGTCCCGCAACACTGTCCTTTCGAGAAACAAGCACGGCCATGAGCGAAATCGATACCTCCGAGCCCGGGTCCGCCGGCACCGAACCCTCCGACGACAACACCGCCCCGGACAATCTCGCGCCGCAGCTCAGCGCGGCCGAGGCGCGGGTGATCGGCTGCCTGATCGAGAAGGAAGCGACCACGCCCGACGTCTACCCGCTGACCCTCAACGCCATCGTCACCGCGTGCAATCAGAAGACCTCGCGCGAACCGATCATGGCGCTGGAGCAAGGCGAGGTCGCCAACGTGCTGCGCCGGTTGGAACCGCGCGGCTGGATCAAGTCGCAGCACACCGCACGCGCGGAGCGTTACTCGCATCGCGCCGGTGGCGTGCTCGATACCACCCGACCGCAGACGGTGCTGATCGCGTTGTTGATGCTGCGCGGCCCGCAGACCGCTTACGAACTGCTCTCGCGCAGCGAACGCATGGCCAAGTTCGACTCGGTCGGCGACGTGCAATACGCGCTGGAACGTCTGAGCCAGCATTCGCCGCCGCTGGTGCGTTTGCTCGGCCGCCAGTCCGGTCAGCGCGAAGACCGTTACGGCCACCTGCTCAGCGGCGAACCGGTGTGGAACGGTTCGATCGGTGGCGCTTACGACGAACACGCCGCGGCTTCGCCCTCGGCGCAATCGGCGCTGGTCGAACGGATCGCGGCGCTGGAAGCCAAGGTCGCCGAATTGGAAGCACGGCTGGAAGCGGCCGGGGCCTGAACTCCGTAGTCGCCGGAACCGGGCGGCGAAGGCTGCCACAGCCCCCGCGATTCGAGAATTCATCGCCGCCGCGGATTCGCGGTCGCGGCTTGCGCCGCTCCTACGGCGAGCACTCGCTCCGTCCGTCAGCCCTTGTAGGAGCGGCGCGAGCCGCGACCACGCAGTCGCCGGCACCGGGCGGCGAAGGCTGCCGGATGTTTGCGATTCGAGAATTCATCGCCGCCGCGGATTCGCGGTCGCGGCTTGCGCCGCTCCTACAGCGAGCGCTCGCCCTGTCCGTCAGCCCTTGTAGGAGCGGCGCGAGCCGCGACCACGCAGTCGCCAGAACCGGGCGGCGAAGGCTGCCGGATGTCCGCGATTCGAGAATTCATCGCCGCCGCGGATTCGCGGTCGCGGCTTGCGCCGCTCCTGCAGCGAGCGCGCGCCCTGTCCGTCAGCCCTTGTAGGAGCGGCGCGAGCCGCGACCACGCAGTCGCCAGAACCGGGCGGCGAAGGCTGCCGGATGTCCGCGATTCGAGAATTCATCGCCGCCGCGGATTCGCGGTCGCGGCTTGCGCCGCTCCTGCAGCGAGCGCGCGCCCTGTCCGTCAGCCCTTGTAGGAGCGGCGCGAGCCGCGACCACGCAGTCGCCAGAACCGGGCGGCGAAGGCTGCCGGATGTCCGCGATTCGAGAATTCATCGCCACTGCGGATTCGCGGTCGCGGTTTGCGCCGCTCCTGCAGCGAGCGTCCGTCCCCGGTTCAGGCCAACGGCAGATAGATATCGGTGCGCAGCAAGGCCTGCGGAACTTCGTCGGGATCGTCGAGGTATTCGTGGTGCAGCGGCGCATCGCGCAAGGATTCGCCGCTGTCGGGCAGCCAGCGCGCCAACAGCGCGTCGGTCAGCGCTTCGAGCCCGTCGAAAGCGCCGACATGGCGGACGCGCGCGTAGCGTCCACCGCCCAATCGCATCATCCGCAACCCGCCGCCCGGGTCGAGGTCGAACCCGGCTTCCAGGGCCAGCACGCAATCGAACGCGCAGGCTTGCGGCGGTACGTCGCGGCGGTCGTCCCACGGCACGCCGTACAGACCGCGCAGCGAATCCAGCAGACCCCGCTCGGCGGCCCAGTCGAACAAGCGGTGGTAGCCGCCGTTTTTCTCCGCGTACGCCCCGGTGACCCGCAGCGCGACGACCTGGAACGGATCCACGCTGACCACCTCGACCCGCAATGGCGGCAGCGGCTCGGACGCCGCCGGTTGCGGCGGCGACGACAACCGATCGATCTCGCGCCATAGCCGCTCGGGCTCGGCGCGCAGTTCGCTCGGGGTGCCGCCGACGCTCTGGCGGAACGCGCGGCTGAACGCCTGCGGCGTTTGATAGCCGACCGCGAGCGCGGCGTCGGTGACGGTGCGCTCGACGCTGGCGAGCAGGCGCAATCCCTGCAGCAAGCGCAGCCGCGCCACGGTCTGGCCGGTGGTCTCGCCGGTCATCGCGCGGTAGACGCGGTGGAAATGGAACGGCGAGAACGATGCGGCCTCGGCCAGGCGGCTCAGTTCGGGCGGCTCTTCGCCGCGCACGATCGATTGCTCGATCAGCGCGACCGCGCGTTCGATCCGACGCTGATGGGCGTCGCGCGTGCCGGGCTTGAACGCGCCCTGGCCCCGCTCCGACACTGGCGCATGGTCGTCCGCGACGCGTTCGCCGTCGACGGTGTCGGCCGCAGGCGGACCCTGATGCACGGACACGGGACGTTCCTTGACGGGGGGCATGGTCGAGCTCCTCGCGATCGTCGGTGGGGAATCGGTGCTCAGCCTCGCAGCCCGGGACCGGGCCGGCGGTTCCTATCTTGCGCTTTCGCGTCGTGCGCGGTTCACCACGACAGCGCCATCGCGACCAGCACGCCCGCCTCGATCAATTCGGTCAATGCGCCGCAGGTATCGCCGGTCATGCCTTGCAAGCGGCGCATGCAGGCGCGCCGCCACAGCCAGAAGATCAGGCCGGCGCTGAACACGGCCAGCGCACCGCGCCAGCCGGCGACCGCGCACACGGCCACACTGGCCAGCACCGCGACGATGCAGGCCGCACGCGGCGCATCGACCAGCGCCTGGCCCAGGCCGCCGCCGCGCACGTAGGGCGTGGTCAGAAACGCCAGGGTCAGGCTGGCCCGCGCCAACATCGGCGCCAACAACAGCGTGGTCCAGGCCGGCTGCGGCAGGCTGGCCAAGGCGGCGAATTTCAACAGCAACGTCAGCGTAACCACGACCACCGCGATCGGCCCGCTGCGCGGATCTTTCATGATCGTCAGGGTGCGCTCGCGGCGTTGTGCCGGATCCAGTCCCATGCCGCCGACCCAGGCGTCGGCGCTGTCGGCCAGGCCGTCCAGATGCAAGGCGCCGGTCAGCGCGACCCACGCCGCCAGAAGCAGCGCCGCCGACAACAGCGGTGGCCGGGTCTGCAGAACCCAGGCCAAGGCGCACAGCAACGCGCCGATCAACACACCGACCAAGGGATACCAGACCAGCGAGCGCGCCTGCGCGCGTGGATCGGCGAAGGCCGAGGCCGGCACCGGAATCCGGGTGAGGAACCCGATCGCGGCCAGCAACGCCCGCATCAGCCGTCGACCGGATCAGCCTGGGCCCGCGGCGCGGCGGGCGCGGCTTCGCGCGAGGTTTCGTGCATGCTCTTGGGCGGCCAGCTCAGCGAATGCAGCGAGGCGTGGGCAACGTCGATATTGAGCAGATCGGTGTAGCGCCGGCCCACGGCCAGACAGCGCAGCAGGCGGATCACGCCGCCGTGGCTCACCGCCAGCACGCGTTGGCCGGCGTGCTCGCGCACGATCGCATCGGCGGCCGCGATCAGCCGCGCGGCGAAATCGGCGAAGCGTTCCGCGCCCGGCGGCGGGTGCGCGACCGGATCGGCCCAGAAACGCGCCAGCGCCTCGCCTTGTTCGGCGGCGATGACGTCGACCGCCATCCCCTGCCACGCGCCGAAGTGGTATTCGCGCAAACGCGGCTCCAGCGCCAGCGGCAGACCGCGCGCCTGCGCCAGTTCTTGCGCGAACGCCGCGCAGCGTTGCAGCGGTGAGCTGACGATGACATCCCATTCGCGGCCGAGCACCGCGTCGCGCATTTGCCGCCAGCCCAGTTCCAGCAGGCTGTCGTCGAGTTGGCCGCGGTAGCTGCGATGGCCGGTGTCGCCATGGCGCAGCAGGTCGATCGAGGTGGCGCTGGAAGTCATCGCGGCATCGGTCCTTGTGCGCGGTCGGTCGACCAGGGCACCGATGATGCCCGTTCGGCCCCGTTCGGGGAATGGGACCGGGCGCGCAGTCGCACAGGCATACGCAGTTCGACACCGCGCCCGCGCCGAACGCGATGCGACTCAGTGCGCATGCGTGCCGTCGCTGCCCGATACGCCGGCCTGAGCGAAGGTCGCCATGCCGTTGTGCAGGTCGCAGGCCAGCCGCAGCAGCGGCACCGCCACCGCCGCGCCGCTGGCTTCGCCCAGGCGCATTCCCAGGTCCAGCAACGGCCGCGCCTGCAGCGCGTCGAGCACCGCCGCGTGCCCGCGCTCGTGCGAGCGGTGCGCATACAGCAGCCAGTCGCGGCAACCCGGATTGAGCCGCAGCGCGGTCAACGCGGCGACGCTGGAGATGAAACCGTCGACCAGCACCGGCAATCCGGCCTGGGCGGCGGCCAGGTACGCGCCTGCCAGAGCGGCGATCTCGAAACCGCCCAGGCGGCGCAGACGTTCCAGATCGTCGCCGGCGGCCGCGTGCAAGGCCAAGGCGCGTTCGATCACCGCAGCCTTGTGGGCGATGCCGGCCGCATCGAGCCCGGTGCCCGCGCCGGCCAATCCGGTCGGCGCGCGCTGCAGCAGCGCGCAGGCCAGCGCCGCGGCCGAAGTCGTATTGGCGATACCCATCTCGCCGCCGATGAACAACTGCGCGCCCGCGTCCGATGCCGCGCGCACGCTGACCGCGCCGGCCGCCAGCGCGGCGCGCAACTGCGCTTCGCTCATCGCCGGCTCGATGCAGAAATTGCTGGTGCTCGGCGCGATGATCGCGCGACGCACGCCCGGCACCGGACCAGGATCGTTGACCGTGCCCAGATTCACCACCTCCAGGGTCACCTGCCCTGTCGCGCCCAAGCTGCGCGCCAGCACGCTGATCGCCGCGCCGCCGCTGGCGAAGTTGCGCACCATCTCGCCGGTGACCGCCTGCGGAAACGCCGACACGCCCTCGGCGGCGACACCGTGATCGGCGGCGAACACGCTGATCCAGACCCGCTCGACCGACGGCGTTGGCGTGCGCTGCAACCACGCCAACCGCACCGCCAATTCCTCCAGCGCGCCGAGCGACCCCGGCGGCTTGGTCAACTGCCCCTGGCGCGCGCGCGCCTGAGCCTGGATCTGCGCATTGGCCTGCATGCAATCGCGCCGCCACCAATCGCCCGCATCGCTCGCATCCGAACGCCTTGCGTCCACGCCGCTCACAGCGCGGGCCCCTTCAGCAGCATCGGCAGCCCCGCCGCGACGAACACCACCCGATCGCACGACTGCCCCAGCGCCTGATGCAGGCGACCGGCCTCATCGACGTAACGCCGGGTCAGCGCGCCCATCGGCACCACGCCCAATCCGACCTCGTTGCTGACCAAAAGCACCGACCCGTCCACCCCAGCCAAGGTCGAAAACAAGGCTCTACGCTCGCGCTCCCACACCTCGACATCCTCCAACCCCAACAAATTACTGAGCCACAACGTCAAACAATCCACCAACACACAGCGCCCCGGCGCGGCATGCCTTCGCAAGGCGTCGGCCAAGGCGAACGGTTCTTCGACGCAACCCCAGGCCGCGGGCCGACGTTGCCGATGGTGTGCGATGCGCTCGCTCATTTCCGTGTCCAACGCCTGCGCGGTGGCGATGTAGACCACATCATCGAACGCAGACGCCATGCGTTCGGCCAAGGCGCTCTTGCCCGAACGCGCGCCGCCGAGAATCAGACTGTGCATGGGTCGTGCTCCAGGCCGAACAACGCGGCCAATGCGGTGGTGTCCAGGTGCGCCTGAACCGCGTCGGCGAGACGGTCGATGCCGGCCTCGCGCAAGCCGCGCAGATCCAGGGTCTGCGCTTGCTCCAGACCGGCCCAGCGCAGCAGCGCGGCCAGCGCCTCGGGCTCGTCGAACACGCCGTGCAGATAGGTGCCGAGAATCTGTCCGTCGGCCGATATCGCGCCGTCGCCGCGGCCGTCGTCCAATACCACCGCGGGATGCTCCAAGGCCGGACCGACGCTGATCCCGCAATGGATCTCGTAACCGCCGGCGGCGACGTCGGCGAAGGCGAGCCGGCCGCGCACGTTGCGCAGTTGTTTGTGCGCCTGCAGCGTGGTGTCCAGGTCCAACCAGCCCAGGCCTTCGCTCGAACCCGCCGGACCCTCCAGGCCGAGCGGATCGCGCACGCCGCGGCCGAGCATCTGCAATCCGCCGCAAATGCCGAGGAGTTTTCCGCCGTAGCGCAGATGCCGCGCGATCGCCTCCGCCCAACCTTGCCGGCGCAGCCAATCCAGATCGGCGCGGGTGGACTTGGAACCCGGCAACACGATCAGATCGCAGGCCGGCGGTGTTTCGCCGGGCCCGACGAAGACGCAGTCGACCTGGGGATGCGCGCGCAGCGCGTCGAAATCGTTGTGGTTGCTGATCCGCGGCAGGGCCGGCACCGCCACCCGCAAACGCGCGCCCGGCTTGGCCGCGGCGTGGCGCGGCAGCGCGTCCTCGGCTTCCAGATGCAAGCCTTGCAGATACGGCAGCACACCGAGCACCGGCTTGCCGGTTTCGCGCTCCAGCCACTCCAGACCCGGCTGCAACAGAGCCAGGTCGCCGCGAAACCGGTTGATCACGAAGCCGGCGACTCTTGCCCGTTCGCTGTCCGACAACAAGGCCAGGGTGCCGACCAGATGCGCGAACACGCCGCCGCGATCGATGTCGGCGATCAACAGCACCGGACAATCCACCGCCTCGGCATAGCCCATGTTGGCGATGTCGTTGGCGCGCAGATTGATCTCGGCCGGGCTGCCGGCGCCTTCGACCACCACCGCGTCGAAGCGTTCGGCCAAGCGATGGTGCGAGGCCAGCACCGCCTCCATCGCCACGCGTTTGTAGTCGTGATACGCGCGCGCATCCAGGTTGATCACCGCGCGGCCGTGCACGATCACCTGGGCGCCGGTGTCGCTGTTGGGCTTGAGCAGGATCGGATTGAAATCGGTGTGCGGCGCCAGACCGGCGGCCTGCGCCTGCACCGCCTGGGCGCGGCCGATCTCGCCGCCGTCCTCGGTCACCGCCGAGTTCAGCGCCATGTTCTGCGGCTTGAACGGCGCCACCGCGACGCCGCGCCGACGCAACCAGCGGCATAACGCGGTGACCAGCGCGCTCTTGCCCGCATCGGACGTACAGCCTTGAACCATCACCACCCGCGCCGTCATGGCTCGCTCCTGTCGGCATCGTTGAAGGCTTGGACGACCTGCGCCAGCGCCTGGTCCAAGCGTTGCCATTCGTGCTCCGCGCCCGGCAGGCCGAAGCGCAGGCTGGCCGGTTGCTCGAACCAGCGGGTCAGGATGCCGCGTTGCGCCAGCGCCTGATGCCATTGCAGCGCGCGCGGATCGCGCCGCCATTGGAAGAACGCGCTGCCGCCGCTGGGTACCAGGCCGTGCGCGCTCAGCATCGCGGCCAGACGCGCGCCTTGGGCGAGCAATCGCCGGCGCATCGCCGCCTGCCAATCGCGATCGGCCAGCGCCTGACGCATCACATAGCGCGCCGGGCCGGTCAGCGTCCACGGGCCCAGGCGTTCGCGCAGGGCTTCAAGCAAATCCGGCGCGGCGCAGACGAAGCCCGCGCGCGCGCCGGCCAGGCCGAAGAACTTGCCGACCGAACGCAGTACGATCAATCCCGCGCGCGCACTGTCGGCGCAGACGCTGCGCTCGGGCGTGGCGTCGATGAAGGCCTCGTCGATGAGCAACCAGCCGCCGCGCGCGGCCAACTCCGAATGCAGCGCGATCAGCGCCTCGCGTTCGAACGCGTCGCCACCGGGATTGTTCGGATGGATCAACACGATCACGTCGAAAGCCTCGGCACGGGCGAACAGTTCCGCCGCCGGCGCCGTCTCTACCGCATGCCCGGCACGGCGCCAGGCATGCGCGTGCTCGGCGTAACCGGGCGCGAGCACGCCGACCCGCGAACGCGCGCGCAACTGCGGCAGCACCTGGATCGCCGCCTGCGAACCGGCCACCGGCAGCAGATGTTCTGCGCCGTAACAGGCGCGCGCTGCCTCGATCAGACCGTCGTCGTCTTCCGGCAATCGATGCCAGGCGCGCGCGGGAATCTCCGGCACCGGCCAGGCGCTCGGGTTGATGCCTGTGGACAGGTCCAGCCAGTCCTGCGCCGCGATGCCGTAGCGCTGCGCCGCACGCAGCAGGCGGCCGCCGTGTTCAAGCATGGAGGCGATCTCCGCGCCGACTCTGCGCGGCGCGCGGCTCAGGCCCGTGCATACGTCCACTCCGCCCAGGCCCACAGCAAAACGGCCGCCACCCAGATCACGGCGCCGCGGTCGACCATCGTCAACGCGCGCCGGATCGAATCGGCATCCGGCGCGGCGCCCTCGCCCAACAACGGGTGCGATTCCCACACGCCGTGATACGGCGCATCGCCGCCCAGGCGCACGCGCAGCGCGCCGGCGCCGGCGGCCATCACCGGTCCCGCGTTCGGGCTGTCCCAGGTCCGCGCCTGGGTGCGCCAGCAACGCAGCGCACTGCGGGTATGACCGAGCGCGGCGTAGGTCGCGGCGGTCAGCCGCGCCGGAATCCAGTTCAGCACGTCGTCGCTACGCGCGGCCGCCCAACCGAAGCGTTCATAGCGCTGCGTGCGATAACCCCACATCGCATCCAGGGTATTGGCCAGGCGATAGAACACCGCGCCGGCCGGCCCGAGCGCGACGAACCAGAACAACGCCGCGAACACCGCGTCGCTGCCGTTCTCCAGCACCGATTCGGTCGCCGCCGCGGCGACGCGTTCGGCGTCCAGCGCCTGTGTGTCGCGGCTGACGATGCGGGCGACCGCGCGACGCGCGCAAGCCAGATCGCCGGCGGCTAAAGCCTCGGCAACCGGCCCGGCGTGCTCGTTCAAGCTGCGCAGCCCGATCGCCAGATACAGCATCGCGGCCGCGTATACGCCGCCGGCCCACGGCGACAGCTCGAACAGCAGACGCTCCATCCACCACACCATCGCGCTCAGCGGCAACACCGCCAACGACCATGCCATCGCGCCGCGCGCGCGGCTGTCGCGGTGCAAGGCCGATTCGATCGCGCGCGCCAGCCGGCCGAACGCGACCAGCGGATGCGCGCGGCGCGGCTCGCCCAGCAGCGCATCCAGCAGCACGCCGCACAGCATCGCCAGCGACAGCGGCATCGCGCTCATGGCCGCAACAGTTGCACGGCCGCGGCGGGATCGGACGGGAAGTAGAAATGCACGAAGCTCGCGGTCAGGCGCTTGCGGCGATACACCGCTTCGCGGCTGGGCCCGCCGTTGGGGTTGTGCGATTGCGCGATGGCTTCGGCCTGGATCTGCGCGCTCGCGTAATGGAAGGTGTGCCCGCGCAGTTCGCCTTCGGGCAGCACCACCGACTGCAGACCCAACGCGGCCAGCCGCGGCTGGATCGCCGCGCTGCCGCGCAGCAGGCCGGCCATGTCGCCGCTGCGCCCTTCGCGGTCGCGCAGCGAGTCCAGCGCGTACAACAAACCTCCGCACTCGGCGAGCAAGGGCTTGCCGGCGTCGACGTGGCGATGCAGGGCTTCGCGCAACGCCGCGTTGGCCGACAGCGCGGCCAGATGCAGTTCCGGATACCCGCCGGGCAGCCAGACCGCGTCGCATTCGGGCAACGTGTCGCCGGCGACCGGCGAGAAGAACGTCAGCTCCGCGCCGGCCTGGCGCAACAGTTGCAGGTTCGCCGGATAGAGGAAACAGAACGCGACGTCGCGCGCGATCGCGATGCGTGCGTCTTGCAAGTGTGCGGGCACGTCGGCGCAGGCCGCCGCCGCGAAGTCCACCGGCGGCGGCAGTTCGGTATCGGCGTGTTCGGCCCAGGCGTCGGCCAGCGCGTCCAAGCGCACGTCGATATCGCCCAGCTCGCCCGCCGCGACCAGGCCCAGATGCCGCTCGGGCAAGGCCAGCGCGGCATCGCGCGGCAGTGCGCCGAGCCAGCGCAGATCCGCCGGCAGACTCTCGCGCAGCAACTGCGCGTGATACGCGCTGCCGATCCGGTTGGCGGCCACGCCGTACACGCGCAAGCCGTCGCGATAACGCGCCAAGCCAGTCGCCAGTGCGCCGAAAGTCTGCGCCATCGCTGAGCCGTCGATCACCGCCAGCACCGGGATGCCGAGACGTTGCGCCAAATCGGCGCTGGAAGGCGAGCCGTCGAACAGGCCCATCACGCCCTCGATCAGGATCAGATCGGCTTCGCCCGCGGCCGCATGCAGGCGCGCGCGCACGTCGGCTTCGCCGCACATCCACAGATCCAGTTGCTCCGCGCGATGGCCGCTGGCGCGTTCGAGCACCATCGGATCGAGAAAATCCGGGCCGGTCTTGAACACCCGCACCCGCCGCCCCTGGCGCGCATGCCAGCGCGCGAGCGCGGCGGTGACGCTGGTCTTGCCTTGGCCGGATGCGGGAGCGGAGATCAACAGGGCCGGACAGCGGCGATTGGGGATCGGGGATTCGGGATTCGCAGAAGCAAAGGTCGAGACGCCCGACGCTTTGTCGAATCCCGAATCCCCGACCCCCAATCCCGGCTTCACAGCTCTATCCCCTTCTGCGCCTTGATCCCCGCCTTGAACGCATGCTTGACCACGCGCATGTCGGTGACCGTATCGGCCGCTTCGATCAGCGCGTCCGGCGCACCGCGGCCGGTGATCACCACATGCTGCCGCGGCGGGCGCGCAGCGACCGCGGCCAACACCTGCTCCAGTGCCACGTAGCGATGGGCCAGGGCGATATTGAGCTCGTCGAGCAGCACGAAGTCGTAAGCCGGATCGGCGAGCATCTTCGCCGCGACCGCCCAGGCCGAATCCGCGGCGGCGATATCGCGCTGCTTGTCCTGGGTTTCCCAGGTGAAGCCCTCGCCCATCACGTGATAGTCCAGTTCCTCGAAGCGGCGGAAGAAGGCTTCTTCGCCGGTCGAAAAACTACCCTTGATGAATTGCACGACCCCGCATTTGAAACCGTGGCCGAGCGAACGGGCGAGCATGCCGAAGCCGGACGAGCTCTTGCCCTTGCCGTTGCCGGTATTGACCACCAGCACGCCGCGCTCGATGGTCGCCTTGGCGATCTTGCGATCGATCAGCTCCTTCTTGCGCTGCATGCGTTCGCGGTGTTTGTCCTCGTTCAAGCCGGCGTAGCCCGCGCGATCGGGCGCGGTGTCCTCGGGCGCGCTCATGCCCGCGCTCCAGCGCGTTGGCGGCTACCGACCAGACGCCCGATCGCATACACCGCGAAGCCGGCTCCGACGTAACCGGCCAAGGTCCCCAGCGTGCGCGGGTAATAACGCGGCACGCGGTCGATGAAGCCGGCCAGGCTCGCATCGGGGTAACGACCGGACAGGAAATAGAAGCCGCCCTTGGAGATCACATAGGCCACCGCCGAGGTCGCCAGCAACACCAGCACCAGCCGCGGCACGCTGCTCCAATGGTCGCGATGCATGCGCGAATACAGGCGACCGCCCCACCACAAGCTGCCGTACGCCAGGGCCAGCGCCCAATACGCTGGCGACAGGCACCAGTCGGTCACCCGGCCCAACGCCAGACTGGCCAGATCCAGCAGCGAGGACAGCACGAACAACGCCGGAAACGCCCAGCCCGGACGCAGCATCGCTCCGGCCAGGAAGAACACCGCCCACGATGCGCTGGGCAACGCGTCGACGGTGGCGAAATGTTGCCCGCGCGTGCAGATCATCAGCGCGGCCAGGGCCGCCGCGGTCAGCAGTTGCGCGTTGCGCGAGCGCAGCGGCAAGACCGCGTCGCTGGGAGCAAGCAGGATCGGCATGATCGGACTCCTGAATCGAAAGCGCGCCTGTCGAACGCGCGTGCAGCGGAAACGGGCGAGGCGGCCGCGGTCTCAGACCTTGGCCGCCGGCGCGGCGGCAGGCGCGGGCAGGAAACGCACGATCAGCGCATGCACCAGGAACGCGACCGCGATATAGGCGATCGTGGTCCGCACGAACAACGGCCCCCACTGCCACACCCGCGAGACGTACTCGGCCCAGTTCGGATCGGCATAGCGCCCGCCGAACCAATAGAACGCGCCGTTGGAGACCAGGAACGACACACTGGCCGCGACCAGCGCCACGCCCAGCCCGGCGGCGACCGCGCGTCCGCGCGCGGCCATGCGCGGCGCGTACATCCGTCCGGCGTACCACAGCACCGCGTAGGCGACCAACAAGAACGCATACGACGGCGTCACGCAGTAGTGCTGGAAGAAGCTCAGCCCGCGACCGGTGATGGCGATGTAATCGATCGCCACCGCGATGACCAGGAGCCCGGCGAACACCGCGTGCCGGCGCAGATACAGCCCGCCAAGGAAGAACACCGCCATCGAGGCATCCGGCAAGTGCAAGGCGCTGCCGAAATGGTGGAAACGCGTGGCGATCATCAAGGTCAGCGCGACGGCGAACATGCTGATCTTCACGGGCATGGACATCTGGTTCAAAGGCGTCTCGTTCATCGGCGTCTCTCGGTCGGTGCCGGCCGCGCGGGTGCGGCCGGCGTACGCTGCGCGGTATCAGCGGGCGGGACGGTAACGCAGGGTCAGCAGATAGTTGCGGCCGGGCTGATTGTAGAAGGCCGCGGTCTCGTAATGCCGGTCGAACAGGTTATTGGCCGACAACTGCAGGCTCCAGGCCTGGTCGAAGGCGTAACCCAGACGCAGGTCGGTCAGCGCATAACCGCCCAGGCGTCGGGTATTGGCCAGATCGTCGTAGCGCTCGCCCGCGGCGTAAACGCTGGCGCCGAGCGACAGCGCGCTGGCCGCGCCGAGTTCGAAGCGGCGGTCCAGATCGATCCGCGCGCTGCGCCGCGCGCGCCGCGGCAACAGATGGTCGTTGTAGCTGCTGCGGCTGTCGTTGCGCGGATCCAGCCAGGTCGCGCTGGCGCGCAGATCCCACTGCGCCACACGCGTATCGAGCACCGCCTCCACGCCGCGGATGAGCGAGCGGTCGACGTTGCCCGGCAGCCCGATCGAAGCGTCGTAGGCGATCATGTCGTCGATCCGGGTCTGATACGCGTTGACCGACCACACCTGCTTGCGCTGTTCGCCGAAGGTGCCGCGCAGGCCGAGTTCGAAGCTGCGCGAGGTCTCCGGCGACAAGTCCGGATTGCCGTAACCGGGGTAATACAGCTCATTGAAGGTCGGCGCCTTGAACGCGGTACCGTAGCTCGCGGTCACGCGCAGGCGATCGGTGAAATCCCAACCCCACAACACGCTGCCGGTGGTTTGCCCGCCGAACTGGCTGTCGTCGTCGCGACGCAGGCTGGCCTGCAGCGACTGAGCCCCGAAATCGCCCTGCCACTGGCCGAACGCGCCGCGCAGGATGCGGCGATCGCGCGCGTATCGGGTGTTGCTTTCCACTTCGTCGCGCTGCCAATCGAAGCCGCCACTGAATACGTTGGATCCGAAGCTGAAATCCCCCTGCACCGAACCCAGGCGCCGGCGCGTATCGAACGTGCTCGAATACCGGCCGTCCTTGTAGTTGTCGCTCAGGTCCTGGCTCTGACCGGCATTGAAGCTCAGCGCGACGCGATCGCTGGGCCGGTATCCCAGCTTGGCGCCGAACACCTGCTGCACGGTGTCGGCCTGATTGTTCTGGCTGCCGTCGTACTGGTTGTTGCCCTGCGCGCGGAACACCCGCGCTTGCGCGTCCCATCGCTCGTTGAAGCGGTAGCCGCCCTGCGCGGTCAGCGAGCTGTTGCGGTAGCCGTCGCGATCGGGCGAATGGGTGAAGCAGCCCGCGCCGCCCGGCGAGGGTTTGCCGCGGCAGGCGTTGATGCCGTCGGTGTCCTCGTGCGCGGCGTTGATCGAGTACCAGGCGCGCTCGCCCTTGCCGGCGACGCCGGCCGAAGCGCGATGGGTCCGGTTGCTGCCGATCGACGCGCTGAAGTTCGGCACGAACGGACCCTGCGGTCGCCGGGTGAATATCTGGATCACCCCGCCGATGGCCTCGGAACCGTACAGACTGGAGAACGGGCCGCGCACGATCTCCACCCGTTCGATCTGCTCGACCGGAATGTCCTGCAGCGAGGCGCCGCCGCTGGTCGCCGAACCGAGCTTGATGCCGTCGACCAACACCAGCACGTGGTCCGATTCGGTGCCGCGCAAGAACAGCGAAGTGGATTTGCCCGGACCGCCGTTGTTGGCCAGCGAGGCGCCCGGCGTGCCGCGCAGCAGATCCGGCAGCGAGGCCGGCTGCAGGCGCTCGATTTCGGCCCGGTCGATCACCGTGACCGCGGCCAGGGTGGCGTCCTGGGTTTGCGCGGTGCGCGTGGCGGTGACCACCACCTGATCCAGGTCGACCGCGGCCGGCGCGGCCTGCGCCGCGAACATCGCCGACATCAACGCCGCGGACAAACCCGCGCGCATCCGCGGGCCCGCGCCGGTCGCGCGGGAGGAAACGAATTCAACGGACGCAATCACTGGCAAATCTCCAAGGCCGCGCCTCACCCGCGCGGACCAGACAGGGTCGGGACACGCGGAGAGCAGCCAGGAGAGACGCGCAAGCGCACGATCCCCGAGACGCAGGCCCTCCGCCTGTCGGTTCACGCTCTGGGCCGGTCTCCGGGCTCGCGAGCGGAATCGACCGGTCCGATCCTGCGGACCCGATTCCCGAACCGCGCCTTCCCGTGCCTGAGCACAGTGGCCATTGCGGTGCGTTGACTCGCCTACCGTTGCGGGGGCAGCTCCGGCATGAGCGCGTTGGCAGACCAGCGCGCGACCGGATTCCCGTTTCAATCGCCGGACTGTGCCGGCGATCACCTTGAGCGCGGGCATCTTAACAGTGCGTCCGTATGCCAACGCCAGGGTATGGGACTCAAACAGGCATGCGCGCAGGCGTATTGGCACATTTCAGACGCGTCTGATTCATTCTCCCGGGCCGGTCGCGGACGATGCCTGCCATCCCAGCACACCCGAGTCATTCGCCATGAGTGCCCCCGACTTGCGTTTGAGCACCGCCCCGATCGTCCGCAGCGTGGTCATCGGCGCCCAATCCGGGATCGGCCGCGCGGTGTCGGCGCGCCTGTCGCGCCGTCGCGGCGAGCTGATCCTGGCCTGCGGCGACCTGGACCGGCTCGAAGAATCCGCCGAGACCCTGCGCCCTCTGGCCAAGTCGCCGATCCAGACCCACCAGGCTCAGCTCGAAGACCGCGACAGCCTGCGCCGCCTGTTCGACCGGACCGGCCAGATCGATCATCTGGTCATCGCCGCCAGCGCGCCAGCGCCCGGCCGGCCGCTGGCCGAACTGGACCTGGAAGAGGTGCGGCTGGCGTTCGAGCGCAAGCTGTGGGGCTCGATCCAGGCCGTGCAATTGGTCCTGCCCTATCTGAGCAGCCACGGCAGCGTGACCCTGACCAGCGGCATCGTCGCGCGCAAGGCCACTCCGGGCGCGCTGGCCCGGACCGTCATCAACGCCGCGCTGGAGGCCAGCGTCAAGGTCATGGCGCGCGAACTGGCGCCGATGCGGGTCAACGCGGTCAGCCCGGGCCTGACCGACGGCGACGGCTACAGCGGCGTGGAGCCGTTCGCACTGATGTCGATGCTCGCGCGCGCCGGCGAACAGCTTCCGGTCGGCCGCGTCGGCCGCGCCGACGAGATCGCCTCGGCCTATCTGTTCGCGATCGACAACGCCTTCGTCACCGGCACGGTGATCGATGTCGACGGAGGCGCGCTGATCGCCTGACCCCCGCGCGTCGGCCGCCGCGCCGACGCCGCATCCCACCTTCCGGACGCCGGGCTCGCAATCGCCGCGACCCGGCGTTTTTTTGTGCGCGAGCGGCTCAAGTCGGGCTTGAGTCGGGCTTGAGTCGCGCTCGATTGGCGCTCGGGAGCGTGGCTTCCCGGCCGGCGCCGCTGGCACCTTGCGTCTGGCCGATCTGCAAAAACGAGGCGTCTACCACTTTTTGATTACTTGCGTTAGGCCAGATTTGGCAGCTTTATTGACCCACTTGTTATAACCGTGTTAAACCCGGATGACATCGCTGTCAGCCCCCCACCAGGAGTCTTCATGCACGCTCGCCGCACGCTCACCGGACCCCTTCACCCGCTGGCCCTGGGCCTGCTGATCGCATTCGCCGCGCCCGCCGCATTCGCCCAGGACGCCGCGACCGCCCCGCAGGGCGACCCCAAGACCCTGGACCAGGTCATCGTCACCGGCACCCGGGTCAGCGACCGCACCGTCGCCGAATCGACCGCGCCGATCGACATCATCACCCCGGAAACCCTCGAAGCCAGCGGCACCGTCGAGCTGGCCACGGCCCTGGCGCGCGCCCTGCCTTCGCTCAACTTCCCGCGCCCGGCGATCACCGACGGCACCGACGCGGTACGTCCGGCGCAGTTGCGCGGCCTCGCTCCCGATCAAGTGCTGGTGCTGGTCAACGGCAAGCGCCGTCACACCACCGCGCTGATCAACCTCAACGGCAGCCAGGGCCGCGGCTCGTCGCCGGTCGACCTCAACGCGATTCCGATCGCCTCGATCGAACGCGTGGAAGTGCTGCGCGACGGCGCCTCCGCGCAATACGGTTCCGACGCCATCGCCGGCGTGGTCAACATCGTGCTCAAGGGCAGCGACCACGGCGGCAGCATCGCCGCGCGCTACGGCCAATACAGCGCCGGCGACGGCAAGCAGTACCAGCTCTCGGGCGACGCCGGCCTCAAGCTCGGCGAGAACGGCAAGCTGCATCTGGCCGCGCAGGGCGGACACCAGGACCAGACCAACCGCGCGCGCCCGTTCCAGGGCGTGGTCGAACAGCGCTACGGCGATCCCGAGATCGACAGCGGTGCGATTTCCTACAACGGCGAATACAGCCCGGCCGATTACCTGACCTTCTATTCCTTCGGCAGCTACAGCAAGCGCGACGTGCTCTCCAACGGCTATTTCCGCTTCGCCGGCGATCCGCGCAACATCCCGTCGATCTATCCGGGCGGCTTCCTGCCGCAGATCCACAACATCAGCAAGGACCGCGCCGCGGTGATCGGCCTGCGCACCGAAACCGCCGGCGGCACCCAGATCGATTTCAGCTACAACTACGGCCACAACGGCCTGACCTTCGATATCGAAAACACCCTCAACCGCAGCCTGGGTCCGAGCTCGCCGACGCAGTTCTACGCCGGTGCGCTCGAAGTCGCCCAGCACGTGTTGAACCTCGACTTCACCCGCCCGGTCGATTTCGGCTGGCAATACCCGGTGACCTTCGCCTGGGGCGCGGAATGGCGCGGCGAGGAATTCAGCCAGCGCGCCGGCGAACCGCTGTCCTACGCCAACGGCGGCGTGGCGGCGCCCAACGGCCAAGTCATTCCCGGCGCACAGGTGTTCTCCGGTTTCCGCGCCGCCGACGCGGGCGATTTCGACCGCCACAGCTACTCGCTGTACATCGATGCGGAAGCCGACTTCACCGACAAGTTCTCCGCCGGCCTGGCCGCGCGCTACGAGAGCTACAGCGATTTCGGCGACACCACCTCGGGCAAGCTGTCGGCGCGTTACGCCTTCACCGACAAGGTGGCCCTGCGCGCCACCGCTTCGACCGGGTTCCGCGCGCCGTCGTTGCAGCAGCAGTTCTTCCAGTCGATCGCGACCAACTTCATCAGCGGCATCCCGTACGAAATCGGTACCTTCCGGGTCGACAACCCGGCCGCGGTCGCGCTGGGCTCGGAAGCACTGAAGGCCGAGGAATCGACCAACTACAGCCTGGGCGTGGTGCTGCAACCGACCGACGGCTTGTACATCACCATCGACGCGTACCACATCAAGGTCGACGACCGCATTCTGCTGTCGGAAAACCTCACCAGCACCGCGGTGCGCAATTACCTGCAGGCCAACGGCTATCCGGGCATCGGCGGCGGGCGTTACTTCACCAATGCGGTCGACACCAAGACGCAGGGCGTGGATGTCATCGCGACCCAGGCCTGGGATCTTGCGTCGGGTAAGTTCAACCTCACCCTTGGCTACAACTACTCCAAGACCGAGATCGAACACATCGCGCCCAATCCGTCGCGTCTGGCCGCGATCGACCCGAGCGCGGTGCGCATCGGCCGCACCGAGATCGGCCGCATCACCAAGGGCGCGCCGAAGGACAAGTTCTTCCTCGCCGGCGATTGGAAGACCGGCAACTGGTCGTTCAACGCCACCGCCACCCGCTACGGCGAGTTCACCGAGCTGCACCAGACCGATCCGCTGCAGGATCAGACCTTCGGCGCGGACTGGACGCTTGATCTGGCGGCGACCTATCGCTTGAACAACTGGGACTTCACCGTCGGCGGCGACAACGTGCTCAACGAGTATCCCGACGAGCAGAAGCTGGTCCTCGGCACCCGCAACTACCTGCCCTACAACACCGCCTCGCCGTTCGGCTTCAACGGCGCGTTCGCCTACCTCAAGGTGGGCTACAAGTGGTGAGCTGAGCTGCAGCGCACGGCGGAACAAGCGCGCCCTCTCCCGCGTACCGCAGAGGGCTGGGCCGAGTGCCCACGCCGCATGCGATGCCACCTGAGCAAGACCCGACGGCCCGCAACCCGGGCCGTCGCTTTTTCCGTCCTTCCGGCACATCCCCGGACCGTCGGGATCGGCTATATACCAAGCCTGCCGTCGCCCGCATCGGCCAGAGCCGTACCTCCGCACGCAGGCGACGTTTCCCGCACCGCTTCACGCAAAGCCGAGGCCCCGTCATGCGCATGACCGCTCCGCTGTTGCTCTCGCTCGTCCCGCTGTTGCTGTCCCTGGCCGTGTCCGACGCGCTCGCCGCGCCGGGAAAACACGAACACACCGTGCTGATGCAAGGCAAACCCGCGGGCAAACAGAGCGTGGACAACGCCGCCGACGGCAGCGCCACAGCTGAGTATCAATTCAGCGACCGCGGCCGCGGCGATCACATCAACGGCCGTTGGACCCTGGATGCGGCCGGCATCCCGACCCGGTACGACGCCGAGGGCAATAACTATCTGAAGGTTCCGGTCAAGGAACATTTCAGCCTGCAGGGCGGCAAAGCCAGTTGGAAGAACGACAGCGAGCAAGGCGAGAAGACGCTGAGCACGCCCGCATTCTTCCTGCCGCTCAACGCGATTCCGGAAATTCAAGGCGTGCTGGCGCGCGCCCTGCTCAAGGCCCCCGACCGCAAGCTCGCCCTGTTGCCCGCGGGCGAGGCTCGGTTGGAGGAAGGCGGCACCCTGGAAGTGGCGGGCAAAAACGGGCCGCGGACCTTGTCGCTGTATCGCATCTCCGGCCTGGACTACACGCCCGGCTCGGTCTGGCTGGACGCGAACGGCGACACCGCGGCGGTGATCTTCGCCTCGGGCTGGGTCTCGGTGATCGCGCCGGAGTACCAGGACGCGCTGCCCAAGCTGATCGAATTCCAGGAGCGCGCGGGCGCGCAGTGGGCGCTGCGCATGGCGCGCGAACTCACCCACGCGCCCAAGGGCTCGCTGTTGATACGCAACGCGCGACTGTTCGATCCGCGCGACCTCACGGTGACCGCGAATACCAGCGTGCTGATCGAGAACGAACGCATCGTTCGCGTCGCGCCGGACGCCTCGTTGAAAGCGCCGGCGAACGCGGAAGTGTTCGACGCCGGCGATCGCTTCCTGATGCCGGGCCTGTGGGACGTGCACAAGCATTACTCCGACTCCGACGGTGCGATGGACATCGCCAACGGCATCACCAGCAGCCGCGACGTGGCCAACAACACCGACGCGTTCCTGGAAAAGATCAAGCGCTTCGACGCCGGCACCGAGATCGGCCCGCGTGTGCTCGCCGCCGGCTTCATCGACGGCCCCGGCCCCTACGCCGGACCGACCAAGATGCTGGTCGCCACGCCGGAAGAAGCGATCAAGGCCGTGGACTGGTACGCCGACCATGGCTACATGCAGATCAAGAGCTATTCCTCGCTCAAACCCGAGTTGGTGCCGGTGATCGCCGACCGCGCCCACGCGCGCGGCCTGCGTTACAGCGGCCACGTACCGGCGTTCATGTCGGCCAAGCAGTTCATCGAAGCCGGTGCCGACGAACTGCAGCATCTGTTGTTCGTCGAACTCAACTTCATGTACCCGCGCGTGCAGGACACGCATACGATGGCGCGGCTCACCGAAGTCGCCGCGCACGCCGCCGAGTTCCCACCCGAAAAGCCCGAGGTGCGCGAGTTCATCGCCTTCCTCAAGCGCCATCACACCGTGCTCGATCCGACCATGGGCATTGGAGAGGATCTGTTCGCGGGCAATCCGCAGGACAAGACGCCGCCGGGCTTGAAGACCGTCGCCTCGCGGTTGCCGCCGCAGGCCCAGCGCAATCTCAGCTGGGGCGCGCTGAAGGCGCCCAAGGGCGAAGAAGATGCCTATGCGAAATCCTTCCCCGCGATGATGCGCCTGCTCAAGGCCTTGTACGACGCCGGCGTGACCATCATGCCGGGCACCGACGCGCTGGCCGGCTACATGCTGCACTCGGAACTGTCGATCTACGCGCGCGCCGGCATTCCCAACGCCGAAGTGCTGCGCCTGGCGACGCTGACGCCGTCGCAGGTGCTCGGCGTGGACAAGGATCGCGGCGTGATCGCACCGGGCAAGTACGCCGACCTGGTGTTGATCGACGGCGATCCGATCAAGGACATGGAAGACATCCGCAAAGTCGATGCGGTGTTCAAGGGCGGCAAGCGTTTCGATCCGGCGCAGATCGAAAAGGCCTTGGGGATCGTGCCGCGTAAAGGGGCGGGCGGCGGGAAGTAACGCCGGACGCCCTGTTCCGCGGTCGCGGCTTGCGCCGCTCCTACAGACAGCCCATGTAGGAGCGGCGCAAGCCGCGACCGCGACTGACTTCACAACAAAGAGGCCCGCAAGCGCGGGCCTTCTCATTGCCGCCGACCGCGAATCGATCAGGCCTCCGACCAAGCCAGTTCAAGTCGCGCCGGCCGGACGCTTGCCGTTCGTCGCCCCGCCGCGGCGGACGGCGCGGAGCATCACAATTGTTGGGCGACGGCGAACGATTCGCGACGCATGGTGCACCGCATCAAGCAGTAGCGTCTCCACTCCCTCACCCAGGACAACACCACGATGTTGCGATTCCTTCCTCCGGCCGGTGCGCTCGCATTGGCTCTGCTGTGCACTCCCGCCGCGGCCACCGAATGGGGCTACGCCCACGGCACCGAAGGCTGGGGCGCGCTCGATCCCGCATTCGCCGCCTGCTCCTCGGGCAGCCAACAATCGCCGATCGACGTGATTTCCGCGCGTTCGGCCCCGACTACCGCACCGCCGTTGAGTTTCCACTACGCAACCAGCGCCGCATTCTCGATCGACCACCTCGGCCACACCGTGCAGGCGACGGTGCCGGCCGGCAATAGCTTGAGCATCGGCAGCAAGGTCTATCAGCTGGTGCAGTTCCATTTCCACACCCCGAGCGAGAATTTCCTCGACGGCGAGCAATACCCGCTGGAGCTGCATCTGGTGCATCGCGCAAGCGACGACACCCTGGCGGTGGTCGGCGTGTTCTTCGACGAGGGTGCGGCCGATGCGCAACTGCAGAAATTGGTCGCGGTGCTGCCGCACGAAGAAGGCGAGCATGGCAACGTTTCGGCGTTCAACCTGCGCTCGCTGGTGCCGGCCGGACGCATCCATCGCTTCAAGGGCTCGTTGACCACGCCGCCATGCAGCGAGAACGTGTCCTGGCATGTGGTGAGCACGCGTAAATCCGCGTCGCTGCAACAACTAGCGGCGTTCGGCGCGCTGTTCTCCGGCGCTGAGTTCCCGGGCGGCAATCGTCGGCCGGTGCAATCGTTGAACGGCCGCGCCCTGGGCCATCGCAGCGGCGACTGATCGCAAGCCGCGCCGCGGAGCGATCACGCGCGGCGTCGTGCGGGAGCGATGCAGCGCGCGATCCGCATCGGCGCGATCAACGCCAAAAACGAAACGGCCCGCAGATGCGGGCCGTTTCGTCAGCGCGGACGCAACGCGTCAAGCCTTGCGGAACACCAAGTGCCCCGCCTCGGCCTCGACCTGGATCGTATCGCCGCTGACGAACCCGCCGCTGAGGATCCTCGAAGCCAGCGGATTCTCCAACTGCTGCTGCACCGCGCGCTTGAGCGGCCGCGCGCCGTAAACCGGGTCGAAACCGACGTTGCCGATCAGGTTCAGCGCCGCCTCCGACAACACCAGCTTCAAGCCGCGTTCGGCCAGGCGCTTGTCCAGACCGTGCAGCTGGATCTTGGCGATTTCGCGAATCTGACTCTTGTCGAGCGGATGGAACACCACGATGTCGTCGAGCCGGTTGATGAACTCCGGACGGAAGTGCGCCTGCACCACGCCCATCACCGCGGCCTTCATCTGGGTATAGCTTTCCGGGGTATCGTCGGAATTCAGTTCCTGGATCATCTGCGAGCCCAGGTTCGAGGTCATCACGATCACGGTATTGCGGAAATCCACCGTGCGCCCCTGGCCGTCGGTCAGACGGCCGTCGTCGAGCACCTGCAACAGGATGTTGAACACGTCCGGATGCGCCTTCTCGACCTCGTCGAGCAAGATCACGCTGTACGGACGGCGGCGCACCGCTTCGGTGAGATAGCCGCCCTCTTCGTAGCCGACATAGCCCGGAGGCGCGCCGACCAGGCGGCTGACCGCGTGCTTCTCCATGAACTCGCTCATGTCGATGCGGATCATCGCATCCGAAGAGTCGAACAGGAATTCGGCCAGCGCCTTGCACAGTTCGGTCTTGCCCACGCCGGTCGGGCCGAGGAACAGGAACGAACCGCTCGGACGATTGGGATCGGACAAGCCCGCGCGCGAACGCCGCACCGCGTCGGACACCACCCGCACCGCTTCGTCCTGGCCGACCACGCGCGCATGCAGGGCCTGTTCCATCTTCAGCAGCTTGTCGCGCTCGCCTTCGAGCATCTTCGACACCGGGATGCCGGTCCAGCGCGCGACCACCTCGGCGATCTCCTCGGCGGTGACCTTATCCTGCAACAGCGTGAAACCCTTGGTTTCGACTTCCTGCGCGGCCCTGAGCTGCTTTTCCAGCTCGGGCATGCGGCCGTACTGGATCTCGCTCATGCGCGCGAAATCCTGCGTGCGCTGCGCGGCTTCCAGATCGAGCTTGGCCTGTTCGATCTGCTCCTTGACCCTGGTCGCGCCCTGCAAGGTCGCTTTCTCGGCCTTCCAGATTTCTTCCAGGTCGTTGAACTCGCGCTCCAGCACGGCGATCTCGGCTTCCAGATCGGCCAGACGTTGCTTGGATTCGGCGTCCTTCTCCTTCTTCAGCGCTTCGCGCTGGATCTTGAGCTGGATCAGCCGGCGTTCCTTGCGGTCGAGCTCTTCAGGCTTGGAGTCGATCTCCATGCGGATGCGCGAGGCGGCCTCGTCCATCAGGTCGATGGCCTTGTCGGGCAGTTGCCGGTCGGCGATATAGCGATGCGACAAGGTCGCCGCGGCGACGATCGCCGGATCGGTGATCTCCACGCCGTGGTGCACCGCGTAGCGCTCCTTCAAGCCGCGCAGGATCGCGATGGTGTCTTCCACCGTCGGCTCGCCAACGAAGACCTTCTGGAAGCGGCGTTCCAGCGCGGCGTCCTTTTCCACGTACTTGCGATACTCGTCGAGCGTGGTCGCGCCGATGCAATGCAGTTCGCCGCGCGCGAGCGCCGGCTTGAGCATGTTGCCGGCGTCCATCGCGCCTTCGGCCTTGCCGGCGCCTACCATGGTGTGCAGTTCGTCGATGAACAAGATCACCTGGCCTTCGTTCTTGGCCAGATCGTTGAGCACGGCCTTGAGCCGCTCCTCGAACTCGCCGCGGAACTTGGCGCCGGCGATCAGCGCGCCCATGTCGAGCGAGAGCACGCGCTTGCCGCGCAGGCCCTCGGGCACTTCATTGTTGATGATGCGCTGGGCCAGACCTTCGGCGATCGCGGTCTTGCCGACGCCGGGTTCGCCGATCAGCACCGGATTGTTCTTGGTCCGGCGCTGCAACACCTGGATGGTGCGGCGAATCTCTTCATCGCGGCCGATCACCGGATCGAGCTTGCCCGATTCGGCGCGCGCGGTCAGGTCGATGCAGTACTTTTCCAGCGCCTGGCGCTGTTCTTCGGCGTTTTCCGATTGCACGCTCTCGCCCCCACGCAGTTTATCGATGGCCGGTTCCAATTTGGCCTTGGCGGCGCCGGCGGCCTTGAGCGCGCGGCCGGCGTCGCCGCCGTCCTCGAGCGCGGCGAGCAGGAACAGTTCGCTGGCGATGAAGGCATCGCCGCGCTGCTGGGCCAGTTTGTCGGTGACGTTGAGCAGGCGCGCCAGATCGTTGCCGACCGAGACGTTGCCGGCCTGGCCCGACACCTTGGGCAGTTTTTCCAGCGCCTCGCCCAGGCGCTCGCGCAGCAGCGGCACATTGACGCCGGCCTGAGACAGCAGCGGCTTGGTGCTGCCGCCGCTCTGGTCGAGCAAGGCGGTCAGCAGATGCGCCGGTTCGATGAGACTGTGATCGCGCCCGACCGCCAGCGATTGCGCATCCGACAGGGCCTGTTGGAAGCGCGAGGTGAGCTTGTCCATCCGCATGGAGGGTTCTCCGAAAGGTGTGGCGGCCGGGCGAGAGTGTCGCGCGTGGGCCGCGAATGACCTGTCAATGCGGGTTGGGGCGCAATCTTTCAAGCGAGCGCGGGCTATGGCCTCCTTTGCAAAGGGGGAACTGCTGGCGCTGTGGCTTGGGGATTCGCCGGGGAAGCGGTGCGGCGGAAACTCAGACCCGCGAAGTCGGCTGCAAAATCTCGACCCAATACCCGTCCGGATCCTTGATGAAGGCGATGTCCTTCATCCGGCCGTCGGTGAGCTTCTTCTGGAACGTCACGCCGAGGGCTTCGAAACGCGCGCAGGCGGCTTCGACGTCGGGCACCGATACGCAGATATGGCCGAAGCCGCGCGGTTCGCTGTTGCCATGGTGATAGCCGAAGTCCACGTCGTCCTCGGTGCCGTGGTTATGGGTCAACTCCAGCACGCCGCGCTGGCTCAACAACCATTCGCCGCGCGCCGGTTCTTCCGCGGGAATCTGCGTCGGATCGTTCACCAGCACCAGGAAGTACAAGCTGAACTTGGCTTCGGCGAAATCGCGCTTGCGCACCAGGGTGAAGCCGAGCACGCGGGTGTAGAAATCCAGCGAGGCCCCAGGATCCTTGATCCGCAGCATGGTGTGGTTGAACACGAAGTCGCGGGTCGCCGCTTCCGGTTGCGCGGTCACGCCGGGCACGGCGTTGAGTTCGTTCTGCAGGGACATGGCGTGGGCCGGTGATAAGGGGAATGCAGGATTTAGGGGCGCGGCGCCGCGGTCTCAAGCCTGCGGCGGCGCCGCCGGTACCGGATCGCGCTGGAACGACAGCAACACCAGCAACAACGCCAGGCCGATGTAGGCGCCGATGAACTGCCAGGCGATGGTGCGCTGCAGCCCTTCCAGCGCCCAGGGCAGGTACACGCCGCCGCGCGGATCGACCGAGTGGATGATGCCGAACAACGCCAATACCGCGCCGGCAAGCAGGAACCCGGCGGCCCGGCGCAGGCGGCCGTCCACCATCGCCGCGACCGCCGAGGTCCAGATCATCGAGGTCATGATGAAACCGTTGCCCAAGGTCACGATCACCGCCAGTTCCGGCAGGCCGTGGCCGTCGAGCGCGCTCATCAGCTGAGCATGGTGATCCGGCGCGATCCAGCCCGGATTGCCGGTCTTGATCGCGAGCATGTAGGCCACCGACGGCAGGAAGCCGAACACCATCGCGGTGGCGTGCCTGCTCGGCGTGGCCTGGAAGGCCTGGGTGGTGATGTCGAGCGCGACGTAGACAATGATCGGCGCCAGCACTGCCAGCGGCAGCCACTGCACCAGGCCGGAGACGATGCCGAGAATGCCGCCCAGGCCGATGAACAAACCGGTCAACAAGGTGTAACCGCTGCGCGCGCCCATGTGCTTGTAGGCCGGCTGGCCGATGTAAGGCGTGGTCTGGGCGACGCCGCCGACAAAACCGGCGACCAAGGTAGAGAACGCCTCCGCCAGCAAGATATCGCGCGTCCGATAATCATCGCCAGCCGCGCGCGCGCTTTCGCTGACGTTGATGCCGCCGACCACCATGAGCAGCCCGAATGGCAGCAGCAGCGGCAAGTACGGCACGGTATAGGGCAAGCCGTCGAGGAAGCCCAGGGTCGGCAGCGGCAGGACGAAGTTCAACGGCTGCGCGGTCGGGAAGGTAAAGCCCGGCGCGCCCAAGCCGAGCGCGCCGAAGCCGTAGAACAACGCGGTCCCGAACACGAACGCGACGAACACACCCGGCAACTTCACCGGCAGCCGCCCTTTCGCGATCAGAACGTACAGCAACAGCCCCAACGTCATGAACCCGACCATCGGCGAACGCAAGGTTTCGATCAGCGGCAAGAAGCCCATCAACACCAGCGCCACGCCTGCGATCGAACCGAGCAGACCCGCGCGCGGAATCAACCGCGTCACCGCATCGCCGGCGAACGACAGCACGAACTTGAGCAAGCCCATCACGATCAGCGAGGCCATGCCGAGCTGCCAGGTCGCGGTCGCCGCGGCCTGCTCATCCATGCCGGCCTGTTTGAAGCCGACGAAGGCCGGACCGAGCACGAGCAAGGCCATGCCGATGCTGGTCGGCGCGTCCAGGCCCAGCGGCATCGCGGTGACGTCGTCGCGGCCGGTTTTCGCCGCCAGCCGTCGCGCCATCCAGGTGTAGATCAGATTGCCGACCAGCACGCCGAAGGCGGTGCCGGGAAACATGCGCGTGTAGATCACCTCGGCCGGGAAGCCGAAGATGCCGATCAACGCCGCGGAGATGAAGCCGAGGATGGACAGGTTGTCCACCACCAGACCGAAGAAGCCGTTGAGGTCCCCGGCGACGAACCACGAGCGCCGCTTCTGTAAGCTATCGACGTTCACCAGCCGCGTCCCCCGTCCGAACCAAAAGCCGGGACCGCCCGATCAAAAACCAAGACGAACCAGCCGCGTCCTCCGTCCGAACCGAAAGCCGGGACCGCCCGATCAAAAACCAAGGCGAACCAGCCGCGTCCCCCGTTATTCGCGCCGCCAACAAGAAACCCAAGACCCGCCAGCTGCGTGGCCGCGCAGTCTGGGCGCAACGGCGAGGAAAACAAATCGAAGACGCTCATGGGCCGTACTCGGGATGTGGGATGCGGGAATGGGCGCATCCTTGCCGGGTGGAACCCGCGGTCCGTGCGGGGTTGGGCGAACAGGGTCGTGATTCGGATGGCGCCATGGACGACGTTGCGACACGAGATTCGATTGAGCGAGGCTCTTGGTCGGGTTCGCGGTCGGTGGGAATTTGCGGGCGCGGCTTGCGCCGCTCCTACATGGGCTATCTGTAGGAGCGGCGCAAGCCGCGACCACGTCCTGTACGCCGCAACGTCGTTTCGATCTCGACGAAATCCCTAAAAATCCGCGGAATTCGCAGTTTAGACGACGTCCGTGCGCAGCATAGAACGCCACGCCCTCCCGCGCACCCGCGATACGGAAACGCAGCAGTCCAAAACCCGCATGCAAACGGCCCCTACGACGCTTCAGCCCTCGACATCCAGCCAACCGCGGTAATGCACCAGCAACCCGATTCCCGGCAACGCCGCGCGCACATCGAAGCGATAACGCCCGTCGCGCTCGAACTCGCGCGCATGCACGCCGCCGAACCAACCCAGCGGCAGCGGCAAGCCGAGCGCGCGCACGCGGACCAGCCGCCAGGTCAAGCCGGGGTCGGATGCGATCTCGTGCAAGGTTTCGCCCGACGATGAATAGACCGCGCCGCCCGCGCCCGCAGACGACACCGCGACCGCCTCGCCGCTGTGCAACGACTGCATGCCCGAGGGCGCCGGCTGGGAAACCTCGCCGGCCAGTTCGAGCGCGAACGCGAACCGCATCGGTCCCAAGCGCTCGAACACCAGACCGTCGCCTCCGACCAGTCGCGAACGCATCGTCGATTTGCCGAAGCGTCGGATCCAGGTTTCGCCGCGCACGCCTGCGTCGATCTCCACTTCGATCGGCCCGGTATACGCCTTGGGCAAGCCGGCGATGCGCGCGAACACGCGCGAGCACAGACCTTCGCCGCGTTCGGCCTCGACCTCGCCGTGGTATCGCTGGCGACCGCCGCGCCCATGCAACAGGCGCAAAGTCCGCGGCATGAACATGAAGCGCACGCCGAGCACGCGCGGATACAAGCCCTCACGCGCGCTCAGTTGCGCCGGCGTCGGAACGTTCTTCATCGCTCGCCCCTTACAACCCGCTCAGATCGGCCGGCACCGCATACTCGCGGCCGTCGAAGGACAGCCGCACGCTGCGCTTTTTGCGAGCGCCCGGCACGTCCGCGCATTCCTTTCCTTCCACTACATTGCGCCGGGTGTCCTCGACGCTGCTGACCAGCAGGCCGGCGTAGCCGTGATCGCGCTTGGCGTCGATCGCGACGGTGCGCTTGGCGCTCTCGAACTCGCCGGCGCATTGGGTGTCCCATTCGCCGCGCTCGCGCGACACTTCCAGCTTGCGCAGCACCGGCCGCAACGTGCCGCCGCTGGCCGCGTACAGGTTCATCACGGTGCTGCCGTAGGGATTGGGGCGCGAAGATCCGCTGTAATCGATGCGCACGCCGAAAGCGGTGGCGCTCTCGTTGAGGAGGTAACGCGCGGTGTCCAGCGTGACCGAGCTGATCCGGATCGCATCGGAGGTCAACGCCCCGTTCTCTCGGTAGCGCTGCAGAATGCGCGGCCGCGCCGAATCGACGACCAACACTTCCAGATCGGCGGTTTCCGCATCCTGACCGCTGGCGGCTTCATGGCGCAGACGCACCGCGAGCAGCGTCTTGTCCGGCGAGGCCGGCCAGACCTTGCAGGCCACGTCTTCGAGTCGGATCCAGCGCGGTTGCGCGCCGGCGGTGCGCAGCGATTCGCCGTCGTCGCCGGCTACGGTTTTCGCGCCGGGATAGGCGGCTTTCAACACGTCGTACAGACGCGACTCGCAATCCATCGCGGCGGCGTCGGCGCTGAACGAAGCGGCGAGGAATAAAGACAGGGACAGGACCGTCCGTTGGGCCGTGGTTCGCATCAGTCCATCCAAATGAGAGTCGCCATGCGGCCGGTGCGTCGGTCGCGGCGGTGGGAATAGAAACGGCCGGGCTCAGCGATCGTGCACAACCCGCCGCCGTGAACATGATCGGCGCGCAGGCCGGACTTCGCCAGCCGCAATCGGGCCAAGGCGTACAGATCGACGAGCCAATGGCCGGGACGCGTGGCGACGAAGGCCGCGTCCGCGGCCGGATCGCGCGAAAGGAACGCATCGCGCACTTCCGCGCCGATTTCATAATGGCTCGGCCCGGCCGCCGGGCCGAGCCAGGCATGCAGGCGATCGGGCACGGTGCGCATCGCCGCGACCGTCGCTTCCAACACGCCGTCGGCCAATCCGCGCCAACCCGCGTGCGCGGCGCCGACTTCGCTGCCGTCGTGCGCGGCGAACAGCACCGGCAGACAATCGGCGGTGAGGATGGCCAGCACCACGCCGCCCTCGGAGGCGACCGAAGCGTCGGCCTCGGGTTCGTCGTCGCCGGTCGCCGTGCCTGAGCTCGCCGCATCGAAACGGATCACTCCGGCGCCGTGCACCTGATGCAGCCAGCGCGGCGGCGACGGCAGCGCGGCGCGTTCGGCCAGCAGCTCGCGATTGCGCGCGACCGCGGCCGGATCGTCGCGATCCGCGCCGTAACGCGTGCCGAGATTGAAACGATCGAACGGCGCCTGCGATACGCCCAGGCCGCCGCGCACGGTGGTGAAACCGTGCACCGACGCCGGCAGCGGCCAGTCCGCGGCGATCCACGGCGCGGCGTCGGGTTGTGCGCTCATCGGCCGGCGTCCGCCGCCGCGCGCGAGTCGTCGCGCAATTCGCCGACCAGATGCTGCATGTCGGCTGGCACCGCGGCGGTGCAGCGCACCGGCTCGCCGCTGACCGGATGGGCAAACTCCAAGGTCTCGGCATGCAGGGCCTGGCGCTTGAAGCCGCGCAGCGCTTCCACCAGACCGTCGGTCGCGCCCTTGGGCAGCTTGAGCGGGCCACCGTACAGCGGGTCGCCGACGATCGGGTGCTTGAGGTGCTGCATGTGCACGCGGATCTGATGGGTGCGGCCGGTTTCCAGGCGGCATTCCAGCAGGGTATGGGCGCGGAAGCGCTCGCGCAGGCGGTAATGGGTGACTGCGTCCTTACCGTCGTCGCGCACGCCCATGCGCAGGCGATCGCGCGGGTGACGGTCGATCGGCGCGTTGGCGGTACCGCCGGAGACCAACGCGCCGACCACCACGGCCAGGTACTGGCGGTGGACTTCGCGCGCGGACAGCTGATCGACCAGCGAGGTGTGCGCCGGCAAGGTGCGGGCCACCACCATCACTCCCGAGGTGTCCTTGTCCAGGCGATGGACGATACCGGCGCGCGGCAGCGCGGCCAGCGAGGGATCGTGGTGCAGCAAGGCGTTGACCAGGGTGCCGGCCGGATTGCCGGCGCCGGGGTGCACGACCAGCCCGGCCGGCTTGTCCAGGACGATCACCTCGGCGTCCTCATAGAGGATGTCGAGGGCGATGTTCTCGGCTTCGGCGTGGGTCTGGGTGTCCAGGACCACGTTCAGCTCGACGCTCTCGCCGCCGCGGACCGGGTCGCGCGGACGCACCTGCTCGCCGTTCAGGCGGGCGTCGCCGCTCTTGATCCAAGCCGCCAGCCGCGATCGCGAATAGTCGGGAAACAGCTCGGCGAGGACCGCATCGAAGCGGCGGCCGGCCGCGCTGTCGGGCACGGTGGCGATCAGGGTCTGGCGGGGGTCGCTCATCAGGGTCGGGTCTATGGGATCTGTGCAAGGGGGTGGAACGGCGGCCCGAGCGGAGCGGCGGGCCGGCGAGCGAAGTACGGGATCGGTTAAGGGGGCCGACCCGCGGACTGCTATTATCGGCTCTTCGTGCCTCCGGCGCCCGTCGATGCCTGCCATGACTGTACGTTCCGCCCCGTCCCGCGCTGATTTGTCCCGTATGACTCGCCTGTTCTGCCTGTTGCTGCTGGTCGCCGTCGCCGCCACCGGCTGCAAGAGCGTCGGCAAGATGTTCAAGAAGGACAAGGACGCGGACGAAGGCCAGCCGGTCGAGGCCATCTACGAGAAAGCCCACAAGTCGATGACCAACGGCAACTGGGCTTCGGCCGAGGTCAGCTTCAAGCGCCTGGTCGCCCAGTACCCGTACGGCCCCTACACCGAGCAGGCGCTGATCGAGACCGCCTACGCTCAGTACAAGTCGGGCAAGCACGACGACGCGGTCAGCAGCATCGACCGTTTCATCCGCACCTACCCGACCCACCGCAACATCGCCTATCTGTACTACCTGCGCGGGCTGGTGAATTCCAGTCGCGACACGGTGTTCCTGCAGAAGGTCTGGCGCCTGGACGTGAGCCGCCGCGACCTGGCGACGCCGATGCAGGCCTACAACGATTTCCTGATCGTGGCCGAACGCTATCCCAACAGCCGCTACGCCGAGGATTCGCGCAAGCGCATGATGGTGCTGCGCGACACCTTCGCCCGTCATGAGCTGGACGTGTCGCTGTACTACCTGCGCCGCACCGCCCTCGTGGCCGCGGTCGATCGCGCCAAGTACCTGCTCGAAACCTACCCGCAGAGCCGTTACCAGAACGACGCGGTGGCGGTGCTGCTCAAGGCCTACGAGGGCCTGGACAACCCGACCCTCGCCGCCGACGCCAAGCGCGTGCTGCAGCAGAACGACGCCGGCCATCCGGCGCTGACCGGCAAGTGGCCGGACTACCCGAGCAACCTGCGCAAGCTCAACCCGTTCGCGGGCGAGAAGTCGGCGGTGGACAACCGCGACCGGGACGAGGCCAAGCGCAAGCAGTAAGCGCCCGGTTCGAATCGCAAAACTGAAAACGCCGCCCCAAGGGCGGCGTTTTTTGTTGCTGACGATCGCGACGCAGGTCCGGCCGCCCCCTGTAGGAGCGGCGCAAGCCGCGACCGCAACATCGCGCATACGCCGTAACTGTGATGTCGCGGTCGCGGCTCGCGCCGCTCCTACAGGGAGGTACGGATCAGAACGTCATGCCGAATAGCCGTTGCTGATCGGATAGCGCCGCTCGCGCCCGAACGCGCGCCGCGACACCTTGGGCCCCGGCGCGGCCTGGTGCCGCTTCCATTCGCTGATCCGCACCAGCCGCAGCACCCGCTCCACCGTCGCCGGATCGAAGCCGGCGTTGATGATTTCGTCGCGTGACTGCTCCTGATCGACATGGCGAAGCAGGATCGCATCGAGTACGTCGTAGGGCGGCAGCGAATCCTGGTCCTTCTGGTTCTCGCGCAACTCCGCCGACGGCGGGCGATCGATCACCGCCCACGGAATCACCGGCGCGCCGGCGATGGCGTTGCGCCAGCGCGCCAACGCGAACACCTCGGTCTTGTACAGATCCTTGATCGGCGCGTAGCCGCCGCACATATCGCCGTAGATGGTCGCGTAACCGACCGCGTACTCGCTCTTGTTGCCGGTGGTCAGCAGCAGACCGCCGAACTTGTTGCTCATCGCCATCAGCAGCGCGCCGCGGGTGCGCGACTGCAGATTCTCCTCGGTCACGTCAACCGGCTTGCCGGCGAAGGTTTCGGCCAGCGTGTCCAGATAGCCCTGGAACGGCTTCTCGATCGGCAAGGCCAGCAGACGCACGCCCTGGCGCGCGCATTGCTCGGCGGCGAGGTCGTTGGACAGGTCGGCGGTGTAGCGCGAGGGCATGCGCACCGCGACCACGTTCTGCGGCCCCAACGCGTCGACCGCGATGGCCATGACCAGGGACGAGTCGATACCGCCCGACAGCCCCAGCCATACCTTTTCGAAGCCGTTCTTGCGGCAGTAATCGCGCGTGCCGCGCACCACCGCGCGCCAGGCCAGCGCATCGCGCCCTTCGTCGTGCTCGCTGGGCCACGACACCGGCGTGAAGCGGCGCGTGGCGCCGTCGTAATCTGCGATCAGCCAATGGTCTTCGAACGCGGCCGCGGCCTGATGCACGTTGCCGTCGCCGTCGGCGAGCACCGAGGCGCCGTCGAACACCAGCGCGTCCTGGCCGCCGACCACATTGAGATACGCCAGCGCCACGCCGGTTTCTTGCGTGCGCAGCGCCAGCAGCGCGTCGCGCTGGGCGTGCTTGTCGCGTTCGAACGGCGAGGCGTTGGGCACCAGCACCAGACTCGCACCGGCCTGCGCCGTCGCCGCCAGCGGCTCGGCGAACCACAGGTCTTCGCAGATCACCACGCCGACCGGCACGCCCTTGACCTCGAACACGCAGGCCTCGCCGTCGGGATCGACGTCGAAATAGCGGCGCTCGTCGAACACCGCATAGTTGGGCAATTCGCGCTTGCGGTAAGTCGCCTCGACCCGGCCGCCGCGCAGCACGCTGGCGGCGTTGTAGACCACCGCGCCGGCCGCCTGCGGCCAGCCGACCACCGCGACGATGCCGTGCGCCGCGCCGGCGATGCGCTCCAGCGCGGCTTGGCAGTCGGCCAGGAAACTCGGCCGCAGCAACAGGTCTTCCGGCGGATAGCCGCTGACCGCCAGTTCGGGGAACAGCACCATGTCGGCGCCGTGCTCGTCGCGCGCCTGCGCGATCATCGCCGCGATGCGTTCGGCGTTCTTTTCGACCGCGCCGACGGGGAAGTCGAATTGGGCCAGGGCGATGCGAAGCGTTGCGGACATGCGCGAATTACTCGTTGAATGCGGACAATGACTTCGGGACAGGCGCGCCTGGAGCCGGCTCCGGCCCGGGCCGCGCGAAACCGGTACGGGACCTACGAACTACAGCCGCACATAGCCGGCTTCCTTCTGCGCGCGGATCGCCAATACGAAGACGGTCTCGATCGCTTGCACATAGCGGTACAACGCCACGTAACCCCTTGTGTCCTGGCCGACGATCAGTTCGCGCAAGTCCGAATCCGTGCTTCGACCGATCAACGGGTTGTCGGCAAGCACATCCAGAGCGTTGACGATCCCTTCGATGCGCGAGCCGGTTTCGGCGACCTCGTGCTCGAGCAAGTGGTCGATGATCCGATCGAAATCTTCCAGCACTTCGGGGGCGAACTCGATCCTGGCCATTCAACCCGCCGGTTTTTTCGGCTTCGGCGCCGCGGCCGGCCGGCCGGCGGCACGCGCTTGCAAGTAGCTGCGCATGTCCGACCAGCCGATCATCTCGCCGGTGGCGACGATCCGCGCGTAACGCTGCTCGGCCTGATCGTGCATTTGATCGCGGTGTTCCTGGGCTTCGGCCTTCTCGGCAATCGCCTCGAGGATAAAGCCGTGCGGCGTCGTGCCGGCGCGTTCGGCGGCCCGCGCCACGCGGGTTTTGAGTTCTTCGGTCAGGCGGATGGTCGTGGTGGACATGGCATCCTCGATTGCGATCGCGATGGGGCCAGGCCAGTGTAGCACAAAAGTGCTACAGCCACGAAGGGCGCTGCGCGAAGCAAAAAAAAGCCGCCCGGAGGCGGCTTCTTTGGTCGTTCAATGCAGCATCGCGCTCAACTGCATCGCGCCGGCTTACTTCGCCAAGCGCTTGGCGATCGCCGCGCCCAGGTCGCCCGGCGACTTGACCGTGGTGACGCCGGCCTTTTCCATCGCCGCGAACTTGCCTTCGGCCGTGCCCTGACCGCCCGAGGCGATCGCGCCGGCGTGGCCCATGCGCTTGCCCTTCGGCGCCGAGGCGCCGGCGATGAAGCCGACCACCGGCTTGGTGACGTACTGAGCGATGAACTCGGCCGCTTCTTCCTCGGCCGAACCGCCGATTTCGCCGACCATGATGATGCCTTCGGTCTGCGGATCGTCCTGGAACCACTTCAGCGCGTCGATGAAGTTGGTGCCGTTGATCGGGTCGCCGCCGATGCCGATGCAGGTCGACTGGCCCAGGCCCACGTCGGTGGTCTGCTTGACCGCTTCATAGGTCAGCGTGCCCGAACGCGAGACGATGCCGATCTTGCCCGGCTTGTGGATGTGGCCCGGCATGATGCCGATCTTGCACTCGCCCGGGGTGATGACGCCGGGGCAGTTCGGACCGACCAGAACCACGTCCTCAAAACCGTTGAGGGTGTTCTTCACGCGCAGCATGTCCAGCACCGGAATGCCTTCGGTGATGCACACGATGACCTTGATGCCGGCGTCGGCCGCTTCCAGGATCGCATCGGCCGCGAACGGCGGCGGCACGTAGATCACCGAGGCGTCGGCGCCGGTCTCTTCGACTGCGTCGCGCACGGTGTTGAAGACCGGCAGGCCCAGATGCTGGGTGCCGCCCTTGCCCGGGGTCACGCCGCCGACGACCTTGGTGCCGTACTCGAGCATCTGTTCGGCGTGGAAGGTGCCCTGCGAGCCGGTGAAGCCCTGCACGATGACCTTGGTGTTCTTATTGATCAAAACGGACATGTCATTAGCCCCTTACTTGCCAGCGACGGCAGCAACCGCCTTCTTAGCGCCGTCGTTGATATTGTCCGCCGGGGTAATGGCCAGACCCGAATTCTTCAGCAGTTCCTTGCCGGCTTCCACGTTGGTGCCTTCAAGACGCACGATGACCGGCACCTTGACGTCGACTTCCTTGACCGCGGCGATGATGCCCTCGGCGATCATGTCGCAGCGGACGATGCCGCCGAAGATGTTGACGAAGATCGCCTTGACCTTGTCCGAGCTGAGAATCAGCTTGAACGCTTCGGTCACGCGCTCCTTGGTGGCGCCGCCGCCGACGTCGAGGAAGTTGGCCGGCGAGCCGCCTTCCAACTGGATCACGTCCATGGTCGCCATCGCCAGACCGGCGCCGTTGACCATGCAGCCGATGTTGCCGTCCATGGTGACGTAGTTGAGATCGTGCTGACTGGCCAGCACTTCGGTCTCGTCTTCCTGGCGGATGTCGCGCATCGCCGCCAGGTCCTTGTGACGGAACGTGGCGTTGTCGTCGCTGTTGACCTTGCCGTCAAGCACGGCCAGGTTGCCGTTGGTGAGGATCGCCAGCGGGTTGAGTTCGACCAGCGCCAGGTCCTTCTCGTTGAACAGCTTGTACAAGCCCAGCATGATCGTGGTCAGCTGGCCGGCCTGCTTGGCGTTGAGGCCCAGGTCGAAGGCGAGCTCGCGGCACTGGTAGGCCTGCAGGCCCTGCACGTAGTTGACGTGCACGGTCTTGATCGCTTCCGGGGTTTCCTCGGCGACCTTCTCGATGTCCACGCCGCCTTCGGCCGAAGCGATGAAGGTGACCGACTGGGTCGAACGGTCGACCAAGATCGACAAGTACAGTTCCTTGTCGATGTCGGTGCCTTCGGAGATCAGCACCGAGTCGATCGGCAGAGCGACGCCGGCCGACTGGTAGGTCTCCATCTTGGTGCCGAGCATGGCCTTGGCGTACTGCTTCACTTCGTCGAAGTTCTTCGCCAGCTTGACGCCGCCGGCCTTGCCGCGGCCGCCTGCGTGGATCTGGGCCTTGACCACCCACAGATCGCCCGGAATGGCCTTGGCGGCCGCAACGGCTTCATCGGGAGTGCGCGCAACGCGCCCGGCCGGCACTGCGATGCCGTAGTCGGCAAACAGCTGCTTTGCCTGATATTCGTGAAAATTCATGCGTCACCGAGGGGAGTGAAAGACGTCCCGCGCGTGTACCCGGCCGAGGGCCGGCGGACGCGCGAGGGGGCCGCATTGTCGCCGATCGCGGCGGGTCGAGCAAAACCCGGCGACGGCCGGTCGACCGGCCGGACCCAGCATGGCCCCCGCGTGTTACCGGCCGATGCCGCGGGCGGAGCAGGCTCCGGGCCGTCCGGACCGCGCCCGCGACCGCTCCGATGCAAGCCCGAACGACGCACCGCGGCTACGCGGCGGCCCGATCAGGCAAGGTCCGCCCGACGGACCTGCCCCGCCTCGACGGCGTCCATGCCACCCGACCGCCGCTCCGCATCGGGCGCGAGCGGCCGCCCGCCCTATACTGATAAGTACTCCGCCCGCGCCGGGAATCCCCGCTTGCCGTCAGGTCTCGCTCCCTCCAGTCCGGCCGATGCCGACCTCGCGCTGCGCCGCGAACTGTATTTCTTCACCCTCTATCGCCTGCTGGAAGCCGCCTTGCTGGTGTTCTTCCTGTTCGGACCGGTGGACAGCCTGATCGCCCCTCCACGCCACGACTTGTTCGCCCGCTCGCTGGCGCTGTCGTATCTGTTCATGGCCGCGCTGCTGTTCGTGTTCGGCCGCCGCGGCGAGTTGCGCGGCCAGGTGATCGCCGGCATCGCCTGCGACCTGTTCTTCGGCATCCTGGCGATTCACGCGCTGCCCTCGGCCGGCACCGGCATCGCCCTGATGCTGATGTTCAACGTCGGCGCGGCCGCGCTGCTGCTGCCCACTCGCTACGGCATCAGCGCCGCGGTCCTGGCCTGCATCGGGCTGGTCGGCGAATGGCTGTGGAGCGAGCTCGGCAGCGAAAGCGTGGGCCGCACCCTCGCCGAGCCGATCATGTTCGCACTGGGCTATCTGTCGATCGCGCTGCTCACCAACATGCTCGGCCGGCAGATGCGCGAAAGCCAGGAACTGGCCGAACGCCGCGGCGCCGAGGCCGCCAACTACGCCGAAATCAACGAACTCATCATTCGCCGCATGCGCACCGGCGTGCTCCTGGTCGACGGCGAAGGCCGCCTGCGCCTGGCCAACGAGGCGGCGATGCTGTTGCTCGGCGACAGCGGCGAGTACGACGGCACCCGCCACGGCCACCGCATCCTCGCGATCGCTTCGCCCGAACTCGCCCGCCGCTTGAGCCGCTGGCGGGTGGAGGGGCGCCCCGACGAAAGCCCGCTGCAGCTCGCCCCCGACCTGCCCGAGGTAGTGCCGCGCTTCACCCGCCTGCTCGCCGGCAGCGATCAGACCCTGATCTTTCTCGACGACACCTCGCTGGTCTCGCGCCGCGCCGAATCGATCACCCTGGCCGCGCTCGGCCGCTTCTCGGCCAGCCTCGCCCACGAGATCCGCAATCCGCTCGCGGCGATCAACTACGCGGTGCAGTTGCTGGAAGAATCGCGCGATATCGCCGTGTCCGACCGGCGCCTGCTGGAAATCGTGCGCCAGCAGGGCTCGCGCATGAACGGCATCGTCGAGAACGTGCTCGGCATGGCCCGGCGCGAACCGGCCAAGCCCGAGCATGTGGAGTTGATGGGCTTCGTGCGCCAGTTCGTCGACGAATACCGTGCCAGTCACCCGATCGAGCTGGACACCTTGCGCGCGACCGGATCGCACAGCCAGGCCGCCGCGCTGGTCGATCCGCGCCAACTGCATCAGGCACTGACCGTGCTGGTGCACAACGCGCTCACCTACGGCCGCCAGCCCAGCGAACCGGCACGGGTGACCGTGCACGTGTACTTCGACGAAGTCGGCTTGCCGGCGATCGACGTGCTCGATCGCGGCCCGGGCATTCCCGACTCGGTCGCCGAACGCTTGTTCCGCCCGTTCTTCACCACCTCCAGCCACGGCACCGGCCTGGGGCTGTATATCGCGCGCGAACTATGCAGGGCCAACCAGGCCGCACTGGACTACGTGCCGGTGCCGGGCGGCGGCGGCTGCTTCCGCATCCGCCTGGCCGGCGCAAGCGCGCTCTCGCCGGGCTGAACGGATGCTACTCGACGAGGGCATTAGCAGAATCTGTGCCACAAGCGTCTTGGCCTTAACCATCCCGTTAAGCTATCTTGGGCGGTGGAGGGCGTAATGGCTGAAACTCGTAGTGCATTGGTAGTCGATGACGAGCGCGATATTCGCGAGTTGCTCGTCATGACCTTGGGCCGGATGGGCCTGCGTTGCGACACCGCGTCGGGCCTCGGCGAGGCTCGCAGCCAGCTCCTGCGCAACAGTTACGATTTATGCCTCACCGACATGCGCCTGCCCGACGGCTCGGGCATGGACTTGGTGGCCGAGATCAGCCAGAAGTATCCGAACACGCCGGTCGCGATGATCACCGCCTTCGGCAACGTCGAAGCCGCGGTCGACGCGCTCAAGGCCGGCGCGTTCGACTTCGTCGCCAAGCCGGTCGACCTGGCCGTGCTGCGCGACCTGGTCCGCCACGCCCTGGAACTCAACGAGACCCGCCGCACCGCCAGCGAGGCGGTCGGTTCGCGCCTGTACGGCGAATCGCCGGCGATGATCAAGCTGCGCCAGACCATCGGCAAGGTCGCGCGCAGTCAGGCGCCGGTCTATATCGCCGGCGAGTCCGGCGTCGGCAAAGAGCTGGTCGCCCGCACCATCCACTCCGAAGGCGGCCGCGCCGATGGCCCGTTCGTGCCGGTCAACTGCGGCGCGATCCCGGCCGAGCTGATGGAAAGCGAGTTCTTCGGTCATAAGAAAGGCAGCTTCACCGGCGCCCACGCCGACAAGCCCGGCCTGTTCCAGGCCGCCGACGGCGGCACCTTGTTTCTCGACGAGGTCGCCGAGCTGCCGCTGCCGATGCAGGTCAAGCTGCTGCGCGCGATCCAGGAAAAATCGATCCGCCCGGTCGGCGCGCAAACCGAAGTCGTGGTCGACGTGCGCATCCTCTCGGCGACCCACAAGGACCTCGCCGCGCTGGTCGCCGACGGCCGCTTCCGCCAGGACTTGTACTACCGCATCAACGTGATCGAACTGCGCGTGCCGCCGTTGCGCGAGCGCCTGGACGATCTGCCCGGCCTGGCCGCCAAGATCCTGCACCGCCTGGCCGGCAATCAGGGCCGCCCCGTACCGAGCCTGGGCGAGGACGCGCTCGATGCGCTGCGCGCCTACGGCTTCCCCGGCAACGTGCGCGAACTCGAAAACATTCTCGAGCGCGCCCTGGCCCTGGCCGAAGGCGAAGTGCTCAACGCCACCGACCTGCGGCTGCCGCGCCTGGCCACCCAGGCCCCGCCCGGCATCGCTGCTGGCGCCCCGAACACCGCCGGCGGGCACCCCGCCGCACCGCCGGGCGCCGTCGATCCGCGCACCTTGAACCCACGCGACACCGCGACCAGCGCCCTGCCCTCGTACATCGAGGAGATCGAGCGAGCGGCGATCCAGCAGGCGCTGCAGGAAAACCGCTACAACAAGACCCGCACCGCGGCGGCGCTGGGCATCACCTTCCGCGCGCTGCGGTACAAGCTCAAGAAGCTCGGGATCGATTGAGGCCGCCGCTGGCGGCCCTGACTTCGCGGCTCAGGCCGCGGCCAGAAACAGCGCCTGCAATTCGTGGTGCGCGAACCAGTCGCCGATTCCACGCAAGTCGCCGGGGAAATAACGCGAACGCGCCAGCTTGAAGCCGGTCCCGGCGACCACCTCGTCGGTCGACAACATCGCCCGGTCGACGAAGGTGCGATGGGTCGCATCGATGCGATAGCCCGCCTGGCCGGGCACGATCGCCAGTACGCGCCCGATGCCGAGACCGCGCGCGGCCGTCAGCAGCCGTCGCAAAATCGCCGCGGGCTCGTCCAGGTGTTCGAGCACGTGGCTGATCACCATCGATTCGAACCGCGCGCCGTGCAGCGCAGTGAGCTTCCAATCGTCGGCGTAGCCGTCGTAGGCCTCCACGTCCAGCCCCCTGGCGCGGCAATGAGCCACCGTGGCGAGGTTGTACTCCAGACCTTTCGACCCCGCCGGCAGGCGTTCGAGCAATTCGCCCACGCCGCAACCGAAATCCAGGGTCGGACCGTGCAACTGCGCCGCTGCGCTGCGCAGGTAGGCGCGCCGCACGATCCGCCGCAGCGCGCTGCGATCAGTCTGGTAGGCGGTGTAACTGGCATCGAAGTCGCCGCTCATTTCAGCTCTCGTCTTCGCTCGACAGCAGCAGCGGATGCAACGTGCGGCGCGGGACCGCGGCGATATCGTAGGCCAGGAAACCCAGCACCAACTGGATGCCGATGATGATCTGCAAGGCCGCCAGCATGACGCTACCGGCCGACGCGGTGATGCCGGTGGCGAAAGAGTCGTACCAAAAGCGCAGGCCCAGCACGGCGCCCAGCACGATGAACAACGTGCCCAGCGCAAGCTGGATGGAGGCCAGCGACAAATCGCGCAGGAAATAGTTATAGAAGATGCGCTTGCCGGTGTTGCGCACGTGCTTGAGCATGAAATCGAACAGGATCTTAGAGATGCGCAGATTGCTGGTCTCGTCGCCGTAGCGCGCGTCCATCGGCACATCGACCACGACCGCACGCACGATGTTCAGACGGAACAGCATGTCGGTTTCGAAGAAGTAGCGACGACTGATCTTCGCCAACGGCAGTTGCGCCACCACCCGCGCGTGGATGGCCGTATAACCGTTGGTCGGGTCGAAGATGTCCCAATAGCCGGAAGATATCTTGGTCATGAACGACAGCATCGCATTGCCGAAGATGCGCAAGCGCGGCATGCGATTGATCTGGGCAAGATCGTAGAAGCGGTTGCCCTTGGTGTAGTCGGCGTCGCCGCGCAGGATCGGACCGATCAGGCGCGGCAGCGCGCGCGCATCCATCTGATCGTCGCCGTCCATCTTGACGATGACATCGCAGCCGTCGTCCAACGCCCGCTGGTAACCGGCGATGACCGCGCCGCCGACGCCGAGATTGACTTCGTTATAGATCACGCTCACTCGCGGGTCGGTATTGAGCGCCTCGACATGGCGGCCCGACTCATCCGGGCAACGGTCGTCGACGACGTAAATCCGACTCACCAGTTCAGGGATCGAAGCGATCACATCCATGATGTGGCGACGCACGCGATGGCAGGGAATCACCACCGCGACCTGCACACGCACCGGCGCGACGCCTTGAGGCGCCTGCGACCACATTCTCCCCGGCGCTCTGCTTTCGGCCATGACCGTCTCGTTCATTCCCGCTCCCCGGCAGCGTAGGACAGGGCGTACACGCGCGCCAGCCAGCCCGCGACCGCGGGCGGCCACAGCGCCCGGAACATCTCCATATCCTCACGCGCGCGAACGCCGTCGATCACCGCGGCGGTGGTCTCGCTGCTGGCATGGATGCGGTGCAACATCAGCGATTGGCGCACATATACGAAACTGCCCGGGCGACGCGCCCGGCGCAACCAGGCGTCCCAGTCCAGATTGACCTTGAGATCTTCGCGGAATCCGGGCCCGTCCGCATCCACGCGCAACGTCACCGTCGGGCAGGAGATCGCGCAACCGAAGCGCAACGCGCGCTGCTTGGCCGCGAGGCTTCCGATCCGGCGCCGCCCCAGAAAGGCCAATTCCAACAGAACGCGCTTGATCAGCAACATCGGCGTATGGAATCGCTCGCGCTCGCCCAACAGCTCACCGTATCCCGTCGCGATCAGACTTACATCCGGCGCCGCGCGCGTCGCAGCGATCGAACGCTCGGCGAAACGCGGCAGATAGATATCGTCCTGATGGGCGATGGTGACCAGATCGGTATCGGCCTGGGACACAGCGAAATTCCAGTCGCGGCCTATCCCGCCATTGGGGCCGTGCACGCACAGGCGCGCGCCGAACTCGGCGGCGAGAGCTTCCAGTCCGTCATAAGGCGTGGAGGTGGCGACCACGATCGGCGAAGCGACGGTCTGCGCGCGCAGCGATTGCAGACAATCGCGCAAATGCGGCGAACGACCGTATGCAGGAACGACGAAGCTATGCGACAAATCGCGCTGCACGACTCAGCCGCCCTGGCCCAACATGGAAATCATCAACACTCCGATCGACACCAGCACGATGCCGGCCCACTGCATCGGCGCCAAGCGTTCGCCATAAAGCAGCCAACTCGATACCGCCATCAAGATATAGAAGAAGGCGCCGGAGGTCGCGAAGGCCACGCCCAGCTTGACCCGGCTGACCACCAGCATCCACACCGTGAACCCGATCGCCTGCACGGCGACGGCCACGATCACCGCGGGCGAGCTCAATGCCGCCCATAGCCACGCCACGCCGGTCGGCGCCGGCGAGCGCGCCGCGATCTGCAACATCGCGTGCTTTACCAACAACTGACTGCCCAGGGTCGAGCACGTCACGAAGAAAATCATCGCAAGATCGCGAATCACTCAAAGCCCTCTCTACAGCGCCGATTGGCACCAGAAATGCGACATATTTCTCATCTTGCCCCGCCCCCCTGGAGCGGATGCCCTCAATCGCGGATGACGCACGCGTCGGCATCGATCAGGCGCAGGAAATCTAGCATGCGAGCCGTCGGCCGCAATGCACGCGCCAGACCGAGGTCGGCGCCGTTGCGATCTCGCCCGCCGGCGACGATTTCGCCTCGTCCCTATTCAACCTGCCCTTGTGCGTCACCCAAATCGAACCGCACTGACAAATTGCGTCACCGAAAACGGGCCAAAACCAATTCATTAACGTGACAACAAACCCAGTTTGAATTCGGGCCTGCCCAACACCGGCAGTTGGCATGGGTTATGCGTAGCCTTAGGCACGTGCAGCTCGCACGGCTGCCGAAGGACCGAACACCGGGCCTGCTGGCACGTAAGTTTCTATCAATCACTCCTAGGGGAAACACCATGAAGAACCAGAAAGGCTTCACCCTCATCGAACTGATGATCGTCATCGCCATCCTCGGCATCCTGGTCGCGATCGCGCTGCCGGCTTACCAGGACTACTCGGTCCGCGCCAAGATGTCCGAAGGCCTCGCGGCCGCTGCTCCGGCCAAGCTGGCCGTGTCGGAAACGGCTTCGGATCGTGGCTCGCTGGCTACTGTGACTCAGGCGCTCACCGGCTTCCAGTTCCAGGGCCCGACCCGGTACGTTGCAACGGTCTCGATCGCCGCGCAGGGCATCATCACCGTGGAGACTAAAGAGACTGGCGCGGATCCGGCTGGCGCTACCATCACCCTGACCCCGTCGGTTGCGGACGGTACGACCACCTCGACCCAGCTGGTCTGGAAGTGCACCTCCAGCGTCACCCGCAAGTCCCAGGTTCCGGCCGAGTGCCGCGGCACCTAAGCTAAAACGCAGTGCGTTTCACGAAGGCCCGGCGAATACAAGCCGGGCCTTTTTTTATATTGATCGAACGCACGGCCGAGAAGTAATTCATGACCGAACGATCTATGGCTAACGGCACGTAACAGACCGACATGTACCAGAATGAATCCTGCGTTTAACAAGACAACCGTCTCCTCGGCGACTGCCAATACTCAACAACCTATCGCGACTTACCGTATCGCCGATTTGGGGAGACAACAGCATGATCCTTCAACCTTGCTAACCAAGAGTAACGTTTTCGCTTCGCCAGCTAACTTACTTTTGCGCTACCTTCGCAATCCTCCAGACACGAAAGCCTTCCTATGCTGTTGAGTCGCTACTTGAATCGCAATGTGGTGGGCCTGGGCGCATTGCTGCTGGCTACGATCGCACTGTACTGGATCGGTCTCAAAGGCCCATTCCTGTTCGACGATGGATGGAACCTGGCGCCGATCGAGAAATGGCGGTTGGGTAAGGCGACTTTTCAGGAGGTAGTGTTCGGCGATCGTTCGCTACTGCTGGCACGCCCAGTTGCAATGGCCAGCTTCGTGCTTACATCCAGCTTCGGACCTGGCACGTTCCCATACAAGCTGGGCAATCTTGTCATTCACCTTCTGTGTGGCGTATTGGTTTGGGTCATTACGCGACGGATATCGCGACAAGACGTACAACTGAACCCAAACGCAAATCTCGTAGCTCTGATTGTCGCCGCGTTCTGGCTACTCCATCCTTTGCATGTCAGCACAGTTCTATATGCAGTTCAGCGCATGGCGCAACTGGCGAGCTTATTCGTGCTGGCATCGTGCTGGACCTATCTGATTGCTCGTCAACAGGCGTCCCAAGGGCTGACTCGCAAGGCAGCACTACACCTATTCTTGACTTTCCCGTTGCTGGTAGCGGCCGGCCTGTTAAGCAAACAGAACGCCGCGGTGGCCCCTCTTCTGTGCCTAGTTATTGAGGTTGCCTACTTCCGAGGCCAAGCGGGCAAGCGTCTGATAACTACATTCTTTGCGCTGAGCCTAGGCATACCGGCGCTTGCGACTGCCATTTTCCTAGCCGCACGGCCATACGTCCTGACTCAAGGCTATACCGAGTGGACGTTCACTCTCAGCCAACGCCTCCTCACCCAGCCACACGCATTGGCCGACTATCTGTCGATGCTGGTGCTGCCACGCGGCCCACAAATGGGCCTGTACACGGATGATTTCCCCGTCTCGACCGGCATTCTTGCGCCGCCGTCGACTTTGATATCCATCCTATCGCTCGCAGCGTTTAGCATCGTAGCGATACTCCTGAGGAGACGCGCGCCAATCGTGTTCGCTGGGTGGTTCTTTTTCCTTGGAGCGCATATAGTCGAGTCCAGCATACTTCCGCTGGAAATGTACTACGAGCATCGCAACTACCTGCCATCGGTCGGAATTTTCTGGATCATTGTCGGCGGCCTGGCCTCTGCTCCACCAATAAGCACCAATGTTCTGACCCCTCGCCAGTTGGGGCTGATTGGGGCAACCGTATTTGCCGCCATACTTGCGTTTGCGACATTCGGGCGAGTGCTCATATGGCAAGACAAGGAATCTATTTTCGCGCAAGGACTGACATACCACCCACAGTCCCTGCGCGCGGTGTTTGACAGCAGCATGCTGGCGCTGGAAAAGAAGCAATTCGACACCGCGAAAAAACTGACTGCGCAATTGGCAGTCAATGGGGAAAACCCGCAGTATCGGGCGTTATCCAATATATTCCTGATATCCATCGACTGCGAAAAGAACGGTGATGCCGATCCTGCGTACTTGAAGGCCGCACAGAAGGACGTGGGCGATCGCGTCACCGTTCTCGAATCCGAGATCATGCGTTACCTGACGACGATTCATGCCGAGAAAGGTGGCTGCGGCAAGGCCACGGCATCCGACATCGCCGACACATTCAGCCTCATCATCGAGCGAAGCCGCCAACAACCCGACAGCGCGACGCCGAAATGGACCGCCCGCTTTTATGCGGCGCAGATGTTTGCCCGCGCCGAACGCTGGGAGGAAGCCGAACACATGTCCAGGATCGCCTGGGAACAAGGCCGCACCATCTCGACCGGGAGTCTGCACGCCACGTTGCTGATGAGCGTGGGCCGGACCAACGACGCCCACGCGCTCTATCGGGTGCTCGCCAAACGCGTGCCGGCACATGACCTCAAGAATCAGGCGGAACTGGCCAGCCTGCGGACATACTTCCAGGAGCAAGGCCACCCGATTCCGTGACCTTAATCGGATTTCAGGCGCTTCAAGCCATACAAGCGCCAGACGGGGACCTGCGGTCTGCCTAACCTCGACCGGATTGCGCTACAGTCTCAGACGGGGAAACTAGAGGTTCGTATGTCTACGGTGGCGAACGCCAACCTTGTGGGAATCACCGGCATTGTCCGACGCCTGGTCCTGGACGGGGCGCTCGAGGAGCAGGCCGCGCGCGGTGCATTGTCCGCTGCCAGCGCCGAGCGGGTCTCGATCGCGACCTATCTGCTGGAAAAGCGCCTGACGACTCCCAGTCAGTTAGCGGCCGCCAATTCAGTCGAGTTCGGCATCCCGCTGATCGACCCGGGCGCCATCGACCCCGCCCAGGCGGCGATCAACGCCGTCAGTGAGAGCCTGTTCCGCACCCACAACGTGCTGCCGCTGTTCAAGCGCGGCAACAAGCTGTTCGTCGGGCTGGCGGATCCGACCAATACCCGCGCGCTGGACGAGATCAAGTTCCAGACCAACTTGGCCATCGAGGCCATCCTGGTCGACGAGGACACGATCAAGCGCACCCTCGACCGTTGGATGGACACGGCCGACGCGCTCAATGCGGCGGTCGGCGACGGCGAAGGACTCGATAATCTCGACATCGGCAAGGACGAGGATCTGGCCACGGCCGCCGGCGACAGCGGTATCGACGCCAAGAGCGACGACACTCCGGTGGTCAAGTTCGTCAACAAGGTGCTGGTCGACGCGATCCGTCGCGGCGCTTCGGACATCCATTTCGAACCTTACGAAACCGACTACCGGGTGCGCCTGCGCATCGACGGCTTGCTCAAGCAAGTCGCCAAAGTGCCCAACAAGCTGCACGCGCGCATCGCCGCGCGCCTGAAGGTCATGGCGCAGCTCGACATCGCCGAGAAGCGCGTGCCGCAGGACGGACGCATCAAGCTCAACCTGTCCAAGACCAAGCAGATCGACTTCCGTATGAGCACCTTGCCGACGCTGTTCGGCGAGAAGATCGTGCTGCGTATCCTCGACGGCAGCGCGGCGCGGCTGGGGATCGAGAAACTCGGCTATGAGGACTATCAGAAGGAACTGTTCGTCAACGCCGTAATGAAGCCTTACGGCATGGTCCTGGTGACCGGCCCGACCGGCTCGGGCAAGACGGTTTCGCTGTACACCGCGCTCAATATCCTCAACGACGACCAGCGCAATATCTCCACGGTCGAAGACCCGGTCGAGATCCGCGTGCCTGGCATCAACCAGGTGCAGATGAACGTCAAGCGCGGAATGACTTTCGCCGCCGCCTTGCGCAGCTTTCTGCGCCAGGATCCGGACGTGATCATGGTCGGCGAAATCCGCGACCTAGAGACCGCGGAAATCGCCATCAAAGCAGCACAGACCGGCCACATGGTGCTCTCGACCCTGCATACCAACGACGCCCCGCAGACCATTTCGCGACTGATGAACATGGGCGTGGCGCCGTACAACATCACCTCCTCAGTCACCCTGGTGATCGCGCAGCGCCTTGCGCGCCGCCTGCACGACTGCAAGCGCGAGGTGCATCTGCCCGAGCATGCTCTGCTGGCGGAAGGCTTCACCCACGAGGAAATCACCTCGGGTTTCAAACTGTACGAGCCGGCGGGATGCCCGGACTGCACCGAGGGCTACAAGGGACGTACCGGCATCTATCAGGTCATGCCCATGACCGACGAAATCCAGGCCATCGTGCTCGAGGGCGGCAATGCGATGCAGATCGCCGCCGCGGCCATCAAGTCGGGCGTGAGCGATCTGCGTCGCTCGGCCCTGGTCAAGGTGATGAACGGCGTCACCGGCCTGGCCGAAATCAACCGCGTAACTAAGGACTAAGCCCCATGTCCGCGACCCGCTCCGCAACCAAAACCGCCGCCGTACCCCGCCGCGCCAATCCCCTGGACGTATTCGTCTGGCAAGGCACCGACAAGCGCGGCATCAAGATGAAGGGCGAGCAGTCGGCCAAGAATGCCAATCTGGTCCGCGCCGAACTGCGCCGCCAAGGCATCAATCCGACCGTGGTCAAGCCCAAGGGCAAGCCGCTGTTCGGCGCCGCCGGCAAGCGCATCACCCCGCGCGAGATCGCGATCTTCAGCCGCCAGATCGCCACCATGATGAAATCCGGCGTGCCGATCGTGAGTGCGCTGGAAATCATCGGCGAGGGGCAGAAAAACATTCGCATGAAGAACCTGCTGAACACGATCCGAGGCGATCTGGAAAGCGGTCTATCGATGCACGAGGCCCTGTCCAAGCACCCCGTCCAGTTCGACGAGCTTTATCGCAACCTGGTCAAGGCCGGCGAATCGGCCGGCGTGCTGGAAACGGTGCTCGACACCATCGCCAACTACAAAGAAAACATCGAAACCCTCAAGGGCAAGATCAAGAAAGCGCTGTTCTACCCGGCGATGGTCGTCGCGGTCGCCATCCTGGTCAGCGCGGTGTTGCTGATCTTCGTGGTGCCGACCTTCAAGGCCACTTTCCAAAGCTTCGGCGCCGACTTGCCGGCCTTCACCTTGCTGGTGATCGGCATGAGCGAGTTCGCAATTTCGTGGTGGTGGCTGATCCTGCTGGTCGCAATCGGCGCGGTGGTCGCATTCATCATGGCCAAGAACCGCTCACCGGCCTTCGCCCACTTCCTCGACCGGATGATGCTGAAGCTTCCGATCGTCGGCCAGATTCTGCATAACGCCGCGGTCGCGCGCTTCGCCCGGACCCTGGCGGTCACCTTCCGCGCGGGCGTGCCGCTGGTCGAGGCGCTGGAGACCGTGGCCGGCGCGACCGGCAACGTGGTCTACGAGAAGGCGGTGCTGCGTATCCGCGATGACGTCTCGGTGGGTTATCAGGTCAACATGGCGATGAAGCAGGTCAACCTGTTCCCGCACATGGTCATCCAGATGACCGCGATCGGCGAAGAAGCCGGCGCGCTCGACACCATGCTGATCAAGGTCGCCGAGTTCTTCGAACAGGAGGTCAACAACGCCGTCGACGCGCTGTCGAGCCTGCTGGAGCCGCTGATCATGATCATCCTCGGCGTTCTCGTCGGCGGCATGGTCGTCGCCATGTACCTGCCGATCTTCAAGCTTGCTGCGACGATCTGATCGGCGAAGTATCCTGCGCACATGGCATTTCTAGATCAGAACCCCGGCCTCGGGTATCCCCTCGCGGCCGGTTTGGGGCTGCTGCTCGGCAGCTTCTACAACGTGGTGATCCTGCGCCTGCCCAAGCGGCTGGAGTGGGAGTGGAAGAAGGACGCGCGCGAGGCCCTGGAGCTGCCGGAGATTTACGATCCGCCCCCGCCGGGTATCGCGGTCGAGCGCTCGCACTGCCCGCACTGCAAGCATCAGTTGTCCTGGTACGAGAACATCCCGGTCGTCAGTTACGCGGTGCTGGGCGGCAAGTGCCGGCACTGCAAGGCGCCGATCTCGATCCAGTACCCGGCGGTCGAACTGCTGACCATGCTGCTGATGCTGGCCTGCGTGGCCCGCTTCGGCTTCGGCTGGCAGGGATTCGGGGCGATGGTGTTCACCAGCTTCCTGATCATCCTGTCCGGCATCGACCTGCGCACCCAGTACCTGCCCGACGCCCTGACTCTGCCATTGATGTGGCTGGGCATCATCGCGGCCAGCGACAACCTGTATTTCCCGGTCAAACCGGCCGTACTCGGCGCGATCGCGGGGTTTACCAGTCTGTGGCTGGTGAACTGGATCTATAAGCAGTATCAGGTCGTGGTCAAACGGGTCAAAAACCCGCGTGAGGGCATGGGCGGCGGCGACTTCAAGCTGCTCGCCGCGATCGGCGCCTGGGTCGGGCTCAAGGGCGTGCTGCCGGTGATTCTGATGTCCTCGCTGGTCGGCGCGGTGATCGGCTCGGTCTGGCTGGCGGTCAAGGGCCGCGACATCGGCATTCCGATTCCGTTCGGCCCGTATCTGGCGATCGCCGGCTGGATCGTGTTCTTCTGGGGCGAAGCGCTGCTGCAGGCCTATCTGCGGTACTCCGGGATCGGCTGAGATGGCCGGGTTCTGCGTCGGCGTGACCGGCGGGGTGGCCTCGGGCAAGAGCGAGGTGACCCGGCGCTTCGAGGCGCTGGGCATCGTCGTCGCCGACGCCGATCTGGCCGCGCGCGCGGCGGTGGCGGCCGGCAGCCAAGGGCTGGCCCAGGTGGTCGCGACATTCGGCGACGAAATCCTGGATGGCCAGGGCGCGCTGGATCGCGCCGCGATGCGCCGGATCGTGTTCGGCGACGAGGCCGCCCGACGGCGACTGGAGGCCATCGTGCATCCGCTGGTGCGCTCGATGCTGCGCGAACAGTGCCAAACCGCCGCCGGCGCCTATGCGATCGCAGCGATTCCGCTGCTGGCCGAAGGCGGTGGACGCGACGCCTACCCTTGGCTGGACCGCTGCCTGGTGGTCGATGTGCCAGTGGCCGTGCAGCAGGCCCGGGTGATGCGGCGCGATGGAATCGAAGCGGAGTTGGCGCAGCGCATGATCGCGGCCCAGGCCACCCGCGAGGCGCGGCTGGCGATCGCTGACGACGTCATCGTCAACGACGGCCCGATCGACGCGCTAAAGGTGCAGGTCGAGGCGTTGGACCGGCGTTATCGGGCGCTGGCGGAGAGCTTGCGGGACTGAGGCATCTCGCGAACTGAGCCGAAAGCATCGGGCCTGAAGGCCTTCCCACAAAAGGCGCTGAAATCACAAGAGCTCTTGTGGGAGGGCCTTCAGGCCCGACGCCTTCCGATATCACCGGTGCCCCGGGCCCAACCTTCGCGCCTCAAACCGGTGCCCACAGGCTCCGAATCGCCGCGATGCCTTGCGCGCCATGCCGGCGCGCCTCGCCCAGATCCTCCAGACCCAGCCCGCCGATGGCATAGATCGGCAACGACACCGACTCGCGCAAGGCCGCGAAGGCTTCCCAGCCGATGCCGAGCACGCTCGGATGGCTCGGGGTCGGCTTGATCGAGCCGAGCACGGCGAAGTCGCAGCCCAACGCCTGTGCGGCGCGCAGTTCGTCGGCGTCGTGGCAGGAGGCCGCCAGAGGCAATGACGACGCGATCGGGCGCTGGCTCAACTCGCGCAGTTGCGCGGCGCGCAGATGCAGGCCGACGCCGAGCGAAGTCGCCAGGGCGAGGTCGCCGTTGATCAACACCTCGGCCTTGGCCGCGCGACAGCGCTTGACCGCGGCCGCGACCAGGCGCGCCCATCGCTGCGCGTCGGCGGCGTTCGCCAGTTGCGGCGCGCGCAGCTGCACGCGCCGCATGCCGGCCGCCAGCGAAGCCGACAGCGCCGCCAGCCAATCTTCGTCGCCGACGCCGGGCTCGGGGGTGACCAGATAACGGTCGGCCTGCTCCAATGCGGCGACCACCGGCCGATCGGCCGGCGGCATCGCATAGCTGGCGAGCTTGTGCGGCGGCACCCAGACCAGAGCCTGACCCTCGCGACCGCGCGCGCTGCCGCGCCAGGCGCGGATCTCGCGCACGTCCAGGACCAGACGCTTGTCGGGATAGGCCTGAGGAACCCGGATCAACTCCGCGCCCACCTCGGCCTCGATGCCGAGCTCCTCGTGCAGCTCGCGGCTAAGCGCCGCCTCGGCGGTTTCGCCGGGCTCACGCTTGCCGCCGGGGAACTCCCACAGGCCGGCCAGATCGCGGCCTTCGGTACGGCGACTGAGCAGCACCCGACCACGCGCGTCGCGGATGACCCCGGCGACGACTTCTACAAGGCGGGATGGGGGATGGAGGATGGGGGATGAGGGAGAAGCGGCGGCGGCCGCTGCGTTATCGGCCGGGACGGCCTCGGCTTTCGCCTTGCCGATCCCGAATCCCGAATCCCGAATCCCGCCGCCCTCAGCCCAACTGCCCATGGCAGTGCTTGTACTTCTTACCGCTACCGCAGGGGCAAGGATCGTTGCGGCCGACATTGGCGAAAGCTTCTTCGGAAGCCTGCGCGGCTTCCTCGTCGGCGCCGAAACCGCCGGCGCTGGCGTGCTGGAACTGCATCTGCCGCAGCTGCGTCTCGGCCTGCGCGCGCTCCTGGGCTTCCAGCGCGGCGATTTCCTCTTCGCTCTGGATGCGCACGCGCGCCAGGATGGTCACCACTTCGCGCTTGACCTTGTCGAGCATCTCGGAGAACAGCTCGAAGGCTTCCTTCTTGTACTCCTGCTTGGGCTGCTTCTGCGCGTAACCGCGCAGATGGATGCCCTGGCGCAGGTAGTCCATGCGCGCCAGATGTTCCTTCCAGTTCTGGTCGAGCACGTTGAGCATGATGTGTTTTTCGAGCATGCGCATGGTTTCGCTGCCCAACTGCTGCTCGCGCGCGTCGAAGTGCCCGGCGACCGCGTCCTGGACGTGCTGGCCCACCGTCTCGGCGTCGAGTTCCTCGGCCTTGCTCGCGGTTTCCACCAGCGGCACCTGCACGTTGAACTCCTGCGCGATGGTGGCTTCCAGGCCCGGCAGATCCCATTGGTCGTCGACCGAATTGGCCGGGACGTGGCGCTGGACCATGTCGGCGACGACGTCGCCGCGAATGCCCACGACGTTGTCCTGCACGCTTTCGGCTTCCAGCAACTCGTCGCGCTGGCCGTAGATCACCTTGCGCTGATCGTTGTTGACGTCGTCGAAGTCGAGCAGGTTCTTACGGATATCGAAGTTGTGCGCCTCGACCTTGCGTTGCGCGTTGGCGATCTGCTTGGTCACCAACGGGCTTTCGATGATGTCGTCTTCCTTCAGGCCCATGCGCGCCATCACGCGCTGCACCCAGTCGGCGGCGAAGATGCGCATCAGATTGTCTTCGAGCGACAGGTAGAAGCGCGAAGAACCCGGATCGCCCTGGCGGCCGGCGCGACCGCGCAACTGGTTGTCGATACGGCGCGATTCGTGACGCTCGGTGCCGACGATGTGCAAGCCGCCGGACGCCTTGACCGCGTCGTGGCGCTGCTGCCACTCGCCCTTCAGGCGTTTGTGGGTGACCTCGTCGACCGGTTCGCCGTTGTTCTGCGCGGCCAGATCGTTGAGTTCGGCCTCCAGAGAACCGCCGAGCACGATGTCGGTACCGCGGCCGGCCATGTTGGTGGCGATGGTGATCGCGCCGGGGCGGCCGGCCTGGGCGATGATGTTGGCTTCGCGCTCGTGCTGCTTGGCGTTGAGCACTTCGTGCGGCACGCCGGCGCTCTTGAGCTGCTGGCTCAGCATTTCCGAGACTTCGATCGAGGTCGTACCGACCAGCACCGGCTGTCCGCGTTCGTGCGCCGCCTGGATCTCGGCCAGCACCGCGCGATATTTGCCGTTGCGATTGAGGAACACCTGATCGGAGTGGTCCTTGCGCTGCATCGGCCGGTTGGTCGGAATCACGATCACTTCCAGGCCGTAGATGCTCTGGAATTCGTAGGCTTCCGTGTCCGCCGTACCGGTCATGCCGGACAGCTTCTTGTACATGCGGAACAGATTCTGGAAGGTGATCGAGGCCAGCGTCTGGTTCTCGCGCTGGACCGGCACGCCTTCCTTCGCCTCCACCGCCTGATGCAGGCCGTCGGACCAGCGGCGCCCTTGCAGGGTGCGGCCGGTGAATTCGTCGACGATCACCACTTCGCCGTCGCGCACGATGTAATCGACGTCGCGCTGATAGATGGCATGCGCGCGCAGCGCGGCGTTGAGGTGATGCACGACCGAAATGTTGTGGCCGGCGTACAGCGAATCGTCGTCTTCCGACAAGATGCCGGCCTTGCGCAGCAGATCCTCGGCGTGTTCCTGGCCGGCTTCGGACAGGTGCACCGACTTGCCCTTCTCGTCGACCCAGTAATCGCCGTCGCCGTCTTCCTTGTCCTGACGGGTCAGCGAGGGAACGATGCGGTTGACCTTGATGTACAGCTCCGGCGATTCGTCGGCCGGGCCGGAGATGATCAGCGGGGTGCGCGCTTCGTCGATCAGGATCGAGTCGACTTCGTCGACGATCGCGTAATGCAGGCCGCGCTGGAAACGATCGTCCTTCGACAGCGCCATGTTGTCGCGCAGATAGTCGAAGCCGAATTCGTTGTTGGTGCCGTAGGTGATGTCGCTGGCGTAAGCGGCGTGCTTGTCGCTGTGCTGCATGCCCGGGTAGACCACGCCGACGCTCAGGCCCAGCCAGTTGTAGACCTTGCCCATCCACGCCGAGTCGCGGCGTGCGAGGTAGTCGTTGACGGTGACCACGTGCACGCCCTTGCCTTCGAGCGCGTTGAGGTACACCGGCAGCGTGCCGACCAGGGTCTTGCCTTCGCCGGTGCGCATCTCGGCGATCTTGCCCAGATGCAGGACCATGCCGCCGATCAGCTGCACATCGTAATGACGCATGCCGAGCACGCGCCTGGACGCTTCACGGCAGACCGCGAAAGCCTCCGGCAGCAACTTGTCGAGCGACTCGCCGGCGGCGACGCGCTGCTGGAACTCCGGCGTCTTGGCCTGCAACTGGGCATCGGAGAGTTTTTCCATCTCCGGCTCGAGCGCATTGATCTTGACGACCGATCGTTGCAGTTGGCGCAGCAAGCGATCGTTGCGGCTGCCGAAAACGCGGGTAAGCAAGCTGTTGAGCATGAACGGGTCCGTGTAAAGCGAACGGGGTTGCACAAGCGGGACGTGTTAAGAACGCGTTGCCGCCGGCAAGTTCCCCAGGAATCCAGTCTACCGGCCGATCCGTCGCGACCGGCGTCCCGTTATGGGTCGCCGAAACGAAATCGGGAGCGCCGTGCGCCCCCGATCGGATCGAGCCTGGTCTTTGGCCACACGCATTCTAGCGTGGGGGGCGACCTGAACGGTATCAAGGGGGATGTGCGCCGATCGAATGTGGGACTTTGCCCAATTCGGCAGTTTCGCAACTGCCCGCTGTCGCTCCCTGCTTACCGCAGTGCGGCGGGCGTTCGATGGGGCGCGAACCGGTGGCTCGCAAATGGGGACTTTCTCGCCCGGCCCGCCGCAGTGCGGCGGGCGTTCGGCGGGCTGCGAGCCGGTGGCTCGAAAATGGGGACTTTCTCGCCCAGCCCGCCGCAGTGCGGCGGGCGTTCGATGGGGCGCGAACCGGTGGCTCGAAAATGGGGACTTTCTCGCCCGGCCCGCCGCAGTGCGGCGGGCGTTCGGCGGGCTGCGAGCCGGTGGCTCGCAAAAAACGGGGACTTTCTCGCCCGGCCCGCCGCAGTGCGGCGGGCGTTCGGCGGGCTGCGAGCCGGTGGCTCGCAAGCGAGCCCGCCTCACCCCCGCAACGGCGACTGCTGGTTGAGGAACTTGACCGGATTCACGACCCGGCCGCTTTCCCAGACTTCGAAGTGCACGTGGGCACCAGTGGAGCGGCCGCTGGAGCCCGCCTTAGCGATCTCCTGCCCGGCGCGGACCAGCTCGCCGACCTTCATCAGCAGGCGCGAGTTGTGCGCATAGCGGGTCACGTAGCCGTTGCCGTGGTCGATCTCGACCACATTGCCGTAGCCCGAACGCACGCCGGAATAGCTGACCACGCCGTCAGCCACGGCCAGCACCGGGTCGCCGACATCGGCTTCGAAGTCGATGCCCTTGTGGAACGCGGCGCCGCCGTTGAACGGGTCGGCGCGACCGCCGAAGCCCGAAGTAATGTAGCTGTTGGCGATCGGCGCACGCGAGGGCACCGCGTTCATGTCGATCTGACGGTTGAACAGCAGCGCTTCGAGCACCGAGAGCTGTTCGCCGGAGGCCTTGAACTGGCTCGCCAGCTTGTCCATCCCGGCATTGAGCTCGGGCTTGGCCATGTCGCGGACCGGGCCGGCGCCACCGACGCCGACCGGCTTGTTGAAATCGAACTCGCCGTCCTGGAGCTGGCCGATCCGGGTCAGGCGCTCGCCCAGGGCGTTGAGGCGGTTGGCCTCGGCCTGCAGCTCGCCCATGCGCGCGGCCAGAGCATTGATCTCGCGCTGCGCGTCGCGGCGGGTGGCGGCGATCTGACCCTGCTGCTGCGCCAGTTCGGCGCGTAGCATGCGGTTGTCGGCGATCCCGGCGCCGGCACCGACGCATACGCCGGTACCGAGCAGCAGCGCCATGGCGAGCGCGGGCCGGTGAGAGCCGATCCGGCCGCACTGCTGGAAGAAACCGTCCAGCTTGGCGCGCGTGTTGTTTACGATGGATTGATAGGTCATGTGTCCGATGTCTGATTACAAGCCCAAAAGGCCGCCGTCGCGCGGCCCTTCCACGCCGCGCATCGCTATGGATGCGCTGACGGGAACTGACCCCGCTGGCAACCCGGGCGGTTCCATTGTCCGTCGCGCCATGTGGCTCGACGAACTGGACCGTCGGTTACGCCCCTACCTGCCGCCTTCGATCGCCGCGCATGCGCGGCTGGCCAACTTCGAACGCGGCAGGCTCGTGTACGTCGTCGATGCCCCGGTGTGGCGCGCCAAACTGCGGCTCGCGGCTCCGGAACTGCTCGACGCAGCCCGATCCATCGGGCTGGATGTGGCCGAACTCGTCGTCAAGACGACGATTCCGAACCCGGCGGCAGCACCGGAGCGGAAGGCCAAACCCATGTCGGCCGCGACGCAAGCTGCGTTGCAGGCCGCACTGGCCTCGTTGAACAAGCCCGATCCTTCGGGTCCCAACGATGCCAGTTGACGCTCGGCCGGTTCGCGTTTGGGCGCGAATCGGCGGGGGTCCGAGAGCCGGGTCGGGGCATCCTACTGGCCGAGCCCCCCGGGTTTGTTAAGTGTTCGGTAGCGTTCTAGAAAAGTTTCGTTAGAAAAAAGTTAAGGCGTCACACTACATTCACGAGTGTGACCGAGTTAACGTTCCTGACTTTTCTGGGCCGTCGTCACAAGACGCCGGGCTTCGCATTCAGCCGGAAGCGTCCGGGGCGAAGGTGCATCCGCTGAGCCGGGATGCGAGGCGATGGACGTCGAAGGCCGGCAGAAACGGTTCCGGCAGGGCCACACGGTCTCCGCCGCGTACCCGCGGCGGGGACGGCGGCTCAGGCCGTGGCAGGCTCGCCGTAGGCGACCGGAGTGGGCTCGGCGTCGCTGTAGCTCACCAATTCCCAGGCCGAACGCTCGGCCAGCAGCGCGCGCACCAGCTTGTTGTTGAGCGCGTGGCCGGACTTGTAGCCCTCGTAGGCGCCGATGATGGCGTGGCCGGCCAGATACAGGTCGCCGACCGCGTCGAGTATCTTGTGGCGCACGAACTCGTCGGCGTAACGCAGGCCGTCGTCGTTGAGCACGCGAAACTCGTCGAGCACGATCGCGTTGTCCATCGAGCCGCCCAGGCCGAGGTTGCGTTCGCGCATGTATTCCAGATCGCGCATGAAGCCGAAGGTGCGGGCGCGGCTCACTTCGCGGATGTAGTTCTCGGTGGAGAACTGCACTTCCGCGCGCGACTGCGAGGCCGGGATCGCCGGATGGTCGAAGACCACGGTGAAGCCCAGGCGGAAACCTTCGAACGGCTCGAAACGCGCGACCTTGTCGCCTTCGCGCACTTCCACCGGGTGCTTGATGCGGATGAAACGCTTGGGCGCGTCCTGCTCGGCGATGCCGGCGGACTGCAGCAGGAACACGAACGGACCGGCCGAGCCGTCCATGATCGGCACTTCCGGCGCGGACAGCTCGACGATGCAGTTGTCGATGCCCAGTCCGGCCATGGCCGAGAGCAGATGCTCGACCGTCATGACCTTGCCGGCGCCGTAGGTCAGGCCGGTGCACAGCGTGGTCTCGGTGACCAGATCGGCGCGCGCGGGCATCTCCACCACCGGGTCGAGATCGACGCGGCGGAACACGATGCCGGTGTCCACCGAGGCCGGACGCAGGGTGAGAAACACTTTCTCGCCGCTGTGCAAGCCCACGCCGGTGGCGCGGATCACATTCTTGAGGGTGCGCTGACGCAGCATGGTCGTGGGGACTTCCGCGAAGTTCTTGTTCTGGAGTGGTACTGGCTGTCCGACCGGGCGGCCACGGGGCCTGCAGGGACGGAATAGCTAATGGGGACGGGCATTAAACCGCGCAAGATTAGCACGCGGATGACTGAACCTGAACGAAAAGGACACAGCGTCCCGCCGTTGTCAACAGCGGCGTTCAAACTGACCGGTCGGCCCGCCTTTGCGGGGTCGGGCCGACCGGCCCAAAGCCCCGCGCATAAACGCCGGGGCAAGATGCCTGTGACCGGGGACGAGTCCGGCCCTAGGGTGGATCCCGGCGCGCAGAACGATCTACGCGCCGTGTACCGCCCGGTTGACGCCGACGGCCGTCCGGACCGGGCGATTGTTGTCGCCCTGCCCGTTCGATCCCCCGGCTCAACCCGCGCGCCGGCCTCAGTCGGCCTGACGGCGCAGGAACGCCGGGATGTCCAGGTAGCTGTTGTCGCTGCCGAAATCCGCAACGGCCGGGCCGGTCGGTTCCTGGCGCGTGTTGCCGCGCAGGCTGCCGCCGAAGCTCGGCATCGGCGCGTGGCCGACGTCGTCCATGGCGCCGAATTCCGGCTGGCCGGTGGTCGCGTTGCGCACCAGCTGGATCGGCGCGCGCTGCGAATCGCGGTCGTAACCCTGCCCGCGCACCGACTGCTTGGCGGCGACGCGGTTGAGGCCGGTAGCGACCACGGTGACCTTGACCTCGTCCTGCATGTCCGGGTCGAGCACGGTGCCGATGACCACGGTCGCGTCTTCGGAAGCGAAGTTCTCGATCGTGCGGCCGACTTCGTCGAACTCGGCCATGGTGAAGTCCGGACCGGCGGTGATGTTGACCAGGATGCCGTTGGCGCCGGCCAGGTTCACATCGTCCAGCAACGGGTTCTGGATCGCCGCCTCGGCCGCGGCCTGGGCGCGATCGTCGCCGCGCGCGGCGCCGGTACCCATCATCGCCAGGCCCATCTCGCTCATCACTGTGCGCACGTCGGCGAAGTCGACATTGATCAGGCCCGGACGCACGATCAGATCGGCGATGCCCTGCACCGCGCCGAGCAGCACGTCGTTAGCGGCGCGGAAGGCCTGGATCATCGTCGCGTTGCGGCCGAGCACGGTGATCAACTTCTCGTTGGGGATCGTGATCAGCGAATCGCAGTGATGCGACAGCTCCTCGATGCCCTTGAGCGCGACCTGCATGCGGCGGCGGCCTTCGAACGGGAACGGCTTGGTGACCACGGCCACGGTCAGGATACCCATCTCTTTAGCGAGCTGAGCCACCACCGGCGCAGCGCCGGTGCCGGTGCCGCCGCCCATGCCGGCGGTGATGAAGACCATGTCGGCGCCGGTCAGCGCGTCCATGATGCGTTCGCGATCTTCCAGCGCCGCCTGACGGCCGACTTCCGGATTCGCGCCGGCGCCCAGACCCTTGGTGACGTTGCTGCCGAGCTGCAGCTGCAGCTTGGCGCCGCAGTTCTTGATCGCCTGCGCGTCGGTGTTGGCGGTGATGAATTCCACGCCATCGACGTTGCCGCTGACCATGTGCGCCACGGCGTTGCCGCCGCCGCCGCCCACGCCAACGACCTTGATGACCGCGTTCGGGGCCATTTTTTCAACCAGTTCGAAATGTGCCATGTCCTCGTCCTCTAGTTTTATGTGTTGCTAGTTATGGGTGGGGGATGTATGCCAGTACGCTCACCGCTCTGCCCGCTTGCCGGCCATGGCGCCCTCGCCTCGGCCGTGAGACTCCGTTACCGCGACGTCAGAACTCGCCGCGATACCAGTTCTTGATCTTGTTGAAGAAGCTGCCGGCGCGGCCGGTGGAGATCACCGGGCGGCGCGGGTTTTCGATCTGGCTGCCCATCAGCAACAGGCCCACGCCGGTGGCGTGCACCGGATTTCCGACCACTTCGCCCAGACCGGTGACGTGCTGCGGAATGCCGACGCGCACCGGCATCTGCAGCATTTCCTCGGCCAGCTCGACCACGCCTTCCATCTTGGCCGCACCGCCGGTCAGGACCATGCCGGCGCGGACGTGATGTTCGAAACCCGAACGGCGCAGTTCGGCCTGGATCATTTCGAAGATTTCCTCGTAACGCGCCTGCACCGCCTGAGCCAAGGAATGACGCGGCATGCGCCGCGGCGGACGATCGCCGACGCTGGGAACCTGGATCGATTCCTCGGCGGTCGCCATCTGCGCCAACGCGCAGGCGTAGCGCACCTTGATCTGCTCGGCTTCCGGCGTGGGCGTGCGCAGCATGTGCGCGATGTCCTCGGTGACCTTGTCGCCGGCGATCGGCAGCGACGCGCTGTGCGCGATCGCGCCCTGCACGAACACCGCGATGTCGGTGGTGCCCGCGCCGATGTCGACCAGGACCACACCGAGCTCGCGCTCGTCGCTGGTCAGCACCGCGTTGCTCGAGGCCAGTACGCCCAGGATCAGATCGTCCACCTGCAAACCGCAGCGCTGCACGCACTTGCTGATATTGGCCGCGGCCGACTGCGCGCACACCACCAGATGCGCATGCACTTCCAGGCGCACGCCGGTCATGCCGACCGGGTTGCGGATGCCTTCCTGCGAATCGTCGAGCACGTAGTCGCGAGGAATCGCGTGCAGTATCTTCTGGTCGGCCGGGATCGCCACCGCCTTGGCCGCTTCCAGGACCCGGTCCAGATCGCCGTAGGTCACCTCGCCGTCGCGGATCGGCGCGATGCCCTGCGAGTTGCGGCACTGGATGTGGTTGCCGGAGATCGAGGCGTAGACCGAGCGGATCTCGCAGCCGGCCATCAGCTCGGCCTCCTCGATCGCGCGCTGAATCGACTGCACCGTGGATTCGATGTCGACGACCACGCCGCGCTTGAGTCCGCGCGATTCGTGCGAGCCGATGCCGATCACTTCGATGGGATTGCCAGGCGAATACTCGCCCACCAGCGCCACCACTTTGGAGGTGCCGACGTCGAGGCCTACGATCAGCGACTTGTCGCCTTTGCGATTCATGACTGTCCTTGCTGCTGCTTCGGTGCCGCCGCGGGTGCCTGTACCGGCGCCCACGACAGCGAAAAACCATTGGTGTAACGAAGATCCGCGCGCGCCAGCACCTGCACGCGCTGCGCCATCAACTGCGGCAGCAACTTGACGAAGCGGCTCAGGCGCGTGCGCTCCTGACTGCGACCGACCACGATCTGCGCGCCGTTGCCCAGGCCCAGGGTCCAACTGCCGCGCTGATCGACTTCGATCTGCCTGACGTCCAGACCGATCGGCGCGAACAACTCGCGCGACTCGTTGTACAGCGCGACCACGTCGGCGACGCGGCTGTCGGGACCGGCGAACTGCGGCAGGTTCGCCGGCACCTGGATGTTGCTGATCGGGAACAGACGACCCTGCTCGGACAACAGCTGATCCTTGCCCCAACGCGCGAACGGCTTGTGTTCGATCACGCTGACTTCCAACACGTCGGGCCAGCGCTTACGCACTTCGGCATGCTCGACCCACGGCAGCTTCGCCACCGCGTCCTGCGCCTTGGGCAGATCCACCGCGAAGAAACCGCGCTGCGCATACGGCAGCAGGGTCTTGCGCAGCGCGGTCGCATCGACCCGCTCGAACTCGCCGGTGACGCGCAGGCGCTTGAGCGGCCACTGCTCCGCGCCGATCCAGCCGCTGAGCACGGCCACGACCGGCAGCGCGACCAGGGCCAGCGCCAGCAACCATCCGACGAGTCGCAGCAGGGCGTTCACGCCGCGCCGCCTCCTTGCACCGCCGCCGCCGCACCGACAGGCGCGCTCACGGTCGCTTCCAGCACGCGCCAGCACAGCTCGTCGTACTCGATGCCGAGCTGACGCGCGGCCTTGGGCACCAGCGAATGGCTGGTCATCCCCGGCGCGGTGTTGACCTCGATCAGATACAGCTGGCCGTCGTTACGGTCGCGCATGAAATCGACCCGGCCCCAGCCCTTGCAACCGGCGGCGACGAAGGCTTCCATCGCCAGACGGCGGATTTCGTCTTCGACCGCGCCTTCCAGGCCCGGACAAAGATATTGAGTGTCATCGGCGATGTACTTGGCGTGATAGTCGTACCACTCGCCCTTGGGCACGATCCGGATCGAAGGCAGCGCGGTATAGCCGTCGCCGTCGATCAGCACCGCGACGGTGAGCTCGTCGCCGATCACCATCTGCTCCATCAACATTTCGCCGGGGTAGCGCGCGGCCAGCGCGACCGCATCGTCGATGTCGGCGTCCTTGAGCACGCGCGACACGCCGACGCTGGAACCTTCGCTCGACGGCTTGATGATGACCGGCAGGCCGATCTCGCGCGCCGCGGCATGCACGTCGTCGCCCTTGGCGATGCGCTTGTACTTCGGCGTCGGCAGGCCGGCGCCGATCCACACCTGCTTGGTGCGGATCTTGTCCATCGCCAGCGCCGAGCCGAGCACGTCCGAACCGGTATAGGGCACGCCGAACGCTTCGAGCACGCCCTGCAGCACGCCGTCTTCGCCGCCGCCCTTGTTGCCGTGCAGGATATTGAACACGCGGTCGACGCCGCCGACACGGATGATATCGATCAGCGCCGGAATGCCGTCGACCGCGAACGCGTCCACGCCGCGCGAGCGCAGCGCTTCGAGCACGCCGCGCCCGGAATCCAGCGACACCTCGCGCTCGGCGCTGGTGCCGCCCATGAGCACGGCGACGCGGCCGAACACGGCCGGATCGGTGACGCGGAGCGGTGCGAACTGCGAACTCACTTCTGCTCTCCTTGGAAACCCTGGGTAGCGAGCTGCTGCGCGGCGGCGCCGATGTCGCCGGCGCCCATCAGCAACAGCAGATCGCCGTCGTTCAACACATCCGGCAACACGCCGGCCAGATCGCCCGCGCCGTTGACCACGACCGGATCGATACGGCCGCGCGCGCGGATCGCGCGCGCCAGCGACTTGGCGTCGGCGCCGGCGATCGGCGCTTCGCCGGCCGGATAGACCTCGGTCAGCACCAGCGCGTCCACCGAGGACAGCACCGCGGCGAAATCGTCGAACAGATCGCGGGTGCGGCTGTAACGGTGCGGCTGGAACGCGACCACCAGACGCTTGTCCGGCCAGCCGCCGCGCGCGGCGGCGAACACGGCCTCGAGCTCTTTCGGGTGGTGGCCATAGTCGTCGACCAACTGCACCGATGCGCCTTTGTCGGTCTTGATCTGCGCGAGCAGGTTGAAGCGACGGCCGATGCCTTCGAATTTCTCCAGCGCGCGCGCGATCGCATCGGGCTGCACGCCGAGCTGCCACGCCACCGAGCAGGCAGCCAATGCGTTGAGCACGTTGTGGCGGCCGGGCAGCGCCAAGGTGACCGCGGTGCGGGTCGCATCGGGCAGGCACAAGGTGAAATGCATCGCGCCGCCGGTCTGGCTGACGTCTTCGGCGCGCACGTCGGCGGTTTCGTCGAAGCCGTAGGTCATCACATGCCGCGGCGTTTCGGCCGCGAGCTTGGCGACGTTGGCGTCGTCGATGCACAGCACGGCCAGTCCGTAGAACGGCAGGCGGTGCAGGAATTCCTCGAACGCGGCCTGGACCTTGGCGAAGTCGCCGCCGTAGTTTTCCAGGTGATCGGCGTCGATGTTGGTGACGATGGCGATCTGCGGGTTCAGCCGCAGGAAGCTGCCGTCGCTCTCGTCGGCCTCGGCGACCAGCCACTGACCGCCGCCCAAGCCGGCATTGGCGCCGGCGGCGAGCAGTTTGCCGCCGATCACGAAGGTCGGGTCGATGCCGCCTTCGGCCAGCACGCTGGCAGTCAGCGAGGTGGTAGTGGTCTTGCCGTGGGTGCCGGCCACCGCAATGCCGCGGCGGAAGCGCATCAGTTCGGCCAGCATTTCCGCGCGCGGCACCACCGGAATGCGCTGCGCGCGCGCTTCCATCAGCTCGGGGTTGTCGCGCTTGATCGCGCTGGACACCACTACGCAATCGGCGCCGAGCACGTTGGCCGCTGCATGCCCGCGATGCACGTTGGCGCCCATCGCGGCCAGACGACGTGTCACCGCGTTGTCGGCCATGTCCGAGCCAGACACCTGATAGCCCAGCGTGCACATGACTTCGGCGATGCCGCTCATGCCGGTGCCGCCGATGCCGACGAAATGCACGCGCGGAAACGCCTTGGCCAGGTCGCCAGTGTGCTGCAGGCGGCGGCGCAATGCCGTGCTCATGCCGGCTCCTTCATGTTCGACTGCTCCAATACGATCTGGGCGACGCGATCGGCCGCGTCGGGTTTGGCGAGGCTTCGCGCCGCTTCGGCCATCTGCAGCAGCACGCCGCGCTCGGCCAGGATTTCGATCGTCGCCGACAGGCGCGCGCCCAGGTCGTCGCCGGCCTGCGGCAGCAACTGCGCCGCGCCGCGATCGACCAGAAAACGCGCGTTCTTGGTCTGGTGGTCGTCCACCGCCTGCGGGAACGGCACCAGCACGCTGCCGATGCCGGCGGCGCACAGCTCGGCCAGGGTCAGCGCGCCGGCGCGGCAGACCACCAGGTCGGCCCAATCGTAAGCGGCCGCCATGTCGGCGATGAACGGCTCCAACGAAGCGATGATCCCGGCCTTTGCATACGCCTGCTGCGCATCGGCCAGCAGCTTCTCGCCGCATTGATGACGCACCTCGCAGGGCACGCGGCCACGCAGGCCGGCGATGGCCTCGGGCACCGCACTGTTGAGCGCGCGCGCGCCCTGGCTGCCGCCGAGCACCAGCAGACGCAGCGGACCGCTGCGGCCTGCAAAACGTTGCGCGGGCGACGCGACCGCGGCGATCTCCGCGCGCACCGGGTTGCCCACCACTTCCTCGGCCACGTTGGCGAAGGTGTCCGGGAATCCGGTCAGCACGCGGCGCGCGAAACGCGACAACACGCGATTGGTCATGCCCGGCGCGCGGTTTTGTTCGTGCACGATCAGCGGCAGGCCGGCCAGCCGCGCGGCGATGCCGCCCGGGCCGGCCGCATAGCCGCCGAAGCTGACCACCGCCCGCGGTTGACGTTGACGCAGCACGCGCTGGGCCGCGCGCACCGAAGCGATCACCCGGAACGGCGCGCGCAACAGCGTGGCCACGCCCTTGCCGCGCACGCCGCTGATCGCGATGGTGTCGATGTCGATGCCGTGCTGCGGCACCAAGCGGGTTTCCATGCCGCCGTCGGCGCCGAGCCAGCAGACTGGAACGTTGCGGCCACGCAGCGCCTTGGCCACCGCAAGCCCCGGGAAAATATGTCCACCCGTGCCGCCGGCCAGGATCATCACCGGACGTTCGCTGGAACGCAGCTCGTTCATGCCGACCTCCCGAGCGAAGGCTCGACGCGTTCGCGCAGACGGCTGGTGCCGCGCGCGGCCTCGCTGCGCGCGGCGCTGGCCGCGGCCGCCGAAGGCAGCGGATTGGAGGTGGCCGGCACGCCGCCCGATCCGCCCGGCGCTTGCGCCGCTTCGCCGCGCAGACGCGCGACCTGGCGCTGGGCGCGATCGAGTTCGTAGGACACGCGCAACAACACCGCCAGCGCCGCGCAGCTCATCAGCACGCTGGAGCCGCCGGAGGAAATCATCGGCAGGGTCAGGCCCTTGGTCGGCAACAGACCCAGGTTGACCCCGATCGAGACGAAGCTCTGCAGCCCCATCCACAAGGCGATGCCAAAGGCCACGTAGCCGGAGAAATGGCGACGCATCTCCACGCACTTCAAGCCGATCCACAGCGCGCGGCCGGTCAGCAGCGCGTACATGCCGACCACCGCGCACACACCGGCGAAACCGAACTCCTCGGCGATCACCGCCATGATGAAGTCGGTATGCGCCTCGGGCAGGTACGACAACTTCTGCACCGACGCGCCCAGACCGACCCCGAGCCATTCGCCGCGACCGACCGCCATCAACGCATTGGTCAGCTGGTAACCGGTGCCGAACGGATCGCTCCACGGATTCATGAAGGAGGTCAGGCGGATCACCCGGTACGGCTCGGCGATGGCGATGACCGCCAGGATCGGCAGGCCGATCAACACCGGGCCGAACATGCGCGGCATGTTGACGCCGCCGAGCACCAGCATGCCGGCGGTGATCGCCAGCAGCAGCGAGGACGAACCGAAGTCAGGCTGCATCAGCAACAGGCCGACCAGCACCACGGCCACGCCGATCGGCTTGAGCATCGCGCCCCAGGTCGCCGAGATGTCTTCGCTGAAACGCTTGAGGTAGCTCGCCAGCCAGACGATGTAGAGCAGCTTGACCGCCTCGACCGCCTGGAAGCCGACCGGGCCGAGATTGATCCAGCGCTTGGCGCCGTTGACCTGCTTGCCGATCACCGGCACGAACACCAGCAACAACAGCACAATGCACACCAGCAACAGCCACTGGTTGTGCTGTTCGATGGTCTTGAGCTCGGTGCGCATCAGCCAGAACGCCATGCCCAGGCCGACGCCGAGGAAGACCAGGTGGCGAGTCAGGAAGTAGAACGCGTCGACTTCGTGGGTCGCGGCGACGCCGAGCGAGGCCGAGCCGACCATGACCACGCCGGTGCAGGCCAAGGCAATGGACACGAACAACAGCCACGGGTCGTAGCGACCGTGGATGGCGTCGAGCCGGGTTGCCTGGCGTGCGGAGTTTTCCATCAGCGGACCTTGAGAGTGGCCAGACCGACCAGGACGAGAACGACCGAGATGATCCAGAAGCGCACGATCACGCGCGGCTCGGGCCAGCCCTTGAGTTCGAAGTGGTGATGGATCGGCGCCATGCGGAACACGCGCTTGCCGGTCAGCTTGAACGAAGCGACCTGGATCATCACCGACAGGGTTTCGATCACGAACACGCCGCCCATGATCACCAGCACCAGTTCCTGGCGCACGATGATGGCGATGGTGCCGAGCACCGCACCCAACGCCAGCGCGCCGATGTCGCCCATGAACACCATCGCCGGGTAGGTGTTGAACCATAGGAACCCGAGGCCGGCGCCGGCGATCGCCGCGCAGATGATGACCAGCTCGCCGGCGCCCGGCACCTGCGGAATCTGCAGGTACTTGGAAAACTCGGCGTGGCCTGAGGCGTAGGCGAACACGCCCAGCGCGCAGGCCACCAGCACGGTCGGCATGATCGCCAGACCATCGAGGCCGTCGGTCAGATTGACCGCGTTGGAGAAGCCGACGATCCAGAAATAGGCGACCACGATCAGCCCCGCGCCCAGCGGAATCGCGATGGCCTTGATCAGCGGTACATAGAAGGTGGTGCTGGCGACCACCGCCGGATCGGCGGTGAAATACAGGAAGGCGCCCGCGGCCAGGCCGAAGATCGACTGCAGCAGATACTTCCAGCGCGATTTCAGGCCATTGGGATCGCGGCGGACGATCTTGATCCAGTCGTCGTACCAGCCGATCGCACCGAAGCACAACATCACCGCCAGCACCAGCCACACGTACCTGTTGCGCAGATCGCCCCACAGCAGCACCGAGGCCAGCACCGTCATCAGGATCAGCGCGCCGCCCATGGTCGGCGTGCCGGCCTTGGAGAAATGGGTCTGCGGACCGTCCTGACGGATCGGCTGGCCGCCCTTGTACTGGGCGAGCCGGCGGATCACCGCCGGGCCCCACCACAGCGACAAGGCGAGCGCGGTCAACGCGCTGAGAATGCCGCGGAACGTCAGATAGCCGAACAGACCGAACAGGCTCTGAAGCTGCTCCAGCCAACGAGTGAGTTCAAGCAGCATGCGTGGTCCCCTTCCCCTGTGCGGGCTTATGCGCGGACAGCAACGCCGTCACGATCTTGTCCATCGCACTGCTGTGCGATCCCTTCACCAACACGCGCACGCCTTCGCGCAGCTCGGCGCTCAGCGCCCGGGCCAGCGAGTCGTGGCTGTCGAACACTTGCGCGCCGTCGCCGAAGGCCTGCGCCGCGGCGGTCGGCAGCTCGCCCAACGCGAACAGCCGGCGCAGGCCGGCGGCCTTGGCGCGACGGCCGATTTCGGCGTGCATGGCGATTTCCTCGTTGCCGATCTCGCGCATCGCGCCGAGCACCAACCAGTTTTCGCCCGCCATCTCGGCCAAAGTGTCGATGGCCGCCGCAGTCGAACCCGGATTGGCGTTGTAGCTGTCGTCGATCAACACCGCGCCGTTGTCCAGGCGATGAGTGATCAGGCGGCCGTCGACCGGCTGCGCGGCGTTGAGGCCGGCGGCGATCGTCTCCAGCGGGATCTGCGCACCGAGCGCCAACGCGGCGGCGGCGAGCGCGTTGCGCACGTTATGACGTCCCACCATGTTGAGAGCGATCGCAACCCGGCCCAACGGGGTTACCAGCGCGAACGTAGAACCTTCAGGTCCGACGCGAACGTCCTTCGCCGTCACTTCCGCACTCGCATCGATGCCGTAACGCACGATCGCGCGGCCGGAAGCGCGGTTCTCGAAATACGGCGCGAACGCATCATCGGCATTGATCGCGGCCACGCCGAACGACGGCAGCGCATCGTAGATCGCGGCCTTGGTGTCGGCGATGCCGAGCAGGCTGCCCATGCGCTCCAGATGCGCCGGCGCCACGTTATTGACCAGCGAGACCTGCGGGCGCGCGATGCGCACCAGGTAATCGATGTCGCCGGGTTTGCCCGCGCCCATCTCGTACACCGCGTACAACGCATCTTCCGGCGCGTCGAGCACCGCCAGCGGCAGACCGATTTCGTTGTTGCGATTGCCCGGGGTGGAATAGGTCCGGCCCGGCGCGGCCTGTTGCAGGATCGCGGTGATCAGCGCCTTGACGCTGGTCTTGCCGTTGCTGCCGGTGATCGCGATCACGCGGGTGTCGCGGGTCGACTGCAGGGTGGTCGCCATATCGGCCAGCGCGCGTTCGGTATCGGCGACGATCACCTGCGCGATCGGCGCGTCGACCTCCCGCGAAACCAAGGCAGCGACCACGGCCGCGAAGTCTTTTGCGGGAGGGGCTTCAGCCCCGACCAGGATCGCCGCATCGTGTGTCGGGGCTGAAGCCCCTCCCACAACGGCGCCCGCCAATTTCGCGACGTGATCGTGCCCATCGAAACGCTCGCCCTTGAGCGCGACGAACAGCGCCGCGCCGCTGGCGGGCAGCGCGCGGGTGTCAGTGGCGACCACGTCGATCGCGGCATCCTCGCCGTGCAGGCGGCCACCGGTCATGCGCGCGATCTGGGACAGCAGCAGGCGCCTCATGCTCGCGCCTCCAACGCCGCCTGTGCGATCAAGGTGTCGTCGAAAGGATGCCGCACTCCGTGGATTTCCTGGTAAGGCTCGTGGCCCTTGCCGGCCACCAGCACGATGTCGTCGGGACCGGCGTCGAAGATCGCGTGATCGATCGCCGCGCGACGGTCGCGCAGCACGACCGCGCGGTGCGGATCGCGGAAGCCCTGGAGAATGTCGGCGACGATGACGTCGCCGTCCTCGCCGCGCGGGTTGTCGTCGGTGACCACGACCAGATCCGCGCCGTGCTCGGCGATCGCCGCCATCTGCGGACGCTTGCCGCGATCGCGCTCGCCGCCGCAGCCGAACACGCAGATCAGCCGCGCATTGGCGTGCGCGCGCAGCGAAGCCAGCGCCTGCTCCAGCGCATCGGGCGTATGCGCGTAATCGATCACCACCAGCGGCAGCACGCCGTCGCCGCCGAGGCGGTTCATGCGGCCATGGATGGGTTCGAGCTGCGACAAAGTCTGCGCGATCTGCGCCGGCGCATCGCCCAGCGCGTACAGCGCGCCGGCCACCGCCAGCAGATTGTCGACGTTGAAACGGCCGAGCAGCTTGGACGCGACCTTGTGCGCCTTGCCGGCCACGACCAGATCGAAACCGATGCCGCGGCTGTCGAAGCTCAGCGCTTCGGCGCGCAGCGCGGCGCCGTCGCGGCCGCGCGAACTCAGGCCGATCGCGCGCACGCTCTTGGACAGTTGCGCGATCAACTCGCGGCCGAACTCGTCGTCGAGATTGATCGCCGCCGCCCTCAGCCCGGCCCAATCGAACAAACGCGCCTTGGCCGCGCCGTAGGCGGCCATGTCGCCGTGGTAATCGAGGTGATCGCGGGTCAGATTGGTGAACACGCCGACATCGAAATGCACGCCGGCCACGCGGCCCTGATCGAGCGCGTGCGAGCTGACTTCCATCGCGATCGCCTGCGCGCCCGCCTCGTGCATGTCGGCCAACAGTTCGTGCAATTGCAGCACCAGCGGCGTGGTGAAACCGGTCGGGACGATCTCACCGTACAGGCCGGCGCCGAGCGTGCCGACCGTGCCGCAGCGGATGCCGCTCAGCGTCCACGCCTGCGCGATCAACTGCACGGTCGAGGTCTTGCCGTTGGTGCCGGTCACGCCGACCACGGTCATCGCTTCGCTCGCGCGGCCGTGGAAGACATCGCCCATCTCGCCCAGGCGCGAACGCAGCCCGGGCACGGCGATCGCATCGGCCGGCGCCGGCAGATCCTCGGGCGCGGGCGGCTCGAACAGGATCGCGACCGCGCCCTGCGCGCGCGCCTGCTCGACGAACTTGAGCCCGTGCACGCCGAATCCGGCGATCGCCACGAACGCGTTGCCCGGCCGCACCGCGCGGCTGTCCATCACCAGGCCCGAGATGCGCAGATCGCCGGGGATGCCGGCGATGTCGGGCAGCAATTCGGCCAAAGGCATCAGGCGGCTCATCGCGCGCCTCCGTGGACCGGAGTCTGCGCGACCGCGCTGGCGGCGATGGGTGGCGGCGACGTCGCGGGATGCGCCGCGGTCGACGCGGCCGGAACCACCGGCCCGCTCGGCTTGCCGCCGTTTTGCCTGAGTCGCTTGGCTTCGGCCGCGGCCTGCACCGCCAGCCAGGTTTCGATGTCGTCCGGCGCCACGTCCATCAGGCGCAACGCACCGTCCATAACGTTGCGGAACACCGGGCCGGACACCGAACCGCCGTAGTAACCCTTCTTGGTCGGATCGGGTTCGCTGACCACCACCACCATCGAGAAGCGCGGCTTCTCCACCGGCACTACGCCGGCGAACAGCGACACGTACTTCTTCGAATAGCCGCCGGTGGCGCTGAACTTGCGCGTGGTGCCGGTCTTGCCGGCGACGTGATAGCCCAGGATCGCGGCCTGCTTGGCGGTGCCGCCGGGCTCGGTCACGGTCTGCATCATGCGCATGATTTCGCCGGCCACGGCCGGATCGAGCACCTGGCGCGCTTCGTTGCGCTGGCCCTTGACGAAGGTCGGCTGGATCAACTTGCCGCCGTTGGCCATCGCCGCATACGCCATCGCGATCTGCATCGGCGTCGCCGACAGACCGTAGCCGTAGGCCATACCGGTTTTGGTGGTGCCGCTCCAGCGCTGCGGCGGCGCGAGCAGGCCCGAGGATTCGCCCGGGAAACCGCTGCCCGGCTTGCTGCCGTAGCCGAAGCCGTGGATGAACTTGTAGAAGTAGTCGTTGGGCAGCAGCAGCGCGAGCTTGGCCGCGCCGACGTTGGAGCTCTTGGTGATCACGCCGGTGACGGTCAACGTGCCGTTGTTATGGGTATCGGTGATGCGGTAACGGCCATTGGGCATCCAGCCCGGCTCGGTGTGCACCAGGGTGGTCGGCTTGACCGTGCCGGCGTTGAGCGCGGCGGCCACGGTGATCGGCTTCATCGTCGAACCCGGCTCGACCACGTCGGTGATCGCGCGGTTGCGATGCGTGTCGCGGTTGCCGGCGCCGAGCAGATTCGGGTTGTAGGTCGGCAGATTGGCCATCGCCAGCACTTCGCCGGTCTCGATGTCGAGCACCACCGCCGAGGCGCTGCTGGCGCCGGTGTCGAGCAGCGCGCGGCGCAGTTCGCGATAGGTCAGGTACTGGATGCGGCGATCCAGGGTCAGGGTCAGGTCCTTGCCCGGTTCTGCCGAATGCACCAGGTCGACGTTCTCGACGATGCGGCCGGCGCCGTCGCGGATCACCCGCTTGGTGCCGGGCTTGCCGCGCAGCTCATGGTCGAACGCAAGCTCCAGGCCTTCCTGGCCGCGGTCGTCGATGTTGGTGAAACCCAACACGTGCGCCATCGCCTCGCCCTGCGGGTAGAAGCGGCGGAATTCGCGCTGCGAGAACACGCCGGGCACCTTGTGCGCGAGGATCCTGCGCGCCTCGTCCGGATTGATCCGGCGCTTGAGGTACATGAACTCCTTGCCCGAGCGCTGCGAGAGCTTGCGCGCGAGTTCATCCGGCGCCACGCCCAGGGCCTTGGCCAGATCCGGCAGGCGTTCGGGGTTCTTGGCCAGTTCCTTGGGATTGCCCCAGATCGACTCGACCGGCGTGGACACCGCCAGCGGCTCGCCGTTGCGGTCGGTGATCATGCCGCGCGAGGTCGGAATCGGAATCTCGCGCAGCGAACGCGCGTCGCCCTGCTGGCGATAGAAATCGTTGCTGATCACCTGCAGGTCCAGCGCCCGGCCCACCAGCGCCAGCGAGCACAGCCCCAGCGCGCCGCCGACCAGGATCAGGCGGTTGCGCAGATTGAACTGGGCGCTGCGGCTGCGCGGCTTGTTGCCGGCGCGCGCGCGTTCCTCGCGCAGACGCGCGAAGCCTTCGCCAAGGTTCTCGACCAGGCGGTCGAGGCCGCCGCCGCGGTTGCCGCGTTCGCCGAGCACGCGATCGAGCGGGCCGCTGCGGCCGCCGCGCTTGTTCTTGCGCCCGCTCATGGTCCGGCCCTCATGGTCGGATCACCACGGTTTCGCCGCCTTCGGGGAACTTCATCCCGATGCGCTCGCGGGCGACCTGGTCGATGCGGTTGCTTTCCGCCCAGGTGGCCTGCTCCAACTGCAGCCGGCCGAATTCGATGTTGAGCTCATCGCGCTCGCGTTGCAGCTTGTTGAGCTGCACGAACAACTGGCGGTGCTCGTGACGCGCGAACACCACCAGCAACGCGGAGACCACGTTGGCGACGATCAGCAGGGCGAGCAGCAGGCGCATCATGCCGCCGCCTCCAGCTTCTCAGCCACCCGCAACACCGCGCTGCGCGCGCGCGGGTTGTCGGCCGTCTCTTCCCACTCGGCTTTCTGCGCGCCGTCGATGGCGCGCAGGACCGGGGTGAAGTCGACCTCCACCGGCATCCGGCGGTTGGCCGGCGGCGCCTTGGAGTGACGCAGGATGAATTGTTTGACGATGCGGTCTTCCAGCGAATGGAAGCTGATCACCGCCAGCCGGCCGCCGGGCTTCAGGCGCGCCAGCGCGGCGTCCAGGCCGAGTTCCAGATCGGCCAGCTCGCGGTTGATGAAGATGCGGATGGCCTGGAAGCTGCGGGTGGCCGGATGGATCTTCTGATCGCCGCGCGGCATCACCGAGGCGATCAGGTCGGCGAGCTGGGCGGTGCGGGTCAACGGCTGCCCGTCGCGGGGCGCTTTGATAGCGCGCGCGATCTTGCGGCTCTGCCGTTCCTCGCCATACATCCACAACACGTCCGCGATCTCCTTCTCGCTCGCCGTCGCCAGCCATTCCGCCGCGCTGAGCCCGTTGTCGGGGTCCATGCGCATGTCCAAGGGGCCGTCCTTGCCGAAGCTGAAACCGCGCTCGGCCACGTCGAGCTGCGGCGAGGACACGCCCAGATCCAGCAACACGCCGTCCAGGCCGCCGGCGGTGGCATCCCACTGCGCCAGATCGGCGAAGCTGCCGCGATAGATGGACACGCGGGGATCGCCGCCGAACTCGCGTTCGGCCACGGCGATCGCCTCGGGGTCCTTGTCCATCACCAACAGCCGTCCTCCGGCCTGCAATTGCGAAAGCACGCCGCGGGCATGCCCGCCGCGTCCGAACGTGCCGTCCAGATAGGCGCCGTTCCCGTGCACCCGCAGGCCTTCGAGCACCTGTCGGTACATCACGGGAAGGTGGCCGGACCGCGCGTGCGTGCGTTCCATGCCACCGCCCGTCATAGCTGCAGGTCGAGCAGCTCGTCGCTCAGATCGTCGTCGGTAATCGTCTGACGGATCTGCGCGTGATGCGCCTGCTCGCTCCAAAGTTCGAATTTGTCGCCCATGCCCAGCAACACGGCCTTCTTCTCGATGCCGACCGCGGCGCGGTGGCTGGCCGGCACGGTGATGCGGCCGTTGCCGTCGAGTTCCACGAACGCCGCGGCGCCGACCAGCTTGAGCTGCATGTTGCGATTGACCTGCTTGACCTTGGGCAGCTTGTTGACCTGATCGCGGACGCGTTCCCAGATCGACAGCGGATACAGATAGAGCGAGCCGGACTCGAACGGGTTGTAGGTGATGACCAGGCGGTTGTCGCATTCGCGCGCGACGAGATCGCGGTAAGCGGTGGGTACCGCCAGCCGTCCCTTGTCGTCGATCGTGATGGCGGTTTCGCCTTGGAACATCTGCGCACCTTTGCGGCTCCCGTCTCTACCGGACGGGTCACCTCAGTTCGTTCGCCCAACTTGGGCGGAGCCTCCGAAAACCACTAAAACCCAGGTTTTCCCTCGGATGTCCACATTAGCAGGGCCCACAGGGTTGTCAACAACTTTCCGGGCGAAATTTCGCTAGGCGCATCAATGGCTTGCAACGAACTTGAGAGTCTTATTCAAGACTTATCCACTAGCCTTTGTTTCGTCTCATGTTTTGAGACTCTGAACGTCACAAAGTGACCCGAGAGCGAACTGGATCACAGTTGTCCAGCCCATGCTGCGCGGCAGCATTACTGCAAGATCGGCGTAGAAGATCGATTTTCCCGGCCTGATCGCTGGCAACTATCGCTGTGGGCGCAGTGCGCGTGCCTGCCGCCGACGGCGGAGTCCGACATTCGGTTCACATCCCAGGGCCTAGCGTGACCCCAACTTTCTCTTGGAACCGCCCATGCCCGCCCCTGTCTTGCGCGCCGGCCGACTGGTCCTGCCCCTGGCCCTCATTGCCACGTTCGCGGCCGGCTGCGCTCGCGACGAATCGGCCAAGGCGCCGCTGACCGCCGCGGCCGCCGATGCGACCATCCTCAAGCGCCTGCAGGCCGAACAGGCCCAGCAGGACCGTCACCTGCAGACCTTCGACGAACTCGATTTCGTCCATTACAGCGGCCAGCAGTGGAACGACTTCCACAAGAGCCACGCCCAGAACATCGTCGTCCACTACCCCGACGGGCGCACCACGACCGGGCTGGACGCGCACATCGCCGAGCTCAAGCCGCAGTTCGTGTTCGCGCCCGACACCCGGATCAAAGTGCATCCGGTCAAGATCGCCCAGGGCAACCTGACCGCGGTGACCGGAGTCATGGAAGGCACTTTCAGCCAGCCGATGCCGCTGGGCGACGGCAAGACACTGGCGCCGACCCACAAACCGTTCAAGCTCGCCATGGCCACCATCGGCCGGTGGGAAAACGGGGTGATGGTCGAGGAGTGGCTGTTCTGGGACAACCAGGCCTTCATGAAGCAGATCGGCGCGGCGCAGTAGATCGAACCCTTCTCCCGCGAGCGGGAGACACTGGCCCGACGGGCCGGATGAGGGCGTGGGGCCCGACTTGCGCAAACGCTGCGCTTCACGCGCCCTCACCCAACCCGCCCCAGCCCAAACGCATAGCGTTTGGGCGTTCGCGGACGCGCGAGCCGACGGCTCGCAAGCAGCGCCCGCTTACCCCGCAAGCGGGAGAGGGCTAAGGCAAAAAAAGCGATGAAGAGCACGCGCACAAATCGCCGCGCCCCGCCAATACGAGAGCCCCCTTTAGTAAAGGGGGGCGCCCCGAAGGGGCGGGGATTTGGATGCCAATAAGCTGGGGCCCAAAGTTTGCACCGCAAACTTTGGGGCTTCTTAGGCGAATGCCTAAGAAGCGCGGAGTGGGCCGATAAGCCGGGTTCTGTCGTGGACAGTCATTCCTCTAGGCGCAACGTCACCGTTACGCTCAAGCAACCTACCCGGAGACATCGCGGGCCGCGACATAGTCTCCCTATTTGGTCTTGCTCCCGGTGGGGTTTGCCGTGCCGGTCCGTTGCCGGACTCGCGGTGCGCTCTTACCGCACCGTTTCACCCTTACCACGCACCCTTGCGGGCCGTTCGGCGGTCTGCTCTCTGTTGCACTTTCCGTCGGCTCGCGCCGCCCAGGCGTTACCTGGCACCGTGCCCTGTGGAGCCCGGACTTTCCTCGGCACCGGATCTTGCGATCCGATGACGCGACTGCCTGGCCTGCTCCGCGCGGGCATTGTCGCACGCGCCGCGGGCAATCGGCCGTCGCGCGGTTAAATTGGCGACACCCCGTCAGCGGCAAGGAGCGGCCGAACATGCAAAGCGACGACCCCGAAGACCACTTCCCGCTGTACCCGCGCGGCATGCTCCGCCGCGCCGGCTTGCTCGACGCCGAAAGCCTCGCCGCGCGCCTGCCCGATTGGACCGAGGAAGAACTGCAGGCCGCGTTCTGGCCGGCCTATGGCTCGATCCGCCGAACCGAAATCGACGGCGAGCGCTCCTTCAGCATCGACGGCGGCGAACGGACCCTGCAGGTCAACGGTCTGCCGATCTTCATCTCCGAAGACCGTTGGTTCTTCGAAGTGGTCGCAGGGCCCGAACTGCTGGATCAACTGGTCGCGGCGATGCGCCCCCTGCGCAAACCACCGCCGACGGGCTGATCGACGGCGCTCATTCGCCGCTGCCGTACAAGGCCTTGCGCGGCGCCCCGCTCAACTCCGCGGCCAGCTTCGCCGCGGTCGACGGCGGCAGGTGTTCGCTGAGCTTGGCGTAGATGCGCTTGCCTTCGACCACCTTGGCATCGGCATCGTCGCCGGCGCCTTCGACGATGACCACGAACTCGCCCTTGCGCTGGTTCGGATCGGCTTTGACCTGCGCGGCCAGTTCGGCCAGCGACCCGTCGAGCACGGTTTCGAACAGCTTGGTCAGCTCGCGCGCGATCACCGCGCCGCGCTGCGCGCCGAACACAGCGATCATGTCATCGAGGGTTTCCTCGATCCGGTGGGCCGATTCGTAGAACAGCAAAGTCTGTGGCTCGGCCGCCAGACGGGTGAGCCGTTCGCGCCGGGCCGAGCCCTTGGCCGGCAGAAAACCTTCAAAACTGAACCGGTCCGAGGCCAGGCCGGCGACGCTGAGCGCGGCGATCGCGGCGCAGGCGCCCGGCACCGGCGAGACCCGCACCCCGGCCGCGCGCGCGGCGCGCACCAACCGATAGCCGGGATCGCTGACCAAGGGCGTGCCCGCATCCGATACCAACGCCAGCGAATCCCCGCCTTGCAGACGCGACACCAGTTGCGCGGCCTGCTGCTCTTCATTGTGCTGATGCAGCGCCAACAACGGCCGCTCCAGGCCGAAATGCGACAACAACTGCCGCGTATGCCGGGTGTCTTCAGCGCAGATCGCCGCGACCGTGCGCAAAGTCTCCAGCGCGCGCGGCGTGAGGTCGCCGAGATTGCCGATCGGGGTGGCGACGATATGTAAGGTGCCGGGAGTGTGCATCGTGCTCAATTGAATGGGGTGGCCGGGAAGGGGCGGCGAACGGCGTGTATCGGCGGGAGTCGACGGCGACACCGCGCCGTTCGCGTATCCAACACCCCCACGCCCGCGCCGTACCTGAAGCGCAGGCGCCGGAAATGATTCACCGCTACTCATGGCCGGGTAGAATCCTAACCGGTCCCATAGGAACGCCGCTGCGCGGCGAATGCAAGCCGATGACTCATAAGAAAAACCGGCCCGCCTTGACATGGATGTTCAGCGTCTTGGCCGCCACCGCCGTGCTCGGCGGCTGCGCCAGCGTGGAGACCCGCCCGGTCGCTGCGACCCAGACCTCCAACCCGATGGTGGCCCAGGCCAGCCATCTGGCGCGCGCTCATGCCGGCCTGGCCGGCGCCGAGCGCAGCGCCAACGAACAACAGATCGAACGCCTGCTGGCCAATCTCGACGACGCCACGCTCAGCCGCGAAGCCAACGCGCTGGCAGCCGGCGACCCGCTGTACAACTTCGTCGGCCGCGCGCTGATGAAGCGCGGCCTGCCGTTGCCGCGTCCGTTCGACCGCAGCTCGGACTGGCGCTTCAACGCCGGTCAGCGTCCGCCGGCCGAGGCCGACGGTTACCGGCCGCCGGTCAAGCTCGCGGTGCTGCTGCCGTCCAGCGGCCCCACCGCGGTCGCCGCCGCGTCAGTGCGCGACGGTTTGAACGCCGCCTACTACGGCGAAAGCCGGCGCCGCCCGGAAATATTCTTCTACGACACCGCCGGTACCGCCGGCGGCGCCTTGGCCGCTTACGACAAGGCCGTCGCCGACGGCAGCGATTTCGTGATCGGCCCGCTCGGCCGCGACGAGGTCAGCGCGGTGTTCGGCAAGGACGCGTTGCCGGTGCCGGTGCTCGCGCTCAATCGCGGCAACGTCGCCCCGCCCAGCGGCAACGTCAGCTTCTCGCTGACGCCGGAAGACGAGGGTCTGGCCGCGGCCGATTACCTGCTCGAACGCAAGGCCAAGCGCGTGCTCGCCATCGAAGGCGGCGACGACAGCCAGCGCCGCGCGATCGCCGCGCTCAAGGAACGCCTGGCTTCGAACGGCGCCGTGCTCACCGACAGCATCAGCGAAGGCACCGCCGATCTGGGCCCGTTCGTGGCCAAGGAAGGCGGCGTGGATGCGGTGTTCCTGGCGGTCAAAGGCAGTTCGGCGCGCACGCTGATTCCCAAGCTCGCCTTGGCCGGCCTGTCCGACAAGCCGCGCGTGGCGACTTCGCAGTTGTTGTCGGGCACCGGCAAGCCGGAACAGGACCGCGTGCTCGACGGCATCGCCTTCCCGTCGGAAACCTGGACCGCCGGCGGCATCCGCGGACTGCCGCCGGCGGTCGGCGTCGCCCAGACCCTGCCGACCGCACGCGGCCCAGGCGCGCGGCTGTTCGCCTTCGGTTACGACGCCTGGCAGCTCAGCGCCTACCTGGAACGCCTGGCCACGCGTCCTGACGCGTACATCGCCGGTGCGACCGGCGTGCTGCGCATCGACGGCGGCGGCACCGTGCTGCGCACGCCGGCATGGTCGACCTTCAGCAGCGGCGTCGCAGTGCCGCTGGCGGATGCTTCGCGGCGCTGATACGGACAACGGCGCGGCGCGCACGGCATGACGAACCGTCGCGGGCTCGGCGCCGCGGTCGAAGCCGCGGCGCGCGCGCACCTGCTCGAACACGGGCTGGGTGCGATTGCGGCCAACGCCAACTACCGTTTCGGCGAACTCGATCTGGTGATGCTCGACGGCGCCGTCGTGGCGTTCGTGGAAGTGCGCTATCGCCGCGACGCCCGCTTCGGCGGCGGCGCGGCTTCGGTGGATGCGCGCAAGCGCCGCAAGCTGGTACTGGCCGCGCAAGCGTTTCTGCTCGCGCATCCGGCGTATGCCGACAGCCCCTGCCGTTTCGATGTGATCGAAGCCGACGGCGATCCGGCCCGGCCGAGCTTGCACTGGCTGCGCGATGCGTTTCGCGCTGACGATATCTAGCTGCGAGGCGGCAACCACGTTCGCTCGAGCAGTCTTGGAGTCAAGGCCGCTGCGTGTAGCCCCGCTGTAGGAGCTGCGCAAGCTGCGACCGCGAGTCCACACCCACCACGCAAGCGTGTTTCGCGGTCGCAGCTTACGCAGCTCCTACAACGGGTGATCGGGATTTTTGTCGCCGGGCTGCATATCCACCCTGCTCGGACGCCCGTATCCATTGCCAACACCGTGCCCGAGGCGCGAGCGAGCGGCCGGCAGCTCGCGGCGATACCATAAGCGCTATGCCCACCGTCATGACCCACGCCGTGGTCCCGCTCGCCCTGGGTTGGGCGCTCGGCTCGCGCGCGGTTCCTCCGCGTTTGTTGCTGACCGGCGCGCTGGTGGCGATGCTGCCCGACGCCGATGTGGTCGCGTTCAAGCTCGGCATCGCTTATGCCGACGATTTCGGCCATCGCGGCGCCAGCCATTCCTTCGCGTTCGCCGCCTTGATCGCGGTGTTCGGCGCGATGACCTCGCATTGGTTGCGCGCGCCGCCGTGGCGGGTGGCGTTGTGGTTGTTCCTGTGCGCGGCCTCGCATCCCGCGCTGGATGCCTTGACCGACGGAGGGCTCGGCGTGGCTTTGTATTGGCCGTGGTCGGATGCGCGCATCTTCGCGCCCTGGAGGCCGATCGAGGTCTCGCCGATCGGCGCGCGTTTCTTCAGCGCGCGCGGCCTGGAAGTGTTGTGGTCGGAAGCACGCTGGATCGTGGTGCCGGCGCTCGCCTTGGGAACGCTGGGCGCCGGCCTGCGGCGGACGTTCGCACGCGCGGAACCGGCGCGATGAGCGCCGCCGCCGACTCGCGTCTGCCGCCGGCCTTGCACGAGGAACTCGCGCGCTTGCTCGGCGAGGGCTGGCTGACCGATCCTGGCGAGCGCCTGTCCTACGCCTACGACAACTCGCGCCGCCAATCCTTGCCCGACGCGGTCGCGCTGCCGCGCACGCGCGAGCAGGTGCAAGCGCTGGTACGCGCGTGCCGGAGCCACCGCGTGCCGGTGGTCGCGCGCGGCCGCGGCACCAATACCACCGGCGCGTCGGTGCCGATCGCCGGCGGCGTGGTGGTGTCGTTCGAACGCATGAACCGGATCGTCGAAATCCGCCCGGGCGACCGATGCGCGATCGTCGAACCGGGCGTGCTCAACGGCGATCTGCAACAGGCCTTGAAAGAACACGGACTGTTCTGGCCGCCCGATCCGACCAGCGCGGCCTTCAGTACGGTCGGCGGCAACCTGGCCTGCAACGCCGGCGGCCCGCGCGCGGTGAAGTACGGCGCCAGCCGCGACAACGTGCTGGCGGTGACCGCGGTGACCGGCGCGGGCGAGTTGATCGTCTGCGGCACGGCCACCACCAAAGGCTCCACCGGCTACGACCTGCATCGCCTTCTGGTCGGCAGCGAAGGCACGCTCGCATTGATCGTCGAAGCCAGCCTGCGGCTGACGCCATCGGCACCGGCGCGCGCCGCGTTGCGCGCGACGTATCGCGACGTGTCCTCGGCCGCGCTCGCGGTCGCGCGGCTGATGGCGCAACCGGTCACGCCGTCGATGCTCGAGTTCATGGACGGCCATGCCGTGCGGCTCGCGCGCGATGTCGGCGGCGCCGACCTGCCGCTGGATGCCGGCGCGCTGCTGATGATCGAAGCCGACGGCGACGCGTACACCCTGCCGCACTCGATCCAGGCGCTCAAGCGCGCCGCCGATGGCGAGGGATTGATCTCGCTCGACGACGCCGCCGACGAGGCCGCGCGCGAAAAACTCTGGGCCGCGCGCAAGGCGTTGTCGCCTTCGTTGCGCACGCTGGCGCCGGGCAAGATCAACGAAGACGTGGTGGTGCCGGTCTCGCGCATTCCCGAACTGGTCGACGGCGTGCAGGCGCTGTCGCGCGAATTCGATCTGCCGATCGTGTGCTTCGGCCACGCCGGCAACGGCAATCTGCACGTCAATCTGCTTTACGAACCCGCCGACGCCTCGCAGAACCAACGCGCCCACACCGCGATGGGCCATGTGTTCGAACTGGCCTTGGCGTTGGGCGGGACGTTATCGGGCGAGCACGGCATCGGTCTGGCCAAGCGCGATTTCATGCCGCAGGCAGTGGGCGCGCAGACGCTGGCGCTGATGCGGCAACTCAAGCGTGTGTTCGACCCCGACGGCATTCTCAATCCGGGCAAGCTGCTGCCGGACGAATAAAGCGCGAGGTTTCGCCGGGCGCGCGTCGCACCGCCGCGTCGCGGCGCCGGTTGGCCAACGTACCGGCCGTGCGGGTGCGGCGGCGAATCGACTGCCGCACTCACGCCGCCGCGCGGCTCACAGCATCCGCAGCCCCGGCAACGCATTGAAGTACATCGACACCTCGCCCGGGCCGAATTCCGCCTGCCCCGGCCGTCCCGGCACGCCGTCCGGACCGGAACCGCCGGAGTCGCCGTAGCGTCCATCGCGACCGGGACGCGCGCCACCGCCGCCACTGCCCTGACTGCCGCCGCTGCCGCCGTCGCCACCGGGACCGGGCGGTCCGCCGGATACATCGAAATGCAGCAAATGCGCCAACTCGGGATAACGCCGGTCGTAGATCAGTTCGATGCGACCGCCATCGCCGCCGATGCCGCCGGGCGCGCCGAAACCGCCATCGCCGCCGTCCCCGCCTTCGCCGCCGTAACCGGGACGATCCTTGTCGCCGTCGCCGCGTCCGCCATCGCCGCCGCTGCCACCAATGCCGCCATCGCCGCCCGCGCCACCGATGCCGCCGACCGCGACCAAGGTCAGCGGACGATCCGCCGGCGCCAACACCAGATCTTCGAAATCGCCGAGCACGCGCACCGCGATCAACTTCGGATACGAACGCGTGCTCACGTAGGTCGCATACATGCGCAGTTGCGGTCCATTGAAACCCGGACCGCCAGGCGCGCCATCGCCGCCGCGGCCGCCGTAACCACCGTGTTGTCCATCGAAGCCGTTGCGTCCGTCGCTGCCGCTGTAACCGCTGGCCCCGCCGCTGCCGGGCTGACCCGGCCCGCCGGGCGCGCCGACGCTGAGGATGCATCGGTAATCGGCGGGGTAATGCCGCGATTGCGCCAGCTGCGCGTTGGGATGCAGCAGTTGCGTGCTGATCGCGAAACCACTGTCGAGCGTCGCCAGCACGTCGGGATTGGGCGTGAACCAACCCAATTCGTCGAACCGGCCCTGCGCGCTGGAGAAGGTGAAGTTGCGGAAATCCAGCATGCCGTTGCGGCGGGTGCCGTTGGCGCCGCGCCAGGTTTCGTAACCGGCGGGCGCGGGCTGACGCGGCAATTGCGCGGTGACCGTCACATGCATCTGCACCGGCTGGCGCGGGCAGATCGTGGTCACGTCCGGACCGATGTCGGTTTCCATCGCGCTGACCTGGGCGTCCTGCAGATGGATCGTGTTGATGCCGGCGATCGAGCGCACCGCGCCGCAACCGCTCAACGCAACGCCGATCGCTACTGCGAGCGCGATGTTGAAGACGGAAGCGAAACCCTGGGCGCGTGCCGGTTCGGGGCTGAAGCGATCGCTGCCCGGAGAAACGTGGCACATGGCGAAGGGCCGGCTGAGAAGGAGAGCCACCCTCGCATTCAGGCAATGAAGCCGGTCTGAACTTTTCGACCTGCGCGACCCAACTGATGGCACAGGCTTTCACCATCGTCCGTCGAGGTGGCGCGCACCACGAACCAAACCGCGCGGGCCAACGATCCGGCGGCGCCGGGAAGCTCGCGATCTAAAGATCCAGACCGAATCCCACGCCGCCGGACCGCTCGCTGCCGCTGAAGGCCGCGCCGAGCGAGAACGAAGCGCGCTCGCCGATACGCCGTCCGTAGCCCAGCGACACCGCCTGTTCGCCGCTTTGGAACCCCGCGCCGATCGCGATGCGTCCGCGCCGGCTCTGCCCGCCGGCGGTGTTGATCGCCATGTTGAGCATGGCTGCGCTCATCGCGCCCTGCCGGTCGATGCGCCGGTCCTGATCGCGGAAACGATCGTCGATGCGGCCGCGGAAGGCCTCGAAGTCGTCGGCCAGATGCGCCAACGCGCCGACGCGTTGATCGGTGTAGCTGCGCGCCGAAGACAAAGTCGCCGCGTCCGCGGTCGCGACATCGCCGCGGATCGCCGCTTCGCGGTCGTCGGTGTACGCATTCGTGGCGGGGCCGCCGGTCGCCACCGCGGTATCGGTGTAAGCGTTCGCGGTGGCCAGCGTGGAGCGCAATTGCTCGACGTTGACCGCATCGGTGGCCTGCGTGCCTGCGGCGACATTGACGATCTGACGCTCGGCACCGGCCGCGCCGACCGACAAGGTGTCGGCGCGATCGGCGACGGCGCCGTGGCCGATCGCCGTGCTGTAATCGGCTAAGGCCTGACTGCCGTGTCCGAAGGCGCTGCTCTGCAAGCCGCGCGCGCTGTTGTTGAAACCGAACGCGCTGGCCTGCTCGCCGTCGGCATAATTGTTCGCACCGACCGCGCTGCCGTACATCGAACTGGCGTAGTTGGCCGCGCCGACTGCGCTGCCGAAATCGCCGTCGGCCACGTTCGCCGTACCCAGCGCCGTACCCGAGTTGGCGCCGACCGAATTGCTCACTCCCACCGCAGTGCCTCGGATTCCGTCGGCGCGGTTGTCGAAACCCACGGCGACGGCATAGGCAGCGGCGGACCGATTGCGCGCGCCGAATGCGCTGCCGTAATCGTTGAGCACCTGATTGCCGTCGCCGGCGGCGACGCTGTAATTTCCGTAGGCGCTGTTGCCGCTGCCGAACGCGCTGGCGCTGATGCCGCCCACCCGATTGGCGGAACCGAATGCGCTGCCTTGGCGGCCGGTCGTGGTGTTGGAAAGACCCACCGCCACGCCTTGCGCGGCGTAAACACGGTTGGTCCTGCCCAAGGCCACGCTCTGTTCGGCGCTGGCGTTGTTGTCGATGCCGTAAGCGCTGCTGGTGGCGTGGCAGGTGGTGTTGTCCGCGCCGTGCTCATTGCCGGCATTGGTTCCGGGTGGTGGGTTGATCGCCAGGCCCAGGTCGTCGCGACAGACATCGTCGGCGTGCGCGGGACACGCCGCCACGCCCGCCAAGGTCAGCAGCAAGAACACGGTGTGGCGAGCGCCACCGAACGACAAACCGCGCAACACACGCATGTTTGGCTCCTTTGGAACCGTTGCGGCGAAGCGATCCGTCTTCGCCGTTGGACAATCCGGTGCGGATCAGTCGCGGGTGCCCTGCCAGTTGCAGCGCTCGGGTCCACCGCTGCCGCTGCGCCAGCAGCCGAGGAAGCGGTCGCGGCCTTGCAGGGTGAAGGTCACCTCGCCCGACTGAGCGCCTTCGGTCCATCGGCCTTTGAGTTCGTCGCCGCGCACCGTGCCGGCGACGCGTCCGCTTTGCTGCGGATACACGCCGGTGGCGCTGTCGCCGTTCACGCTGATCGTCATCGGCCCGTAAGTAGTGGTCCAACGGCCAGCGAAACTGGCCGCGGTGGCCGCGGTGGCCGCGGCGGCCAGACGGGTCGTGCCGATCGCGGTGCTTGCCGCCACCGGCTTCGCCAAGCCGGCCAGGCGTCTGGAAGACAAATCCGCCGGCGCCGCAGCGGTCGCGATCGCCTTCGGCGCGGGCGGCGGCGCAGGTGCGGCCGTCAGTTCCGGCGCGGGGCCGCAGATCGGCAACAAATGATCGACGTACAAGCCCGACGATCCGGCGATGCCGCTGAACAGTTGGCCGTCGGCGCAGCGGTTTTCGACCACCACGCCCCGGCCGGATTCGGTGATCGGAATCGGAATCAGCGGCGGCTTGGAAATTTCCGAGTCCGAGCCGAACGAACGCGCGACCCGATTGCCCGATGAGCCGTCGACCGGCACGCAAGTGAACTCGATCGAATGCAGCACGCGCGGATCGCGTGCATAGGCGATGCGATAATCGGCGCCGACCGCCATGCCGTCGGGACAGCGTCGGCTTGCGGCATCGCCGCCGCCCGACTCTCCCACGCGCGGTTGCGCCACCGCCGGCCCCAGCCGCTGCGCGTTCGCGTCCCAACCCGCGCACAGCGGCGCGATGTGGTCGACCCAGGCGCCGACCCGGCCGGTGAAACCGACCACGACCTGCTGGTCCGGGCATTCGATTCGATAAGGCACCGCGCCGTACGCGGCGGGCGCGCAATGCGCCATCGCCAGCCCGGTTGCGATCAGGCTCAACCATCGGCCTGCCCGTTCGATACCACGCGACCCCGATCGATCGGCGGTCGGCGGGACTGTGCTGCGACCCCACTGCATTGCGCGTTCCATGTCCGGCACCCGTCTGCTGAAGACAGGCGCAGGCTAGGCAGACCGGATCGGGCTGCCTATCGCATCACGATGCGACAAGATCGCGCATAACGCGGAACCCGGTCAGACCAGGCCATGGCGCAGCGCGTAAGCGGCGGCCTCGGCGACGCTGTGCACTTGCAACGCCGAGTAAATCCGCCGCACGTGCGTGCGCACGGTATCGAGCGAGATGTCGAGCGCGCGCGCGGCCTGCGGATACGATTTTCCCTTGACCAGTTCGCGCAACACATCCAGTTGACGCGGCGTCAGGCCCAGATCGGCGGGCAGGCGATGATTCAAGGCATGCGCGTTGCCGACCCGGACGAAGTTCATCACCGTCGCCGCCAGTTGCGGCGACAGCGCCGCCCCGTGGCCGGCGACTTGTTCCAACTGTTCGCCGATCTGCGAACCCAACGCGCTCTTGAGCAGATAGCCGTCGGCGCCGGCGCAGATGGCCGCCAGCACACGATAGGGTTCTTCGAACACAGTGAGCACGACCACGCGCAGTTCCGGAAACATCGCCTTGAGCTTGCGCGTGGCCTCGATACCGTCCAATTGCGGCAAACCGATGTCCATCAACACCAGATCCCATGGCCGCTCCTCGCCGCGGCGCCGGGCCTGCGCGGCGCGCGCCAACAGCGGCTCGGCGGCCGGATAGGCGGCGACCAGCGCGAACCGCGGCAGATGGCGCGCCAAGGTTTCCAGACTGGCGCGGTAGCGCGGATCGTCTTCGACCACGGCCACGCGGATCGCTGCGGGCATAGCGTTCATGCACCGCACCGTGCCGGTCGCCGCCGCGGCGGGATATCGCATGGGCATGCGATCCGATCCCGCCGTTTGCGCCCAGCCTTCGCGCGAGTCGTATTCATTCAAGTACCGAACGGTTCGAAGTACAAGGCGATGAGGGTCCCGGCGCCTGGCGCGCTGTCCAGCTCCAACCGCGCGCCGATTAAACGCGCGCGCTGGCGCATCGTGTCCAGACCGCTGCGGCGCGCGGGATGTTCGGGATCGAAGCCGACACCGTCGTCGTCGATGCGCAGACACCAGCCGGCCGCCTGCGCGCTCAGTTCGACCACGACCTGCCCCGCGCCGGCATGCCGGGCGGCGTTGTGCAAGGCCTCCAGCGCGATCATCAGCACATGCCGGCGCACCTGCGGCTGCACCGTGCCGGGCGGGAACGCCTGCGGCCAGCGCATGCGCAACTCCGGCGAAGGCCCCGGCAACAGGCGGCCGGCGTGCTGGGCCAATTGCGCGGCCAGATCGCCCAGGCCGGCGCGGCTTTCGCGCATGGTCCACACCAGCGAGCGCAGGCCGCCACCCAGCAGTTCGGCGACCGAAGCGATCTCGCCGGCGATCTGGCGCCGCTCGCGCTCATCGGAACCTTCGCGCGCGGCCACGTTGGCCAGCACGCTGATCGAGCCCAGACCCGAGCCCATCTCGTCGTGCAGGTCCATGGCGATGTCGTTGCGCTGCCGTTCCAGCCGCAGCAACTGCTGCACGCGCAGGCGATACAGCACGATCGCGACGCCCAACAACAGGCTCAGCCAGATCAGCCGCGCCCACCAGGTCGCCCACCACGGCGGCGCGACGTCGAACGCGAACGCCTGCGCCGACGACCAGCGCTCGCCGTCGAGACTGGCCTGCATCTGCACGCGATAGCGGCCGGCGGACAGGTCGATCAATTGCAGGATCGGCTCGCTGCCCGCCTTCGACCAGGCGTCGCGATCGGAGGTGCGCGAGCGGAAACGCAGCAGGCCGCGATCGCGATAGGTCAGCGCGGCGTATTCCAGATCCAGCCGGCGCTGCTGCGCGCTCAGATGCAAGGGGCGGTCCGGATCGTGCTCGCGTCCGTCCACCGTCGCCCGCACCAGCCGCACGTTCGGCGGCGGCAGATGCAATTGGCGTTCGCTGGCCGGTACCGCGATCGCGCCGCGGTTGCCGACCACCCACAGATCGCCGTTGTCGCGTTCGAACACGGCAGTCGCCGCGTTGCCCGGCAGACCCTGCATCGCCCCGGGCTGCTCGAGCACGCGCCAACCCGCCGCGCAGTCGTCGCAGGGCGCGATCCGCAACGCACTGCCTCCGCCGGCGACCCAGTACCCGCCCTTCGGCGAGGCGCGCACCATGCCCATGTAGTTCACCGGCAGCGAGTCGTTGCCCGGCAACCGCCTCACCGTTTCGCCGCGCAGTTCCTGCAGTCCGGTGACGCTGGCGTACCAGTAGCGTTGCGCACCGACGCGTTGCAGCGGACCCGAACCCGACGGCCGCGGCACGGCGATGCAATGCCGCGGCCGCAGCGGCGTCGGCGCATCGGTGCGATACCAGCAAGCGTGGCGGCCGCCGACGCGCAGCAACTCGTCGCGCTCGGTCACCGCGATCAGGGTGGACTCCTGCGGATTCGAAGTCGCCGGCAACACCAGTTCGACCGCGCGAGTGTCGCCGTTCTCGATCCGATAGACGCCGCCGGTGGTGTTCAACCACAAGCGCCGGTGCCGGTCGATGGCGCAGCCGGTGCTCATGAATTCCCGCAGCGGCCGCGCCGGCACCGAAGCGCGATGCAGGCCGGTGTCGTCGAGACGATGGATCAGACCGCTGCGGGTCAGCCACAGCCCGCCTTCGCCGTCCTCGCACGGCACCCCGCTGATCGCCGGGCCGGGAACCGGATCGAGCATGCGCAACGTGCTCGCATCGAAACGCACGGCGCCGGCCCAGGTCGAGATCCACATCTGCTCGCGGTAAGGTTCGGCGCGGAACAGGTGGTTGGACGGCAGACCTTCCAGTTCGGTCCACTGCCACGTGTGCGGGCCGGGGAAATGCAGCAAGCCGACGAAAGTACCCAGCCATAGACTGGCTTCGCGATCGATCAACAACGGCCCGCCGCTGGGCACGCCCTGACGCAGGTCCTGCAAGCGTTGGCTGCCGTCGTCGGAGACGGTGACCAGCACATGATCCAACGACAGCCACACGGTGCCGTCGCGTTCGACCATATCCAGCGCGCGTCCGTACGGGCGCCGGAAACTGCGCAGGCCGCGCGCGTCCTTGCGCCAGATCAGGGGCGCGATGGTTTCGGTGCGATGGGCGACGAACCAATACGGCCCATCGCCGCCGCCGGCCACCGCGAACAATCCCGGTTGCCGCAGCAGTCGCTCGGCGCTGGCGTCGGGGTTCAACCGCCACGCGCCGCGATCGGTCACCAAGGCGACGCCGTCGCGCAGCGGCGATAAGCGCCACGGTGTTTCCCCGTCGAACGTCGCCGCGGCGATCTGCAGCCAGCCGCCGCCGCGGTCCCGCCGCCATACGCGCTCGCCCAACACCACCCACAGCCGGCCCTGCGCATCGAACAACGCCGCGGTGAGATCGCGCACGGCCCGGCCTTGCGGGCCGATCCAGGGTTCGAGGGTGCCGCCGCGGCGGGCGTAGGCGACGCCGGCATTGCTGGCGGCGATCAGTTCTTCGCCGCCGATCGCGACGATCACGGTCGGTTCGTGCAGGCGCTCGCGGCCCCAGGCCTTGAAGCTGCGTCCGTCGAAACGGACCAGACCGCCGAAGGTGCCGAGCCAGAGAAAACCGTCGCGGTCCTGCGCCAAGGCGGCTATTTCGCCGGAATTGAGCCCCTGGCTCTGGTCGTAGAACACCGAGTGATTGCGCTGCCCAGCCGCGCGCCCGGCGTACAGTGCCGTCAGCAACAACAGCCAGACTGCAACACCTCGTTCCATCGCACTCTGCCGGGCGGAGAGGTCGGCCGAGCTTACTCGCAGCGCCGGGCGCGCGACTGTGCCGCGCGATCCAGACATTCGGGCCGGCGTGGCGGCCGCGGGCGAGACCGAGGGCCTGTGCGGTGTCGGTGCCGACGCCGTGTGTTTCAGATCCCGGCGGCGGACCGGAAAGCGCTGGGGTCAAGCCCGTACTACCCCAGCCGCTGTGTCGCGTCGGCCGTAGCGCCACCAACCGTTGCGGGGTGCTGCGCGCGGATCAGCGCTTCTTGTTCGGCAGCATCTTGACCCCGGGTATCGAACGGAAATATCGAGACACGTCGCCCGCGGTGGCTTGCGCGCGTCCGGCCCGACCGCCTGTGCCGTAGCTGCCGTAGTTGCCTTGATTTCCGGAGTTTCCGCTGTTGCCCGAGCCGCCGCCGCCCGAGCCTCCCATACCGCCGTTGCCCGAGGCGCCGCCGGTGCCGCCCGAACCGGGCAGACCGCCGTCGACGTCGAACAGCAGCAGTTGCGCGAGTTCGGGATAGCGAGCGTCGTACATCAGCTCGATCTGACCGCCATCGCCGCCGATGCCGCCCGGACCGCCGGAACCGCCCGGACCGCCGTCGCCCCCGCTGCCGCCCGCCGCACCGCTGTTTTCGTCGTCTTTGCCGTTTCCGCCGCCGCTGCCCGAACCGCCGCTCCCGCCGCTTCCGCCGCGCCCTCCGCTGCCGCCTTGCCCGCCGCGCGCGATCAGCGCCAGCGGACGATCGGCGGGCGCGAGCACGAAGTCGTGGATGTCGCCCGACACGCGCACCGCCAACAGCTTGGGATACAGCCGCGTGCTGACATAGGTCGCATAGACCTGCACATGCGGCCCCTGATAACCGTCGCCGCCGGGGCCGCCGTCTTCGCCCCAACCACCCTCGCCGCCTTTCTGGCCCTCGCTGCCGCTGCTGCCGGAAGAACCGTCGGAGCCCTCGGTGCCGCCGCGGCCCGGCGCTCCCGGCCGGCCGGCACTGACGATGCAGCTGTATTCGGGTTCGTAACGCCGGGTCTGCGCCAGTTGCGCGGTCGGATGCAGCAACTGGGTGTCGATCACGAAGCCGCTGTCGAGCGTGGCCAGCAGGTCGGTGTTGGGATAGAACCAGCCCCATTCGTCGAACCGGCCTTGTTCGCTGGCAAACGCGAAATTGCTGAAATCCAGCATGCCGTTGCGACGCACGCCCGGAGTGCCGCGCCAAGTGTCGTAGGTCGAAGGCGCCGCCTCCCCCGGCCGCTGCGCGGAAACCGCCACATGCATCTGCATCGGCCGGCGCGGGCAAATCAAGGTCGCGCCGAAATCGATTTCGCTCTCCATCGCGAAGATCTGCGCGTCCTGCAGTTGGACGGTGTTGACGCCCACGTAGGTGCGCACCACGCCGCAACCGCTCAAGGCGAGCGTTGAGGCGATCGCCAGCACGCCTATCGACGACGAGGCTATCGACAGCGGGGCTATCGACAGCGGGGACCGACCGAGTCGGCGCGACACAACGGATGACGACGATGCACGACGCGTGAAGTCCATATCGGCGGTGTGTGATGTCGAGGTAGCCGTCAGGCTCGCATCCACGCAGTGAAAGCGGTCTGAACTTTTCCGGGCACCGGCATGGCCGATGGCATCGCTCGAACGAACAGGACGGCTCAGGCGCCGTCGAATCCGATGGCCGTGAGCGTCGTGGAGGAACCAACGTCCTGGCCGGTCGGGCCGGAAGCGATCAGCCGAAGTGCCGATAACCCGTGCGAACCGGCGTCCACGCCGAGCCATCGGCCGAGCGCACGCGCACCGCGAACTCGGCGCCCGCTTGCGGCGCTTCGATCCGTCCGATCACCGCGGCCGGCGTTTGCGTCTGGCTCAAGGCCTGGGCGATCGCCGACCGCTGCCGCGCCGGCGCGGTGAAGCACAATTCGTAGTCGTCGCCGCCGCTGAGTTGCAAGATCCGGCGCGAATCGCCCGCGCACGCGGCGGCCAAGGCGGTCGAGGCCGGCAACGCATCGACCTCGATGCACGCGGCGACGCCGGAAGCCGCGCAGACGTGTCCGAGATCGGCAAGCAGGCCGTCGGAAATATCGATGCCGGCGCGCACCAGTCCGCGCAAGGCGCGTCCGGCCGCGACCCGCGGAGTCGGACGGTGCAAGCGTTCGAACAAGCGCGCAGCTTCGGTCCGGGCATCGCCGGCGTTGCGGCCCACTTCGTTTTCGCAGTACGGCGCCACGCCCGCCAGCGCCAACGCCGCGGCGGCATCGCCGAGCGTGCCGGTGATCCAGATCTCGTCGTCGACTTGCGCCGCGTCGCGGCGCAGGGCCCAGCCGGGTTCGATGAAGCCCATCGCGGTCACGCACACCGACAAGGGCCCGCGCGTGGTGTCGCCGCCGACCAGGGCCACGCGATGCTGCGCGGCCAGTTCGAGGAAACCGTCGAGGAACCCATCGACGAAGGCCTGCAATCCATCGCCGCTCTGAGCGGGCAACGACAGCGACAAGGTGCACCACGCCGGCTCGGCGCCCATCGCGGCCAGATCGGACAGGTTCGCCGCGAGCGATTTCCAGCCGATGTTGGCCGCGGCCGCATCGCGCGCGAAATGCACGTCGGCGTTGAGCGTATCGGTAGCGACGACCAGTTGCCGGCCCGCCGCCGGCTGCAACAGCGCGGCGTCGTCGCCGATGCCCAGCACCACGTCCTCGCGCGTCGCCGCGCGGGCGCGGATGCGGGCGATCAGGTCGAATTCGGCGGCGCTCATCGCGACAGTCCGTGGCGCCGACGCCCGTTGCGGGCGCGGCGCGGGCGGATCACTTCTTCTTGGACGCGGAGAATTCGACCGCGCGCCATTGCGCGGCGGCATGGTCGAGCACGCCGTTGACGTAGGTGTGGCCGTGCTCGGCGCCGAAACGCTTGACCGTCTCGATGGCCTCGTTGATGACCACGCGGTACGGCACGTCGGGACGGTGACGCAGTTCGTAGGCGGCGATGCGCAGCGCCGCGCGTTCGATCGCGTCGACCTGCTCGATCTCGCGATCCAGGAACGGCGTCAGCGCCTGATCCAGATCGTCCTGATGCTGGTCCACGCCGCGCACCAGGTCTTCGAAATAGGTCAGGTCGGCGACTTCATGCGCTTGTTCGTGGGCGAACTGGGCGATCACGTCGTTGACCTTGGTGCCCGACATCTGCCATGCGTACACCGCCTGTAGCGCGCGGCGGCGGGCGCGCGAACGCGCGACCGGGTCGATCCCATCCTGGCGGCGGCGATTGTTCATGACAGTTGCTCCAGCAGGTGACTCATTTCCAATGCGGCCAGCGCCGCTTCCTCGCCCTTGTTGCCGTGGCTGCCGCCGGCGCGGTTTTCCGCGTCTTCGTGGCGTTCCACCGCGAGCACGCCGTTGGCGATCGGCAGACCGTGGTCGAGGCTGACCTGCATCAGGCCGTCGGAGCAGCCGTCGGCGACTTGTTCGTAGTGGCGGGTGTCGCCGCGCACCACGCAACCCAGCGCGACCACCGCGACGTGCCGGCCGGCCAGGGCCAGGCGGCGGGCGATCACCGGCAGTTCCCAGGCGCCGGGGACGCGGATCACGTCGATGGCGTCTTCGGTGACGCCGTGCTCGGCGAAGGTCTTGCGCGCGCCGGCCACCAGGGTGTCGGTGATGCGCGGGTTCCAGCGGCTGGCGATGATGGCGTAGCGCGCGCCCTGGGGGCTGCGCAGGTCGCCTTCGTAGTGGGGCATGTCGGGGTCCGCTGTACTGAGGGGGCTGGGCGAAAGGGGGTTAGTTTAGCGGCTGGGGGCGGCGGGTGCCGGTCTTGGGGCGAGTTGCGCTGGCCATGATGAGGCGCTGTCGGCACCCAAGCCCCTCCCACAAAAGACTTCGCCGCCATGCGAGCTTTTGTGGGAGGGGCTTCAGCCCCGACAGCCAGCCGCTGCGTCGGCACCCATCCAGGCCAGCGCGCCACCAAGAGGGCGGCGCGCATGGATCCGCCGCGACTCAGCCCAGCGTCGCGATATCCACGTACTCGACCACTTCCAGACCGAATCCGGCCAGGCCGATCTGCTTGCGCGGCGTACCCAGCACGCGCAGCTTGCCCAGGCCCAGATCGGCCAGTATCTGCCCGCCGGCGCCGTTGCGCCGCCATTCGGCCAGCGCATGGCCGCGAGTCGGCACCGCCGCGGACACCGGGGCTTCGTGCGTGTCGGCCTGCGCTTCGTGCGCGGCGGGCTGCTCGCGCACCCTCGCCAGCAGCGCCTCGGCATCGGCGTGATCGGCCAGCAGCACCAGCGCGCCGCGGCCTTCGCGCGCGATCGCGGCGAGCACATCGCCGACCGCCGGGCCGAAGTCCGCGCGGCGCCAATGCAGCGCATCGGCCAGCGGGTTGAGCACGTGCACACGCACCAGGGTCGGGGTCTGCGCATCGGCCTGGCCGCGCACCATCGCGAAATGCAGCGAGTGGGTCAGGCGGTCGCGATAGCTCAGCAGTTGGAACGGGCCGTGCTCGGTTTCGATCTCGCGCGCGTCCACACGCTCGATGGTGTGTTCGGTGGCCAGGCGATAGCGGATCAGTTCTTCGATCGAACCGATCTTGAGCCCGTGCTCGGCGGCGAAGGCCTCCAACTGCGGACGCCGCGCCATGCTGCCGTCGGCATTCAGTATTTCGACCAGTACGCCGGCCGGCTCAAGGCCGGCCAGCAGGGCCAGATCGCTCGCCGCTTCGGTGTGGCCGGCGCGGCTGAGCACGCCACCGGGCTGCGACATCAGCGGGAAGATGTGGCCGGGCTGGGCCAGATCGGCCGGCTTGGCGTCGGGCCTCACCGCGGTGCGCACGGTGTGGGCGCGGTCGTAGGCCGAGATGCCGGTGGTGACGCCTTCGGCGGCCTCGATGCTGACGGTGAAGTTGGTGTGGTGCGGTGAGGTGTTGTCGCGCACCATCGGGCCCAGGCCGAGTTGCAGGCAGCGCTCGCGCATCAGCGACAGGCACACCAGGCCGCGCGCGTGGGTGACCATGAAGTTGATATCGGCCGGACGCACCAGTTCGGCGGCCATGATCAGATCGCCTTCGTTCTCGCGATCCTCGTCGTCGACGATCACCACCATGCGGCCGGCGCGGATTTCCTCCAGCAATTCGGGAACGCTCGCGAAACTCATGCCGCACCTCCGATCTGGCGATCGCCGAGCAGGCGCTCGACGTAGCGGGCGACCAAGTCGATTTCGAGATTGACCGAAGAGCCGACGCCGGTGGCGCTGAACGCCGTGTTCTCCACGGTATGCGGAATCAACGCGATCTCGAACCCTTCGCCATCGGTTTCGTTGACCGTCAGGCTGACGCCGTCGACGCAGATCGAGCCCTTCTTGGCGATGTAGCGCAACAACGGTTGCGGAGCGCCGAAGCGCCAACGCTGCGCGCGCGCGTCCTGATGTACCGACAGCACCGCGCCGACGCCGTCGACGTGGCCGCTGACCATGTGCCCGCCGAGGCGGTCGCTCGGGCGCATCGCCCGTTCCAGATTGACCCGCGCGCCGGGCTTGAGCGCGCCGAGCGTGGTCAACGACAGGGTTTCGGTGGAGGCGTCGGCGCAGAACCAGTCCGCGCCGAATTCGATCACGGTCAGACAGACCCCGTTGACCGCGATGCTTTCGCCCAACTTGGGCTCGGAGAAATCCAGACTGCCGGTGGCGATGCGCAAGCGCACATCGCCCCCGATGTCCTGCTTGTCGGCCAGCGTGCCGACGCCTTCGATGATGCCGGTGAACATCAGCGCACCTCTCGACGGAGGACGCTCGGGCGCGAGGCCGCGGCGGTGTTGCGATCGAACTGGGTCATGAAACGTTTCCCGCATGAAGTGAGCGAAAAACGCCTCAAGGCTATGAAGACAACGCACGACGCGCGGCCGGGCCGCGGGAGTCGTCTCGCCCGTCGTGTCGAACGGGCTCGCGCGTAGCCGTCTTCTTTCATCCGGACTGTGACCGTCGGCTCCGGCATCGGACCGGATCTGCTGACCCTCGGGCTCGCGCGACCGCAGACTGCGGCCGGGATCCCAAGGCGCTCGCGGGCTCGCGCGTTGCCGCGCCTACCGCCGGTGGGGAGTTTCGCCCCGCCCTGAAGACGTTACCTGTGGTGTACCGGCGAACCGGCGCACGCAGTTTACCACCCACGGCGCGACCGACCGTTTCCGGACCGGGCGGCTGGGGCGATGCTGTGTTCTGTCGGGACTCGGGACTCGGGACTCGGGACTCGGGACTCGGGACTCGGGACTCGGGACTCGGGACTCGGAAACAGCGTACTTACCTACCGTCATTCCCGCTGACCGAGACTGGGTAAATAAGCTATTGTTTTAGAACATTTTTTCCAAGGTCCAGCCGCACTTATACCAACTCCAGTACCAACAATTTCGCTGGCTGAAGCGGGCGTAATCTCGGACCTCGCGATCCTGCGACTATGACTGTCGCCGCCCTAGTACGGCTTGAGGCCCTTTTGCCTCTCTAGCGGCCACCGGCAAGTCGCGGGCGGTGTTCGATGGCCCGCACATCAACAATTTCAGCGAACTCTGCAACGTCAGGGAACAGCTCGCCAATCTGACATCCCAGTGCGACGGCGATCTTGGCCAAGATCACGGGGCTAGCACCGTGATGGCCGTTTTCCAACTGCCCCAAGTGAGCCCGATCCATTGGGATGCCGTGAGCCAAACGATGCTGGCTGATCCCGCGCGCGATACGCGCCTCCTTGATCCTCAGCCCGATCAGCTCCTCGACCGTAGGCGACGCTTGTGCCTTGGCCTTCGGTTTCGCCTTCTTACGAGGCGCAGTGCTCGCTGCGGACTTCTTCATCCTTACAAGGCTAGGGGGAAGGCGGTCGAATGCCTGCTGGCAATGTCCCGGCTGGAAACTTCCAGCAAAAGGTGCGAGCCTGGAGACGGCCGCCTCAAGCGGTCAGTAGCCAGCTAAGCCCCTGCCGCCCTGTCGTCGCGCACCGCGATTGAACCAGCAGCGACTAGAGAAACGTGGCTCCAGAACCACCGGAGGCGATAACGAGCAATCAACGACGGCAGCAACTGCGCGACGCGCGGGACATCCACTCCACATGGCGTGCGCTGTGCAATTAGGCGTCAGGTACGCGCAAACCAATTTCGGCGCTCAAGTGTGGAGCTTCGACCTAATTGTTACGCCAGTAATGAACCTGCCCGGTCGGCAGATGCCGCGTCCGCTTGTCAGAAAAATCCGAATAAACCTGAATCAGATTTGAGCTAATGCTCAATAAGTGCAGCGCGTCCAGCAGCGTTGTTCGCCATAGCGACTGATATTTAGCCTATTCGCTCGGAACTAGGCAGCAGTAAGTGTGCCACGCCTCACACTCGCGCCAGCATAGGCCGAATTTTCGGCCTCCATGAAAACCCGATAGGCCGAATTTTCGGCTGATGACAAAGTGCCGGAGGTAACGCCACACTATCAACACACGGTGCGGGCTTGGAGGCCAACAACGAATCAGCTCAAGGAAAAGAGGATGAAATACATCGTTGCAGACGACCAGCCACACACCGTGATGGTATTGAAGTCGCTGCTCGTGAACCAACTGAAGGTAGATCCTGAGCAAATTCAGGCGGCTTACGATAGCGAAGAACTGCTTGAATCAATCAGCGAACTGCAACTCGCTCCAGCTGTCGTGATTTTAGACGTAGCGTTGCCGGAGGCGCACGATCGACTGAGCATGCTACGAGCCGCCCTGTTACGAGACAACAAGCTTAAAATCGTCATGTACTCAACAAACGACAGCCCCTTCCTTGTTGAAGATGCGATGACGGCAGGTGCGCTTGGTTATGTATGCAAGAAGAGCTCACTGCTTCTGCTTTCAGAAGCGGTGCGCGTAGCGAGACAGGGCATCGTACTCATCGATCCCGCGATCAAGATGGAGATACTCCCCAGCCATCCCTGGAGCAAGGTAACCCAGCAACAACGCCGAATATTGATTGCGCTATGTCAAGGAACCCCACCCGGCGAGATCGCAACGGAAGTTGGGGTCCGTTACGACAGCATTTCAAGACACAAACGCAAAGCTATAAAAAAACTCCGGATCAAAAATGACATCGAGTTACTTGCCTATCTTCATCAAAATGGTCTCACTTATCTCCTAGACAGCTGATGGTCCGAAAACTTTGACTTGGGCCTCCGCCGCATAAGATAGCTAGAAACAGCTACAACCTATTTGCAGCACATTCAATACGACAAGGAGTCTGTATGGAACACCGCAGCAGAGTGAACCGATCCATCAGGGGGGCCGCGATACTGATGGTTGCGTTGAGTGGCCTTTGGCTCAGTCAAGCCAGCGCACAGGTGATCGTCAACGATCCGGTCAACTACGGAGCCCAGCTCCAGCAGATCGCGAAGGACGCGGCTGAGTTCGGCAAGAATGCCAAGCGGTGGACGGATACGGCGAACCACTACCAGCAGCAGCTCATCCGGCTCCAGCGCTTGAACTTCGGTCAGGCGCAAATGACTGACACCTTTCCGCCGCGGCAGGCCGACTACGGCATGGAAGACTTGTGCCCTGGAGAAGGCGGGATCAAGGAGCAATTGGTTGGCGCGTTCAAGATGGCCATGCCGAAGCTGGACGCCAACGTCATCAATGAGCAACTGACGGTGTGCCAGCGAATGGTGTATGCCGAGAACATGAAATACAACGAATCGGTCCAGATGTTACGGACACTGATGCTCCGCAACGTCGAGTTCAAGCAGATCGAAGCGCAACGGGACACCGCCGGCTCACGGCAGGGCGATCTCGCCGCGAACGACAATGAAGCACAGCGATTCATGCTTCGTACGTCGATGGAGTTGGATTACTGGCAAGCCCGAATGAAGGCATACGACGACTATGTCGAAGGTCTCAAGTGGGATCAGAGTCGACTCGCCAAGCGGGCCTTGAGCGGCAACAAGGGTAAAGGGCAGCTTGTCGGCAAGATCATCCAGGCCGGCGTACTCAAGGCGGCGCTCTCGAAATGAGCTCTCGCATCCCTGGCTGCAACCTCCCTTTTACCCTCTTAGTTCGGATCTGACTTATGGACATCCTTTCCCTGGACGGAATCTTCTCGTTCGTGACGCCGAAGGCTCAAGGTGGCGTCTTGGACTTCGCCTTCTTCAAGCTCATCAACGACTACTTCAGCGAAGAAATCACCACCTTCGGCTTCAAGCTCATGCAGCGGATGATGACGTGGGTAGGTGGACTCGCGCTCACCCTAGCTACGCTTTACTTCCTGGTGGCCGGCTATCGCGTCGCAACCGGCCATTCCCGCGAGCCGATGATGGGGCTCGTGACCAACAGCCTGAAAGTGGTGTTGATCTTATTCGTTGCCACCGGGATGACCTTCGGCAACGTGAACATCTACAACTTACTCACCACTGGCCTCGACACCGAAATTCACGAAACCATCAGTGGCGAAACCGGCAAGACTTCTGTCGCAGCCATTGATCAGAACTTGGCCTACATGCAGATCGCCATGAGCGCCATCGATGCCGTCCAAGTGGTCGACGGTGACGACGAAACAAGAGAGCAGAAAGGCCGCGCCTTGCTCATGGCCGGGTTCGGCACCGCAAGCGTTCCCATGACGGTTGGCGCGCTCACGCTCATGTATCGCTTCGGCATTGCCTTCTTTGTCGGATTGGCACCGTTGTTTATCTTGTGCTTGATGTTCGAACAGACAAAAGAGCTGTTCAAGAAGTGGCTGATGTCGGGAATAGCGACTTACTTCGCAATGGCGGCGTTGAGCGTGATGTCCGCCATCGCCTTGAAGTTCATGTCGAAGGTCGCCGTCGCCTTTTGGGTGTCCAAAGCACTGAATGGCATCCTGGGCTTGGAGCCTGAAGGAATGACCTCGCTGGCCATTCAGCAAGGCGGTATTGGGCTCATTGTCACGGTTCTTCTGATCTCGGTGCCGCCGATGGTGGGTACGTTCTTCAACGGGGCGCTGGGCAGCTTCTCCACCTACACAGCTTTCAATCCCACACCCGCAACGAGTCCTGGGCCTCAAGGGCAGCCCCCTGGGTCATATGCCCCGCCGGCTACCCATACCAAGGGCACTTCGGAAAACCAGCGACTACCTGGCTCATCCTATGATTCAGGTGCCCGATACAGCACAGGTGCTTCATTGGACGCTCCCGACCCGAATGAGATCAAGAAGAAATGAATGCCAAGTTCATCTCAGGAATCATCCTGGCGCTGCTAATAACGACTGGCTCAGCACATGCGGAGGGTGGCTGTCCGCAGGGCTTCTATCCGCAGAACTCGCCAAGCGTGAAATCCTGCATCCCGTTCCCCTCCACGGGAGGTGGCACTGTCCAGACAGGACCTAAATGGTCGTCACGTTGGGGAGCTATCGCACAGGACAAAACAAGTGGTGTTGTTGGCGCCGTGGCAAATAGAAACAACAAAAGACAAGCAAAAAAAGACGCTCTTGCTGAATGCAAGGCGCGAGGTGGCTCCGATTGCAGGTCCGAGCTTGAGTACATCAACCAATGCGTCGCGATTATCCAGGGGTTGACGGGTTCAAATTTCTCCCATGCAGAAACAGTAGAGCAGGCTATAGATCTTGGGACGAGTGCTTGCAAGAAGCGTGGCGACACCGACTGTCACATCTACTACAAGGCATGCAGCCTGCCGGTCCAAGTTCGATAACCCCAAGTATCGAGTACATCGATGAAAAATCGACGCCACAGTTTAAGCGAATCAGAGAAATTGCTTCGGCCGGCGTCGCTCGCCGTGCTGTCTGTTCTTGTTCTGCACATGATGTCCATGTCGGGACGATGCTTTGAGTGGGCAATCGAAATGGACATGCCGGTGATATCCGCAGCTTTTTCCATCGGCGTTGGAATCATGCTGATAGTTGTGGCTGCGGCATGCATCTGGCTTCTTCGACTCAGCGGCGTGGCCGGCGAGCAATCACCTTCTGCGGGTGCGGGCAGGAGATACGATCGGCGGAATATGCAACTCGCGATCTTCGCTGCGTTTGTATGCTTGCTCGCGGCAAGCGTGACTTTTCTATCCGTTCCTTATGGGAGCTTTGGTCCAACCGGCAATGGAGCCATCGTCATTACGCAGTTTGTGCTCGTTTGGATCGGCATTTTCTCGGCAATCAAGTCCTTACAGTTCGGAGCCGCGTCCATAGCCACCGCTGCGGCCTTGAACAACCTTAGCTCCCGTTCCTTTTAGTGTCGGCGCGTCATCTCATCGATGCGCCTCATCATCGCGTGTTTGGAGCTTTATCAATCCACAGCTGGAGAAACAAATGCTGATCGCTCGAAAGTACGTTCACCTGATCCTGGCCGCCATTGTGGTGGCTACGACTTCCCAGTCTCTGCCGGCCAAGTCACCGGCGGCGACCGGTAATGCGACCCAGGCCCAATCGGCGTCCACCTTGATCTTCAATGGCACGCGCTATGCCCATCGCTGGTCCAAAGGCACGCAGAACGAGTTCACTCCGGTCGGACAGGAGGATCTTTCCAAGTGGCAGGACATGATCACCCTGGTGCCGCGTCAAGATGCTCAGGACAGCGCGACGCTGGCCGCGCTCGCCGAGGCCTCGCTGGCTCAGTACAAGGGCGCCGGCAATATCCTCAAAACCGAATCAACGCCCCGCACGGAAAACAAGCCAACCGAGTATCTGCTCGTGGCGATCCTGCCAGGGAAAGGTTTTCTCGAAACGGTATTCGTTCGGATCAAACTGATCGAAGGCACGGGCGTGATGGCAATTTACGCGCACCGGAACTACGGCGAGACGGCAAAGGAAGACTTTGGTGCTTGGATCAAAGCCAACGGAACGGCTGTCGAACAAGCCCTGATGAGCTGGAACGGCATTCCCGCCGCGGCCAGCCTGAACGCACTGCCGCAGAGCCCATGACCGACCACAGCGGCCTCGGCTAAGAGATTCGCTGGGGATCAACAGTCCGATCCGAACGCGCTTCTTGTCCGATAATTCATGACCGTCTCCTTACAAGGAAATCGCCTTGCACATCGTCCGCTCTGAATTCACCCGTGGACTAGTAACGCGATGGGCGGTCCTGGTCCTGTTGGCCTTCCTCGCTGGGTGTCTTGCCCCGTCGTCGCCCGCGTCAGGAGAACAGCCGTCGGCAGCGCAAAAGGTAAGCCTTGAAGCGCAGTTCCCTGGTCAACCGAAAGCTCAAGCCTTGGCGTTCGCCGCCCAGCGGGGCGATGCGGTCGAGATCAGGCGGTTAATAAAAGATGAGGGAGTCAATCCCGATAAGATTTTCGGTCGCGAAGGAATGCCGTTAGTCGCATGGCCGGTGTTCCACGAAAACCCGACAGGTTTAAAGGCCCTTCTGGAAAACGGAGCCGATCCGAATGCAGCGACTCCGATAACAGATAACCCGAATAAGGCGCGCTTTAAAGGCCGAAACAAGAACAACGCCCTGGTGTGGGCATCCAAAGAAAAGAACCCCATTTACCTCAAGCTGCTGCTGGAGCACGGAGGGAATCCGAACACCCGCAACTCCAATGGCGAGACGCTGCTGTTCCAGGCGGCCATTTGGGGCAATCAGTGGCAGAACGTCCAGACTTTGGTCGAGCACGGCGCGAACGTGAATGAGCCGGATGCAGGCATGTTGGGGCCGATTCTTGAACATTATGCCGGTCTTGGGGGCTTTCAATCGGTGTATTGGCTGCTAGAGCATGGAGCCGATCCCTCTGTGATGTACAAGCCGGGCCCCGGCATCAGTCCGGCCCAGTCCTACACCATCAACTCGATCTTCTGGCACCCAGGCAACCCTAAAGACCCTTCTTGGCAGCGCAAATGTCAGCAGTGGCTGCTTAAGCATGGCTACCAGCGCCCACCTTTAGGCAAGAACTACAGTGATATGCGCAAAGCCTTCGGTTTCCCCAGTGAAGAAGCAGATATCCCTTTGCTGTAATTCGACATTACTTAAGACAAGGAGTCACTAGATGTTCCCCACTGAAGTCGAACTCAAGGAGCGTCAGGTTTTTCTGCAAACGCTTCGTGCTAGTGGCGATCCTGCCGCTGTAGCTCGCGCGAACGAGATGGACGGATTGTTCCACGATGACAACATGGCGGTCCTTGCGAAAGATGTCTATTTTTCGGCTATGGATGAAGGCGCAGAAGAAGATCAACAGAAAGCCCCACCGGGCTGGACACGCGCCAGCGAGAACCTTGAGTTGCTTCGAAAGCGAATGCCTAAGCTGGCTGATGTCAGCGATGAGCGGCTGCTTGACCTTCTTAAACCCGAGGACTCTGGTTTCCGTGCCGAGATTTACCTGCCCGACGCTAGCGCCCTAGGCCCCGACCAAAAGCCGGTGGTGGTGGTAAAGGGCTCGGCCGGTAAAGTAATGGCCGATGGCTCGTTGCGCGATACGACCAACGAGGACTTCCTGGCCAATAACTTCCCCCAATCTGTCGGCATGCAAACCGATTACTACGATCGAGGCATGCGACTCGGAACCCTGCTTAAGCAGCGTGGCATTGAAGTCGAGTTCGCTGGCCATTCCCTCGGCGGCGGTGTTACCTCAGCCATGTCGGCGGTCACCGGGTATCCCGCCACCACGTTCAACGCTGCCGGTCTGCATCCAGAAACGGCCCAGCGCTTCGCCCGCGAGAATCCAGGCGTTCAAGTATATGACGCTCAGAAGACGGTGGCCTCGTATCAAGTTGACCTGACCTGAAAAAACTGATCCAGATCGATTGTTCATAAACTATGACTAAGGAGATTTGGACCATGCCCAAGAAGCGCTTTAGTTCCGAAGAGATCATCCACAAGCTGCGAGAGGCCGAAGTGCTGTCGGCGCAAGGCCGCACGATCGCGGAGATCAGTCGTCAGTTGGGTGTGACCGAGCAGACCTACTTCCGTTGGCGCAAGGAATACGGAGGTTTGAAGGTAGACCAGGCCAAGCGTCTGAAGGATATGG